>DCFQ01000081.1:975-11824 GCA_002319915.1 Bacteroidales bacterium UBA1800 | reverse complement strand
TGGTATCCTGAACCCGTCCCGACCTCGAGGATCTTATCCCGTCTCTTCACATTTAACAGGGAGGTCTGGACAGCCACCGTATAGGGCTGAGAAATTGTCTGCCCCGCAGATATCGGAAATGCCTTGTCGGCATATGCGTGATGCAGGAACGCCGGATCCATGAAATCGTGCCTGGGAACCTTGTTTATTGCACTGAGCACCTCCTCATCGGTAATACCTTTTTGCCGCAGCTCTTCAACAAGCTTCTTGCGTTTTCCTTTGGCTTCAAATGAGTCGGTCATCTGGTCGGGATTATATTTGTGGCAAAGAAAAGAAAATTAGCGGAACATGTCTACAGCAGGCTGAATTTTGCCAGTGCCTTGTAAACGGGTCCTGTCTGCATCAGGATACTCTCGAAGAGTATCACCTCTCCGACGGTGACTTTCTGGAATTCAGTTCCATAATATCGTTCAACCGCCTCCTTTAAGTTTTCAGTGTTCCTTATGGTCCTTATCCTTCCAAGAGTGAGATGAGGCCTGAAAGAACGCTCCTCGACCACAAAGCCGGTCTCAGCCAGACCCAAATTAACTGCCTCACTGAGCTCTGTCAGCCTCTCCGCCTGTTTAACCCCTGCCCAGATGACCCTGGGTTCCCTGAAGTTCTTAAAAACACCCACACCCTCCAGCGTAAAGCTGAACTCCCCAAAACCGGAACATCGTTCACTCAGCATCCTGATCAGGATCTTTATCCTCTTTTCGTCGGTATCTCCCAGGAATGCCAGGGTCAGGTGTGTGTTGCCGGGATCTGTCCATTTTATGCTTTCAGACGCCAGCAGCGATTTAATGGTGGCCGCCGCCCTCATCAAACCGGTTCCGGGTTCCACATTGACAGCTATAAAGATTCTCTTCATCCTTATCCGGGGGATTGTTACAGGTTTCCGTTCTCGATTTCATGCATCAGCGATTCAATCAGCAGGTCTTCGCCTTCGGGATCATAGCCCTCCTTCAGGTTGGTCCCGAAAATCCGTGCAATGCTTTGCCAGAAGGCGGCAGAAAAGCTTCCCCTGTACTGCCTGATAAGATCATATGATGTATTGGCCGTCTCGCGGTCAATGAGCTTCAGCAGCAGCCTGCCCTGCGTAATGGTCATATCCTTTACATCGTCCTCATATTCACCGAAAAGCTCTCTTTCAGTCTGCCTCAGGTATTTTTTCCGTGCATGATCATCCTTGATCTTCTCCAGACCAGCATTTATCTCCGCAAGCCTCGATTTGACGATAACGGCGTACGGGTATACCTTCTTGAGGTTGTAGATCAGCCTGTCGTATTTCCAGTACGGGAGTTTCTTTTCGCTTCGGGGGCTTCCCACAATAAGGACTTCCTTGATATTTATCTCCGGCAGTGTTATCCCGTTCCTTTCCACCTCATGGAGGTAAAAATGCTTTTCCAGGAGCGTATCAGCCTTGACCACCGACGTATCCTTTTGCGCCGTAGCTTGCCCGAATAACCCTAATGTCAGAAGAGTTGAAAGCAGCAACCTCACCTTCCTGCAAATTTTTACAAATGTATCAAATAACAGGCCATTTGGTAAACGGCCGGTCCGGTTCTTAAATTGCGACTTCAATTCTTTTCATGCCTGGCTCCTGTTTTTGTCATAATTCATTTGTTTTGTTTCCCCAAAAATTTAAATTTGAAAAAACCTTCATTTTATGGCATTGACTGTTGAAGATCTTGAAGATCCGTCAAAATACAGGCAATCACTGAAGCTTCCCTACGATGAAATGATCCCGTTCATTCTTGACTATATCAGGCGAAAATCCGTCCTGATGATCTTCTTCTGGTCATGCTGCATCGTCTTCCTGGGGATGGCCTCAATAGTAAGGTTTAACATCAGCGGGTATTTCCCCCTCAGAAATATTTTTTATCATTCAATTCTCGGATTTGTAATAATGCCGCTCATTTACGCCCCGTTCCATGAGCTGCTACACGTAATACCATATTTTTTTACAGGAGCACGCCGGATCCGGATTGGCATGGACCTCAGGCAATACTTGTTTTACGTAACCGCTCACAGGCATGTAACAAATTCATGCCAGTTCAGGTTCGTTGCGCTGGTCCCGTTCCTGGTGACAAGCATCGGGCTGGTATGGCTTATACTTGTGCTCCCCGGTCTCTGGAAGTGGAGCCTTGCTCTTTTCCTGTTCGCTCATACGACCATGTGTGCAGGGGATTTTGCCCTTCTGAATTATTACGCCCTCCATAAAGGCAGAAAGATCTATACCTGGGATGATGCTGACGAAAAGGTTGCCTATTTTTATGAAGAGATCTGATTACTGGCTCCCATGCATCGGCATGGCAGGCTAAAATACCAAAAACAAGAAAATGAAAAAACTCATCCTTACCACTTTACTCGTTTTCGGTTTTCTGGCAACCGGTGCCGGACAGAAAAAAATTGTCCGTCTCCCCGACTTGCCGGGCTATGTGACCCTGAAGTGCGATCTGCATATCCATACCGTATTCTCCGATGGTGATGTCTGGCCTGATGTCAGGGTTGATGAAGCGATTCGCGACGGGCTTGATGCAATCGCAATCACCGATCACATCGAGTACACCCCCAAGAAAGATTACATAAAGACCGATTACAATGCTGCCTACAACATTTGCAGGGACTATGCGGCTGAAAAGAATCTGATCCTGATACACGGCGCTGAAATAACGAGGGACATGCCTCCGGGTCATTTCAATGCCCTGTTTATCGAGGACGCTTCCCCCCTGGTGCGGGATTCGGCATATGATGCCATTGCTGAGGCGGTAAAACAAGGCGCTTTCATTCAGTGGAACCACCCGGGCTGGAAAGCACAGGAGCCAGATGGGATCCCGAAACTGTACAATATCCACCTTCGCCTGCTTAATAACGGCTGGATAAACGGCATAGAATTCTTCAATGAAAGCGAATATTATCCGCTGGTGCTGACTTTCTGCCAGAAATACAACCTTGCTGTAACCGGGAACAGCGACATTCACGGGCTCATAAGTGAATTCTATACTGCACCAGCTTATTCCAACCGTCCCATGACCCTTGTATTTGCAAAGGAGAGGACTCTGCAGGCTCTTAAGGAAGCATTGTTTGCCGGGCGAACGCTGGTTTACTTCAGGGATATCATTGCAGGCAGGGAAGATCTGGCACTGCCATTCTTTCAGGGGTGCATAAGGGTATCAAAACCATATATGGTTACCGATAAAAGCATATTTTTCGAGATAACAAATAATTCCGACATACCTTTCCAGCTGGTAAACGGACCGGTAAATGCACCTCCGGAGATCCATCTGGCACCAAATTCGGTAACGAGGGTCGTTGTCGACAGGAAGTTTTCCGGAGCTCTTCTCTATGATGTGAAGAATATCATCACCGGGGAGAACAAGGTGCTTAAGGCGGAGTTGAGGTTCTAAGGCTAAGTGGTTGCTGGGTGCTGGTTTGCTGGTTTATCCGAATGGCAATCTGGTCCCTTCTCCTGAGACTGTATCATTAGTCCCTTGTTTACCTTTGTGATCCCGATAGCTATCGGGACACAAAGGAAAACACGAAGTCGCTCAAAGGTCGGTTTGCTGCAAAAGTTACTTTTGATACATCCCTTCAACGCCAGGTCCGGTTTGCGGGTTTACGGGTCTTGATGATCAGGATTTTCATTATCCTGGAACTAACAAGTTAACAAGTTAACCAGCTAACCAGCACCCAGCAACTCTCTAAAACCTCTCCTTAGCCAGCCTCAAAACATCATCATCCCTGGTTACAGGCCTCATCCGGAAGGAGTACTCATATTTCCTGTCCAGCAGCCGGTACTGGGGATGTATCTCAGCACCCCAGGAGTCATCGCCGCCCACACCCATCTGGCCCAGGTCCACATTGAGGTTTACCAGGTCGCGGGGTTTCACATCATTGATGTGCCTGTTTGCGGTTTTGGCATCCGGCCTGTACTGTGAAAGCTTGCCGGGCGATTCGAAATCGTCGTGGATGTTTTTCAGGGCGGCGAAGCATATCAGCGGGCTTCCGCTGATAAGCAGCCCGTAGCCATTATCGTCGGTAAGGGTAAGCCACCTGGTATCGGTCTTGTAACCATTCTCCTGCGGCCTCACATACGGGACATACTGGTCATCGACCGTACTCTCGTAGATACCCACATCGGCAGCTTTCTTCCTGTCGGCATAGTTTTCCTGGGGACCGCGCCCGAACCATTTCAGGTTTGAATAGTCATCCGGGAGCTGCATCTGCATCCCCATGCGGGGCAGTTCCGGGACCCCGTCTGACACTTTCGAGAACTGGTTCTTTACAATGATGTCGCCCGAACCCAGGATGGTATATGTCGTGACATAACCAGCAATCTTCTCACCCTTATCCCCGGAAATATCGTAATCGAAAGTCACAACAACTTTCCCCATTTCAGGCTGGCTGATACCGGCCTTCTTCACGGTTGTTTTCTCACCCGCTTTTTTCCACACGGCCAGCTTAATATCACCGCCGTAGCCATAATCATTATCCGTAAGCGGACGCCAGAAATCAGGTTCCGGGCCTTTCCTGAGCAGCTCTTTCCCCCTGAAGGCAAAACTTTCCATCCTGCCGCTTTCGAGGTTAAATTTCACAACGAGGTCCTTTCCGCTGACAGTGAGTGACTTATCTTCTGTTTTTGTCTGAAGTACCGCGAGTTCATCACCCTTTCCGGCATAAGGTTTTCCTTCCACGGGCAGCTTGAACTGGGCTGAGGCATAAATATGATCTTCTGGAACGAGGTTCCATGCGTCGGTCCTGGATACCCTGAAATTTAGAAAATATTCCGTTCCCTGTGCCAGGTCAATTCCGGAAACCGGGATTGTAACCAGGGTGTCCTTTTTCGGTTCCAGGTCCCTGAATGTGATCTTCCCTGACCTGATTGCCGTCCCGTCGGCCATAATATCCCAATCGCATGCAAAGGCTGAAAGGTTCGTAAAATCGTACTTGTTGACGATCCTGATCTGCCCGGCAGCCAGGTTGACAGGATCAAAACCTACATTTTGGTAGGTCTTTTTCACCTCGCTTAGAGCGGGCTTGGGAGTCCTGTCGGGCCAGGTCAGTCCGTTAATGCAGAAATTGCCATCACTCGGGATGCCTTCCTCACCGTAATCCCCACCATATGTCCAATATCTTATGCCGTTCTCATCTGTTTTAAGAAATCCCTGATCGACCCAGTCCCAGATAAATCCCCCCTGCAGTTTGGGGTACTTCTCAATCATGTCCCAGTAGTCCTGGAAGTTCCCGTCGGAGTTGCCCATGGAATGAGCATATTCGCACATTATCAGCGGTCTGTCCTGCCTGGCGTCCTTTGCATATGCTTCAATTTGCGATATCCTTGCATACATCGGGCAGTAAATATCTGTATGGCGTTCCGGGGTATTGGTGCTCTGCTCCGCCCTCTCATACTGGACTGGCCGGGATTCATCCCTGCTCTTGGTCCATTTGTAGTCAGCCAGAAAGTTATGCCCGTCGCCCGCTTCATTGCCAAGCGACCATATTATGACAGACGGATGATTTTTATCCCGCTCCACCATCCTCTGCATCCTGTCGAGATGGGCTGCTGCCCATTCCGGCTTGTCAGCAAGTGTCACGTCCTTATCGTAACCGATGCCATGCGACTCGATATCCGCCTCATCCACAAGATAAAGGCCGTACCTGTCGCACATGTCGTACCATAATTCCTGCTCCGGATAATGCGAGGTCCTTACAGCATTGATATTGTGGCTTTTCATGATCCTGATATCCTTCAATACCGTCGCCTCATCAATTACGTGACCTGTAATTTCATTGTGTTCATGAATATTGGTGCCCTTTATCCTTACCGGCACTCCATTGACAAGAAACTGGGAGTTTATAATTTCTACCTTTCTGAAGCCAATCTTTGAGCCGACGCTTTCGAGGATCTTCCCCGTGCCATCCTTCAGCGTCAATACGAGGGAATAAAGTTCGGGCGTTTCAGCGCTCCATTTCTTTGCCCCGGGAAATGGCTGTATGAAGGCAATTTCTGCCTTACCTTCGCTCAACTTTGAACCCTTCGAATCGGCCCAGATCTTCTGACCGTTGTCAAAAAGTGATGATTCAACCGTAAAATCGTCCTGATCGGGGGCATCGCCTATAAGTGAGACACTTACTTTGAGCAGGCCGTCCTTGTAATTCTTTTCCAGGTCGCCTATGGCAAAGAAATCATTTATTCGAGTTCCAGGCCTGGCATGGAGGAAAACCGAACGCTGAATACCGCTGAGCCTGAAAAAATCCTGGTCCTCCAGGTAGCTCCCGTCACACCACCTGTAAACCTCAACAGCTATTGAATTTGAGCCTTTCTTCAGGTATTTGGTAATATTGAACTCGACAGGGGTTTTACTGTCCTTGCCCGACCCTGCAAGCTGTTCGTTGATCCAGACATAGAAAAATGAGCTTACGGCTCCAAAATTAAGGAACACCTCCTTCCCTTCCCAGTCAGAAGGGACTTTGAATGTTCTTTTATATGAACCCACAGGGTTGAATTCGTGGGGTATTTTTGGAGGATCACTCCGGAAAGGATAGGTAATGTTAACATAGATTGGAACATCGTATCCCTTCATCTGCCAGTTTGACGGGACCTCGATGTTGTCCCAGTCGCGCGTGTCATAGTCTTCCTTAAAGAACCAGTATGGCCGCTTATCCGGGGATTTTTCAAAATGAAATTTCCAGATCCCGTCAAGGGAGAGGTAGTCCGGGGATCCAGCCTTGTCTCCATTAAGTGCCGACGCCTCATCGGGAAAGCTGATCAAAGTAGCGTGGGGGGCTTCCTTGTTCAATCCCGTGATGGCAGGATTCTCCCAGTCGCGCGGTTCCTTTTCGGTGAATGCGATCCCATCGTATTTCGAGTATTTCTTACACGACGCCAGTAAAACAAGTACGATAAGGAGGGTTCCCTTAAGCTTTTTCATTTCAATTGAGATTTGATATGAGGTTTAGTCGATTTTGCTGTTCCTGATCTGGTTATTTGCCTGCAAACCTGTATCCCACCGATACCTGGATCATCCTGTTGTACCAGGGATCTACATATTCCACGGCTGTGGTGGCAGGGGTGAATCCGTGAATGTACCTGACCGTAAAATTAATATGGGATGGAAGGTTGATTTCTGCGCCAGCTGCCATGGATAACTCGAAACTCTCGTAGTAATCCTTGATCTCTGACTTTACATCCGCAGTCATATCCTTCTGCGTCGCATTTATCCTGTAGCTTATCACTGGACCGGCATGTACGTTAAGATACTTGAGGGGCTGATACCGGAATAATAACGGCACATCCAGGTACGTGACAATATCTTTCATATTGTCATAGAAATCCTTCCAGTGGGAGCCTCTTCCCGACACCATCAGCTCGCCCTGAAAGGCCATCTGGCGTTGAAAGAAATAATTACAGAATCCCCCGACATTCACCCCGATTATGTCCCTTATCGTTACATTGGCGTCATTGCCAGGGCTTGCCTGCCAGGTGAGGTTGGCGCCTCCCTTGATGCCGTATCCCAGTTTCGACACTGGCCGTCTCAGATATCTCGACTGGCCCTCTGCCACTGAAAGATCAGCCAGGGCTACAACTAAAAGAAAAATGGCAATTATCCTTTTCATCACTCTGCTACCGGATTACTTTCTAATTAAATCTAAAATTAGCCAAAAATCGAAAATGAGCAAAATTTAATAAAGAGACAGCGTTTGAAGACGCATTTATGATTTAACGGCGCCGCCCTGGCGGGTTATTTCTTCTTCTACCCGCTAATCACTAAACGCAATAACAGGAAATAATATTTCTCAGAAGAGGCCTGAGATCTTTCCATCCGAATCAATGTCAATCTTTTCCGCGGAAGGGGAGTTGGGCAACCCGGGCATCCTCATTATCGTACCTGCAATCGGAACAATGAAGCCGGCACCTGAAGAGATCTCTATTTCCCTGATCCTGATAGTGAACCCTTCCGGCCTGCCCCTTACATTCTGATCATCCGACAAGGATTTCTGGGTTTTGGCAATGCAAACAGCCAGGCTTCCGAACCCAAGCTGGTTTATCTTTCCGAGCTGATTTTTAGCCTTCACGGTATATTCCACATGATGGGCTCCGTACATTTTCGTACAGATAGTCTCAATTTTCTTTTCAAACGGCCAGTCAAGCTCATACAGGTAACTAAAAGAATTTTCAGTACCGGCCGTTGACCGGATGACATTTTCTGCAAGCTCCAGGGCTCCTTCTCCGCCCTTTGCCCAGGCATCGTTGATTGCAGCCCGTATCCCCATTTCCCGGCAATGCTCCTTAATCATAGAGAGCTCTTCCGGCGAGTCGGCCTCAAACCTGTTTATTGCAACCACCGGGTTGAATCCGAAATGCCGCATGTTCTCGATATGCTTGTCAAGGTTGGCGAATCCGCGTGAAAGGGCGGCATTATCCTCAAGGTGCAGGGACGACAGCTTAACGCCGCCATGGTACTTCAGGGCCCTTACAGTTGCGACCAGCACCACTGCGCTTGTCCTGATGTTCCCCACCCTTGATTTGATATCAAAGAACTTTTCTGCCCCGAGCTCGCTCGCAAAGCCCGCTTCCGTAACGACATAATCGCTCAGCGACAAGCCGGTTTTTGTGGCAATGATCGAATTTGTACCCTGCGCAATATTGGCAAAAGGTCCCCCATGAATAATGGCAGGGGTTCCTTCAAGGGTCTGCACAAGGTTTGGCTTGATGGCGTCCTTAAGGAGTGTAGCCATCGCTCCCTGGGCTTTCAGGTCCCTTGCAAAGACCGGCTTGTCTGAATAAGTATATCCTATAAAGATGTTCCCGAGCCTCTCTTTCAGGTCGTCACGGTTTTTTGCCATGCAAAGGGTGGCCATGACCTCCGATGCAGCGGTTATATCAAATCCCGACTGCCGCGGTACCCCTTCCGTAGTGCCGCCCAGCCCGATTACTATGTCCCTCAGCGATCTTTCATTCATATCCATCACTCTCTTCCACTCGATCGTCCTGGGATCGATCCCCAGGTTGCCTTCACCGCTCTTAAGCTGGATATTGTTGTCGATCAATGCAGCAAGAAGGTTATGGGCTTTTTCCACAGCAGAAATGTCGCCCGTGAAATGCAGGTTGATGTCTTCCATCGGAATGACCTGTGAGTAGCCTCCTCCGGCCGCACCGCCCTTTATTCCGAACACCGGACCCAGAGATGGTTCCCTGAGAACGACCGTGGTTTTCCTGCCAATCCTGTTAAGCGCCTGAGCCAGCCCGATCGAGGTGGTTGTCTTGCCTTCGCCCGACGGGGTCGGGGTGATGGCGGTGACAAGGACCAGCTTCGCCTTTGCGGCTTTCTCCTCATCAATGAAATGCAAGGGGATCTTTGCCTTGTACTTTCCGTAAAGCTCCAGCTCATCTTCAGGTATCCCAAGTTCCGCAGCGATCTCGGATATCAGCCTTATCCTGGCTTCCTGGGCAATTTCTATATCTTTTTTCATAGGAAGGTTTTTTTTTCAGACCATGAAAGTAACAATTCTTTTCCGATAAGAAGGAGGCAATTAATAAGGCAGGTTTGTTTGCACAATCATTCATTTTGACTTAAATTGTTATGGTATTGCAATCAAAAATCAAATGCCATGGAAAGTAAGATCAAGGAGCTCTATGAATCGTACAGAAAAGGAACGACCGGAAGGAGGTCATTCCTGAGGTCCCTCGCACTCCTTACAGGAGGAAGCGCCGCTGCAATGGCAATAATTCCGGTCCTGGACCAGAATATGCAGGAAGGCTCAAAAGAAATGCAGGAATATCCCGGGCTTATAACCGAATTCATTAATTATCCGGGGGAATCGGGTCCGATGAAGGCTTACCTGGCCCGGCCTAAGGAAGGCACAAGGTATCCAGCCGTGATCGTCATTCACGAGAACCGCGGCCTGGTTCCTCATATTGAGGATGTTACCCGCAGAATGGCCCGTGAGGGATTCCTGGCCCTGGCGCCTGACGCACTCTCTCCAATTGGCGGAACCCCTAAGGACGCGACCAATGTGCCCGAAATGTTCAAAAAGCTGGATATGCAGCAGACCGTAAAGGACTTCGTGGATGCTGTTAAATACCTGAAGACAAATCCACTTACCACGGGCAAGGTAGGCTGCACCGGATTCTGCTGGGGCGGCGGGATGACGAACCAGGTTGCAGTCAATTCACCCGACCTGGATGCCGCCGTACCTTATTACGGACGCCAGCCTTCCGCCGAGGATGTCGAAAAGATAAAAGCGCCGCTGATGGCCCATTATGCGGAAAATGACCCTATGATCGACCCTGGGATCCCAGCATTTGAAGAAGCCCTTAAGAAGTACCACAAGGACTACCGGATATTTATTTACCCGGGTACAAGCCATGCTTTTAACAATGATACAAATCCGGAACGGTACAATGAAAGCGCCGCGAAGCTGGCATGGTCAAGGACCGTCGCGTTTTTCCGGGAAAAGCTGAAGACCTGAGCCGGATTTACCCGGAATTTTATCCGGGGTTCATCCATGCAGTCCGCACCGTATCAATAAATGGCCTGCAACGGGTAAAGAAATGTTTATAGCCTTCACAAAGGTAATTAAGGTCATACCTGCCGTCCGGAGTTTTTTTGATCCTGTTCTTCGGGCATTCGCCATTGCACATCGGTAATACTTCACAACTACGGCAATATCCCGGGAGTGTCAAATACTTTGCCATACCAAACTCAGTCTGTTGTTTGCTTTCAAGAAAATAAACCAGTGAATGATCTCTGATATTTCCAAGGAAATGATTACTGTCTACATAATGGTCGCACGAATAGAAATCACCATTATGCTCAACAACCGG
>DCFQ01000081.1:0-908 GCA_002319915.1 Bacteroidales bacterium UBA1800 | reverse complement strand
CTTCGGGCATTCGCCATTGCACATCTCAAGCACCGGACACTCGAGGCAAACGGGCGGAAGCAATTTTTTCCTGTCGCCAAAAGCCTTCTGCCTCTCAGAGTCGAGAAATTCGGCAATTGATCCGGCAGTAATGTTCCCTACCAGGTGGTTAGTGTCAACATAATGATCGCAGGAGTAGAAACTCCCGTCATGTTCAAGCACCGGAACGCCCCCGCAGCGCTCCCTGAATATGCACAATGTGTGTTCCTGGCCAAAGGCGCATCTCAGCGCTTCCTCAAAGATCTGAACTTTCACATTTCCGATATCCTCCCGCCTCCATTCATCAAAGATCTCTGACAGGAAGGTGCCGAATTCCAAAGCTCCCACTGAAGCCCTGTTTACTCCGGCAGGATCTGACGGGTCAGGCTCGACCAGCGGCAGAAAGGTTATGAACCTGGCTCCAAGCTCTTTTAAAAAGCCGTACACTTCCAGCGGAAACCTTGCATTGACTGAACTAACGACACACAGGATTTCTGCTTGGACATTGTATCGCTTCAGGAGCCTGTACCCTGCAACCGCCTCTTTAAAGGTTCCCTTTCCCCCCGGAGTACGCCTGAAGGCATCGTGAAATTCCGGCGGTCCGTCAATGCTTATCCCGGTAAAGAATCCTTCATCCGAAAGGAAGCCCGCCCACTCATCATTTAACAGGGTGCCATTGGTTTGAATGCCGTTAAGGATCAGCATCCCGGGTTGTGCATACTTTTTCTGGAGCCGGACCGCCTTGCGGTAAAACCCGATACCCGCCGCAAGCGGCTCTCCGCCGTGCCACGAAAACGTCACATTGCGGCCTGGCGAAGCCTCGATATTCTGCTTTACGAACAGTTCCAGCACACGGTCGCTCATAAGCCGGGCATTCAGCCTCCCTGGAT
>DCFQ01000113.1:3411-61319 GCA_002319915.1 Bacteroidales bacterium UBA1800 | reverse complement strand
TTTTCCTGCATTCAGTAATCCTGGCAGCATCAGCCGGTGACAACATAGTTCCGGAAATGGCTGCCGGCCATTCCCTCGGCGAGTTCTCGGCCCTCGTTACTGCCAGGAGCCTCTCGTTTGAGGACGGCCTCATCCTTGTCTCAAGACGTGCCGGGGCCATGCAAAAGGCGTGCGAGCAGAATCCTTCAACCATGGCAGCCATCCTGGGGCTTGACGACCGCATTGTGGAAGAGGTCTGTTCGGGAATTGATGCAGTGGTGGTGGCCGCAAATTACAACAGCCCGGGACAGATAGTAATTTCAGGCTCAAACGATGGGATCGACCAGGCCGTTGAAGCGCTTAAAGCCAAAGGAGCAAAAAGGGCGCTGAAGCTTGCCGTTGGGGGAGCCTTTCACTCCCCGTTGATGGAGCCGGCCCGCATTGAGCTCGGCAAGGCCATCGACTCTGTAAAGTTCAATATCCCTGTCTGTCCTGTATATCAGAATGTAGATGGACTGCCCTCAACCGACCCCGAAATCATAAAGGCGAAACTGGTCCGGCAGCTGACTTCCCCTGTCCTCTGGACTCAGACAATTAAAAACATGATCTCCGGCGGAGCAACATCCTTCACCGAGGTGGGCCCGGGAAACGTATTGCAGGGTCTGATCAAAAAAATAGACAAGGAGGCAGCAACTTTCTCCGCTGCCATATAAGGACCCTATAGCTAATTATTCAACAAAGAGTATTTAATCGCGGAGATCGCTAAGCTTTAGCAAATATCGCAGAGGAAGCTATGGATTGCCACTACTTTGCGATCTCAGCGAAAACTTTGCAGCCTTTGCGGTTAATTTCTCTATAGTTTTATTTAGCTGAGTGATTGTTAATTAATTAACAATAGTATCGCTTTTAGGATTTCATTATCACTCCTTTATGCTTTTTGCCGTCTACCATCACATCGAGGGGTTTTTCGAATGTTATATGCCTGACATATTCATCCTCGTAAACGGCAGCAAGCCTGTTGAGATAATCGACATCATAAAAGCCTTCATTGATGAAAGGATTTACCGTAAAGTACCCAACCCTGAAAGAGATCAGGTTCTGAAAGAAATGGGTACCCTGGCTGGGGTCGATCCTGTAGTTCTTCAGGCCCGATTCGACAATGACGCGTGCGGATGAGATCTGAGGCCACCTGACAGGAATGCCGAGCCATGGGTCGGTCGAGCCCCACCTTCCCGGGCCAACAAGAATATAGCCTGCTCCCTGCTTTGTGAAGGTATTGTTTATTCTTTCGATATCCCTTGCCACATCCTTGTTCCTGGCAGCATTGAACGATTCAGGCTTTACATATACGATATCGCGGATCCCCTTGAACGTCCCATTCCCCAGGGCTGACTCCGAGTAAATGATCGTATCCCCTGGCCTGATACCTGCCAGGTTGATATTGGATGTTTCATCGCTGTGAACAATGGGCCGGATCTGCAGGAAATTGAAGATCCTTGGAGTGCCGGGAGGAGTCTCGAGGTTGGCGGCAAATTCGATCTCAATTGGATTATTCATCTCCTGCTGTCCGAGCTCAAGCAGGTCGCTAAGTATGTCAGCCAGGGGGAAGAGCTTATGCTGCAGGATGTTGGAAAAGGTAATGACCCGCTTGCCAGGATAGGTTATCCCGTCGCGAAGAATATTGTTGTTGTAATCATAGGTTGATGCCACGTATTTCATTGCCGCATCATTGTTGACATCGCTGATCCCGATCTTTGGTATGTTCATCCCGTCGTCGGTGGACGGAACGAAACTGTTGACCTTCAGATCGAGCGCCCTGAATTCCTTCTGGGTATTCCGCAGGGCTTCCTCTGCCGACGACAGCTGGAGTATCTTCTTTGAATGCCTCGGTGAGAACCTTAGCGACATGCCTCCTTCCACTATGTGCTTGCCGAGTCCGAAAGCCACATTTGCGATGCCGTCTTCCGAATTCTCCGAGCCGATCGGATAGTAGTTGATCGACTGGGCAACTCCTGACAGTGTCGGGTAGAAAAGGTCGCCGTGCCGGTTCCCGCAGACCTCCTGAAGGATAATGCCCATTTTCTCCTCGTCAATGACGTTTGCGGTTGCCGTCATGTAAGCTTTGCTCCCCTTGTAAAAGACTGAGGCATAGACCTCCTTGATGGCATCCGAGACCATTGTCACCATCTGCTTGTTTTCCGGATGCCTCGGGATCATGTAAGTTGAATAGATCCCGGCAAAAGGCTGATAATGCGAATCCTCAAGCTTGCTGGATGACCTTACGGCTATAGGATGATTTCTTGAGACGGAAAGGAAGGCATAGAAATCCTGGTAGACACGCCCGGGAAGCTCAGCGCTCAGGAACCTGTTAAGTATCTCATCATCTGAAAGATCGGATAATGCAACAGGGTAAAGATTGTTGTGGTCCATGAATTCATCGAAAATATCGGTGCTCAGGACCACTGTCCGTGGAATCGATATCAGCACATCCTGGAACTTGCTGAAAAGCTTATGGGTTTTTATGATCTTGTTGATAAAGGCAAGCCCCCTTGCCTTGCCCCCGATGGAGGCATCGCCTATCCTTGAGAACACCTGGTATTCGTCATAGTTCGACTTGTCGAATTTGGCGATCACGCCCCTGCCTTTGCCGAGCCTGAAGCTCGATATTGCAACATAGAGGAAGCGGCGCATTTCATCCATCGAATCAAAATCCTCCTTCCTGATATATTTGAACATCTGGGCGACAGGGAAAAGTGCCCTGGCATTGAGCCATTTGGAAAAATGGTTACGTGTGGCGTGATATTCCAGGGTCCTGTCAGGGATTGTAAGGATCTTCTGCTGCAGGCTCTGAAGGTCGGTAGCAATTGCTATCGGCTCCATTGTATCCGGATTCTTGAAGATGAAAGGGCCGAAGGCAAGGTTTTGGATTATAAAGTTCCGGAGTTCAAGCGACAATGATTTTGAATACTTGTTGATGAATCCCGCACCCAGCTCCTCCGCCATCTTCTTGTGAACGGAGCTTGACGACTGAAGCAGGAAAGGCACCTTGTCGTCGTCGGCCATCACCACCTTGCACAGCTCTATCCCGGCATTTTCGTCGACCACCCCGTCACGCTTGTAACTGATATCGGAGATCACCCCAAGTACATTGTATTTATATTTTTTGTACAGGTTGAGGGCTTCATTGAAATTCTTTGCGAGAAGTATCTTGGGCCTTCCCCTCATTTTAAGCATGCGTTGATGCTCATTGAGCGCCTCCCGCTGAAAATCGAGAGACTGGATAAGCACTATCCTGTAAATATTGGGGAGATAGGAAGAGATATACCTGATGGAGTTTTCGACAAGGATAATAGCCTGAACACCAATGTTCTCGATATCGTGGTCCGCATTCATCTTATCCTCGATAAGCTTGATTATCGCGAGAATAAGGGATGCATCACCAAGCCAGCAGAAAACATAATCGATCGCACTCAGGTCCTCCCCTTCGAGGCGCAGGGAGACCTCCCTGGAGAAGTAGGTGAGGACAACTATTGGGATCTTCTCATATTTTGCTTTGATCATTTTTGCCAGTGCAAAAACATCGGTCCCCCTCAGACTCAGCATCGAGATAACCAGGTCGATGTTCCCCTCCTCAAGAATGCGGAATGCATCTTCGGCATTGTCAGTCTGAACGAATGACGGAGGATATCTCAGGTTAAGCGAGACATATTCATTGAAGATCTGTTCATCGATCCGGCCGTCCTCCTCAAGCATGTAATTGTCGTAGTTGCTGCAGATGACGAGGACACGGTGGATCCTTTTCTGCATCAGCAAATCGAACGAGGTATCGGTGAAATCGTATTTCTGAAGATCAAGAATGCCTTCTATGATGGTCATATGCGTAATTTATTGATTCATTGAAATTACTGCTATCCCTTTCCTGCCGTCCATCCTGACAAGCAATGGCTTCTCAAACCTGACATGGCGGAAGAACTGTCCTTCGAAAACAAGCTCCTGGCTTTTTATATTGTCCCACCTGACGATATTGTCGCCTGTATCCTGGTTCACCGAAAAATAGCCAACGTTCATTGATGTGACGTTATGGAAAAAGTGAGATCCGAGGGAAGCATCGGGATGGAAATCCGGAAGCGAGATCTCCACGATCACCCGTGCATTTGAGATTTGAGGCCAAACCACAGGCACACCGAGGAACCTGTCCCTGGATCCCCATCTGCCGGGTCCGATCAGGACATATTTCCGGTTGGAGGCTGTCATCTTCTCATTGATATATGCAATTTCATCAGCCATCCTCAGCGTGAACAGGTTACTGAACCTGTCCGGATCCAGGTATACCAGATCGCGGATGTCACTGATCACGCCGTTCCCCATGCTCTTGTCTGACCTGAGGATCAGTTCACCCTCAATAATTGATTCAGGGTCAATTTCATATGTTGCGGCTGCACCGAGCAGCGGCTTGATCTGGAGGAGGTAAAAGGATGCATTGCCCGAGGAGTCTTTTGTGAGATCCACTGCAAACTCGATTTCGACGGGGGTCCCGCATGCCTCTGTAACCACGTCCAGGACGGTCTTGAGTGTCGAAGCAACGGGAACATAATTGAACTTAAGGATATTCCCGAAATTGATCACCCTGGGTCCCGGGGAATCGAGGCCGGGAGTAATTGTGTCATTATCTGTGTTGAGTACCGATGCCATATGGGTGAGCGTGCCGTGTTTCTCAGCCTCGCTGATATCTAGCTTCGTGAGCCCTGCTTCTTCCCCTTCCAGCAGGTTAGGCGATTTTTTCCCGAGATCAACGGCGTAGAACTTAACCTGCGAATTCCTGTAGATATCTTTCTGTGAGACAATATCAATTGAAGGATAAGCAGGGGAAAACCGGTAAGCCATCTCTCCCTCCATCACATACTGCCCCAGTCCGACGGCCATTACGGCAAAACCGTCTTTCGGGGTCATGTGGGCAACCGGATAAAAGTTGAATGACTGGGCCGTTCCGCTGATATGAGGGTAAAAGACTTCCCCGAACTTGTTCCCGACGACTTCCTGGATCACAACAGCCATCTTTTCCGACTCGACCTTATAGGATATTGCTTCGAAGTAAGTCCGCGCCTCCTTCGAGTAAATGGATGCAAATACCAGTTTGATAGCCCCCATCAGCTGTTCCAGCCTGATCTCCGGTTCGGGATTGCTGTTTGGAAGAAGGTATGTTCCGAAAATTCCCGAGAACGGCTGGCTCATCGAGTCCTCATAAAGGCTTGAGGATCTGACCGCCATGGGCTTTGTTATGTTCTTGATGAAATACCTCAGCTTCTTCTCAAGCGTATAGGTAAGGTTCCCCTCCATGAAACGCCGCTGGATGACATTCCATTCCCGTTCGTTCTTCACAACGCTCCAGAGGTGGTTCCTTTCCATGAACATATCAAACTCATCGGTCCCGATTACGGCGGTAACCGGCGTCTTGACATTTATTCCCGGAACAAGCCTTCCCAGCTCAAAACTGTAAATCAGTGTATTGATGAAAGCAAGTCCACGCCCTTTCCCCCCGAGTGATCCGGGAGAGAGGCTGATCACATTGGTTTCATCAATGACGGAAGATTCCTCAAAATTGACGACCCTCCCCTTGTTCATCTCTCTTCTCCTCTTCCTGATCACATCGACCAGGAATTCCCTGAGTTCCTTAAGACTGTTGAAGTCAGTGACTTTCAGCGGATTGATCAACTTTGCGATCTGGACTTCACCCCTTGCCATCAGCCATAGTGAGAAATGGTTTTTCATGGCATGATAGGCAAGGGAATCCTCCGGGACCGTTTCCAGGTAAGTTTCAAATTCCTTCATCGATTTCGCGACTGCAATCTGGCGTCCGCGGTTGTCCCTGTACACGAAATGCCCAAAGCCCAGGTAGTAGTTTATGAATGACTTCAGGTCGTGGAACAGGCTCTCTGAATTCTTGTTGATAAAGTTCGATTTGAGGGCAAAGGCGTATTTTGAATTCTCCGGATCATATGATTGAAGCACAGTTGGAAGGTTCGGAAGGTTTTCCTTCACAAACTTGATCAGCTCGTATCCTGCAGTGTTGTCAAGGGTGCCGTTCCTGGGGAACCTCATATCGGAAATCACGCAGAGCAGGAACTCCTTGTACCTGTTATAGATGTTGATCGCATCCTCCCAGTCAGTGCAGAGCAGAATTTTGGGCCTGGCTCTCAGTTTCAGCACTTTGTACAGCTCGTCGGTCGAAACGTCTTCTATAAGGTTCCGGGTCTGCTCGAGAACGAGGGTATAGAGCATGGGGAGATAGCTGGAATAGAAATCCGCCGCATCCTCCACCATCAGGATGATCCGGGTAAGCCCCCTCTGTGTGTCATTGTCGACATTCACCTTATCTTCAAGAAGCTTGACCATGGCAAAGAAGACCTTTGACTCCCCTGTCCATACGAAATAATTGTCAAAAGGCACCCCTGCAGCTTTAAGCTTTCTTATATAGACCTGGTCACCGGGGTTATTTAAAAGAAGGTATGTGGGCAAATAGGGATATTTATCCTTGATCTTCCTGCACAGAGTCACCGGGCTCTCCTTTTCAACTCCGACCATAATGATCACCATGTCGTAATGGCGCGCCCTGAGCCTTATAAAGGCCTCCTCCTCGCTCGACACCCCGGTGATCCTGGGCAGTGAGGTCAGGCTCAGGTGGTAATACTCGCCAAGCATATAGTCCGAAAAACGGCCCTCCCCCTCGATCGAATATGCATCATAAAGATTAGCCACAAGCAGGATCTCCTTTACCTTGAACGGCTGGAGGTCGTGGAAAACATCCCTTTCCGCGTTGTGTCGGTCAAGGAATCTCTGAAGAAGTTTCCTGCTCGGGACATTAAGGATATCCTCTTCCTCTTTTTTGGCCGGTGACGAAAGCCTTATAATGTCCCTCGCCTTGTAGCTGTTGATATACCCGGTTATAAGGCTCGCAATATTCCTGATAAGATTCCGCTCCTCCCTGAGGAACGGCCCCTCGCTTTCGGTGGTGAATTCCATTGTATAGAGGACCTCGATCGTCCCGGACTCGTCATCGATCGTGTTGAACTCCTGGACCATCCGCCATCCTGTCTCACGGTAATCGGGAGTATCGTAATTCATTCCCATGTAGGTGATCCTGGCCACGGTATACTCGGGATACTGCCAGGCGGCAGGAAGCAGAAGAACGATCTGCTGAAGGGTTTCCTCAACTGTCTTGCCTTCCTTCAGAATATTCGTAGTCTGATTGATGCAGCCCAGTTCCTTCAGCCTCTCCTGCTGGTCGTGAAGCAGCCTTTTGAATTCGGGATTTATGTTATTGTTTGCCTCCATAGCAATGACTCCGGATATGTTAAAATCATAAATTTACTAAAATTAGCATTATCCGGATAACGAGGCAGTTCAGGCGGGCTTTATTCCACCTTCCAGACCGATCCGCTGTTCAGGAGGTCATCCATGGACTTGATCTTCGTAGATTTCTTCACATCCTCAATCTGGGCTGCGAGGTCCGATTCATATGTTGCTCCGGGAACCGAGCGTATAACGCCGAGCGCCACCGGGTACTCTGGATATTTCATGTTGGCAAGCATGTACTGGATTCCAGGATTCGACTCGAACGCATTGTGCACAAGGATGTTTTTTTCTGTGATGCCGTTTTCACCCAGCTTCACCACTTTCAGCTTGAGCCCTTCGAGAACGAGGCCCATGTCATTGTTCTTTCCGAAGATCATCGGCTCGCCGTGCTTCAGGATTATGGTCCTTTCGTCCCTGATCTCCTTGCCGGCCACAACCTCATGGATACCGTCGTTGAATATGACACAGTTCTGGAGAACCTCGATCACCGATGTTCCTTTATGCCTGGCAGCTTCAACATAGATCTGAGCCGACAGGCTGACGTTTGAGTCAAGCGTCCGCGCAAAGAATTTACCTTTGGCCCCTATGACAAGCTCGCCCACTGAAAATGGTTCCTCGACAGTTCCGAACGGGGATGTCTTTGTGACTATCCCTTTCTGGGAAGTAGGGGAATACTGGCCTTTGGTGAGGCCATATATCTCATTGTTGAAGAGTATTATGTTGATGTCAATATTGCGCCTGACAACATGAATGAAGTGATTGCCCCCGATAGCCAGCGCATCACCGTCTCCCGTTATCTGCCAGACAGAAAGATCCGGGTTGGCGACCTTGACGCCCGAAGCAATCGCGGATGCACGCCCATGTATCCCGTGAAAACCGTAAGTATTCATATAGTAAGGGAACCTTGACGAACATCCTATCCCGGAAATGAATGCAATCTTTTCCCTTGGAATGCCTATTTCCGACAATGCCTTTTGGACCGCATTGAGTACGGCATGGTCACCGCACCCGGGGCACCACCTGACTTCCTGGTCGCTTTTAAAATCTTTCGCACTCAACTGATTTACTGTTGTTTCTGACATCTTAATTTCCCTCCAGAATATTTATGCATTTTTCTTTTATCTCATTGACCGTAAACGGCAATCCCTGAACCTTGTTCAGCTGTTCGTAGCGGAATTCCTGGTAATTCATCCTGAGGTAATTTGCAAACTGACCCATGTTCAGCTCACAAACCACTATCGACCTGAACCGTGAGAAAACATCCCTCACATTCCCCGGCATCGGGTTAATGTAGTTGAAATTGGCCAGGCTCACCTTGTAACCTTCCGACTGCAGTTCACGCGCAGCGGTAAGCAGGTATCCGTATGAGCCTCCCCAGCCTGCTATCAGCAGGTCGCCCGATTCCGGCCCGAACAATTCAAGATCGGGAATTCCGGCTGCTACCCTGGCAACTTTTTCAGCCCTGAGATTAACCATAAGCTCGTGGTTTTCCGGAATATAAGAAACTGTACCTTTAGCGGTCTTCTCAAGACCTCCGATCCTGTGTTCCAGCCCCGGGGTACCCGGAATCGCCCATTTCCTAACGAGCTTTTCCTTGTCGCGCTTGTAAGGCATGAAGGGGATCTCAACAGTATCGGCGTACGGTGGCTTTATAGAGGGCAGGTCCTGCATAACCGGGATCTTCCATGGTTCTGACCCGTTTGCCAGGTAACTGTCCGTGAGCAGAAGTACCGGCGTCATGTGTTCGAGGGCGATCCTTGCGGCCTCAAAAGCAAAATGAAAACAGTCCGACGGAGTGCTGGCGGCAATCACCACAACAGGGCATTCACCGTTTCTCCCATAGAGTGCCTGCATCAGGTCAGCCTGCTCAGTCTTGGTCGGTAATCCCGTTGATGGGCCGCCACGCTGAACATCAATGATCACCAGCGGCAATTCTGTCATCACGGCGAGGCCGATGGCTTCGGATTTCAGCGCAAGGCCAGGGCCCGATGTCGATGTTACGCCGAGATGACCGGCGAAGCTTGCCCCGAGTGCCGTACAAATGCCGGCGATCTCATCTTCTGCCTGAAAGCTTTTTACTCCCATGTCCTTCCTGGCAGCGAGTTCCTCAAGTATCCCGGTAGCCGGTGTAATGGGGTAAGATCCAATGAAAACTGTCAGACCAGCTTTCTCGGCAGCCGCAATGATCCCCCATGCAGTGGCTGCGTTCCCGCAGATGTTCCTGTAGGTGCCCTTTGAAATCGGGGCAGGGCTGACCCTTATTACCGGCGTCAGCGCTTCGATTGTCTCAGCATAGTAATATCCTGCCCTCAGGACGATCTTGTTGGCCTGGGCAACTTCCGGCTTCTTTCCGAACTTCTTGTCAAAGTACTGTTCGGTGTATTTTAGCTTCCTGTCGAAAAGCCAGTATACCATACCAAGGGCAAACATATTCTTTGTCCTCGTTACAGTCTTCATGTCAAGGCCCAGGTCCTTGAGCGATTCTTTCACCATCGAGGTGATCGGGGCAGGGATAATATTATAGTTCTCAAGATTTTCCTCCGCAATAGGGTCCCTCGAATAGCCTGCTTTCTCGAGGTTCTTTTGGGTGAAGTTATCCTTGTCAAGGATTATTGTACCTCCGGGCTTTATCCACTTCGCATTTGCCTTGATTGCAGCAGGATTCATGGCTACAAGTACATCTGAAAAATCACCCGGCGTATTTATCTCAGAATGACCCAAGTGCACCTGGAAACCCGAAACACCGCCGACTGTCCCCTGCGGCGCCCTGATCTCAGCAGGATAATCCGGAAAGGTCGAAATATCATTTCCGTACAGCGCAGCTGTATCCGAGAACAGAGTGCCGGTAAGCTGCATCCCGTCACCGGAGTCGCCGGAGAACCTTATGACTACTTCCTCTTTTTCAATAACTTTTGATCGTTTGGTCATGACTTCTAAATGGATATAAAAAGTGAAAGCCTGAGTGATTGTTGAATATGCCGGACATGAACAAAATTAGGCTAATTAATGATCGAAAAATCATATAATTAATGATAATTCCAAATGATATTGATCATAAATTTTGAAGTCGTCTGAAGAGACGAGATCCATTTACCGCAAAGTTCGCAAAGTCCCGATAGCTATCGGGACTTTGCGTTCCCTAGCGGTTAATTTTTTAATTCCAGATATCTGCCTTTTTGAGGTTGATTTCTCCCTCAAAAAACATCTTCGCAATCTTTTCGAAGTAGGGTGTATAATCGGAAATGAAGAACTGATCCTTTACCTTGCCGGTGTCGTTAAGAAGGTTATTCTTCTCGAGCGTCTCCCTGAGGATCTGTGAAACAGTCCGTGAAGAATCGATCACTTCAACATTGAAATTGAAGAATTTGCTAATCTGGTTCCGTATGATCGGATAATGGGTGCACCCAAGAACCAGGGCCTCGATCCCTGCAAATTCCTGGCACGACAGGTAAGTTCTGATGATCGCGTTGCTTATATCGTCAAAAATAAAGCCCTCTTCAATCATCGGCACAAGCAGCGGAGTCGCCATTGAGATCACAGATGTCCCGGGCGACCTCTCCCTTATCTTTTTGTCGTATGTCCCGGAACTTATGGTCCTTTTTGTTCCTATCACTCCGATCTTCCTCAAATCCCTGCTGCCGATATAGTTCACGACAGGATCGATCACATCTATCAGGATGGTCCCTGGACCAAACTCCTTTTTCAGCGAATCAAAAGCGGATGCCGAGGCAGAGTTACATGCGACAAGCACAACTTTTGAATCATGACCGAGAAGGAATTCGGTGATCTTGCCCGAGTAGTATTTTATTGCCTCTTCCGACTTATCCCCGTATGGAAGGTGGGCCGTGTCGCCGAAATACACAAGGCTTTCGCCGGGCAGGATCTGCTTGATCGCATGTGCAACCGTGAGTCCGCCGACTCCGGAATCAAAAATGCCGATTGGCCGGTTATTCATCACACCTTGTTAAAAACTAACGCAGAGTAATATCGTAAAGTCTCTGTGATTCTCTGTGTAATAAAAAGTTATCTTGCCTGATATTCGGCTACTTCAACCCAAGCTTTGTTTTGACAAGTGGCATCACGTTAGTGCTCTTTGTATCGTCAAAATAAGCTATCTGGTTTTGCGACAGGTCAAAAATGTAAAGGAATCCGTTCTCTTTTCCGACATCCTTTATGGCCTTGTCGGCTTTGTCGGTGATCGGTTTAAAGAGCTCAACCTGCTTGTCCTGCAGCTGGGTCTGTGCATTGGTCTGGAAATCAGACATTCTCTTCTGATAATCCTGAAGTTCCTGTTCTTTAGTCTGCCTGACTATGTCGGTGAGGTTCTTGCTGTCCTTCAGGTAGGATTCTGCCTTGTTGTTGTATTCAACCTGGAGCAGTTCAAGAGCATTTGAGAGTTCAGTATTGAGCTTCTCGAGCTTTACTTTTGCGGAGTCGAATTCCGGCATCGCCTGGATAAGCTCGTTCCTGTTTATATGACCAAATTTAAGTGTTTGTGCCATAGCAAGCTGGCCGGGCATCAGTGCAAGTATGGAAAGGGCCGCTATTCCGATAATTCTCTTCATTGTTGATATCTGATTTTAGTTTTTTGCAAAAGTAATTATTTAATTCTTATAACCTAATTTTTCAAGGACCTGGTCGCTGAGATCGAACTTCGGATTGGCAAACAGGATGTTACCGCCTGCTGCAGTGTCGAAGATCGCGGCATAGTTACCCTCGGCGGCAATGGTTTTGATAGCTTTCAGGATCTCATCCTGGACAGGTTTTATCAGCTCCTGCCGCTTTTTAAAAAGATCCCCTTCCGGACCGAAATATTTGTTCTGTAGGTCCTTCATCTCTTTCTCCTTTGCGATGATAGCCTCCTCGCGCTTGGTTTTCATTTCCTGTGAAAGAAGGACGACGTCATTCTGGTATGATTTGTACATCTGCTCCACCACTGCATAGCCATCTGCCACTTCCTTTTCCCACTGCTGCGAGAGCTTGTCAAGCTGTTCCTGTGCCTGGTTAAACGCTGGAATATTCTTTCTTATATATTCCGTGTCGACAAAGCCATATTTCTGAGCTGCCGCAAATGCGGATGTCAGAAAAGTCAAAATAATAACAACTCCTATTTTTTTCATGACCCGTGTTTGAAATAAAGTGATTAAAACTGCTGACCTAAGATAAAGCTGAATTGTCCCTTGTTTGCATTCGGGAATGCTACCGGATCCGGCACAGGATCAAAGCCGTAACCCCAGTCCACACCAAGAAGGCCAAACATGGGAAGGTTGGCCCTGATGCCAATTCCGGCGGTACGGTTCATCCTGAAAGGATTATACTCATTGAGCTTATTCCATGCTCTTCCTGCCTCCAGGAAAGCCAGTCCGTAGATTGTAGCCTGCTGATTGAGCGATACCGGATAACGGAGCTCGACAGTGAATTTTGAATAAACATTCCCGGTAGGTGATCCGGTCTTTGAATCAACCGGTGTTACAGATCCGTCGGTATATCCCCTGAGCGAGATTATCTCCCTCCCGTAAAGGCTATAGCCCGACATGCCGCTTCCTCCGAGATAGAAGTTCTCGAACGGCGAAGGACCTATGTCCTTGTTGTAGAATCCAAGGTAGCCGAATGCAAATTTTGCATTGAGCACCATTTTGTCATCCCTCGTGACCGGGTAGTAGTAGTCTGCCTTGAATATCCATTTGTGGAATTCGATCCAGTTGTACTTTACCTGATCGGTCACATTCCTCATATTCCTTCCGCTTATCAGCGAATAAGGAGGCGTCAGCTGAAGTGACAGCGTGAAGGAAGAACCGCTTCTTGGATAGATCAGGTTCGGGCTTGTCGAGAATCTCGTGAGCCTGGTCGTGAAACTGAACATATTCGATGTTCCCTGAGAAAAGAGGAAATGGTAATAAGTGTAATCGTTAAGCTTGTACCTCTGGTATGCGAGCTCACCGTAGATTGCAAAGAAGTCGTCGGGCCAGGAGATTCTTTTGCCCAGGCCGAGAGTGGCTCCGTCAATGATCATCGACTGGTAATTGCTCGTCCCCCTCTTCCTTCCGTTTGTGAGAAGCGACCTGTAAACCGAAACGGAGAATGAATTAGGCTTTTTACCACCGAGCCATGGTTCCTCAAACGCAATATTATATGACTGATAATACCGGCCGTTCGACTGGGCCCTGATGCTTACCGACTGCCCGTCACCAGAAGGATAGGGCCGCCAGGCACTTGGCTTGAAGAAATTCCTCATTGCAAAATTGCTGAACCTGACACCGACGGTGCCTATCAGCATCCCGGCCCCGAAACCGCCTGAAATCTCGAACTGGTCGTTCGCCTTCTCTTCAAGCTTGTAAAGAAGGTCAACGGTCCCGTTTGTCGGATCCGGGATAACATCCGGCTTGATCTTTTCAGGGTCAAAATGACCAAGCACCCCAAGCTGCCTGATCGATCTGATTATTTTGTCCTTGCTGAAAAGATCCCCCGGAAGGGTGTAGAGTTCACGACGGGCGACATGCTCATTGGTCCGTGTGTTCCCGGAGATGATGATATTGTTGAGGTAAGCCTGTTCCCCCTCAAATATCCTGATCTCAAGATCTACCGAATCGTTCTCAACTTTCCTTTCCACAGGAGTAAGACGTGAGAAAAGGTAACCATTGTCCTGGTAAAGGCTGCCCACAGCATCCTGTGCTCCTGATGAGCCATTGAGTCGGTCCTCGATATGAGACTGGTCATAAACGGACCCCTTCTTGATATTCAGTACCTTAGTGAGATCTTCTTTCCTGTAGACACTGTTCCCCACCCAGTCGATATCCCGCAGGAAATATTGCTTGCCTTCCTCTACCTTTATCAGGAGACCGATCCTGTTATCAGAGATCCTGTAGAGGGAATCCCCGAGGATCTTGAAATCCTTGAATCCGTTATCATTGTAAAAAGTCTCGAGCTTTTGCTTGTCTTCGGTGTATTTTTCACTAATGTATTTTGAAGGCTTGAAGAAATTAATGCTTCGCTGCTTGGTATCCTTCATCTTGTGGCGAAGCTGACCCTGGCTGAAAAATTCATTTCCGACGAATACTATCTCCTGGATCTTCACCTTCTCCTTCTTGTTGACATCAACTGTAAGGATAATATTGTTGGGCTGTGAGGGATCATCCTTCTGGACGAAATCGACTGATGTGTTAAAGAAGCCTTTTTCCACAAAATGGTCGGTAATGATCTTTCTAGTCTGGTTGAGCAGGAAGGAGGTCAGCTGTGAGCCGACAGGCATATTGATCTTCTTCGAAAGGTCGGTTATCTCCGAATTCTTAAGACCCTTATACTTGACGGATGAGATTCTCGGCCTCTCCTGAAGGTATATGTCGAGGAAAACTGTATCCGAAACCCTCCTTGAGATGCTTAACCTGACATCGGAAAACAATCCCTGCTGCCATAGTTTCTTTACTGCCGAAGTGATCTGGTCACCCGGAATTGCAATTTCCTGACCGGTTCGCAACCCGGAAATATCGATAAGTGCATTGGGATCCAGGAACCTGACGCCGGATACGGTCACTCCCCCGATAATGTAGTCCTCAAGCGTGGAATAATCAGCGATCTTCTCCTGCTCCTGTGCCGAAACGAGAAAGCCTGAAAGAATCAGCGTAACTGCCAGAAGAATCCCTTTCGTCCTTATAATCACCATTATTTTATCAGTTTTCCAAAACCTGTTCACTTGTTCTTCCAAATCTCCTTTCCCGTTTCTGGAAGTCAACGATGGCCTGGTAAAACTCTTCCTTACCAAAATCAGGCCAAAGTATATCTGTAAAATACAATTCTGTATAAGCAAGCTGCCACAAAAGGAAGTTGCTTATCCGCAATTCGCCGCTTGTTCTTATCATCAGCTCCGGGTCAGGGATCCCCGCGGTAGTAAGGTATTTCCCGAAACCCTGTTCATCGAGGGTATCCGGATCAATGGTTCCCTTTACTATCTCACCGGCCAGCTTCCTTGCGGCTTCCATGATCTCCCACCTCGAGCTGTAGCTCATTGCCACCACGAGGGTCAGGCCGGTTGAACCGGAGGTGATCTTCACTGTCTCCATGAGCCTCTCCCTTACATCATCGGCAAGCCTCCCGGTGTCCCCGATGGCCGTAAGCCGGATATTGTTCTTCATCAGGGTATCAGTCTCATTGTTGAGCGATTGAACCATTATGCTCATCAATGCCGAAACTTCCTCATCGGGTCTTCCCCAGTTTTCTGTGGAGAAGGCATACAAAGTAAGGTATTTTATTCCGATCTCCGCCGCTGCCTCGATAACCTGCCTCACTGCACTCACTCCCTGCTGATGACCGAACACCCTGTCCATGCCTCTTTGCTTTGCCCAACGTCCGTTTCCGTCCATAATGATAGCAACATGAGCAGGAAGCCTGTCAGGATTGATCTGTTCCCTAAAGGTCATAAACTAGTGCTTTTTTTGTTCATCAACATCGGTGAAAGCCGGACAACCCGCAAGCTTGTTGAAAAATTTCCAGGTAAAAGCAATCCCCGCGTATGAATACCAGTCGTTATTATGAAGCAATGCATGAGGTGACGGTTCTGTTAAATCTTTTAAGCCGTCAAAGTTATCATAAAAAGTTTTACGAAAACCATATTCTGCTTCAAGACCGAGATTTTTATGAATATTGACCTTAAACCCGACTGAAAAAGGAATGACAGGAGTAAAAGCTGATGCAGATGTATTTACGAATGCCACTCCTGCTCCGGTTGCCACATAAGGAGTATAGTTCCACTTTTTTCCCTGGGTGGAATACGGCAGGAAATTGAACTCGAACTGAAGCGCAAGTTCACCGACAGTTCCTGAAAATGAAGCGGCCCTGGTCCTCTGGAAGCTGTTCTTGAAATCAAGGTCGTTAGCTGCAAGACCGCCGAATATGAGATCAGCCCTTAATGACTGCCTTGGATGGAAATTGTACCTGTAGAAGATCCCGCCTGCAGGACTGGGGGAATAGAATAATCGTCCCGGGTTGATATCCCCCAGATAAGACGTTACACCACCCATAATGCCGTAATCAGCATTTATCTGTGTAAAAGCTGAAACGGATATTGAAATTGTCAGAATCAGGGAATAAATCTTTTTCATCCGAATCCGTACGCCACTATTTTATCTGAAAGACGGCAGCCCTCGTGAACTTGATTTCAGTTTATACGTAAAGGTGAAGTTCAAAAAATAGTAAACGTCATTTGCCTTGGAATATTGTGATGTATAACCGTCGAGGTAATCGGTGAATGTGTAGCGGCCTCCGAGCTCCATGCCGAAATTTATGTTGGGGCTGTATATCAGCGTAGCGCCCAGGCCAAATGGAATTGCAGCAGCCAGTCCGGATGATCTGAGGCCCTTGTCTTTCAGCGCCTGGTTTCCGTCAACCGAATACGAAACCACGCCACCGCCCGCGAATGCATAAAAATCGAGGGACGACAGGATCGACCAGATATTCCTTCCTTTAAGGAACAGCCAGCTGCTTTCATATTTATTTTTTATGAAGTAGTACTCACCAAGTATTGCAGGTTCAAAAAGCTGTGTGGTTGATTCCAGGTGCCTACCTTCATTCGATCCGCGGGTGTCTGTCGAATGGAGCATTGCGTAAGTGAGGCTGAGCCGCATGTTTGTCGTTCTGGAAAGCCTGTACCGTACGCTTCCCGTAAGGTCGAACCTCATCTGCCTGAAACTTATATCCTTGAAACCCAACAGGTTCTTGCCACTCGAATATCCTCCGACATCAGGAAATGAAAAGGAAGGGCCTATGCCCAGTTCAACTTCCCATCTTCTTATTTTCCAAAGCTGAGCCTCTGCCATTTCAACCGCAAAAATGGAAACTAGGAGGATCAAAAGAAGCTTTTTCATTGGCGGCTTTTTTGGATTACCATTACAAATATAGTAATCTAAAATAATAAAGTCCTATTGTTTAACCTATTGTTTCAATTCCTCCTGTCGGCTCCCCACATGAGTTTGTTCCTGAGAGTGCTGTAAAAGTCCGTTCCCCTGAGCATTATGGTTTTGAGCTTTTCAGGAGTCTGCCTGATGCGGATCTCTTTCCCGAACTCTGCTTTTCCAGACTTGGAATCGCAGGTAGCGAGGAACCCGCAGCTCCTTCCTCCCACCTGCATCCTGAGTATGGTGTCGCCTGTCACGATTATCGGGCGGTTGGTAAGATTGTGGGAGGAGATAGGTGAAATGATTATGCTCTGATCCTCAGGCGACAGGATAGGCCCCCCGACACTCAGGTTATAAGCGGTTGACCCGGTGGCTGTTGAAACGATCAGGCCATCGGCCCAGTAGGTATTAAGGTATACGTCATCCGTATATACGCTTATTGTGATCATCCCGGGATCGGTCTTCTGAAAAGTGATCTCATTGAGCGCAACCTGCGACTCGGTGCCGAACAGACCTTCAGGGTGAGTAATCTCGAGTAGAGCTCTTTCAATTACCTTGTATTCTCCCCTGCAAAGCTGGTCGACCGATCCGGCTAATCCGTCAACAGGGATATTTGCCAGAAACCCCATTCTGCCGGTATTGACACCTGCCACAGGAATTCCGAAGGTCCTGATATTCAGAGCAGTTTCCAGGAATGTACCGTCCCCCCCCACACTCAGGACAAGCTCCGGAAGTGAATCAAGATTTTTCAGGTCGCTGAATTTCCGGGCATTACCTTCCGCTCTACCATCGGATCCCCGGAGGTCTTTCTGATACAACAGCACTTCTGTCCCCCGCCTGGAGAATTCTTCGATCAGCATCTTTATGACTTCGGCTGTCTTCGGGTTGCCTTCCTTGCTGTATATTGCTATTTTATCGGGCATATATGCTACATATTCAGGTACTTCATCAGGAGATCAAATCTCTCGGAATAGAACCTGTCCATGGAATCATCGGTAGTGACCCACGTCTTTACTTCGTAGTTGTAACGTTCAAATGTACGGATCACCGAAACGATATCATTTGAATTGACCTTGACCGTCACTTCAAGCCTCATCGAATCGGGAGGGGATGTGATATACATGCTCAGCACCTTCACATTGTTGCTCTCAATGATCTGAGCGATCTGCGACAATGAATAATCGCGCTCCGTGATCTCAAGGACAATGATTCCCCCCGGCTGGTCCATTGAAGAGATCCCCGCAAGGAACCGGACAAGGTCGGTGGTCGTGATTACTCCTTTGTAATGATTATTGTTGTCGAGTACCGGAACAACTGTCAGCTTAAGCCGTGAAGCAAGTCCGATGACCTCGAAAATATGCTGTTCAGCATCAACATATGGTTTCAGCAGTGTAAGCTCATGATTGCCAATCGGTTCCTCAGGCTGATTCATATCGTAGATATCAGCATCTGATATAAGGCCAAGGAAGTCCTGGTTATTTACGATCGGCAGATGCGAAATACGGAAGATCTCCATCCAGTTCAGGGCTGTTTGCCCGGTATCCGAGGTTTTAAGCGATGGAATAACTTCCGAAATGAGGTCCTTTGCTACCATATTTTCACACCCTGCGGGTAAATTTCATCTAATATAACAAAAAAAATGCCATATATTTTAAATTTGCATTACAATACAATACGGACTTTCACCAGGATTATTATGACAAAGCTGAGTGTTAATATAAACAAGATAGCGACTTTGAGGAATGCCCGCGGAGGGAATATCCCGAATGTCAAGACCGCAGCGATCAACTGCCAGCTGTTCGGCGCCGACGGAATTACTGTCCATCCCCGGCCCGATGAACGGCATATCAGGTACAGGGATGTACTGGATATAAGGCCTGTGGTTACGACAGAATTCAATATCGAGGGATATCCTTCAGAAGGGTTCATCGACCTTGTCCTTTCCGTAAAGCCCGAACAGGTAACCCTGGTTCCGGATGCACATGATGTGATCACCTCGAACGCAGGCTGGGACACTGCAAAGTTCAGGAACTTCCTCACTGGTGTTATTGCCACTTTTAAAGGGGAGGGTATCAGAACATCAGTTTTTGTGGATACCACGCCGTCAAATATTGAGAATGCGGCTCTGATTGGCGCCGACAGGATCGAACTCTATACCGAACCATATGCTACGGGCTTTGACGAGAATGCTGCCGAAGCCGTGGCTCCTTTTGTGAAAGCCGCCAGGATTGCCAGGGACCTTAACCTTGGCGTGAATGCAGGCCACGACCTGGACCTCGAAAACCTGAAATACCTTCATCTCAATATTCCGTGGCTCGATGAGGTTTCAATAGGTCACGCCCTCATTTCTGATGCTCTCTACCTCGGACTTGAGAATACGATACGGATGTATAAAATGCAGCTGGCAGACTGATTTTGAAATGAACCTCTTCTTCAGGAAATATGGTGAGGGTTATCCGTTAATTATCCTTCATGGATTGTTTGGATCATCCGACAACTGGGTTTCGGTTGCAAAGGGATTGGGTGACAGATTTATGGTGATCCTCCCCGACCAGCGCAACCATGGCAATTCCCCTGAAAGCAGCATCCACGATTATGATGCACTGAGCACCGACATATTTGAGCTCGCCGCTGATCTGAAACTCGAAAGATTCTTCCTCGCCGGGCACAGTATGGGAGGGAAATGCGCTATCCGCTTCGCGCTCAGGTGGCCTGAGAAACTGCTCGGCCTCCTGGTGGCAGACATATCCCCCTTTTTGTCGGAATCGGACCATAAGGCCGAATACAGGCAGCATCTTGAGATACTGAGAACAATAGTATCGACCGACCTGTCGAAACTGCATTCTCGAAGCGAGATTGAAGCTGTCCTTTCAGCCCGCATAAAATCGGAACGTACGCTGGGGCTTATAATGAAGAACATCCGGCGCAATGACAACCATACCTTCTCATGGCGCATCAATGCACCCGCACTCATCGACAACCTTGACCAGATAATGTCGCCCCTGGAAATGCGCGAAGGTTTCAGGACCCCGGTGACGGGATTCCCGGTCCTGTTCCTGAAGGGGTCAAATTCCGATTACCTTCCTGTTTCGGATTTCGGGAGGATCCTCAACCTGTTCCCGGGTGCGGAGTTCATGGAATTGCCCGGAGCAGGACACTGGGTGCATACAGATAATCCGGAGGCTGTCAGGGAGGGATTTTACAGGCTGCTCGGTAGCGCCTCCTGACTAAAAGGTCACGGATTCAATCCTTTCTTCGGGGATCAACGGCTGGTTCATAAACTTCAGCAGCACCTGTGCCACAGCCACAACATCCTTTTCACAGTATACGGCAATCTTGTTCAGATCGTGGTCTACCCAGTAGGTATTTCCAACCATGCTGCCGTCCAACTCATCCTTCGGGGACCTTATCCCCAGGATGCACGTGAGGAGATCGAGGGAAGTATAGCTTTTGTAATCCCCAAACTTCCAGAGCTCAAGGGTATCCAGCAGCCTTACTTCCCAAGGCTTTTTTCCCGCATTGTCGAGGATCTCAGGGATTACCAGGCCGTTTATTATCATCCTTCTCGCTATGTAGGGATAATCGAATTCCTTGCCATTGTGTGCACAGAGCAGGGCCTCCCTGTTTCTTGTGAATTTTTCAAGCATTCCGGAGAATTCTGAGAGCAGGGCCTTTTCATCGTTGCCAAAGAATGACTTCAGCCTGAACGAATAAGGGTCCTTCTCCCTGATCAGCCCGACTGAGATGCATATTATCTTTCCGAATTCCGCGTAGATCCCTGCCCTTTCATAGATCTCTTCCGGTGTCTGCTCATCGCTCCTGAGCTGTTTCGACTTCTTGTCCCAATGATTCCGCAATGCCGTATCCAGATCCGAATATGACGGCGATGACGGCACTGTTTCAATGTCGATGAATAAAACATCTTCCGGTCGTACGTTTGAAAGCATGGTGAAATCAGTTAGTTTGTAAATGCCTTTCTATTATGGATACCAACATTTCAATCCCGACCTGGTTCTCCCCACCACCCGGGATAATGATATCTGCGTAACGCTTTGAGGGCTCAATGAACTGAAGATGTGAAGGTTTGACGGTATCATGATACCGTTCGAGGACCTTGAGGACCGAGCGGCCCCTTTCGGCTATGTCTCTCATAATTACCCTGCCGAGCCTGTCGTCGGCATCGGCATCAACAAACACTTTTATGTCGAGAAGCTCCCTGAGGTGGGGGTCGGTAAGGATGAGAATGCCTTCCACCAGCGCGACCCTTGCCGGTCTGACAGTAATGGTCTCAGGGGACCGGAGGCAGGTGAGATATGAATAGACCGGCATTTCCACGGGGTAGCCTCTCCTTAGCGTATCAAGGTGATCGCAGAGAAGATTGAATTCAAGGGAATCGGGGTGGTCGAAATTTATCTTCTGCCGCTCTTCGAGCGGAATATGCCCGTTATCCTTGTAATAGGAATCCTGGGGAATTACAATGACATTCTCATTCGGAAACTTTTCCATTACCTTTCTTACCACGGTCGTTTTGCCGGAACCCGTTCCTCCCGCTATTCCTACTGTCAGCATTTATTCTTAGATTTGCACTTAAATAATTGGCTAAAATAATAATTTAACCTTTTGTTTCACAGTGCGACTCTGTGTAAGTTTTTAAATACTAAACCTGAATGTCGGAACTTTATCCACTGAAATTTGAGCCCATCCTTAAGGAAAAGATCTGGGGCGGGCATGCCCTCGTCAATGAGTTTGGAAAACCCGGTGACGGTACCAGTAAGATCGGGGAAAGCTGGGAAGTGTCAGCCGTGGCGGACAATCTTTCAGTGATCAGCAACGGGTTTCTTGCGGGAAATAACATCGAGGAGATCATTGAAGTTTATATGGGAGACATCACCGGAGATTTCGTTTTCGACAAATTCGGCCATGAATTTCCGCTTCTCATAAAATTCATCGAGGCAACCGACGATCTTTCAATCCAGGTCCATCCCGGGAATGAGCTTGCCAGGGAGAGGCACGGGGCATACGGGAAGACTGAGATGTGGTACGTCCTTCAGAGTGAAAAGGATTCGAGGATTTATACCGGCTTCTCAAAACCCGTAACCAGGGAGCAGTACACGAATGCCCTGTCCAATAACACCATAGCAGACCTTCTCAATTCAGAGCATCCGGAAGCGGGGGACGTTTTCTTCACCCCTGCCGGAAGGGTCCACGCCATAGGCGCCGGCAACGTGATCATTGAGATCCAGCAAACATCCGACATCACTTACCGGATATATGACTGGGGAAGGAAAGGGAAGGACGGCAAGCCGCGTGAGCTGCATATCGGGCTTGCCCTCGATGCGATCGATTTCACTGCCTCCGGAAAGAACGGAAAGCACATCAGCGCAAGCCTCAACGAGACCGAAAACCTGGCAAAATGCGATTTCTTCACTTCCAACATACTCAGGTTTGACAAAACCATTGAAAGGGACTATTATCACCTCGACTCATTCGTTATCTGCATCTGTACCGAGGGCAGGTTCTCCCTGCACTGGGACAAAAGCTCCGAAACCGTATCAAAAGGCGAGACACTCCTCATCCCCTCGTCGCTCAATAATGTCATTTTCAAACCCGATCCGGGAGCCACAATGCTCGAAATATATATTGAACAACCTGATACTCACTGACAATTAAATATTTCTGTAATGAAACTGGTCTATTGCACAATCATTTCAATCCTTGTCATCCTGCTCGCCCCGGGGTGCTCAGGGAAAAAAGCCGCAAAAAAGGAGGCAGCTGCTGCTGCAGATACCACCTCGGTTCCCGATACCGGCTATACAGGTATCAAAAAATACTACAGCAACGATTACCTGATAAAGGAGGTTACCTTCAGGAACGGTGTGAGGGAAGGGGAAATGAAATCCTTTTACCAGGGCGGCCAGGTTTATCAGAGATTCTGGTACGAGAAAGGGTTGCGCGAAGACTCTGCAGTCTGGTATTATCTTGAGGGACAGGTTTTCAGGACCACTCCGTATAAGCACGACACTGTCGACGGGATCCAGAAGCAATATTATCGCAACGGTGACTTAAAGGCAGAGATCGGGTATTCAAAAGGCAGGCGGAGCACATTCATCAAGGAATACGATAAAGCGGGAAAGCTGATCTCGGGCTATCCCGGGATTGTTTACGAGACCCAGGATAATTACAAAACTACCGGGCAGTATACTATCACACTCGGCCTGACGGATAAATCAGCGAAGGTTACTTTTTACAGGGGTGAGCTTCCCGGCGGTATTTTCGACACGGCAAAATGTGTAAAACTTAAAACCATTGGCGGGAAACCGGCAATCCTTCTGAAGAAGACCGGATCACCGCAGAAAGAGTATGCCGGCGTGATCGCCGAGATAGTAACCCAGATGGGAAATAAATACATTGCCGGCAAGAAGATTGATTTGCCATACAAGGACCTTAAATAACTTCCTGGATGATAATCAGCTCTGCATTATTTGTCAGGAGCAGCACAAATATCAGCCAGTGTCCGGAAACCGGCAGACCGGAATTCGGATTCATCGGCAGGTCGAATGTGGGGAAATCATCCCTGATTAACATGATCACCGGGGTAGCCGGTCTCGCGAAGGTCTCCGGAACTCCCGGAAGGACAAGGACGATAAATCATTTCATAATAAACGACAGCTGGTATATAGTCGATCTCCCGGGTTACGGGTACGCCAGGGTCCCTGAAAGGATGCGCGACAAATGGATCGGTGAGGTACGGGAATATATCCTGAAAAGGGAGAACCTGGCTTGCCTCTTCGTCCTGCTCGATTGCAGGCACGATCCGCAGGATTCTGACCTGAGGTTCATGGAATTCCTGGGTGTCAACGGGATCCCGTTTGCAAGGGTGTTCACCAAAAGCGACAAACTGTCGGCGGACGGTCTGAGGAGCGCCATCAGCAAATACGACAGCTTGATGCTGGAAGAATGGGAATCGCTCCCCCCGACATTTACCACTTCAGTCCTCAAACGGAAGGGAAAGGAAGAGATCCTTTCCTTTATTGAAGAAACTGTCAACAATTTCTTAAACTCTGCCTGAGTTCCTCCGGAATTTATATTTTTGTGCCTTAGAAATCTTAATTGATTAACAGCAAAATCATATTTCAATGTTCGGAAAGGCACCTATGAAAGTTTTTTCCTGCAGGGCGACCATGAACCTTGCTCAGAAAATAGTCAAAGAGCTTGGCATTGAGCTTGGGCAAAGCTCAGTAACCGATTTCAGTGACGGTGAATTCCAGCCATGCTTCGATGAATCAGTAAGGGGCGACATGGTATTCATTATCCAGTCGACCAACCCTCCTGCAGAGAACCTTTTCGAGCTGCTCCTGATGATCGATGCCGCAAAGAGAGCTTCTGCCTACAAGGTAATTGCAGTAATCCCCTATTACGGCTTTGCACGCCAGGACAGGAAGGACCGCCCGAGAGTGTCAATCGGTTCAAAGCTGACCGCCGACATTCTGAGCGTTGCCGGAGTCGACAGGGTCATAACCATGGACCTGCATGCTGACCAGATCCAGGGATTTTTCAATATTCCCGTCGATCATCTTTTCGGTTCGGCGATCTTTGCTCCTTATATTCAGAACCTGAAGCTGGAGAAGCTTACGGTCTCCGCACCCGACATGGGCGGCTCGAAAAGGGCAAACGCCTACTCCAGGCACCTGCAATGTGAAATGGCCCTGACATACAAGCTCCGGAAGAAGCCGAACGTTGTCGAAGAGATGTCGATCATCGGTGAGGTAGAGGGCCGTGATGTCGTCATCATTGATGATATGGTGGATACCGCCGGAACGCTTGTGCTCGCTTCGCAGAAAATGATGGAGAAGGGGGCAAAAAGCGTCCGTGCATTTGCCACACACCCGGTCCTTTCGGGGAACGCCGTTGAGAGGATCGAGCGCTCACCGATCGTGGAACTCGTGGTGACTGACTCGATTCCGCTCCTTGTAAAATCGGAAAAGATAAAGGTGCTTTCGATAGCAGAAATCTTCGCAAAGACTATTGAAGCGGTTAACCTGAACGAGTCAATCAGCACAAGTTTTGTATTTTGAATCCTTTATGATATATTTGCACTCCGAATTTTTGCAAGATGTCAAACGTGTAATGGGGAGTTATCATGGTGATAACTCTGAGTAGCACAATAAATCAATATAATGAAGATAATTGAAATCAAAGGTACCCTCAGAAAGGACCTCGGCAAGAAGAGTTCGAAACTGCTCAGAAAGGACGGGAATGTCCCGTGCGTGATCTATGGCATTAAGGAGAATGTCCATTTCTATTCCCATGAAAACAACTTCAAGAATCTTATTTATACGCCCGACGCCCACCTGGTGAATCTGGAGCTGGACGGCACCGCGCATAAAGTCATTCTTCAGGATATCCAGTTCCACCCGGTAACTGACAAGATCAACCATATCGATTTTATTCAGGTCTCTGAAGAGAAGCCTATTGTTACGAGCCTTCCTATAGATGTCACGGGCGAATCAGTCGGCGTAAAGGCCGGCGGCAAGCTGAGGATCAAGAAAAGACATCTGAAAGTAAGAGGTTTCATAAAAGATATTCCCGACAGGCTCCTTGTTGATATTACCGAGGTCAAGATACACCATTCGATAAAGGTAGGAGACCTTTCATACGACAATATAGAACTGATTGATCCTAAGATCACGACTGTTCTGTCAGTTGCTACCTCACGCGTAGCCCAGAAAACTGAAGGAGAAGAGGGTGCTGAAGCGCCTGCTGAAGGAGCTGAAGCTCCGGCTGCAGCTGCAACACCGGCTCCTGAGGAAAAGGGAAAATAAACTGATCCTTCTTCAATAATCAGGCACAATGAAATATCTGATAGTTGGCCTGGGAAACATAGGCGATGAGTACAGGGATACCCGTCATAATATAGGTTTCTCCGTACTCGACGCCTTTGCGGAAGATTCGGGAGCCCGGTTCAATGACGGGCGTTACGGATCTATGTCCGGGGTCAAATACAGGGGAAGAACATTTGTCCTTCTGAAACCCTCCACATATATGAACCTCAGCGGAAATGCCGTAAACTACTGGCTAAGGAAGGAAAAGATCCCGATCGAAAACCTCCTTGTGATCGTCGACGACCTTGCCCTGCCCCTCGGAAGCATAAGAATGAGAGCTAAGGGAAGTGACGGGGGACATAACGGCCTCGCCCATATCAACCAGGTGCTCGGCACCAATGAGTATCCGAGGATCCGGATCGGGATAGGGAACGATTTCAGCAAAGGCTCCCAGGTAAACTATGTTCTTGGCAGATGGACCGCTGAAGAATGGAAGTTTCTTGCCGGCAGGATTGCCATTGTTGTTGACATGATCAAATCGTTCGGAATCTCCGGAACAGAGCTCACCATGACCGCCTATAACAAGGCCGGCCGGATTAGCAGCAATGAGCCCGGAAAATCAGAGTCCGGGTCAGGCGAATCCTGACACTGAAAAGATCAGGAAATGACAGAAAGCAAATCTGTAAGGATCGATAAATTCCTGTGGTCGGTCCGGATTTTTAAAACACGCAGCATTGCATCAGAAGAATGCAGGAAAGGAAGGGTGCTTATAAACGGTGTCCCGGCCAAGCCATCAAAAACAGTTGTGGCAGGAGAAACCGTCACCGTGAGAAAGCCGCCTGCCGTATTCACTTACCGTATAATTGAACCTCCCGGGAACCGTGTATCAGCAAAGCTCACAGCTGACTTCATCGAGGACCTTTCTCCGGCGGAGGAAAAAACAAAGCTTACCATGAAGCTTTCAGGATCAGGCAGTTATCGTGTGAGAGGAACTGGAAGACCCACAAAGAAAGAGAGAAGGGACCTTGACAGGATCATTGACGATCCCAACGACTGGTAACAGGTGGTAAAAAGACTTATTCTTTATCCGCGACAGATTAATCCGTGTCCCGGGCCCCGAACCGAAAATCAATTTTTCTTAACTTGCATTTCTCTTTTTTGTTTATTACCTGATTGTAAAAGAAAGGGCTTTTAAATCTACCGCTGAATGGGGAGGCAAAACATTGAAAAATATTCTGCCCGGTATGCACTTTTGAAATCGGTCATGGCATTCTGGCATGATAACATTTTCTACCGGAAGATAATTGTTGTCGGACGTGAAAACATTAACCCGGAGCAGTCGCTGATCTTTGCCCCGAATCACCAGAACGCGCTGATGGATGCCCTGGCGGTGCTTTTTACCCATAAGGGTCAGCCTGTGTTCCTTGCCCGCGCCGATATCTTTAAAAGAAAGCTGGTCGCATCGTTCCTGTATTTCCTTAAGATCCTGCCTGTTTACAGGATAAGGGACGGCTTCAGCACACTCAGGGGGAATGACGATATATTCCTTAAGACTATCGATGTCCTGAAAAACAAGAACGGGGTGGTTATCCTCCCGGAAGGGGATCATGCAGGTTTCAGAAGGCTTCGCCAGCTGAAAAAAGGTATCTGCAGGGTTGCCTTCCAGGCTGAAGAGGCTGCTTCATTCAACCTTAAAATAAAAATCATCCCAGTCGGGATTGAATTCTCCCATTATACCCGCTTCAGGCAGGTCCTCACCGTAGTTTACGGAAAGCCAATTGAAGTCTCGGAATTCTACCAGCTCTACAGGGAGAGCCCCGAACGTGCTCTCAATGAGCTCAGGAGCAGGCTCTCGAAAGAGATCAAGAGGCTGATGGTTCATATTGAATCCCAGGAGGATTATGAAGCCATTGACGAGCTCAGGAGCATTGTCAATGAACCGTACAGCGACGACATAAAGTACCCTAAGCTGTTCAGGGACAGGTCGCTAATCGCCAGGCTGGCAAAATTAATGGAGAATGACAACGAGGCTTACAGGAATATCTGTGACCTGAGCTTAAAGGTAAAGAGAGAAGCCATGGACCTTCATGTCACCTACAGGCTCCTCAGGAAGAAAAAGCACCCGCTGGGCTGGCTGATCGTAGGAGTTTTGGTCCTCCTCGCCGCCCTGCCGGTCTGGATCTTCGGCAATATATTTATGCTGACCTTTATTGCTCTGCCGGAGCTTCAGATCAGGAAAATCAAGGATCCGCAGTTCCATAGTTCGCTTAAGTACGGCATATCCGCGGGGCTGGCTTTCATCTTCCTTCCTGTTTACCTGGTCATCTCACTCCTGGTTTTCCATCCATGGTGGCTGGGAATCCTGGTCTTTCTCTCAATCCCGGTTTCCGGATTATTAGCCTGGAATTACAACATCCTGTTTAGAAGGGTTACGGGAGGCTTCAGGGTCAAGCACTACAAATGGACGAAAGACAAAAGATTTGTTTCCCTCAAGAGGGATTTCGATAACCTTATCCAAATGGTCGCTTCACTCAAAGATGAATAGGAATCAAATGCTGGCTGGGAAAACGGCCTGGATCACCGGTGCCTCCTCGGGGATCGGGGAAGCCCTTGTAAGGGAATTTGCAGAAAGTGGTGCAAAAGTTATTGCGTCATCAAATGATCCCGAGGGACTTACCAGGGTCAAAAACTCCTGCGGCAAGGCTTCGGGGATGATCACATGCGTCCCCTTCAACCTCGCTGACACCGCTGAAATCGGGGAACTTGTCGCCAGGCATCTCGGCGGTGGGCGGATCGATTACCTTCTGAATATCGGCGGAACCAGCCAGAGGGCCAGGATCGAGGAGACACCCCTGTGGCTCGACCGGAAAATATTCGAGATAAATTACTTCGGAACAATTGCGCTGACCAAGGCTCTTCTGCCCTACATGGTAAGGCAAAGATCAGGACATATCCTGGCAACCAGCAGCATCTCGGGAAGGTTCGGATTTCCCCTCCGGTCAGCTTACTCAGCATCCAAACAGGCATTGCATGGCTTCTTCGAGACTCTTTACCTCGAAAATAAAAAGAACAATCTCCGGGTTTCGATGATTATCCCCGGACGTGTAAGAACTGCGATTTCAGTCCATGCGCTCGAGAGTGACGGAAAGGAGCACGGGAAGCTGGATGAAGGACAGGCAAAGGGGATCTCACCCGAGAAGGCGGCAAGGATGATCATAAGGGGCATCAGGAGGAACAGGAGGGAGATCCTGGTCGGAAAGGGAGAACTGACCCTTCTTTTCATCAGAAGGATCTTCCCCTGGCTTTTTTTCCGGATAGCAGACAAGATCAAATCAACATAAACCATTAGAAACAATCATTTATTATGAAGGGATATTTTATAGGAGGTATACAGCAGATCGGGATTGGAGTGGTAAATCTTGAAGAAGCCTGGAAATGGTACATTTCAATGTTCGGAATGGATTGCAGGATCTTTGACGACGATTCGGAAGCGAGGCTCATGCTGCCATATACCGGGGGCCAGGTGCAATCGAGGCGTGCTATCCTTGCACTTAACCTCCAGAGCGGCGGCGGATTCGAAGTGTGGCAGTACATGGGGAGGAAACCGGTTATGCCGGAAGAAAGGGCGCGCCTGGGCGACCTGGGGATCCTTTCATGCAAGATAAAGGCAAAAAACATCGACGAGGCATACGGGTTCTTCAAGCGGCACAATGTTTCAGTCTTCGGGACTCCGGCACCCGATCCCGCAGGAAGCAGGAACTTCTTTATCGAGGATCCCTACGGCAATATCTTTGAGATCATTGAAGGCGACAAATGGTTCATGGACGAAAAAAAGCCCACCGGAGGATCATTCGGGGCGGTTATCGGAGTCTCTTCCATCGAAAGTGCAAGGAAAGTCTATTCCGGAATTCTGGGCTATGACGAAATCGTATACGATAAGACAGCAGTTTTCCCCGACCTGGCGGCTCTTCCCGGCGGTGACCAGGAGTTCCGGCGGGTCCTCCTGAAATGTTCGGAACCTTTCAGCAGCTTTTTCAGCGATGTTTTCGGACAGAGCTATATTGAACTTATCAGCGCCACAGGCAAGCCCGGGAAGAAGACTATGCAGAACAGGTTCTGGGGCGATCCGGGATTCATTCACCTTTGCTATGATGTCAGGAATTTCGACAGCTTGAAGGACGCCTGCAAATCGGCCGGATTCCCGTTTACCGTCAACAGCCGTTCAGCTCACCACGATTCCAGCTTCGACATGGGTGAAGCGGCAGGACATTTTGCCTATATCGAGGATCCCGATGGGACTCTTATAGAGTTTGTCGAAACTCACAAGCTTCCAATCCTGAAAAAACTTGGCATCTACCTTGATCTGAGGAAGAGGAAGAACTACAGCCCTCTCCCAGGCTGGATGGTAAGAATGCTGAGATTCTCCAGGGTAAAGATTTAACCGCAAAGACCGCCAAGAATAAGCAAAGAACGCAAAGGAACTATTATCAGGCTTCTTTGCGCCCTTTGTGTAAAAACTTTGCGCCCTTTGCGGTTCAAAAAAGTTCCTAACCTTTCAGCTTATCCACTTCCTTCAGGACTCTCATAATGTTTCCGCCCCAGATCTTCTCGATCTCGGCCTTCCTGTAACCTCTTCTCAGAAGCTCGACTGTAATATTCTTCATGTCTGCAACACTCCTGCAGCCCTCGACTCCGCCCCCACCGTCGAAATCAGTCCCGATTCCGACATAATCGATACCGGCAACCTGCACTACATGATCAATATGGTCGACCACATCCTTGACGGTAGCCAGCTTTTCAAATTTTCCCTGGATCGTCCTGAATTCAGCCCGCATCTCTTTCTTCTTATCGTCAGGCAGCGAATTGTAGTCACCGAATTTTCCCTTGAGCGCTTTCAGCTGTGCCTCCATCTCGGGGTTAGGTTCGGGTGTTTTAATATAGTTGCTCAGGATGCAGATCTGGATCACCCCCCGGTTCTTCTTGAGCGCCAGGAGCATGTCGTCGGAAAGGTTCCTGGCATTCTCGCAGAGCGCCCTGCATGATGAATGAGAAGCAATCACCGGTGCCCTTGACAAGGACAATACATCATAAAATGATTTATCGGAGATGTGTGAAACATCGATCATCATTCCAAGCCTGTTCATTTCCTGAACCACCTTCCGGCCAAAGTCTGACAGGCCGTTGTTCTCAGCACCGTTCGGATCGGTCGAGGAATCACAGATATCATTGTTCCTTGTATGAGCGAGAGTCATATACCTCGCTCCCAGGTCATAAAACTCCTTTATCCTCGAAAGGTCCTTCCCGGCAGGGTACCCGTTTTCAATCCCGATAAAAGCGGCAATCTTGCCTGCCTTCTTTAGCCGGTAGGCATCACCGGGGGTGTACGCCATGCCGGCAAGGTCGGGATACTCAGTCACATTCCTCTTGATTGCATCAATGGTCTTCAACGCACGTTCATGAACCAAGGTGAAGGTGGAATCATCCCTTGGTCCCTGCTGCGTAAAGACAGCAAAGAACTCAGCATCAAGCCCTCCTTCCTTCATTCTCGGGAGATCGACGCATCCTTCCTTATGCTTCTCGCCGAGATTGAAATTCTCTTCCATGATATCCATCGGAGTATCACAATGGGAGTCTACTGATAAGATCTTTTCATGTATCCTGTCAGCCTGCCTTTTCAAACGAACCTCGTCACCGCTGCAATCGGCAAGTACCGCAGCAAGAACCATCAATCCCAATACCTTGCTCATAATACCCAGTTTTTCATGCTGCAATATAACCAAATTGAAATACGGAACTATGGTGTATAATTCTCTTTTAACACTATTTAACGGCCAAAAAAAGCCCCCGACGTTTGCGGTCAGGGGCAGCCATGAAAAGAATGGAAAAATTGCTTTTTTTTGGACAGTAAAAAAGCTTCTTCTTGTTAAACAGTCTCCTTAAATATCTTTTGGTATAAACCTGTAAAGTCTAGTTTTTCTACGATCTGAATAGTAAAGATACATGTTAAATTTGGAATTGAATGTAATCCCGGCCTGTTTTTTAAAAAGTGACAATGAATTGCACGATAAAAACCTGTAATTGCCGTTCTTTTATGAAACTTTTAAAGCTGCATATCCGTCTATTTGTTAATAAAATAACAATCTTGCATCCCAACCAGACTAAATCCAGATTCATGAAACACCCAAAAATCCTGGCAGCTACAGTGATATTTGTCATAACATGTTCTTTATCAGCACAATCAGTTTCAGAAAGGCGTAACTTCATCCAGTCATTCCCCGCCGGGAGGAACACCAGGCTGGAATTGGATAATAAGTACGGAGACATTCATCTGACATCTTGGGGAAAGGATTCTGTCTCCATAATGGCAGAAATCCAGGCTTTTGCACCGTCACGCGACAAGCTTGAAAAAATGTTCAGAGGAATATCTGTCGACATGACGGGAACTTCTTCCCTGGTAATTGCCAGAACTAAGTTCGACCAGAACCTCACTGAAATCCTCGAAAGCTTCAAAGGGCTCACAGATAAGGTTATAGAATATAATTCCAGGGTAAAGATCAACTATTATATAAATACCCCGGATTATATCGACATCAATCTCAGCAACCAGCTGGGAGATGTCACCATGGAGAGCAACAGCGGAACTTTGTCGGTAACGCTTTCAAATGGATCATTCAAGGCAAATTCTCTTGAAAAGATCTCAGAAATGAAGCTAAGCTTCGCGAATGCCGATATCGGATCTGTAAGGAGTGCCAGGCTGCAGCCATCATTTTCCGAGCTGGTCATCGGGGAAAGCAGCGATCTTTCGATAAACTCCACATCTTCAAGATTCAATCTGGGGAAAGCCGGCGTGGTCGAGACCGAGTCGAGAAGGGACAAGTTCTTCATTGACAACATTTCTCAACTCGACGGGACTTCGTATTTTACTGATTTTAAGATTGAACAGCTCGGCAAGGGAGGAAAGCTTACGCTTAAATACGGAAGCCTTGACGTGGCAAAGGTAGAGAACCTGTCCGGTGATCTTGATATCAGATCGGTAAACTCCGACGTCACACTTTCCTGCGATCCCTCCGTTTCATTCAGCTATGAAATAAGGCACACGAATTCTTTCGTTGTACTGCCCGACAGGAACACAAAATCGGAGAAGGAAACAATAAACGAGGAAAGGAAGGAATACATTTCAACAGGAACGGTGGGAAGGGATCCCGGTTCCAGGAAAATAACAATCGACGCCACCCGGGGAAATATTTACCTCAGGTAAGGCATCATTTCGTTTTATTGAAGAGGGCTGCCCCCTCATCAAGCCAGCTTTTGTACTCCGAAATATTCAGGTTTGTCGGCATCGGCTTATTGAGCGGTTTCCCTTCATGATCGGTGATAACATAAAGCGGAAGGGCATTTGTGTTGAAAAGAGATATTTCGAGATCTTCATTCACCTTCCCTATCGTCTTCTTCACCTTCCCGTCAATCTTAGATGTAATCCATTCATTTTCAGGAAGCATCGTCCTGTCGTCCTCATAAAGTGATACTATGACAAAGTTTTCGCTCAGCCTTTTGAGGACCTCGGGATCGGACCAGACCCTTGCTTCCATGAGCTTGCAATTGGCGCATGCATGCCCCTTAAAATCCAGGAGAACCGGCTTACCCTGTTCCTTTGCACATTGAAGGCCCTGCCTGAAATCAAAATAGCCCGTAAGCCCAAGCGGCATCTCAAATATATCGCCGAACCTTGGAGCGGCGCAAACTGAACCTTCCGGAAAAGCAGGTTCTCCGTCAGGCGATTTCTGCTGTAACTGGCTGGTCCTTCCGATGTAAAGAGCCGAACTGGTGGGCGACGGAAGCAGTGCCGACAAACCTTTCAGCGGGGCCCCGAAAAGGCCCGTAGCGAGCCATACCACAAATGAAAACACGGTGATGATCAGAAAGAGCCTGAAGGTCCCTATATAGGGAAGATCGCTGTCGAGATGGAATTTGATCTTTCCCATAAGGTAGAGGCCCAGGAGTGAAAATAACACTATCCATACTGAAAGGTAAATCTCCCTCGAAAGGAGCCTGAGATCGTATACGCTGTCTATGGTCATCAGGAACTTCATGCTGAACGCCAGCATAAGGAACCCAAGAACCACTTTGACCGAGTTTAGCCATCCGCCCGATTTGGGCAGCCTGGCCATTACCGACGGGAAAAGGGCAAACAATGTGAACGGAAGGGCGAAAGCAAGCCCGAATCCGAACATTCCAGTCACCGGCCTGAGGACCTCCCCGGAAGCAGCCTCGACCAGCAGGGCGCCTACGATGGGACCAGTGCAGGAAAATGAAACGATCACCGTGGTAAGCCCCATAAAAAATGCTGCAATCCATCCTCCCCTGTCGACCCTCGAATCAGCCCCGGTAACCCATTTGTTGGGAAGCACTATCTCGAATGCTCCGAAGAAAGAAGCTGCAAACACGACAAACAGAAGGAAGAATATAAGGTTGGGTATCCAGTTCGTTGCGAGCGCATTGGCAAATCCTGCCCCGGCGCTTGTAAGTGAGACTATCACACCCAGCAGGGAATAAATAAGCATTATGGAAAACCCGAAAATGAGAGCATTGATAATCGATTTTGCCCTGTTTCCGGATTCCCGAGAAAAAAAGGCAACCGTCATCGGGATCATCGGGAATACGCACGGCGTCAGCACCCCGGCAAACCCTGCAAGAAGCGACAGGAGAAAGAACCTTAGTAGCCCGCTGTGAGGGGCAGGTGTGCCATTGTCAGCTGACCTGACCGCAGCAACGGGCCCGGCTGCCTTCGTACCGCCAATGTTAATGGCGAATTCCACATCTTTCGGGGGTGAACAGGTGGAATTATTGCACGACATGAAATTCAGTGTTCCCCTTACTGTGAATGAAGGTTCCCTGGCAGTGATCTCCTGCCGGAATTCGGCCTTGTTGCTTATGGTCCTGATCTTGAATCCGAATGCTTCGTCGAATATCTCATCGGGAACGGTCACCTCCCTCGTCTTGCCGTCGAGAACATACGCCGGCAGAGAATCAAATGAAAATGTGGTTGGAATCGGACCTCCCTTCGGAACGTCCATTGCATAAATATGGAATCCCTTTTCAATGGTTGCCGTAAAAATAAGATCATACTTGTCGTCACCCTTTTTCTCAAAACCGAAGTCCCATGCCACTGGATCATAGATCTGGGATATGGCGGACACTGAAACGGTCAGAAGCAGCGAGAGGAAAAGTAACTTTCTTGGCATATGGTCCTGTTTTGAACTGTATAAGTGATCGATCGTTGTTTTTAACGGCCCGGGCGGAAACCCTGAGCGAGACGGAATTGACTAGGCAAGGTCAATCTCATTTTCAAACCTGTCGTAAAAATGGTATTCCAGCATGTGATATGAGGGAACAGCCTGCACTTTAAGGAGAATCCTGTATTTCATATTCCATTTCCTGCAGAGTGGAATGACTCCTTTCTGGAGGAAAGCAGCAACAAAGGGATGAACATTGAGAATGATCTTCCTGGTCTTAATTTTTCCGACAATGAAGGAAAGGGCTCTTTCGAGCTCATCGGTGAACAGAATGGTCGGACGGCTGCGGCCGGTCCCCAGGCACGACGGACAAATTTCATCCGTAACTATGTTCATCTCGGGCCTTACACGCTGCCTGGTAATCTGCATGAGCCCGAACTTTGAGAGCGGAAGGATATTATGCTTGGTCCTGTCGTTCGCCATCATATCCTTCATCTTGTCGAAGAGCTGCTGTTTGTTCTCCTGCGACTGCATGTCGATGAAATCGACCACAATTATCCCCCCCATATCCCTTAGGCGAAGCTGGCGGGCAATTTCGGTAGCAGCCTCCAGATTCACCTCCAGGGCATTCGTCTCCTGGTCGTTTCCTGTGCGGGACCTGTTGCCGCTGTTAACATCGATGACGTGCAGCGCCTCGGTATGTTCGATAATAAGATAGGCGCCGTGCTTGAACGAGACAGTCTTTCCGAAGAGCGCCTTTATCTGCTTGTTGACCCCGAAATGATCATAAATCGGTATGGAGCCGCTGTAAAGCTTTACTATCTTCTCCTTCTCGGGAGCAATCTCCCTGATATACTTTCTAATGTCTTCAGCGAGTGCCGGATCGTTGATATGAATGCTGTTGAACGTGACGTTCAGCATGTCCCTCAGGATAGTGGAAGTCCGGTTCATCTCGCCGATGAAGAGCCTGGGCGACTTCGTTTCCTTCCGTATACTGTTGAAGGCTGATTCCCATTTCCTTACCAGTTCTTTAAGCTCCGAGTCGAGGACCGCAACTTTTTTCCCTTCGGCAACAGTCCTGACTATTACACCGTAATTTTTCGGCTTTATGCTCTGAACAAGCGTCTTCAGCCGATTTTTCTCTTCTGAGCTTTCGATCTTTGAAGAAATCGATACCTTGTCTGAGAACGGCATCAGTACCAGGTTCCGTCCCGCGAGTGAGATCTCGGATGCAAGCCTGGGACCCTTTGTAGAGATCGGTTCCTTGGTGATCTGAACAATGACCGTCTGTCCGGTATTGAGGACAGTGGTTATCTTCCCTTCCTTGTCAATGTCCTCTTCCATTTTGAACTTGTGAAGAGGAACTATCCTGCCCTGTCGCTGGACGGCTGTTGAGTAATATTTATGGAGCGTCCGGAACTGGGCACCCAGGTCCAGGTAATGAAGGAAGGCGTCCCTTTCGTAACCGACATTTATAAAAGCTGCATTCAGGCCGGGCATTATTTTCTTTACCTTACCCAGGTAAATATCCCCGACGGAGAATTTTATATTTCGCTTTTCCTTGTTTAGTTCGATTAACTGCTTGTCTTCCAGCAAGGCCAGGGAGACTTCAGCTTCTCCGGCATCAATGATTAAATCCTTGTTTCCCACGTCACTATACCAATCTGAGCTGACACTAAATCACAATAACCCTCATATTAATACAACAAACCTAAAGACCACTGGATCTTTAGGTTAGGCATTTTATCAAGACTACACCCTGGTAACCTATTTCTTCTTGTGCCTGTTCTTACGCAAACGTTTTTTACGTTTGTGTGTAGCCATCTTATGTCTCTTTCTTTTTTTACCGCTTGGCATGTCAATTTATTTCTTAACGTGTGATTTAACTTTTGTAATGAATGATTTCGCAGGTTTGAATGCCGGGATATTGTGTGCAGGAATTATAATGGTTGTATTCTTTGAGATATTCCTTGCTGTTTTCTTTGCTCTTTTCTTAACTATAAAGCTACCGAAGCCCCTGAGATAAACATTACTACCCGTAACCATCGAATGCTTTATCGTATCCATCAGAGCCTCAACAGTCTTCTGAACTGTCACCTTTTCAATACCAGTGTTCTTGGCAATTTCGTTAACAATGTCTGCTTTAGTCATTTCAGTGAAGTTTAAAATTCAACAAATTATTTTGAGTATTCGTTTTTTTCAACCCTGCAAATATAAAAATATTATTTGTTTAAATTGAAACAGTTACAGAATAATTTTTTTTCTCTCAAATTTATTATTGCCTAAAATACAACTAAATAGAAATGTTCAGAGGCATCATTTCCGCCCTGTGTAAGCGGGAATGACCGCCCCCGGTCAGCAGGTATCCATGCAGCCAGCCACTTCATTTATTGATGCCTGCCGGGATGGGATCATGCGTATTTTTATTAACTTTACCGGGAAATTTAAGGAAATTACAAATTCATAACTATATGTCAGTCAATAAGGTCATTCTTGTGGGCAATGTCGGTAAAGATCCGGTTGTCCGTTATTTCGAAAAAGGAGCTGCAAAAGCAACCTTCCCCCTGGCCACAAGCGAGTCATATACCAACCAGCAGGGAGAAACAATTACCACCACGGAATGGCATAATATTGTGTTGTGGCGGGCCCTTGCCGAGGTAGCAGAAAAAACAGTCAAAAAAGGGTCGCAGGTTTATGTGGTAGGCAAGATCAAGACCAGATCATATGTTGATAAAGACGGAAACAACAAATACATAACCGAAATCCTTGCTGATGCCATGCTTCTGCTCGACAAGAAACAGGTTTCAACCACCCCCGCACAACAGGCAGAGGCCGAAAAGACCCAAATGTCAGGCAAGGATGCCCCCGGCCCTGAGCTCAATGAACCTCCTGTTCCCTACCAGCCTGAAAACGAAGACGATCTGCCTTTTTAGAGGCCTTTAATAAAAGTGTTTCAATTGGACACGGATTGTTTCTTTACAATATTTGCAGCTTCAGCTCTTCAGGGCATAACTGTTTATGCCCCTGACATAAAGTTTATTGCAGGCATTGTAATCCTTGCGCTCCTCCTGATAGGGTCGGGAATGATATCAGCCTGCGAAGTGGCATACTTCTCACTCAAGCCTGAAGATATCGAGAAGCTGAAAACCCGGAAGGGCAAAAAGGCCTCCATGGCCCTTAAGCTTCACAGCTCACCGGAAAAACTGCTGAGTACAATCCTGGTGGCAAACAATACCCTGAACATAACGATCGTACTCCTCGCAGCATTTCTCACCGCGAGGATATTTGACTTCAGCTTCAGCCCGCTACTGGGCTTCGTTATCGAAGCGGTGATAATCACCTTCCTGCTCCTGTTCTTCGGAGAAATAATGCCGAAGGTCTATGCCACGAAGAACCAGGTCCCCATGGCAGTTTCAATGGCTTACCCTCTTTCGGTTCTTGAGAAGGTGTTCAGGCCGATAACGGCCCTGCTTATCGCCTCAACCGCCTCGGTGAAGAAAAGAACTGCCTCAAAACGCTCGGCCATAAGCATGAGCGATCTGTCCGACGCACTGGAACTTGCTTCCGACGATATCAATGAGGATGAGAAGATCCTGAAAGGAATCGTCAATTTCGGCAACATTAACGTCAGTGAGATCATGTGCCCCAGGATCGATGTGACGGCGGTCAACGCCGCTTCTGGCTTCAATGTGGTGAAATCGACAATTATTGAATCGGGGTTCTCGAGGATACCGGTTTATTCAGGGACCTTCGATTCCGTAAGAGGCATCCTTTATGCCAAGGATATTCTTCCCTATACCAAGAACCCTGATAATTTCAAATGGCAGTCACTGATGCGCCCGCCGCATTTTGTCCCGGAAACTAAAAAAATCAATGACCTGCTCAAGGAATTTCAGTTGAAAAAAATACATATGGCGATCGTGATCGATGAGTACGGAGGAACCTCCGGGCTCATTACCCTCGAGGATGTCCTCGAGGAGATCGTGGGCGAAATTACGGATGAGAGCGATGAGGAAGAACCCATGTTCAGGAAGCTGGATGACAATATTTTCATTTTTGAGGGGAAAATTCTCCTGAATGACTTCTTCAAGATAATTGAAGCGGAGGATGATCCGTTTGAGGATGTGAGGGGTGAATCCGAAACGCTCGCTGGGCTGATCCTCGAACTAACGGGCGAGATCCCCCAGAAAGGACAGATCGTAAGATACGGGAACTTTACCTTCAGAATTGAATCCGCCGACAAAAGACGAATAAAGGAAATAAGGGTTGAGATCAAAAATGGAAATAAGGAAACTACTGAGGAGTGAAACCATCCTGGCAGTCCTGCTGGCTGGTGTGCTTGTGTCGTGCAGGGAGGTTGCGGTTCCTAGGCCGAGGGGCTATTTCAGGATCGATATGCCGCCCAAAAATTACTCGGCATTAACTGACTCCATGAACAGGAACGGACTGCCTCTCACTTTCGAGTACCCTGTTTACGGGAAGATCTCCTTCGATAACGGGAACTCTTCCGACCGCGGCTGGTTCAACATTGAATTCCCAGTCTACAAAGCGAGGATCTATCTGACATATAAAGATATAAATGGAGACCTTGCCAGCCTTATCGAGCAGACCTATACCATGAACATCAAGAACCACATAACCAAGGCTGATGCGATAAATGAACACCCTGTGAACAACGGTGCCGACAGGGTTTACGGCACGCTGTACGACCTGAAAGGGAACACGGCAACAGCCGTCCAGTTCTATGTCACCGACAGCACAAGGCATTACCTCAGGGGATCACTCTATTTTGCCGCTGAGCCAAATGCAGATTCACTTGCCCCGGTCATAGATTTCTTCAGGGCCGATATCGTTCATCTTATCGAAACCCTTAAATGGAAAAGTAAGTAAATTGTTGCCGCCTGATGGGTTGTATTACAAAACATTACCTGAATGAATCAACTATCCTCGGAGTCTGGAAGATCGAGGAGGATATTGATACCCTTCTCAACATGGTAGTATTCGATCAGGCCGACAGTAAAAAGTACAAGGTGTTCGCCAGTACCTCCCGAAAGCTCGAATTCCTTAGTGTCAGGGCCCTGCTGGCGGAACTGATCGGAAGTGATGCAAGGATCGTCTACAACAGGAGCAACAAGCCTTTCCTGAAGGACGGTTCGAGGTTCATAAGCATTTCCCATTCGAACAAGCTTACTTCAATCCTGCTCAGCAAGGATGAGAAGGTGGGCATTGATCTCGAATACATGAGTGGGAATATTGCCTCGATCGCCTTCAAATTCCTTAACAGGAAAGAGAAAATAACCGATGAGCCCGAAAAGAGGAAATACCATCTCTACCTCCACTGGTGCGCCAAGGAGGCCCTCTACAAGATCTGCGACAAGGAAGGCATCAATTTCAGGAAGAACATCACCATCGAGCCTTTCGAGGTGAAGGATTCGGGTGAGATAAGGGGAAGCGTACTCACCAGCAGGATAAATGAATCGTTCGATCTCTTCTATACTAGATATGACAACTATTCCATAGTCTGGACAAAAAAGAACTATGATAAAGCATAACTTTCCTCGCAGGAAAAGCATTGCCATATTGCTCGATCCTGACAAGTCTGGCGGTGAAGGACTTAAAAGGATCCTTGAAATCGCGGAAGAATTCCATGCGGACTATATTTTTGCGGGCGGCAGCATCACATTCAATAGCATTGATGACCTAATCGATGATGTAAAAAGGAACTGCACTATCCCGGTGGTCCTTTTCCCTGGGAACCTCCTCCAGCTCAGCCGGAAAGCCGATGCAATCCTCCTGCTTTCACTCATCTCCGGACGGAACCCGGAATTGCTTATCGGCAATCATGTAACCGCAGCCCCGTACCTGAGGGATGTCAGGGAGAAGCTGGTCTCAGCAGGCTATATCCTTGTCGGAGGCGGAAGAAAAACATCAGTGGAGTATATCAGCCAGACCGAGGCAATACCTCCCGACAAGCCTGAAATTGTGGTTGCAACAGCTCTTGCCGGAGAGATGCTCGGCCTGAGCATGATCTATCTTGAAGGAGGAAGCGGCGCCCAGAATCCTGTCCCGGCATCTGTTGTGAAAGCGGTCAGGGAGAGTGTCACCATCCCGGTCGCAGTGGGGGGCGGACTGAAAAGCGCGGAGGAGATCAGGGAAACATTCGAGGCAGGGGCCGACCTCATCATCCTGGGAAACAGCTGCGAGGCCAATCCCGGACTGCTTGCCGAGGCCTGCAGGATCCGCGACAGCTACCTGAACAACTCCGGCATCGGTTCACCCGTGCATGAATTGGGATAAGGAACCTTGCAAAGGGAAGAGAGGGTTGCCGCTATATCGGTCATATTGACCTTTCTCATTACGGAAGCCCTGTTAACAGTCCATCCATACCAGATAAGAGGCACATGCGAATCGTACTCGTATGGTGAATTATTATCAGTTACCTGGTCATCTTCCTTTTCCACCCATCCCGGATTCAGCGTGACGATCACATCGCCTGACCTGAGCGGGCTGAAATTGTTTACGATCTTCTTTAAATGCCCGTTCCCGAAATCATTGGCTTCAAATATGGTATAAGGGTAAGCTGAAGATATCCCGGTAAACTGGATGAGGAACCTCGACACTTTCTTCTGGATATCTTCCAGCGGGATGCGCGCATCCTCGATCAGTGTCCTGTTAAGGTAGACCTGCCGCTCGCTGAATCCCCTGACCCAGTTTCCCTCTCCATAGGTCGCATTAAGATAAGTCCTCAGGAGCTGAAGGGCCTGGTTCTTATTAAAATACCCTGCCGGGATCCTCGAGCTTTCCATGACAGGCGGTATTTCTGAGATCCCGTGGGCAGCCGTGAAATAAACCAGGATGTTCTTCTTGCCAACCTTGTCGTTCAGCCAGTTAAGGAGCATCTCGATATCCTTGTCAAGCCGGAAAATGGCATCGGCCGATTCATAAGAAGAAGGACCAAACCTGTGACCGATATAATCAGTTGATGAATAGCAGATTGAAAGGTAATCGGTAACATCATCCGCACCCAGCTGCTCATTTTCGAGGAGCTTTATCGCGAAGTCGGTGGTGTAGGTGTCGGAATATGGTGTTTCCCTCAGCAATTCATAGTCCCGGCGGTTCTTCCCCGATGAATGCTGGCTCATCTTCTTCAGATCGTAAGGGAAGAAGACCTTTCCGGAGAATCCTGATTCGAACTTGTTGGTATCCGGAAGACAATCCGAATAGTCAGCACCGGGATGGGAAAGGGTCCACTGCATATCGAGATAGCTGTCGGAGCTTTTCATGGCATTGAAGTCATTCACCCAGGCAGGCAGCGAGGTCATGTAGTAGGTCGAAGTCATCCAGGTCCCGGTGGTGTTGTCGTACCAGAAGGCACCATTTGAGGAATGGCCGCCGGAAAAAATAGCTGCCATCTCCTTCATCCCCACCGAAAAAACCTTTGCCCTGCCTTTGGTCGCCATTTTTAGCTCATCTGTAAACGATGACGCCTGAAGATTCAGGGGTGAATGCAGACCCGATTCATAACTGCCTCCCACAGGATTCACCGAGATGTCTTTTGTGCAATAAATGAACTCATTCTTAAGCGGCAGGTACCAGTTGTCGGAAGTTATCCCGTGGTATGCCGGCTCCGTCCCGGTCGCAATTGTCGAAAAGCCCGGTGCCGACTGGGTAAGCATATATTCGAAGGAAGCATTCCTGAAAGATGTCCCCTCGTTGATCAGCCTTTTGATCCCGTTATCGGAAAGCTTGTCCCTTAACCTCTCGATCTGATCATACCTGAGCTGTTCAACAACAATGCCCACTATCAGCTTCGGCTTGTCGGGCGGCAGATATGCCCCCTGTCCGCATAGCTTGAAAAAGCCTGTCAAAAACAGCACAGCAGCTACAGTTAATCTCCTGATCATACTCTACGTGTTATTGTTAATTTATTAACAAATCCTTCTCCAGGCTGCCGGCATCGGCAGGAAAAATTTCTGGCAGTGAAAACGCCGGCAAATTAAAATTCCAAAAGTAATTTATTTAAACAGCGCAGCAAGTTTCATCTGTTAAATAAGGTGAAAATTCACCGCGATCCCATAACAGTGAACCTGATGGTTCCCGAATGGCCGGTTGTCTTGTTTCTCACAACCATGATATATACCCCGGCCGCAAACCTGCTTATATCTATTTCCTGCGGGGCCCCGGCCGTTTCATCAATTTCGGATGTCCACACTTTGGCCCCTGAAATGTTATAAATGCTTATGTTATCCATGTCCTTGAGCTTATCGGAAAAGATAACCTTTATGATGCCGGATGCCGGGCTGGGGTACACGACAACATCATGGCTCAGGTCTGGCCTGGATTTCCTGAACGGTTTCAATTTCACATCAAGCGTTGTAGTCTGCCGGTCGGTGACCGTGACATTCTGAATGACCGTATCCCTGTATCCGTCCGCTGAAAAATCAAGGTTCCATACCCCCGGGTAGATCAGCCGCACAAAGCCCCCGGTGGCTGTATCGGAGTAGACTTCCGAATTGTCCCTGTCATGGTTTTCCACTGTTATCTTTGCGGAAACCGGCCCGCCGGTGTCTGAATCGACTACGGAGCCATGTATCCCGTAAAGTGCATTCTCAAGATACCCGAGCAGTGATCTGCGGTTCGATTCCCACAGGGACTGGAGAGCAGTAACGGGAGTTATGAAGTTGTGGTCTATCTCAATCGTTATTTCCCTGCCGTTCAGCGACCAGGTCACATAATCCTGCCTGCCTCCGTACACAGAATACCAGGCATATCCGTTGGTTACACCATTGTCCAGGTCGGTCATATAACCGGCGGGAGAATAAACATGGACCGTATCGGCGTACCTCCGGCAGATCTGGTAAAACCAGGCGGCGTCGGCGTGGTCCCTGGCCCAGCGGTCCCAGGGGTAGTTAGTAACTTCCGATCCCGAGTGGAAATTTGCGGAAAGGTTGAATCGGTGAGAGGAAAGGAACCTCATCATATCTTTTGTCTCCTTTTGGGGAATTGTCCCGGGCGCCTCCGGATCAGGGAAGTTCCTGTTGAGATCGTATCCGTTGGCATTATCGCGCACAGGGTTGATTATCTCATTGCCGGTCCTGTAAGTGCCGTCGGGGTTGGCAAGCGGATTGATCCAGATCTCGAGGTTATCAACCAGGTTGGTGACGTACGGGTCAATGCCATAATTCTGAAGGAGATACTGTGAGAGCCGGAGCATCAGCACAAATCCTCCTGTTTCGTTGCCATGCATTGAGGATGTAAAGAAAACGTTCGGTTTGTACTGATCCGTGAAACTGTTACTTGTTATCCTTACCGCAAGCACCAGCTTTCCGAGAATGCTTGAGCCGATAGTGTCAAGCCTGCATAAACCCGGGAAAGTGTTAGTGAAAGACCTCATTGTCGAATCGTACTGGGAATAGCTGGGATAGGATTCCCACGCCAGTGCCTGATTCAGGCTTTTCGACGAAACGATGCCTTTTCCCGGTACCGTTTCGGGGAGGGAATAGCTGTAATTCCCCGAGATGAACCACTCTACAGTCAGCGGGGAAAGGATGATCCGGACTTCCTCTCCCGATACTGAGGCAATTGAAACGTTCCTGGTAAGGATTTCGAGTTCCGCCGGACCCGGCTTTTTCATGATCACTTCCGCCTGCCCCGCTTCCCTGACCAGGGCCCTCAGTTTTTCATTCTTATCCTGTGCCGGAAATGAAACCTGGGCCGACAGGGTCGTGAAGCAGAACAGTACAAGCAGGTATTTCGGTATCCGGGTCCTAAACATTAAATCTTATGTGAAGGATATCTCCGTCATCAACAATGTAGTTTTTCCCCTCGATAAAGAATTTCCCGGCCTCCTTACAGGCATGCTCCGATCCTAGGGTTATGAAATCATGATATTTCATCACTTCCGCCCTGATGAATCCCCGTTCCAGGTCGGAGTGGATCACTCCTGACGCCTGCGGGGCAGTCATGCCCTTCCTGATGGTCCAGGCCCTGATCTCCTTCGGTCCTACCGTAAAGAATGTCTGAAGGTTAAGCATTTTGTAGGCGGCCCTCACCATTTTGTCAACTCCTGCTTCCTCAAGCCCTGCATCCTTCAGGAAAGCCATCCTGTCGTCCCTGCTTTCCAGTTCAGCAATCTCCGCTTCCAGCTCTCCTGCAATGACTATGACCTCGGCGTCCTTGCCTTTCAGGGCTTCCCTGACTGCGTCGGTGTATTTGTTGCCGGAGGTCGCCGAACCGTCGTCCACATTGCAGACATACATAACAGGCTTCATTGTCAACAGGAACAGATCGTCGATCTGTTTCCTCTCCTCATCCTTCACCTGAAGCGTGCGGGCATTGTGGAAATTCCCGATGTGCTCCCTGTACTTCACAATAACTTCGCACGCCTGCTTTGCATCCTTGTCGCCGGTCCTGGCAGCTCTCTCGAGACGCTGGAGCTTCTTTTCTATCGACTCCATATCTTTCACCTGAAGCTCAAAATCGATGGTCTCCATATCCCTGACCGGGTCTACTGATCCGTCAATATGCGGGAGCATCTCATTGTCGAAACATCTCAGCACGTGGATTAGTGCATCCGTGTTTCTGATATCGCCGAGGAACTTGTTCCCTACGCCCTCTCCCTTGTTCGATCCGCGGGCGAGCCCGGGGATGTCGACAATCTCGACTGTTGTGTGAACGATCTTCTCGGTCACCTGGTGCTTTTCGAGCTCATAGAGCCGTTCATCAGGCACCTGTATTACACCGATGTTCGATTTGGTGGCACTGAAAGCAAATGCGCTGGTTTCAACCTTTGTATTGGAAATGCAATTGAATATAGTTGTTTTACCTACATTCGTTATACCGATAATCCCGCATTGAAGTGCCATTGGAGCCTTGGTTGGTTAGTCAGGCAAAGTTACCAATATTCGTGAGTTTCGAAAGAGCGAATTCCGTTACACGGAGCAGGTGCAAAGAAACATGCGCTAAGCCTCTGTGTTCTCCGTGCCTCCTCCGTGTTCTCCGTGTAACTGATAGTTTTTTACAAACCCCGTAAGCTCATCGGGCGCAAGCTCCTTTTGTTCCCCGGATGTCATTATTTTGAGAGTGACCTTGTTATTCTTTACTTCCTCTTCCCCGGCAAGCACTACAAACGGGATCTTCCCCGAATCGGCATAGGATATTTGCTTTTTCAGCTTTCCCGCGTCCGGATAAAATTCTGTACTGATGCCTGCATTCCTGAGCCTGTCAGCAAGATCCAGCGCGTACCGGACAAGCCCGCCGCCGAAGTTTGTCACCAGGACACGGACACCGGTACTCCCTTCTTCCCGGAATCTTCCCAGCTGTGCCAGCACATCATAGATCCTGTCGGCACCGAATGATATGCCGACCCCTGAAACGCCTTCGAGCCCGAACACACCTGTAAGGTTGTCGTAACGGCCTCCCCCGCAGATACTTCCTATATTGACCTCCTTCGACTTTACCTCGATAATGGCGCCGGTATAGTAATTGAGCCCCCTGGCCAGTGTGAGATCGAGCTCGACACCGGCATTAAGCCTGCTCCCTTCAATAAAGGAAAAGAGTGTCCTCAATTCCTCCACTCCCCTGGAACCGGCAGCAGATCCGGTAAACAGCCCGTGAAGCCGGTCAAGCTTGTCGGAGGTGCCGCCGGTTAACTCCAGCACCGGCCTTAGTTTTCCGATAGCAGCGCTGCTGATCCCTTTGGCCTGAAGCTCCCCGATCACCGCATCCAATCCCGTCTTTTCAAGCTTGTCGATTGCAACAGTTATATCCGTGACTTTTGCGGCCTCCCCCATCACTTCGGCAATACCCGACAGGATCTTCCTGTTGTTGATCTTTATTGTGATCAGTATGCCGAGCCTGGTAAAGATATCGTCAACGAGCCTTACAAGCTCAAACTCATTAAGCAGGGAATCACTTCCGATTATGTCCGCATCGCACTGGAAGAACTCCCTGTACCTTCCTTTCTGAGGCCTGTCGCCGCGCCATACCGGCTGTATCTGGTATCGCCTGAAGGGAAAAGTGATCTCTTCCCGGTGCTGGACAACATACCTTGCAAAAGGCACAGTGAGGTCGTACCTCAATCCTTTTTCACAGATTTGGGATGACAGCTTAAGTGTCTCCCTTGCCAGCAGGTCATTGTCGCTCAGGTCAGACAGAAAGTTCCCCGAGTTGAGTATCCTGAACAACAGCCTGTCCCCCTCCTCCCCGTATTTCCCGAGAAGAGTCGAAAGGTTTTCCATTGCCGGCGTTTCAATCGGCCGGTAGCCGTAAAGCCTGAATACGCTCTTTATGGTGTCGAAAATATAATCACGTCTGAGGACATCCCCGGGAGAAAAATCCCTGGTCCCCTTTGGTATGGAAGGCTTTGTCATTTCAGGATAAAACTAAAAGACAAAAATATAAAAAAGTCGGGCATTTAGGGAGGGTCTTGCCGGTTTTGAAAGTCATGCCGGTTTGGAATGTCGTGCAGGTTTGGAATGTCGTGCAGGTTTGGATTGTCGAGCAGGTTTGGATTGTCGAGCAGGTTTGGATTGTCAGGATGACCTTCAAAACTGGCAAAACTGGTAAGACCTGCAGGACCTGCCGGACATTCCAAACCTGCAAGACCTAAGAAATTCCCCTACTGGATGAACGGGATGGCAAGCGGGTATTTGAATTCTTCACCCTTTGCAGCCTTGATGCTGCCGACGATGATGCAGACCACCTTGAGCAGACCGATGAACATCACGATGGGGATGCCGATAATAATGAAGCATAGGGGAATGGCGAGCACAATATAGAGCAGGAGTGAAAGCTGGAAATTAAGGGATGCCTTCCCGTTCTGATCGACCCATTGCGATTCATCTTTCTTTGATAACCAGCAGATAAGCGGACCTATAATCCCGCCGAACGGGAAAAAGAATCCGGCAAAAGCGGTAAGGTGGCAGAACATAGCCCAGTTCTTTTCCGAATCTGATAATACGCGAATTTCGTTCATAGCTGGTTTTTATTTAAAGACGGTCCGCCGGGGCCAATGCTGCATGATCAGAACCTTGCCAGCCGCTTAAGGTCGGCCGGCAGGAGGCCGTCAGGGTTATTGCTGTCGATCAGGTGCTGGTTATAGTAATACATGTTATTGTCGTCGGTGCCTATAAGCATTTTGAAACAGAAGCCATGGCCCTTGTTTTCAGTCCCTGGTCCCACTTTTACCAGGACAAGGGTCCTCGGAAGCTTCCCGGATATGGCCCTGATAATTGTGTCCTCGGGCACTATCCTGACATCATACTTGTACAGGGCACGAATCTTTTCGATTGTATTCACTGCCGGGGAAAGGTCATCCTGCCTGAGCAGGATCGTACGGCCCGGCACTTCGGGAACGTTCTTGTTGTAATACCTGAGGTACCTCCTTCCGGTAAGGCCCGGATCTTCCGATATCATGGCAGCATGCTTCTGCATGAAATTCAGGAGCGGTTCCAGTCGGTACCCGTAATCCAAATCATCCTCACCTGCAGGTGAAAGCGGCACTGCACAGATCTCCGGCATTTCACCGATCTTGTCCACATTCTTTCCCTGGAGAAGGTTAAGAAAATTATAATAGGTGGATGATTTATCCCTTTCAAAGCTTGTTTCGGTCAGAATCAGGAACGACCGGGCCGGATCCTTCCGGGTCTTTTCAAACTCGCTTTTTCTGATATACTCAAGCTTAGTAATTTTCCAGCATTTGCTGACCGCTTTTTTTATCAGAGCGTTATAGGCTGAATTGGCATCATCGAGGACAACGCATGTTGTCGAAGCCATGAACTGTGAGATCTCTGCACCGGTCGGGAAGGGCGCCTGGCTTTCCAGGGCGGCCGGCAGCAGGGCAAAAAATGCAGCTATAAGGAATTTTCTCATCAAAGCAGGTTATTCTGATACTGGGACCGGAATATACAAAGGATTCTTTTCATTGAACTTCCTTATGTATACAAACATCAATTCCTTCTTTTTCTTGTGCGACAGCTGTACATATTCCTCATACAGCTGGCTGTCCTTCATCAGAAGCAGCTCGGTATTCTCAATGTCGAACTCAAGGACCTTCCCCGACTCAAAGTCAATGATATACTGCTTAAGCTCATTTCTCGCCGAATTCTGCCGGTATGGAGAATTATAATAACCGTAAGGAGAATAATAGTCATAAGAGTATGGGGAATAAAACGGAGAGTAATAGGAATAATAGGGGTCATAATAACCATAGGGATTGTTGTAACGGCTGTCGGAGGAGGTGATGTCGGCCACAAAATGACAAATGTTCCCTACGAATGTGATCCGGTTGAAATTTCCCTGGACCTGGATATATATGATCCCGTTCCGCGAATATCCCCATATGCTGTTCCGTTCGACTTCCTGGCGTATGCCCATTCCGTCATAGAAGTAGATCTTGTCAACCGACAGGATATTCTTGAAAAAATCCTTGTCGTTATAATCGGTCGAGGTGAGGATCTTTGCCTTTGGAATGGGGGAATTGGCCTTCACCTGCTCAAAATTCAAATAGATGCCGTCAATAAATTTAAAGTCAGGAGTGTACTTTACCATCTCCTCCTTTTCCTGGCATAAAGCCGCTCCATGAGGCATCGCGGAAACAACTGCCAGTGAGAGAATCAATAATCCCAGTGATTTTTTCATACTGCTGCATGCTTTTAAATCCCGGTTCAAAAATTGTACCACAGGAACAAATTTAAACTTTTTCCATTTACTCCCGAAAAATTCTGGTTCAGTATAAATGTCTTTCCGTTTTCGTAATTTTGCATATCTGATATTAAACAAGGAGAAAATGGCAGAAGAAATAAATAACTTCAGTCCTGACGGAGGCAGGGAAAACGATCCTGACGGTTTGTTCGAAAGGCGAAGGAAACTGATCGGACAGTATTCGATGATCTCAATATTGTGCCTTTTGCTGGCTGTTATCCTGATCTCATTTAACCTGCGGCTTCTGTCAGGCTGCCTCGTCATTGCCGCGGCTTCTCTTTTTATTCTCGTTTTAAGGAAAGCCCAGGAGCTCCTTAAGGTCACCAGAAATTCCCTTCAGGATGCTTCCTCTTCAAGCATCCGGAAGGATGACGTGATCTCCGATTTTTCACACCGTATCAGGGAACCCCTCAATAACCTAGTCCTGATCTCAGAGCTTATGATGGATTCCGACATTCACGGCAGGCAGAAAGAACTTGTAGAATCATTTGTAGCATCCGTAAAAAATATGGTCACCACTGTTAATAATTTAACAATGGAGTCGGCTGTTAGTTTCAGGCTTGAATCAAAAAGACATATTAAATTCAATATCCTTTCGGCCATTCAGAACACCATCGACCTTTACAGCCAAAGAGAAAAGGCAAACCTCGATTTTATCTTCGCCAGGAAGGATTTCCATGAATATGACTGCTCCGGGGATCCTATTGTCCTGAAACAGATACTCATCGACCTGTTCAATTCAATCGAGGCCCAGGTCCCTGAGAACCCTGTAAAGGTGACCATCAACCTCAGGCAAGAGAGAGAGTCGGAAGGAATGAAATACATTGCCTTCAGGATCCAGACCGACAACAGGATATCGATGATAAGCGAGGGGGCCTCAGACGGCTTCCTCGCATCACGGCTCATCGAGCTGAATAAGGGCCACTTTATCCAGGAGTACGGCAATAACTATACTGTCCTGACATTTACCCTTCCGTTTGAATGCGGTCCGGCTGAAGCCGGGAATGAAGCCGCCGTGAGCACTGAAGCCAGTATCCCTGCCACGGGACAAAAGCGAAAAGACATCAAGGATATTGATATCCTGCTGGTCGAGGATAACCTGATTAATCAAAGAATGACCCTGCTGATCCTGAAGCCGCTAGTCAGGAACATCGACACAGCCTCGAACGGGGCAGAAGCCCTGGAAAAACTCTTTTTGGGAACCTACGACATCATCCTTATGGACATCAGGATGCCGGTCATGGACGGGATAATGACCGCTGAGAAGATCCGTGAAAATGAGGCAGGATCAGGGATGCGCATCCCGATAATCGCAATAACGGCTGATGCAATGATTGGTGACAGGGAAATCTGCCTGGCGGCGGGAATTAACGATTATATCAGCAAACCATTCCAGCCTTCCGAACTCATCGGGAAGATTATAAGCCTGGTGTGACCCCGGTCAGGCGGTGATCTCATCCTTCCCGTTCCGAACCAGCCTCCTGCAGGTTATCGACGGGGACGGCAAAAAAGCCCCAAGACCCAGCTGGTCCCATTTCCGGTCAACGGCCCCGACGGTCGCTTCATCAGAACAGACAACGTTGGGCCATCTCCTCGGGAACTTGCTGACCCCGTAAAATTTTATCGTGCCATCGATCAGCAGGGTGTCCTGTGCGATGAAACGATGATCCCTGGAGGGGTCCGAGTTGCCGAGGACCTGCCAGGCAACCATGAAGAGGTCATCAAGGTTTACGGTATTGTCAACGACAACAACAAGCCTGATCACCTCCTGCGTCCGGACATCCTCGAGAAGCTTCCATAACCTGGTGCGGGAATCCGGGTCCTCTGAAGGATCGAGTCCTATCACCAGGAGCCCGGTCCCGTCTCTGAGCAGCCCGGCGTTGAAGCCCTTTATAAACGGGACATCCAGAAGTTCATTCAGGTCAACAAGGACGGCGGTCTTCCCCGGTACAGGTGAGTGCTTCCTTGCCAGCAGTTCCTCCGGAAGCTTCTGCGTGGCATCGATGCCTGCCTTTCCTCCGAAGGAGAGCACGTCGGATGAATGATCCAGAACATCCAGCAGCCCGCGTGTAAAGATCACATCCGAACTGAAATCGGTGTTCTCAAGGATACATGTCAGGAGTTCTCTGTAGTTCCGTATATCGACATCCCCGCTTACAACAGCGAGATACTTGGTGAACATCATCTGCCCCGCCCCCGAGAGCGAGCTGATCACTTTCATCCCCTGGCCCGGGTACAATTTGCTGATCTTGACAATGACAAGATTATGGGCGACGCCTGCATCCGGCATGTGCAGGTCAATTATCTCAGGCTGAACCGCGATCTTTATGGGTGCGAGGAAGATCCTTTCCGTCGCCCTTGTAAACCAGGCATCCTCCTGGGGTGGGATCCCGACTATCGTTGCCGGGTAAACCGCATTGTTCCTGTGGGTAATGCAAGTAACGTGAAAAACGGGATAGCGGTCGGAAAGCGAATAAAACCCCGTATGGTCCCCAAAAGGGCCTTCCATGACCGGCATTTCTGCGGGATCAACGTATCCTTCAATGACAATGTCGGCATCTGCAGGCACATAAAGATCGCATGTCAGGCACTTTACCAGGCTGACTTTCTTTTTCCTCAGGAACCCTGCAAGGATATATTCGTCGATGTTCTCAGGGAGTGGGGCGGTTGCCGAATAGGCATAAACCGGATCTCCCCCGAGGGTCACGGCGACAGGCATTCTCCTGCCGGCTTTTTTCCAGGCTTCAAAATGTGAAGCCCCGGTCTTATGCCTCTGCCAGTGCATGGCAGTCGTATCCTTCCCGAGGATCTGCATCCTGTACATTCCGATATTGGTCCTGCCCGTTTCGGGATGGTATGTATGCACGACAGGGAGCGTGATGAACCTGCCCCCATCGTGAGGCCAGCATTTCAGTACCGGCAGGATGCCAAGGTCGGGCCGCCGGATAACATTCTCCTGGCATGCTCCTTTTGCCCGTGTTCTCCTGGGGAGGTAGCCGGCTACCTTCAGGAGCTGCGGCAATACCCTTAGTTTCTGCATGAGCGATCCGCGAGCAGTCGTTATCGTTTCAAACAGGGAACTGATATCGGACGTCACCTCATCAAGGGTGTCCCTTCCGATGCCCATAGCCATCCGCCTCTCCGACCCGAAAGCATTGATCAGGACAGGAAATGCGGTTCCGGTATTTTCAAAAAGAAGAGCTTTTCCGCCCGACTTTGTCACCCTGTCGGTCACTTCGGTTATTTCCAGCCCGGGGTCGACAAACGTTGTGATCCTGTGGAGTTCAGAGTTTACCTCCAGGGCTGAAACGAATTCATTTAATCCTTTGTAAGCCATTCGGTAATAAGATTGGCATAAAGATAAGACAAATGACGGGGAATCCTTGCAGGTGGGGAGGGAAGAAGGTTTGCTGGTTTGCTTTGCCTGCCCTGCATACCGGCTCCTTCGCTATCCCGACATACCATGTCGGGACTTAACGCTCGGCCCGGTTTACTGGTTTACTGGTTAGCAGGTTTCCCCTGGGATCGTAGATTCAAATGGTGAGTTTCCCCTCCTTTTGAAGGAGGGGTGTCCGGATCACTCAGTTGATCAACGCATTACTATGCTGATACCGGACGGGGTGGTTGATTATTTCTGGTGCTGGATGCCTGGTATAAAACAACAATGGGAACTATTCCTGAGAGTAGTTCCCATCCACCGTTTGCAACCGAAGCCGCTAACGGCGTCAGGTTACTGTTATTTCAACCGGCTGCATTTCCCCGGGTAAACATGGATTTGCAACCTTTGGCTTTCGGGTCGTGCCTTTTACAGCAGGACCTTCCGGCTGTCCCTTTGTTCCTTTCGCCTTGCGGCGGAGTGACTTTCCGGGACGAAGCGTCATTCAGGCCATGAATCCGGTTCCCGAAGGATCTGGTTCATTTGCAGTTGTTCAATGGCCGAAGCCGTTTCCCTTCTGCTGCCCTGTGACTCAATCTCTGAAAGAACGTTTCCGGTTTCATCGATTTTACCGAGTATCGCGGACCGGAGTCCGTTTGCTCAGGCTTCAGCTCATTTGACGCGCAGACCCGAAGGTCTGGATGAACAAGATCGTGTTTCAGTTAAGTAACCTTTTCCGGTTCCACTTCATTTGAGCAGTCTTTTATCGCTCACCTGATAGATCAAATGTACTTTAAGATTTTTATTCAGCAATCACTTTTGCCTTCGTACTTGTACACGTAGTTTAAACAAAAGTTATGAACAAATTGTTCATAACTCTCAGGCTTTTTACAAAACAGCGGTGAAGAGAATTTTCTTTTTAACCGCAAAGAACGCAAAGCCCCGATAGCTATCGGGATACTAAGGACGCAAAGATATATTATTGAAATTAATTTCTTTGCGAACTTTACGCAAGCACTTTGCCCACTTTGCGGTTAATGGATTTATTATTGTTTCTTGTACCCGTAGACTGCAAGGTCACCCAATGCCTCCTCGATCCTCAGGAGCTGGTTGTACTTGCAGATCCTGTCGGTGCGGCTGCACGATCCGGTTTTGATCTGCCCAGAATTGGTAGCAACGGCAATATCTGCAATGGTTGAATCCTCAGTTTCTCCCGAACGGTGCGAGGTTACTGTTGTATACCCTGCCCTGTGCGCCATTTCAATGCAGTTCAGAGTTTCGGTCAACGATCCGATCTGGTTAACCTTGATGAGGATCGAATTTGCACAACCCATTTCGATACCCTTCTTAAGGTACTCCACATTGGTTACAAACACGTCATCGCCAACCAGTTGTATCTTTTTGCCAAGCCTGTCAGTCATCATCTTCCAGCCGTCCCAGTCGCTCTCAGCCATTCCATCTTCTATTGAATCAATCGGGAACATGTTGACAAGCTTCTCAAAATAATCAACCTGTTCTTTTGATGTTCTTCTTGCACCTTTCGGACCTTCGAATTTGGAATAGTTGTAAATGCCGTCCTCATAAAACTCTGATGCAGCGGGATCGAGGGCGATTGTGACATCCGTCCCGGGCTTATAGCCAGCAGCGGTAATAGCCTTAACGATAGTATCCAGAGCGTCCTCAGGTCCGTCCAGATTTGGAGCGAAGCCTCCTTCATCACCGACGGCTGTGCTGAGCCCGCGTGCCTTCAGTACCTTCTTCAGGGCATGAAAAACCTCGGCGCCCATCCGCAGACCTTCACTGAAATTGGGAGCGCCCACGGGCCTGATCATGAATTCCTGGAAAGCTATCGGCGCATCCGAGTGCGATCCGCCGTTGATGATGTTCATCATCGGTATGGGAAGAGTTACTGTATTCGAGCCGCCGATATACCTGTATAACGGCAGACCGTGATATTGCGCAGCTGCCCTGGCAACAGCAAGTGAAACGCCGAGGATGGCATTGGCACCAAGATTGCTTTTTGTCTTTGTGCCGTCAAGCTCTATCATCTTCTTGTCAATACCTGCCTGGTCAGTTACATCCATGCCAAGTATCTCCTCTGCAATGACATTATTCACATTATTGACTGCTTTCAGCACACCTTTACCAAGATAGCGTGATTTATCACCATCGCGAAGCTCAAGAGCTTCATTTTCACCTGTTGACGCACCTGACGGAACAGCTGCCCTGCCCTGATAACCGCTTTCTGTCAAGACATCCACTTCGATAGTCGGATTGCCGCGGGAATCAAGTATTTCACGGGCATGAACACTAACTATTTGACCCATAGAAATTTAATTTTAATTAGACAATGATGCAATATAAACAAAAAAAGGGATATGGTTTATGATCATATCCCTCAGTCTTAACATAATTTCTTTATTCAGCTGGATTCTCACCGGCAGGTACCTCAGGTTCTGCTCCGCGCTTTGCCTCAGGCTCAGCTGTTTTCCTGACTTTCTCCGTTGCCGGTTTTGCTGCCTTCGCTGTTGATTCCTTCTTCGAAGTTCTCCTTCTCCTGCCCTTCTGTTTGGCACCTTCACCTCCTCCAAGCATGGCCTCGTTGTAATCGACCAGCTCCAGGATGCACATTTCGGCATTGTCGCCGATACGGTTGCCGATTTTCAGGATCCTCGTATAGCCTCCGGGACGATCGGCAATTTTCGGGGAGACTTCCCTGAACAGTTCAGAGACTGCCCCTTTGTCCTGCAGGTAGCTGAAAACCACCCTCCTTGAATGAGTCGAGTCTTCCTTCGATTTTGTCAGAAGCGGTTCAACATAAGTTTTCAGGGCTTTGGCCTTTGCAGTTGTCGTCGTGATCCTCTTATGCAGGATCAGTGACGAAGCCATATTTGCCAGCATCGATTTCCTGTGCGCACTTGTCCTTCCCAGGTGATTAATAACTCTTTGATGTCGCATTTTCCAATATCCTTAACCGGTTATAAATTAATCTTTGTCCAATTTGTACTTGCTAACGTCCATGCCGAACGAAAGGCTCATCGATTCGAGCAGTTCATCGAGCTCGGTGAGTGATTTCTTTCCGAAGTTCCTGAATTTGAGCAGGTCATTCTTGTTGAATTTCACCAGGTCACCAAGGGTCTCGACTTCGGCAGCCTTCAGGCAGTTGAGAGCCCTGACCGAGAGATCGAGGTCGACCAGCTTGGTCTTCAGGAGCTGTCTCATGTGAAGGACTTCCTCATCAAATTCTTCATTTGCAAGTTTGTCATCCGAATCGAGTGTAATCTTTTCATCGGAGAAGAGCATAAAATGATATATCAGGATCTTTGCAGCTTCCTTGAGGGCATCCTTCGGCTGGATCGACCCGTCGGTCTCGATCTCAAGAAGGAGCTTCTCGTAGTCGGTCTTCTGTTCAACACGGTAGTTCTCGACAGAGTACTTCACATTCCTGATCGGCGTGAAAATCGAGTCTATCGCTATCAGTCCAAACTCGCTGTCGGCCGGCTGGTTTTCCTCTGCAGGTACATAACCGCGACCCCTGGTGATGTTGAACTCTATTTGTATCTTGACGTCGGGTTCCATCCTGAAAATGACCAGGTCAGGATTCAGGACCTCGAAGTTGCTGAGGGAACTGTTAAGAGTGCCAGCCTTGAAAACCTCCAGTCCGCTGAGCTTGACGAGAACCTTCTCATGGTCAACATCATCTACAATGCGCTTGAACCGGACTTGCTTCAGGTTAAGGATAATCTCCGTAACATCCTCGATAACCCCTGTGATGGTAGAGAACTCATGGTCGATACCCTCGATCTTCACAGTGGTTATGGCGTATCCTTCAAGTGACGAAAGAAGGATCCTCCGCAGGGCATTACCGACAGTAATACCATAGCCGGGTTCGAGAGGACGGAATTCGAACTTTCCGTACCTTTCGTTCGCTTCCAGCATTATTACTTTGTCAGGCTTCTGGAATGATAAAATGGCCATAAGATTTTAGTATATTTTATTACTTGGAATACAATTCAACAATAAGCTGCTCCTTAATATCTTCCGGGATATCCGTACGGGCCGGCAGATTCATGAACTTGCCTGCCATCTGGGCATCATCCCACTCAAGCCAGCTGAGCTTTGAGTATTTCCTGGTAGTCAGGGAATCCATGATTGATTCGAGTGATTTTGACTTTTCGCGTACGCCGATAATATCCCCGGGTTTCAGCTGATAAGACGGTATATTAACAACACTGCCATTCACCGTAATGTGCCTGTGAGAAACAAGCTGGCGTGCGGCAGCCCTGGTCGGAGCGACCCCCAGACGGTAAACGGTGTTGTCGAGCCTCGCTTCCAGGAACTGGAGAAGGACTTCTCCTGTGACTCCCTTGCTTCTTGAAGCCTTTTCGAATGTATTCCTGAATTGCCTCTCAAGAATACCATAGGTGTATTTTGCTTTCTGCTTTTCACGCAGCTGAAGGCCATATTCCGATGTTTTCTTCCTCTTCTTGTTGATCCCGTGCTGCCCCGGAGGGAAGTTCTTCCTGTCGAGGTATTTGTCGGGACCGTAAATTGG
>DCFQ01000113.1:0-3140 GCA_002319915.1 Bacteroidales bacterium UBA1800 | reverse complement strand
TCACCGAATTTTCTTGCTATTCTTGATTTTGGGCCAGTATATCTTGCCATTGTACTATTATATTATTACATTCAAACAATCTTTTCCTTCACTTAAACTCTTCTTCTGCCCGGTGCACGGCATCCATTGTGCGGCATTGGGGTCACATCCACGATCTCGGTAACCTCGATTCCTGTATTGCTGATGGACCTTATGGCGGATTCACGGCCGGCGCCCGGACCCTTTACAAACACCTTTACTTTTCTCAGACCCAGGTCGAAAGCTACCTTGGCGCATTCCTCAGATGCCATCTGGGCTGCATAGGGGGTATTCTTCTTTGATCCCTTGAACCCCATCTTTCCGGCGGATGCCCAGGAAATAACCTGTCCGGAATTATTTGAAAGCGTGATAATAATATTATTGAATGAAGAATGAATGTGAGCCTGTCCTGCCGGTTCAACCTTAACGATCTTCTTCTTCAATGCTCCGGTTTTCTTTGCCATAATCTATTTATTTAGTAGCTTTTTTCTTGTTTGCAACGGTCTTTTTCCTTCCCTTGCGGGTCCTGGCGTTGTTTTTGGTACTTTGTCCCCTGACAGGCAAGCCAATACGGTGTCGGACACCGCGATAGCAGCCGATATCCATAAGCCTTTTGATATTCAGCTGGGTCTCGGAGCGAAGCTCTCCCTCAAGCTTGTAATTGTCATTGAGGATCCGGCGAATCGTGTTTATCTGATCGTCGGTCCACTCCTGCACCTTTGTGTTCCTGTCAACGCCTGCCTCATCAAGCACCTTCTGGGCAGTGCTTTTTCCAACACCGTAGATATAGGTGAGCCCTATTTCGCCTCTTTTGTTTCTTGGTAGATCAACACCAACAATACGTGCCATATATTACTTTTCTTAAATGAGTTGCAAAATTACATAAATTTATCCCTGCCTCTGTTTGAACTTGGGATTTTTCTTGCTGATAACATAGATGCGCCCCTTACGCCTTACGATCTTGCAATCGGCGCTGCGTTTCTTTACGGATGCTCTTACTTTCATTACCTTACTATTTCAATGTATTTCTATATAATTCTATTTATCTCAATTTTATCCTGAACAAGATTTCTCTACTTATATCTGAACGTTATTCTTCCTTTTGTAAGATCGTAGGGTGACATTTCAACCTTGACCCTGTCGCCGGGCAGAATCTTGATATAATGCATCCTCATTTTGCCCGAGATATGTGCTGTTATAACATGTCCGTTTTCGAGCTCTACTCTGAACATTGCATTAGAAAGGGCTTCGATTATGGTACCATCCTGTTCTATTGATGCCTGTTTTGACATTCAGTTATGTTTTATTTAGAACTTCTTCCACGAATTCAAAAGTTGTCAATACATCTGCCTTTCCTTTATCAACCGCTACTGCATATTCAAAGTGAGCCGATGGTTTGCCGTCAACTGTTCTGATGGTCCAACCGTCCCTCATCTGCATGGTCTCTTTCCTGCCCAGGTTGATCATCGGCTCAATGCAGATAACCAGCCCTTTTTCAAGCAGGGGACCACTTCCTCTCCTTCCGTAGTTAGGGACCTCCGGGGATTCATGAAGCTTTTTGCCTATTCCATGCCCGACGAGCTCCCTGACCACGCTGAATCCGCCGCTCTCAGCTTTCTGCTGAACGGCATATGAGATATCCCCGACTCTTTTTCCTGCAACCGCTTCACTGACGCCCTCTTCAAGCGACGCCCTGGTAAATTCAACGAGCTTTTTAAGATCGTCACTGATCTCCCCGACGGCAAAGGTATAAGCGCTGTCGCCATACCACCCGTCGAGTATAACCCCGCAGTCGACCGAAAGGATATCACCTTCCCTGAGAGTGTAGTTTGATGGGATTCCGTGAACCACCTCATCGTTGACAGATGTACAGAGGGTATTCGGGAAACCTCCATATCCCTTGAAACCGGGAACGCCTCCATTGTCACGGATGAACGATTCCGCAATCCTATCGAGATAAAGAGTGGTAATCCCGGGTTTAAGCCTGGCAGCAACTTCAGCCAGTGTTTTCGACACCAGCAGATTGCTCCTTCTTAACATTCCAACCTCTTCATCAGTCTTTAAGTACAACATCAAAGAACTCCAATCTGTTATATCGAAGTTACCGCGCCCGACCTTCCTTTAACACGGCCTGATTTCATCAGACCATCATAATGACGCATAAGCAGGTGACTTTCAATCTGCTGAAGCGTGTCGAGCACAACCCCGACAAGGATCAGAAGTGAAGTACCGCCATAAAACTGTGCAAACTGAGCCGTAACGCCTGCCTTAACCGCAATGGAAGGCAGGATTGCAATTATTGCCAGGAATATTGAACCCGGCAGAGTAATCCTCGACATGATCGTATCAAAGAACTCGACGGTCTTCCTTCCTGGTTTGATACCGGGAATGAACCCGCCGTTCTTCTTCATGTCTTCAGCCATCTGAACAGGATTAATGGTAATTGCAGTGTAGAAATATGTGAACAGTATAATGAGGATTGCTGTCACAAGATTATACCAGAATCCATACATGTTTGAAAAGGCTATCACGAACTGCGAAGTTGAGTTTGAATAGCCTGCAATGATAATAGGCAGCATCATGATCGCCTGGGCAAAGATGATAGGCATAACACCGGCGGCGTTCACCTTCAGCGGAATGTATTGTCTTACACCGCCATACTGCTTGTTCCCCACTATCCTTCTTGCATACTGGACAGGCACCCGCCGGGTCGCCTGCACAAGCATTATCGTTCCGAGTATCACGACAAAGAGGAGCACGATCTCGACTATAAGTGCGATCGGACCTCCTGCACCGTTGATCCTTGTTCCCAGTTCAAAGAAAAAGTTCTGCGGCATCCTGGCAACGATACCGATCATGATTATCAGCGAGATCCCGTTGCCTATGCCCTTGTCGGTTATCTTTTCACCGAGCCACATCACAAATATGGTCCCGGCGGTAAGTATTACCACGGACGAGAACTTAAAGAAGAATCCCGACAGCACGAATGCCGTTCCGGGAAGTCTTGCGCCGAGGTTCACAAGGTAGGTCGGGGCCTGGAGAAGAAGCACCAGGACAGTCAGGTACCTTGTATACTGGTTAAGGAGCCTCCTTCCGCTTTCACCCTCTTTCTGAAGCTTCTG
>DCFQ01000015.1 GCA_002319915.1 Bacteroidales bacterium UBA1800 | reverse complement strand
GCCGATATTATCAAGGCAAGGAATGTGGTGCGCGAGGTTTATATGGATGAGAAGATCGAGAACTATATCCTGAATATAGTTTTTGCCAGCCGCAATCCCGGCAGGTTCGGGCTTCCCTCATTTACACCCATGATCTCCTACGGCGCTTCACCCAGGGCCTCAATTTATCTTTCAGTGGCGGCAAAGGCATATGCTTTCATAAGGAGAAGGGGATATGTCATTCCGGAGGATGTCAGGGCCGTATGCCCCGATGTCATGAGGCACAGGATAGGGCTCACCTATGAAGCTGAGGCAGAAAATGTAAACCAGGACAAGATAATTGCTGAGATACTTAATGTTGTCGAGGTTCCGTGATCTGGAACTCCCGGTAAGGGCAGAAAGTGCTAAATTGCTGATTTAATGTAAGCTAACTCATTGTGATGGAAGCTGTTGATTTGCTGAAAAAGGTAAGAAGGATCGAGATCAAAACGCGGGGACTCACGCGGCATATCTTCGCGGGGGAATATCACAGCGCGTTCAAGGGGAGAGGGATCGCCTTCAGCGAAGTGAGGGAGTACCAGTTCGGCGACGACATCAGGAGCATCGACTGGAACGTTACTGCCCGCCTGAACCATCCGTATGTAAAGATCTACGAGGAAGAAAGGGAGCTCACAGTGATGCTTATGATCGATGTGAGCGGATCAGGGAATTTCGGTACCACTGTCAGCTTCAAGAGGGATATCATGACCGAGGTTTCAGCCGTTCTGGCTTTTTCGGCAATATATAACAATGACAAGATCGGCGTTATCTTCTTCTCCGACACCGTCGAGAAATTCATCCCGCCAAAGAAAGGAAGGAAGCATATCCTGAGGATAATCAGGGAGCTTCTCGATTTCAGGCCGGCAAGCAACCGGACTAACCTCGGGGAGCCGCTGAGATTCCTCACAAATGCCCTGAAGAAGAGATGTATCGCTTTTGTCATTTCCGATTTCATTGCTCCAGATTTCGAGGAAGCCCTGCGGATCGCATCAAGCAAGCATGATGTAGTGGCGCTTAAGGTATACGACCCGCTCGAGAAGAGCCTGCCGGACATTGGCTTTCTGAAGGTTACAGACTCTGAAAGCGGAAATGAAAAGTGGATCGACACTTCCTCACGCATTACCCGGGATTCCTATTCAGAGTGGTGGAACAGCCACATTGCCTCAATTTCCGGCATATTCAGAAGATGCGGCGTGGATTTCGCACAGGTGTGCACGAGTGATGATTATGTAAAACCGCTTATCAAGCTGTTTAAGAAGAGATAGTTTTATGAGAAAGGCAGCCGGAATTATATTAATGCTCATCACCGTGGCCACAGCCCTCCGAGGACAGGATGTCTCGGTTTCTGCGGCATTCGATTCGACAAGGATACTTGTGGGCGACCAGATCCATTTCAGGATCACGGTGAAACAGCCCGCCGGCCTGAAGCTCCAGCTGCCGTTCTTCAAGGATACGCTTAACAGGAATATCGAGATACTTTCCGGCCCGGTTACTGATACCGCATCGGTTTCAAAGGTCCTTATCAGCATCACCCAAAAGTACCTGGTTACTTCATTCGATTCCGGGCATTACAGGCTCAACCCTGTCTATGCCGAAATAGCCGGTGCGCAGGGGTTAAAGAGATTCTATTCAGGTTACCCTGTGCTTGAAGTATCACGGGCAAAGATCGCACCACCAGATACTTCGATGAAGATATTTGATATAGTCGGACCTTACCGGGCTCCTGTAACCCTGGGCGAAATCCTTCCCTGGATACTCATTGCCCTTCTGGCCGCAGCCGTGGTGTATGGGGTCATAAGGTATATCAGGCTTGCAAAAAGGGTAAAACAGCCCGAGTCGGAGCCGGCCATCTACGAGCCCGCCCATGTCATCGCATTCCGTGAGCTGGAACTCCTGAGGTCAGAGAGCCTGTGGCAGAAAGGAGAGACAAAGAACTACTATACCAGGCTCACTGAGATCCTCAGGCAATACCTTGAGGACCGGTACGGAGTCTTCTCGCTTGAGCTGACCACATCCGAAACCCTCGAAGCGCTTGTCAGAACAGGGTTTAAGAAGGACGAATCGTATAACAGGCTCAAATCTGTTCTTACCGGGGCAGACCTCGTTAAATTTGCGAAATACAGGCCCGAACCTTCTGAAAATGATGCTAGCTTCGATAATTCTTGGACCTTCGTTTCCGAGACAATGCAAGCCGAAGCCGATGAGCAGGGGGTATTGACAAATGATAAAAAGGAGACTGGAGCACTATGAGCAAAATAACATTTGCCAATCCGCTTTTTCTTTACCTGCTGGTGATAGTGCCGGTGATGGTGGTATTCTACGTGCTCAAGCAAAGCAAGGCAAATGCATCACTGAATGTTCCCGGCCTTCAGCCATTCTCAAGAACTGTCCCTACCTTCAGGATATACCTGAGGCACATTCTGTTCGCGGCGAGGGCGGCAGCGGTTACCCTGCTGATCATTGTCCTGGCGCGTCCGCAGGCAGTCAGCAGCTACCAGGATGTGTCGACCGAAGGCATTGACATAATGCTTACTCTCGATATTTCCGGAAGCATGCTTGCCCGCGACTTCAGGCCCAACAGGCTCGAAGCGGCAAAGGATGTCGCCACTGAGTTCATCTCGGGGCGGCCCTACGACCGCATCGGGCTCGTGGTATTCAGCGGTGAAGCATTCACCCAGTGCCCGACAACATCCGATCATGCCGTCCTGGTTAACCTGATGAGACAGGTGCAGAGCGGGATGATCGAGGATGGGACCGCCATAGGAACCGGCCTGGCAACTGCAGTAAACAGACTGAAGGATTCCCCCGGGAAAAGCAAGGTGATCATCCTCCTGACCGACGGGGTGAACAACAGGGGGGAGATTGCCCCTGTAACTGCAGCCGGGATCGCACAGACATTCGGTATCAGGGTTTACACGATCGGCGTCGGGACCGAAGGGATGGCACCATATCCCGTACAGACGCCCTTCGGCATCCAGTACCAGAACATGCCGGTTGAGATTGACGAGGCAGTATTGAGGGAAATTGCCCAGCAGACAGGCGGGAAATACTTCAGGGCAACCGACAATAATAAGCTCGAAGCGGTGTACAAAGAGATAGATAAGCTGGAAAAGTCAAAGATAGCCGTAAGGCAGTTTACGACAAGGGACGAGAAATTCCTTATCCCTGCCATTATTGCGTTCATCCTGATTGCTTTTGAAATAGTGGCGAGGAACACGGTATTGAAGAATTTTATTTAATCAAGGCGCGATGCAATTATTCAGATTTGCAAATCCCGGGTTTCTTTACCTGCTGCTGTTGCTGCCGGTGCTGGCCGCTTTGTTCGTGTTCAACGAGTTGAGGAAAAGAAGATCGCTCAGGAAACTGGGGGAAAGCAGCCTCGTGGAAAGGTTAATGCCTGAGGTGTCAAAGTCACGGCCGGTAGTAAAATTCCTGATACTTCTCGTCTGCATTGCATCCGGGGTCGTGCTTCTCGCAAGGCCGCAGTTCGGCTCAAAGATCCAAGAGGTGAAAAAGCAGGGCGTGGAAGTGATAATCGCCCTGGATGTCAGCAACTCGATGCTCGCCGAGGATATCCAGCCGAACAGGCTTACCAGGGCAAAACAGGCCATCTCGAAACTCGTGGATGGCCTTGATAACGACAGGATCGGACTGATCGTCTTTGCAGGCGACGCTTATACACAGATCCCGATCACGACCGACTACGTTTCTGCGAAGATGTTCCTTTCGACCATCAGCCCTGAAATGGTGGCAAAACAGGGAACAGCCATCGGTTCAGCGATCAGGCTCGGAATGAAATCATTCACTCCGGGGGAAGGGAAAAGCAAGGCATTGATAATCATCAGCGATGGCGAGAACCATGAGGATGATCCGGTTGCGGCTGCAGAAGAAGCGTCAAAGGCGGGGATAGTTGTCCATACGATCGGAATAGGTTCGGCCGACGGCGTCCCGATCCCGGTAAGCGTTAACGGCAGGAAGGATTATCTCAAGGACGAAAAAGGCAATGTGGTCATCACAAAGCTTGACGAGGAGATACTGAGACAGGTTGCCCTGGCCGGCGACGGGGTTTATGTCAGGGCTAACAACTCGAATATAGGGCTCGACCAGGTGTACGACAGTATTAAGAAAATGAAAAAGCAGGAGCTCGAAAGCAAAGTTTTCACGGAATATAACGAACAATTCCAGATCTTTGCGTTTATTTCGCTGGTCCTCCTTCTGGCCGATTTCATGGTCATGGACCGCAAGAACAGGAAACTGGCCAATATCAGGCTCTGGAAATTCAGAATTTGATTTGCCATGAAGATGAAAAGGAATAAACCGATATGCCGCAACGGGTCGTATTTTTTGAGAACGATCACCGGGCTGGTCTTTCTTTTGGCCCTTACGCGAACAGTTGCCGCACAGGGGGAAAAGAAATTTGTGAGGCAGGGGAACCGCGACTACGGGAAGGATAAATTCTCCCAGTCTGAGATATTGTACAGAAAAGCTGCCGATAAGAATAAGACATATCCAGATGCCGTTTTCAATATAGGCGATGCCTTGTACAAACAGAAGAAGTTTGAGGATGCCGGCAGGGAATTTTCCGGGAACTCATCAATGAATGAAAAGAAGCCGAAGATGGCTGATGCCTTTTACAACCTGGGAAATTCGATGCTTATGGCAAACAAGCTCAAGGAGAGCATAGAAGCCTATAAGAACTCCCTGAAGCTTGACCCCGGGAATATGGAAGCGAAATACAACCTGGCATATGCACAGGATATGCTGATGAAACAGCAGGAGCAGCAGAAACAGCAGCAGAACCAGGGGAACAATAAAGACCAGAACAAGAAGGATCAGAATAAGGACCAGCAGAATAAGAATAATCAGCAGCAGAACAAGGACCAGAATAACCAGGACCAGCAGCAGAAAAATCAGCAGCAGCAACAGCAGCAACAGGCAATTTCAAAGGAAGATGCCGAAAGATTGCTGAATGCCATCGCAAATGATGAGAAAAATGTCCAGGAAAAGGTTAAACTTGCAGAAGCTGCCAGGGCAAAGGTCAGAACAACAGGCAAAAACTGGTAGACCGGATGATGAGAATTAAAACATTCATACTGATCAGTATTACAACCATCCTGCCCCTGATGGCGGCAGCGCAGGATATTTCAATAACTGCCGATTACCCGTCGGTTGTGAATGTCGGCGAACAATTCACCATCACGTGGAAGGTGAATACAGGCGACGGTCAGTTCATAGCTCCATCATTTAACGGGCTTTACAAGATCATGGGGCCGCAAACTTCATACAGCTCAAACACCCAGATCATAAACGGCAAAGTTTCGAGCGAATCATCCTATTCGTACATCTATTATGTCCAGGCAGTCAAGGAAGGAAAATATGTCGTTCCGCCTGCCAGACTTACCCTGAGGAACAAGACATTCATGTCCGACTCCCTTGTGATAGATGCGGTAGCCGGGAATGCCTCACGGGTGCAGAATGCCGCTCCCGGGGAGGAGAACAATGAAGGCGACCAGGAGCTCGAGGGAGGGATCAATGATATTTTCCTGAGACTGACCCTGAGCCGGAAAGATGTCTATATCGGGGAACCGATCCTGGCCACTGTCAAGATCTATACCAGGGTCAACCTCTCAGGGATAAACGAAATTAAATACCCGGATTTCCAGGGATTTCTCAAGATCGACCTGGAGACGCCTGCCCTGACATCCCTTAAAAGGGAGAATATTAACGGCACGACATATGGGACCGGGGTGGTCCAGCAGTTCCTGCTATACCCGCAGATCACCGGCGAAGTAAAGATCGATCCGGTCCAGCTTACTGTGCTGGTACAGCAGAAGAGTGGTCAGACCGACCCGTTCTTCGGCGATTTCTTCTCATCCTTCACAACAACCCCGAAGGCCGTTGCAAGCCAACCGGTTGAAGTAAAGGTAAACCAGCTTCCGGGAACCCAGCCTGCCGATTACTCTGGTATTGTAGGTAAGGCTGACCTGACGGCATCAGTCAGCAAGGATACGGTAAATGTGAACGACGCCGTAAACTATAAGCTGGTGCTCAGGGGAAGCGGTAATCTTAAGGTTGCAACCGCCCCCTCGGTCAAAATGCCTGCAGATGTTGAAGTATATGATCCGAAGGTCACAGAAGATCTCAGGAACGGGACAAACGGGACGACAGGGCAGAAAACTTTTGATTACCTGCTTATTCCAAGGCGTCCCGGGGAATATAAGATCCCTTCCATATCTTATTCATATTTCGATGTGAATGCAAGGAGATACGAAAGGGTAACCACCCCCGAGCTTCACTTCTATGCCAAAAAGGGAAATGACCAGAATGCCGGCATTACAGTCTATGGCGGTGTTTCGAAGGAGAATGTCCAGTACCTGGGGAAAGATATAAGGTTCATCCAGACAACGCCGGGGAGGCTGAATAAAGCCGGCAACCTGCTGGCTTCAAAGAATTCCTTCTTCAGCCTTTATGTGCTTTCGCTCATCGCATTTCTGGCATTGCTTTTCATCAGGAGGGAGCATATACGCAGGAATTCGGACCTGACCAGCGTCAGGAACCGCAAAGCGGCTAAAGTTGCGGGGAAAAGGCTCAAAGAAGCATCGTTATGCCTTGATGAAGGAGCAAACGACAGGTTCTATGAAGAGATTTCGCGGGCAATATGGGGCTACATCAGTGACAAGCTCAGCATTCCCGTTTCAGACCTTACCAGGGAAAATGCAATAAGCTCGCTCGCGGCCAGCGGGATCGGTGAGGATGAGATAGCCAATCTTAACTCGATCCTCGACAAGTGCGAGTTCGTAAGGTTTGCACCCACTTCTTCCGAAACCGAAGCTACGGAGATCTACGACGACGCCTCCAGGTTCATAAGGAATGTAGAAAACTCAATTGGCTGACCATGAGATCAATATATAAATATCTGGTAATATTGGCACTCCTGGTAATCATGACTTCAAGGGTATTCTCACAAAGTGAACACACAAAAGAGTTCCTGGCGGGAGTCGATTATTATTCCACTTCAAAATACCAGGAAGCGCTGAACGAGTGGCTTAAGCTTTATAACGCTGGATACAGGTCGGCACAGCTCGATTACAATATCGGGAATGCATATTTCAAGCTGAACAATATTCCTGCAGCTATTCTCTTCTACGAAAGGGCCCGGCTCCTGAAACCTGCGGGTGATAATATTAATTATAACCTGCAGATAGCCCGTACCCTGGTTGTTGACAAATTCCAGGAGATACCTCAGCTCTTTTTCGTGCGCTGGTACGACTTTGTTGCGCTTGTCGTTTCTTCCAACGGATGGGCTGTAATAAGCCTGGTTTCTTTCTTCGGGTTCCTGGTCCTGCTTTCCGTATATATCTATTCGGCAAAATACCGATTCAAGGTCCTGGCATTCTGGACCGGGATCTTCCTTTTCGTGATTTCCTCATTTACGCTCTCGCTGACAATCCGGAACAGGTCGCTGGTATATGACAGCCATAAAGCTGTTGTATTCTCCCCGTCGGTGAACGGGAAAAGCTCTCCCGACCCAAGCGGGACAGATCTCTTCGTACTTCACGACGGGTCAGTAGTGAGAGTCGTGGATGAAGTGGGCGGATGGTACGAGATCAAATTGTCCGACGGCAACAAGGGATGGGTCCCTTCAGGGACTCTGAACATAATCTGACCGGATCTACTGATTATTTCACGGATCCTGTTTCAGCCGTCTAAAATCATTATCTTTCGCAGGAAAAATGGATGGTAATCTGTTATCATTCATTCAGCCTTTCCATCAATTTTAAAACTCAGGATATGAAGCAGAAACCCGTGAACAGTTCAAGGATGCCGATATACAGGGATGCAGGCTTTGAACTTTACGATGCTGATACAACAAAGGATGCCTTTCAGAAAGAAACGGAAAATGAAAGGATCCCTGAACTTTATATCTATTCCAGGTACCGCAATCCCACAGTAGTTGCAGCGGAAGATGAGATCATGTCGCTTGAGGGATGCCGCTGGGCCCTGCTCACGCAGTCGGGAATGTCGGCAATCGACACTGCCCTTTCGGTATTCCAGCAAGGCCGGGAAACAGGACCATGGCTCTTTTTCAGCGAGATCTATGGCGGAACCATTTCATATACCGAATATGTGCTTAGGAAAAGGAGAGGGATCGATGCAAGGATCTTTGAGCCGGCGAATGAGCGGTACGACCTTTCCGCGTTCGAAAACCAGCTGGAAGCTGCTAAGCCGGATGTGGTTTATATTGAAGCCATTTCCAACCCGATGCTCATAGTCACTGATCTGGAAAAGGTTATCGGCCTGTCCCATAAAGCAGGAGCGAAGGTAATCGTTGACAACACCTTTGCAACCCCGGCCCTTTGCAGGCCACTTAACCTCGGGGCAGACATTGTCGTTCATAGCGCTACCAAATATTTCTCAGGCCATGGGAATATAACAGCCGGCGTGGTGTGCGGTAACGACAGCCATCTGATGAAGGCATGCATCGAATACCGGAAATTCGTCGGTCATATGCTCTCTCCCGATGACGCCTACCGGCTCACTACCCAGCTGAAGACATTCTCACTGCGATTCAGCCGCCAATGCTCGAATGCTGCCGGACTTGCCGGACTTTTCAGGGATCATCCTTCAATCAGGAAGGTGTGGTATCCCGGGCTGCCTGAACACCCGACCCATGCGGAGGCGGTTAAGCTTTTCGGGGATAACGGATGGGGCGGAATGGTCACGCTCGATTTTGCCGGGACGACGCCGGAAGAGAAGAAGAAAAACCGCGACGGGTTTATTGAAAAGGTCTCCGGAGCAATCAGCTTAATTCCTTCCCTGGGAGATCCGAAAACGATCATCATGCCCGTCGAATCAGTATGGGGGGCAAAATATCCAGAACCGGGAATGATACGGTTATCGGTGGGATTCGAAGATTACGCCCGCCTGGAGAAGATCGTGCTTGATGGGTTGAAATAGATGCACATACTCATTTAACACTGAGTCCACGGTGTTCATTGTGAAATGTTCTTTATTCCCAGTTGACCGGCTCTATTCCGTTTTTGACCAGGTAATCGTTGCACCTGCTGAAGTGCCTGTTCCCGAAGAATCCCCGTGAAGCGGAAAGGGGAGAGGGATGCACCGATTCGAGCACCAGGTGCTTTGACCTGTCAATCGATTCCCCTTTCTTCTGGGCATAGGCGCCCCAGAGAAAGAACACCAGGTTCTGTTTTTCATCGTTGATCACCTTTATGACCTGGTCTGTAAATTGCTCCCAACCCTTGTGCTGATGCGACCCTGCGAGATGTGCCCTCACGGTGAGAGTGGCATTGAGCAGCAACACCCCCTGCCTGGCCCATCGGGTCAGGTCGCCCGACCGGGGGAAAGGAATGCCGGTATCGGTTCCGATCTCCTTGAATATATTGACCAGGCTGGGAGGGAACTCCACCCCATCCCTCACGGAAAAGCAAAGGCCATGCGCCTGCCCAGGCCCGTGATAGGGGTCCTGCCCGAGGATCACGGTCTTTACCAGGTCGAAGGGACACTGATCGAACGCATTGAAGATCAGCGATCCGGGCGGAAAAATGGTGCCTGCCCTGTATTCATCCCGGACAAAACCTGTAAGCCTCGTAAAATATTCCTTTTCAAATTCATTACTGAGCTTTTTTTTCCAGCTCTCTTCAATTTTCACATCCATTCCGCAGCAATTTGTGAGTTTAACTATCCGGCACCAGCCGCTTCTTCCCCCAAGATAATCAATTCAGGCGATATATGGTCAACCGGGAATGCTGTTCCGCATTGACCGGGGAAATTGCTAATTTTGCATAAAAAAGATGGGAAAGGAAATCGAAAGAAAGTTCCTGACAGCCGGGGAGTTCAGGCATCTTGCCACGAAGAAGGTGAATATTGTCCAGGCATATCTTTGCGTGGATCCCGTGAGGACGATACGAATCAGGATAACTGACGTGAAAGCCTGGCTGACCATCAAGGGAGCTCCCGAAAAAGGGCATATAGGCCGGAACGAGTGGGAACTTGAGATCCCCGGGAATATGGCCGATGACATGCTGAAAGTCTGCCTTCCGGGACGCATTGAGAAGACAAGGTACCTTGTGCCGGCAGGTAGTCACGTCTTTGAAGTAGATGAATTCCACGGAAAGAATGAAGGGCTTGTTGTGGCAGAAATCGAGCTGGGATCCGAGGATGAAGAATTCGACAGGCCTGACTGGCTCGGGATCGAAGTAACCGGACGGCCGGAATATCAAAACTCAAACCTGATCTGATCCGGGCACAACTTCATTCTGTACCCCTCAGTGCTCCTCCGTATAACTCCGTGTAACAATTTAAAGCTCTTTCCTGTAGATCTGCATTGGGTCCCCCGGGCCATAGAATTCCCTGAGGCTGGCGGCAAGCTCATAGCCATTCCTCCTGTAAAAGGCTTCAGTCGAAGCATAGAGGGGCCTTCCCGAAGTCTCTATCCACAGGATCTTCCCGCCGAGTTCCCTTACATCATCTTCAACCGCTTTCAAAAGGACCGAACCAAGCTTTTTGTTTCTTGAATTATTGTGAACTGCAATCCAGTAAAGGTCCCAGGAATGAGTTGAGAAATCATTTTTACCGTAATTGGCAAATGCAACCAGCCCGTCATCATCAACTATCGTTATCCAGTAATACCCACTCCCTTCCATGCCTTTCTCGATGGTTTCGTCGAAGATCCCGAGGGCGGTATCAATTTCAAATTCATAAAAGAAATCAGTTGAGCGGAGGATGCTTTCAACCGCATTACGGTCGACCGGTCCGATACTTTTCAGTACTACCATTGGATTAATAATTCAGATCACTGATTATACGTTCAAGAACATCTGTGAATAGCAGTCCGGCCTCCTGTGTGGCGGCTACCAGGCCGCTGTCGGGGGAGAGGCAGGGATTCGCGTTCACCTCGATCACATAGGGAATATCGTTCTTGTCGACCCTCATATCGACCCTCGCATAGCCCTTAAGCCCAAACACATGCCAGCATCTGAGAGCAGATTCCCTTATTTTTTCAGCAAGCGCCGGGTTAAGCTGTTCACCCGGGAACTCACGTATCGTATTCATATACTCGAAGCTGTCTGATTCCCACTTCGCCTTGAAATCGACAATCTTTGGCATGTCACCGTGAAAGTTATGGAATACCATTTCGGCGGGTGGCATTATATCAGGGCCGTTCAGGCCTTTAAGAACGCTGATATTGAATTCCCTTCCGTCGATGAAATCCTGTATGATCCAGTGGGAATCATTAAATTTACTGAGGTATGCCTGGCGCTCCTCCGACCAGGTAAACACCGATTCCCCGGTGATGCCGAGTGAACCATCCTCCCATACAGGCTTGATGATATACTTATTGCCGGGAGCCAGCTCCCGGAACTGTGAGGGGAAATATGATGCCGGCGAAGTGATCCCTTCATCCTGCAGCATCCTGTTCGTGATCGCCTTGCTGGTGGTGTTGAACATCGCTTCCAGGGGATTGCCGGAGTATGGTATGGAGTACATGTTCAGGAGAGCCGGGATGAAATAGCAGAGTTCTCCCTTGTTGTCTATCGATTCCACGAGGTTGAAGACAAAATCGGGCTTTTCCCGGATCAGCAAAGGGACTTCAGTCATAAAGGAAGTTGTAATACCTTTCCTGTAGGTTTCAATTCCGATAGGCTTCATGTTTGCCTCGATGTATTCCACCTGGTCTAGGACATCAAGCTCATCAGGCAAGGCGCCGTCGCGCGGTTGATTAAAGAGTATGCAGCATCGTTTCATTTTCATACTGCCAGGTGATACCGTTTGATCGCCGATTTCATTATCATCTCCATCAATGACTGGTACTCAATCCCGGTCAGCCTTGAAAGTATGGGGAGATCCGAATGAACCGGGTGAAGCCCGGCCAGCGGATTTACTTCAATGAAGCAGATCTTTCCGTTACGATCGGCTTTAAGATCCACCCTTCCGGCATCAACACCGCCCAGGGCTTTCCATACCGTCACTGCAACCGATTCACATTCCCTCCTGACTTCATCCGGTATTGGAATGTATTTACAGTAGATCTGGTAGTTTTCCTTGACCTCGACGGAATAGGGGAGATTATCCTTGCATATAATTTCCATTCCGCCGATTGCTACAGTCTCATCCCCCGAACCAATAACGCCTACAGTAAATTCCCGTCCGGGAAGATATTCTTCGACCAGTGCTGGCTGCCTGAACCTTGCAAGCAGATATTCAGCCATTTCCCTCAGCTCCCCGGGCGACTTCAGCAGGCTCTTTTCGGTTATCCCCTTCCCGGTGCCTTCTGAGACGGGCTTAATGAAGAGCGGGTAAGTGAGGTCGCATTTTGAGATATCGCCTGGTTCAGAAATAAGCATGCCTGGGCTGACCGGTACACCGGCAGCAGAAATAACAAGCCGTGTCAGGTGTTTATTCAACGAAACGCCAAGGATCACGGGGCCGCTGAAAACATAAGGAATAGCGTACTGGTCTAGTATTGCCGGTACAACCGATTCCCTTCCGTCGCCGTAAAGACCTTCGGCAATATTGAACACGATGTCCCACCTTTTCCCTGAAGCAAGTGCCTCAATGAGCTGAAAGCAATTCCCTACTGGTTCAGTTTCGAACCCCATCTTCCGGAGGGCCCCCTCGATGGCGTCTATGGTATCCTGCTTGTCGAATTCTGCAGTATCCTCCATAGAATAACCACGGTCGAGATACCATGACCGCAGATCGAACGTCAAACCGATTCTCATTTATATTTGACTATTTTTCAGGATATTCGCACAAAACGCCCTTGTAATTCCGCAGCACAATATGCTCATCGTTATGTTCGACGACATAGTTAGGCAGGAGAGGTATCTTTCCGCCTCCGCCGGGAGCGTCAATGACAAAAGTAGGAACAGCATAGCCGCTTGTGAATCCCCTGAGGCCCTGTATGATCTCGAGCCCTTTCTTCACTGTGGTCCTGAAATGGCCGGAACCCGGGATCAGGTCACACTGGTAGAGATAGTAAGGCCTCACCCTTACCATGAGGAGCTTATGCATAAGCTCCTTCATCACCGGCACGTTGTCGTTGATACCCTTCAGAAGGACGGTCTGGCTGCCCAACGGAAAACCGCCATCGGCCAGCTTATTGCAGGCTTTTGCACATTCATCGGTAATTTCTGACGGATGCGAAAAATGCAGGCTGATGAACAGCGGGTGATATTTTCTCAGAACGCTGACCAAACCATCGGTTATCCTTTGTGGGAGAACGACCGGGGTCCTTGTCCCTATGCGAATAATTTCGACATGTTCGATCCTGCGGATATTATACAGTATATAATCAAGTGTTTCATCACTGAGCGTAAGGGGATCACCTCCGCTGATCAGTACATCCCTCACTTCGCGATGAGCAGCAATGTAACTGAATGCCTTTTCATAATCCTGCCTGCCAAGCTTGTCGAGCCTGCCGACAGAATGTGAGCGGGTGCAGTACCTGCAGTAATTTGAGCAGACCTGGGTAACAGTGAACAGTACCCTGTCGGGATACCTGTGAACAATTC
>DCFQ01000019.1 GCA_002319915.1 Bacteroidales bacterium UBA1800 | reverse complement strand
AAATTCATTTCCCAGGTAATAGCAGTTACCGCTACTACCGCTGCTGAGGCTGCAAAAAAACAGGTCCATTCAAACTTTGCTGATACGGGCCAAAGTTAAATAAAGTATGATTAAGCGCCATAGCCTTTCCTGCACCGGCCATCCTGACCGAAGGCCGGTGCAGGTAAAACCCCCGGAGCATGTGATCTCCATAATCGAAGAGGGAATCCAGCTTCTGATATGCTGAATGCATCGTTTCCGCAGCCATGGGTTCCCGGCAATTGCTCCGGGATCCTTGTTTGCATGGAAGGGAAAAGCAGGAAAGATTTTTTACTGTCTTGTGGATCAGAATTGATAAATTTATAACTGAATGATTTACATTTGATCATATAACCTGTTAGTATGAAATCCTTTTGCTTTATTGTGATTATTTCCGCATTCCTCTGTTCCTGCAGCAGGCAGGATCCCGGCGAGCATAACCTGATCTCAAATCCTTCGGCCGAAGAGTACGAAGGGAGCGTTGTTACGGGATGGAATTCCGAAACTCATTCTCCGGATGCCGTGCTCTTTTATGACAACCTGGCCCACCAGGGGAAAAGGAGCCTGGTAATTTACTCCGGCAAGCCGGCGGAAGGACGATGGATGACCAGGGTGCAGCTGAAGCCATGGTCAAAATACCGGTTTAGCGGTTGGGTAAGGACTGAGAATTTGGCTGCGCCAAAAGGAAAAGGGGCAGGGTTCAGGCTCGATCCGTTCAGGATTGACTTTCAGCGAATGACGGGGACCAATGACTGGACCAGGACAATGTTTGAATTTGAAACCGGGAATGATGACAGCGGGGTGCTTTCGTGCATGATGAACAGCGAGGGGCCTTCAACCGGCAGGGCGTGGTTCGACGATATGTCGATTCAGCTTATCTCGTCGGAGAAGCTTAACCCGTCGGTAAAGATCGATCTGGCAGACGTTAAAGAACCGATATCGGAATATATTTACGGGCAATTCATCGAACATCTCGGGAGATGTATCTATGGAGGGATCTGGGCTGAAATGATAATGGACCGCAAGTTCTGGTACCAGCCGGGAGAAACGGAATCACCCTGGATCATCACCGGGAACCGGAAACTCTTCTCCCTTGACAGGAATTCCCCTTTTACCGGAGATAAATCCCCCCTGTTCTCACTCAACGGCAGGGACACTGTATCACTGAGGCAGTCGGGGCTTGGCTTCAAGCCTGACCTTGACTACAACGGGAGGATAATCCTTAAGGGAACGTCCGGCATCAGGGAGGTGAAATTAACCCTCAGGCTGGCAGATACATCTGAAGTCATTACGATCAAAGGTCTTACGGGAGAATACAGGTCATATCCTTTCTCCTTTCATTCCCGGGAACTGGATCATGATGCCTCAATCGACATTATGCCTTCGGGCAGCGGGAAAGTGTGGATCGGCACCGTGAGCATGATGCCGGCCGACAATATTGAAGGTTTCCGTGCTGATGTGCTGGCGTTGCTGAGGGAGCTGGATTCTCCCGTATACCGCTGGCCGGGAGGTAATTTCGTGAGCGGGTACAACTGGAAGGACGGCATCGGTGACCGGGACCGGAGACCGCCCAGGAAGAATCCTGCCTGGCTGGGGATCGAATCAAATGATGTGGGGATTAATGAATTCATGGAATTCTGCAGGCTCCTGAACACCGAGCCGTATATCGCCGTAAATGCCGGGATCGGAGGAGCTGAACAGGCCCGCCAGGAGGTCGAATACTGCAACGGCCCGGTCAATACCGGTATGGGAAAATTAAGGAAGGAGAATGGCCATACCGATCCGTGGAAGGTAAAGTTCTGGTCGGTCGGGAATGAGATGTACGGGGACTGGCAGCTTGGTCATATGTCTACCGGGGACTTTGTCAAAAAGCACAATTCATTTGCAGCCGCAATGAGATCGGCCGATCCGGGGATCAGGCTGATTGCCGTGGGCGACCTTGGAGACTGGGACAGGATGATCCTCTCAAATTGCTCCGGCAGCATGGATTATATCAGCGAGCATTTCTACAGGCAGGACTGGCACGGGGGAGGGCTTATGACGCATGTGAAACAGATCCCCGACGCCATCCGCGAAAAGGCCGAAGCACACCGGCACTACCGGAATGAGATCCCGTCACTGAAAGGGAAAGATATCCGCATCTGCATGGACGAATGGAATTACTGGTACGGACCCCACATCTACGGTGAACTTGGCACCCGTTATTTTTTCAGGGATGCCATGGGAATTGCTGCGGGGATAAATGAATATTCGCGCCAGAGCGATATGATCTTCATGGCAAATTATGCACAGGCAGTCAATGTCATCGGAGCCATAAAGACAAATACGACCCAATCGGTCATTGATGCCACAGGTCAGGTACTCAAGCTTTACCGTCATGTATTCGGCACGATCCCAGTGACTATAACCGGTGACTGGAGGCCTCTCGACATTGCCGCTGCCCTGAACGCTGCAAAGGACACTCTCACTGTCTCAGTAATCAATCCCACAGCTGAAAGGATCCCGCTTCCGGATGAAGTGCTCAACGGTCAGGTCACAGGGAAGGCTCAGAAATGGCAGGTCATTGCTCCGGATGACATGTCTACGAATGAACCCGGAAGGCCGGAGAGTGTAAAAATCTCGGGACCTGTACCCATAAATGATGCAAAGACACTGGATATTGATCCGGTGAGCATAAGCATTTTTGTATTCCCGGTCAACCGGTAACCGGCATTCCCTTCAGAGGAAGCTGGTTGGCGGCTGATGACTGCCTGGCGGGCTGATCAGCCGTCACCCTGCAGCCGGGGCCTCTTTCCTGTTCCTGAAATGGCTCAGTATGAACAGGACACCTGCAATGAGGAATGGCAGGCAAAGTATTGAGACATTCCTTATACTCTGCCCTAAGGGAAAATGCCGCTGGCTGTAATTGAGGTTGAAAACGAGTATGCTCGTTACGAGTCCGGCACCGAGAAGTATGATTCCGCCTGCCAGCGGCCACTTCCATGCCACGATCAGGATCAGAAGCAGGACAAATGAAGGCAGGAGATTCATCAGAAACGCAGCCGTATTTTGCCAGAATGTCTTATCGGGGGAAAAGGAATCCAAAGCGAACAGGCTGATAAACAGGATGGCAAGGATGCACAGGATCCTTGGGGTCCAGAGGAGTACTTTGTCGGGTTTCTTCATGATGGTTGAATATGTTTTAGATGAATGATAAGTTACGCCTCCGTCAATTTCCAAAGATAAAGGTACAATTCCGGGGACGATGAGTCAAGCTTTTTGGAAGGAAGGGTTACACAGAGATCACGGAGAAGTCACAGAGGTCACGGAGGCAGACAAAAAAGCTCTGTGATCTCCGTGAACCCTCAGTGTCCCAATAGCTATCGTCCCGATAGCTATTGGGACTCCGTGTCAGTTCTTGCATTCAGTCAGGAATGTTTATGACAGGTTTAACGTTTTTCCTGATCAACTGACCGGGAATTGCTTTAACTTTACCTGAAGTATCCCTAATCACACTTCCATGTTCAGGAATTATTTCAGGACCGCTATAAGGTTTATAAAGCGCAACAAGGCATTTGCCGGCATTAATGCCCTGGGACTCTCTATTGCACTGGCTGCTTCGTTCATCATTTTGCTTTATGTAATCAATGAGCTGAGTTATAATCACATGCACAAAAACAGGAAGCATGTTTACAGGGTTGTGAACTACTACGAGGATTTTAAGATGACCATGTCGGGTACCCCTTATGTCCTCGCATCAACATTAAAGGAGGAGTTTCCGCAGGTTGAAAAAGCGGTAAGGGCAAGAAGAATCCTTGGGTTCAGGATAAAGCTAAAGGACGATTTGATTGATCTGCCAGGGGCAGTTGCTACCGACTCTGAGGTTTTTGATATTTTCACGCTGCCCCTGGTGTATGGTCCGTCCCATGAAAATCTCCTGGAGGATCGCAATTCGATCGTGTTATCGCAGAGTATTTCACAACGGCTGTTTCCCGGCCAGGATCCGGTTGGAAAGGAAATAACCGGAATGGTGGATAATGAAGAACATCTTTTCGTGGTCAGGGGTGTTTTCAGGGATATCCCCCAGAACTCAACGTTTATTGCTCAGTGCCTGGTGAACAGCAAATGGACGCTTGAACCGATAAATAAAACATTCAAAATTTCAAATGCCGAGTCAGACTGGACCATGGATTTCTGGACCACCTGGGTGAGACTGTCCGGGAACAGTGATCCCGCAGCAATAAATGGACAGTTCAAAGCATTTGAAACCAAGCATATAAGCGAGGACCCTCATAAACTTTACTCGCTGCAAACCCTTTCCGATGTTTACCTGCGCTCCGAAAATGTGGCAAATTCGGGGATCCAGGGCAGCCTTAAGAATATAAGGCTCTTTTCCGGCATAGCATTTCTGATCATAATCGTGGCCACCATCAATTATATTATTCTCTCAACAGCCGTTTCGACCGGCAGGTCAAAAGAGATCGGCATTCGGAAGACTTTCGGGGCAGGGAATAAGACGATCAGGGATCAGATATTGAGTGAATCAGTGGCCCTGTCAATGACGGTGCTGCCGGTTTCGCTGATTTTCGCATGGTTTTCCATGCCCTACGCGGGCAGGCTTTTCCAGACCCGGTTAAACATAATAAATGCAAATATTCCTTTATATATCTGCGCGTACCTTGTCCTGGCCATTGTTATCGGCCTGGCATCAGGGATCTATGCTTCAGGATATCTTTCAAGGCTCAGGGTCATTGATGTCTTGAAGAACACCAACATTTCGGGCAAAAGCAGGTATTTTTTCAGGTCGGTCCTGATAGTCGCCGAGCTGATCATTTTCTGCACGTTCGTGTCTGCGGCAATGATAATCCGTTCCCAGTACCGTTTTGCTGTCAATAAGGACCCGGGGTACTTCAACAGGGATATTCTTCTTGTGGATCTTGGACGGGATTTCAAAGGTTACTCCTCCTTCATCAACAGCCTCAGGACGAGCCCAAATGTCATTTTGGCTGGGGGAACCATGGCAAGCCTCCCTATGCAAGGTTCAATGTCGTCGATGTATCCGCATTTCCAGGAAAAGGAGAAGCTGGTCAACGTGGAAGGGATGGCGATAGACTTTGGCTTCCTGGGGACTATGGGTATTAAATTAACTGAAGGCCGGGACTTTTCACCGGATTTCGGAAGTGACCTTACCCAGTCGTGCATCCTCAATGAAACGGCAGTGAGGGCATTGGGGATAGTCGATCCGGTCGGCAAAAAACTTGGATCATACACAATTATCGGGATCGCCAAAGATTTTAACCTCCATTCGATCCACAAGGGGATACCCCCTATTTCAGTAGCCATGACCGACAGATACATCCAGCAGGTCGCAGTTCATTACAGAAAGGGAACCCTGTCAGCGGTATTACCCTTCATTGAGAGCGAATGGAAAAAAGCTGCACCCGACAGGCCTTTCAGTTACACAACGATCGAGGATCTCACAAAGGATATTTATTCGTCTGAGAGGAACCTGACATCGATCGTTTCCATTTTCGGGCTCTTTACCCTGGTCATAGCGGCATTCGGATTATTCGGCCTTACTTTGTATGTCAGCAGGTCGAGGACAAGGGAAATAGGGGTAAAGAAAGTATTCGGGAGTTCCGGGAAACGCATCATTGCCTCATTCCTGAAGGAGAACCTCATCCTGGTTACTGTGGCAGCCGTGCTTTCAATTCCTGTTACATTATATTTCATGAACGGGTGGCTGAAGAATTTTGCTTACAGGATCAGCATCAGCTGGTGGATCTTTGTGACAACCTTCCTGCTTGCCGCCATTGTTGTCCTGATAACCGTTTTCTTCCATTCCTACAAAGCCTCCCGGACAGATCCTGTCATTGCATTGAAATATGAGTGACCAGGCGGTGCAGAAAATGAGCCAGAGGAATATAGGATCGTTCGTCTAAATACCTGAGGAGAGGATAATATTTTCATATTGGCTGAAGTTATTTCAGTATGTTGAAGAAATTGTTTCAGGCAATATTGATATTCCTTGTTCCGGCAGGCTCCTTATTCTCCCAGGATTTATTTCCTAAGCTTGATCAGCTGAAATCACTCCGGAAAGACAGCGATAACCTCTATCTGAATGAGATCTGGATAAAATCGAAGGATATTAACAAGGATGATGCAGGAGGGTTCCTCCGGCGGGCTTCCGGCAAGATCTCACTGGGTTACTATAATGAAGCCATGCCTGATGTAAACAAAGCCATAAGCATAGATTCAACAATCGGGCAAAGTTATTATATCAAGGGTTTCCTCCAGCTGCATTCCGACTCTGTCGTTTCTGCACTTGAAAACTTTAAGAAAGCCATTGCCCTTCATGATACCGGGATATATAATTATTTTATCCTGGCAGAGACCTACGCCCGGTTGATGAAGTTCCAGGAGGCTGATTCACTTTTTAATAAAGTCATCAGTATCGACAGCAAGTTTTACCAGGCTTATTTTGAGATGGGAAACATCAATAGCATGAGGTTTAAGTTTGAAGCAGCCGAAAAGCTCTATAAAAAAGCCATCGACCTCAAGCCGGACTTCGTTCAGGCCTATTTCAACATGGCTATCATGTATATGAACAACAACACTGCGGAGGCAATGAACTATCTGAACAAGTCTGTCAAGGTGGATCCTTCCTTTGCGCATGCATATTTTGTCAGAGCCCTGCTCGAGAGGACATTGAACCATATCCCGGCGATGTACAGGAACCTCAATAAAGCAATCGAACTCGAACCCGGTGATAACAGTTACCGGATAACTCTCGGATTCCTTCATATCATGGACAAAGATTTCGAGAAAGGCTTTTACGAGGTCAGCAAAGTCCTGTTAACCACCGGGAAAAAGGATTTCTTCGGGTATTTTGAACAGTCTTCCAGGGATAAGATAATCAATGACTTTTTAAGCCAGGCGACCACCTTCAATTCATATTCAGGTATGCTCTCCTTTGAGGAAAGGGACAAGCTGATAAATGCCCTTTGCTTATTCTTCCTCGGGAAATTCAGGAATGCCGAAGATATCTATAAGGATTTGCTGAGCACTTCCACATTGCCTGGACTTCTGTTCTATCTCCGCGGCTTCAATGCTGAGTATCTGCACCAGGCTGAACTGTCGCTTGAGAATTATAATAAATCTATGGTCCAGGATAGATTCCCGGCGGAGGCTTGTTTACGCAAAGGAATCGTGCTGAATTTTCTGGGAAAGTACGATGAGGCTGTCCCTGCATTCCGGACGTTTATCAGCATGAACGACAGCGTGCGCCTGGCTTACAGGTCTCTTGCAGGGGCTTACGTGAACTTGTCAAGGTACGATTCTGCAATTATAGAATTGACAGGCCTTATAAAGTCCGATTCGACCGAACTGGATGTTTACTTTGACCGGGCATTTTGTTACAAAAACCTTCAGCAATACCAGGATGCAACCAGGGACTGCAATCATATCCTGAAATACAAGCCTTTTAACGTCGAGGCAAATTGTCTTCTTGCGGGTTGCAGGTTCTCGGACGGCGACACTACGGGAGCTTATCAAATCCTTAACAGGACATGGAACATGATGCACTATCTGACTGAAGAGGGTCATTTCATAAGGGGAACGATCAATCTCCTGTACATGAAATATGATTCGGCGATATATGATTTCAGCAGGGTGCTCAGGTATAATCCGGATCACCTGGAGGCACTGATATACAGGGGATTGTGTTATTATTGCAAGGAAGATTTCAAGAATGCCAGGGAAGATCTGAGCGCCGCCCTTTATCGTAAAAATGATGATATAACGGCACTCTATTCGAGGGGACTGACCAATCTCAGGTTAAATGACCGGAGAGGAGCATACAATGATCTGAGAAGGGCAGATGCACTGGGGCACCCGCTGGCAAAGCGGGCGATAGCAGATTATCTGAAGGACTATAAACCGCCGGACCAAGTCAGATGAATATTCTTCTGACTCTACGGCAGCCTAAGCTTCCCGGGCCATATTTTTTCCTGTTCACCAGTGGCTTAAATCGCAGATTTCGGATAATAAAACCGGCAGGGTTTAGTTATAAATTAGTAAACCTGACTGATCTGAAAAATCTGATTCAATAACCTTATACAATGAGAACTTTATTTATTGCCTTGCTATTTTGCCTTTCTTTGGCTCTTCAGGGACAGTTCACCGAACCTAAATTTGGGAAGGTCGAAATGTCTGATCTTTCAATGCAGAAATATGAGAAAGATACCACTGCCGGAGCATTGGTCTTATTTGATTGCGGAAGCGGAAGTATAATTTTAAACCTAGACGAGAAATTCCAGTGTCAGTTTGAAAGGCACTGTCAGATAAAGATCTTTAAGAATTCGTCTTTTGATCTGGCTGACCGGAAAATAAGGTTATACCAGACAGAAAATGGAAAAGAAAAGCTTCAGGTCCTGAATGCCGTCACCTATAATCTGGTTGATGGTAAGATAGTCAAGTCAAAGCTTGACAACAAGAAGATATATAAGACTGAAGAAGACAACTACCAGATAGTGAGTTTTGCAATGCCTGATGTCAGGGAAGGATCGGTAATTGAGCTTTCGTATACAATTGTCTCGGATTTTCTTTACAATTTCAATGGATGGAATTTCCAGTGCCATTATCCGCAGAGGTGGAACCAGTATGTTTATGAGATCCCGGTATATTTTGATTACAGGGTATCGACAAAGGGGTACCTGGCATTCGACAAAAATGAAAAAAAGGACGGCAATACCAGCTTTGCCATTGAGTCGGAAACAGCAGACGGATCAAGCCGTTTTCGTGACGGACACTCTGCCAGTACAACGGATTTCATCAAAGTGGACACCAAAAAGACAATCCTCGCAATGAAGGATGTGCCTGCATTTATAGATGAACCAAATATTGACTGTGACAACAACTATATCCAATCCATTGAATTTGAGCTGGGAAGCATTAAGATGCCCGGGGGGTTGCTGAAAAATTACACTGATACATGGGAATCGGTCAATAAAAGGATGGTTGAAGCATCTGGTTTTGGAGCACTTCTGGACAATTCCAGGTTTCTGAGTGATAGTGTAGAAGCAATTTGCGCGGGAAAGGCGACCGAGGCTGAAAAAGCTTCTGCCATTTATGAATACGTGCAGAACCGTATTAAATGGAATGGTAAATACCGGATATTCGCTGCCGACGGATTGAAGAAACCATTCTCTGAAAGGGTGGCCAGCTCATCTGAGATCAACCTGTTGCTTACCCTGATGTTCAGGGCAGCTAAGCTCAAATCAAATCCTGTCCTCATAAGCACTAGGGATAACGGCGTCGCGGTTTCATATTATCCGACCATTACCAAATACAATTCAGTTCTTTCATCAGTGGACATAGACGGCATATTGTACCTTGCCGATGCCACGGACAAATTCTGCCCATTTGGAGTATTGCCTGCCAATGATCTTAACGGCCAAGGCAGGATTGTGAATTCATATTCAGGAGACTGGGTGGACCTTGTTTCGAAAGTGCTCTACTCAGTGAACAGAATGTATAAGCTGGACCTCTCTGCAGATGGAAAATTTTCCGGGTCGGTTGATGAATCATATGGAGGATATGCAGGAATAGAATTCCGTAATAATCTGGTATCCCTTAAAGATGAGGGGGAATATGTCAGGCTCCTGCAGGAAAACAACAAAGGGCTGACCATCTCAAAACATACCCTCGGAAGCAGGGAAAACAACTCCGCCCCGGTCACGAATAACCTGGAAGTTGAAATTTCTGACAATACTGAAGAGGTCGGAGACAAGATCTTGTTTAATCCGCTTTTGTTTGAGAGAATTGAAAAGAACAGGTATACCCTTGAGGACAGGAAATACCCCGTAAATTATAACTACCCTATCACGGAGCGATTTTTCTTTACTTACACAATTCCCGATGGATTCTCTGTTGAATCCCTGCCCAACTCATCTGCAATTTCGATGCCCGACAATTCAATTTCGATCACTTATAATGTCCAGGCCTCCGGGAACAAGATCGAGGTCAGGTATATCCGCAAAATCAATAAGGTGTTGTTCATCACCGAAGAATATCAAAAGCTGAAAAACCTGTATGATCAGCTGGTGAAAATGCATTCTGAATCGGTGATTCTCAAAAGGAATACCTGAGAGGCAGAATTACAGGGTATCAAATCAATCAGTAAAAAAACTGAATCAGAAATCAACCGATGGCAAGACCCTTTTTCTGCGTGGCAACAATTGCACTTGTCTCCTTTACATGCCTGAAAGGTCAGGTATACCCGGTTTCGGACATCCCTGACAGCTTACGGAAAAATGCACATGCAGTCATCCGTGACTATGAGGTGACAATTGATCTGAAGTCGTCGAACAGCTATGTACAAAAAACCAGGAAGGCAATTTCTGTTTTTGATGAGGAGGGAGAAAAGAAGGCATATCTCGGGGTAAATTACGACAAGGATTCGCAGGTCGACATTAAGCAGATATCGGTATTCGACCGGGACGGGAAGAGATATAAGTCCAGGCAGCCTGCAGTTGCGGACTATGCAGCCTTCAGTTCCTATGAAGTTTTTTCAGATCACAGGGTAAAGTTTTACCAGCCTGCCTTTCCTGATTTCCCATACACCGTCGAGTACAATTATGAAGAAAAGAGGACCGATATCCTAAGCCTCGGGTACTGGAAACCGGTATCTGATTATGATATATCCCTTCAACATGCTTCGCTTAAATTGAATTATCCGGCCAATGTGGTCGTAAATAAGAAGGAGGTCAATATTAAATGCAGTTCATCAGTGACCAAGGACGGTATAAATACTGAGTTTTGGGAATTAAGGAATACCAAGGCAATTGAGGATGAACCTTTTGATACAGACATCACTGAGCGGGTTCCATGCGTCTATTTAATGCCGCTGGTTCTGAGCAACGGCAAATATACCGGCAAGGCTGATTCATGGGAGAATTATGGCAAATGGATATATGACCTGTACAAGGGACGGGATGCCCTCACGCCGGAAGATTCTGCAAAAGTCCTGGCTTTGACTGGCGAAGTTCCGGATGTGCAGGGTAAAATAAAAGCGCTTTACAGGTACCTCCAGGAGAATACCAGGTATGTTGCCGTTACTCTTGGCCTCGGCGGATACCAGCCGTTTGATGCGGTCACGGTCCGCAAAACGGGTTACGGAGACTGCAAAGCCCTCAGCAACTATTTATATGCACTTTT
>DCFQ01000085.1:91667-91815 GCA_002319915.1 Bacteroidales bacterium UBA1800 | reverse complement strand
AGGTCAAAGTCATTCAGCTCAAAAATCCAGGCCCGCCGTTATGGCGGAGACCTGCAGGGTGTTATGGACAAGCTCGATTATATTGCAGGGCTCGGGATCACTGCCATCTATTTCAATCCCCTGAACGATTCACCTTCGCTTCATAAAT
>DCFQ01000085.1:90701-91362 GCA_002319915.1 Bacteroidales bacterium UBA1800 | reverse complement strand
GATCCGCGTGGAGATGCAGCTGTAATGAATTCCGAGGTGCCCTGGGACCCGGCAACCTGGAAATGGACTGCAGCGGATAAATTGTTCCTCGATATTATCAGGGAGTGCCATAAAAGAGGGATCCGCGTTATAATGGACTACTCCTGGAACCATACCGGGAAGGATTTCTGGGCGCTGAACGATGTGTGGAAGAATGGCGAAAAATCAGCCTTCAAAGACTGGTACGGCGTTATCAGCTATGATGATCCGAAAACTGCAAGGGATGAATTCAGGTACAAGGGCTGGGGCGGTAACAATCCCTATATGCCTGTTTTTAAGAAGGACATCGTACCTCCCACCGATTCGGTAATGCCCTTTGAGGGCAACTTCCATTCCGAATCCCTGAAACAGCATATTTTCAGCGTTACCAGACGATGGCTCGACCCTGACGGGGACGGCAACCCGTCGGACGGGGTCGATGGCTTCAGGCTCGATGTGGCCGCTGAAATTCCCATGGGTTTCTGGCGGGAATACAGGAAGGTGGTCCGTTCGGTCAACCCGGAAGCATACCTGGTGGGAGAAGTGTGGTGGCTCGAATGGCCCGACAAGCTTCTGGATCCAAGGGTGTTCCTTAAGGGTGACCAGTTTGATGCTATAATGAATTACAGGTGGTACAGGATCG
>DCFQ01000085.1:67389-90462 GCA_002319915.1 Bacteroidales bacterium UBA1800 | reverse complement strand
TGAATTACAGGTGGTACAGGATCGCCCGGGGATTCTTCGGCCAGGCTGAACCGGTCCTGAACGCCTCCGGATTCGTGAAGGAGATCGGCATGATCAATTCAAACATTGACCCGGCTAACCTTGCAGGTATGATGAACGTGGCGGCTACCCACGATTCTCCAAGGCTTTCCACTTCTCTCTACAATAAGAACCTCTACAAATACCAGGACAAGCCTTCCGACAACCCGGACTACAAGATCAACAAGCCGGATGAGCTGACAAGGAAGGAGCAGGAATTGCTGCTCATCCATCAGTTCACATTCATCGGCGCACCGCATATATGGAACGGTGATGAGGTGGGAATGTGGGGAGCCGACGACCCCGATTGCCGCAAGCCGATGGTATGGTCCGACATGAAATACGATGATGAAAAGGTAAACTACGATCCGGAAAAGACCAGGCCCGTCGACCAGGTAAAGCCGGACACTGCACTCCTGGACTTCTATAAAAAGCTGGTTGCCATGAGGAAGGCAAACCCGGTGCTGGCAAACGGCAGCCTGGAATTTATAATTGTGGATGATAAGAAGATGGTACTGGCATATTCGAGGAAATTGGGGAATGATGAAATAATAACCGTATTTAACAGGTCCGACATGGCACAATCGGTTTCCCTGCCGGTAAAAGGAAGTGGAACGTACCGGAACCTGCTTTATAATGGACAAAATAACATTAAGGTTATAGAGAGTGGAGTTAGGCTTACTCTTGAGCCGTTAACAGCAATTGTTCTTAAGAGGAATTAAGTATCAGGTGTCTTAATTAAGGATAATTTAACCGCAAAGTTCCCGAAGGAATTCAGCAAAGGACGCAAAGAACATATTGAAGTACCTGATTTCTTAGCGCCCTTGGCGCCTGCTTTGTGCCCTCTGCGGTTAATCTTTCTGTATTAGGACTTTATTTACGGATCTTAATGATTCGCGCAGTAGAAGAAACCACGGATGAACTGAATTTCACGAAATAGATACCCTCTGCAGCATCGGACCCGTTACTGTCCCTGCCATCCCAGGTGATCAACCGTGAGCCTCCCGGACTATATTCACTCAGGTCCCTGATCATTCTCCCCGACAAGTCATAAACCCTGACTGTAAGCTTGCCGGGAGTCTCGTTCTCAATATTAAACCTGAATTCACCTGCGGAAGGATTGGGGTAGACCGTAATTTTTGTTTCAGGCACCCAGGGATTTATGTCCTTTATCCCCGTAACCAGCCCCGCAGACTCGAGCTTTTTCGTTGTATAGAGCCTGAATTCACCAGGCTGCAAGTCTATCGGCCCGGCATTATCAGCGACTGTTATTGAATCGCCCGTAAAGTATTCGTACCATTTTCCCGAATTGGGGAATGCAGGGTTTATCGACGATCCTGTCACCCCGAAATTTCCAAGGATATTTACGTTCATCGAGCTCCCGGTCAGCTGAAGCCGCTTTGTCGCCTGGGTAAGGGAATACGAAAATGAACCGGTGCTGAATGCATTCTGAGTCGCTCTGAGGTGATTAAGGGCCTTGTATGTAAGGAAGAGGTGGTAACGGCCTGGAATTGCATAGTAATCCCACTTGATCGGTTTCTCAGAGGTCCTTCCTCCTTCATTGATCGGGATGTCATAACCCAGTTCCCCAAACTGCCAGATCATTTTTGGCCCGGGAATGGTAAGGAAGAATACTGCATCAAGCTCCATCCTCTTAAGTGCGGTTTTAAGGTCCCGGGTGTTATAGCTGCCTGCGGAGGCCCCGTTGTTAAAGACATTCACCATCAGCCTTTCCTCGTCATGGCTTTCCATATAGGTGACGAGCGCCGGAACATCCCAGCCGCGGCCGAGGTAGCTGTTGTAGGTAAGGTCCGACGCCACTCCCTCAGCAGCACTGCTGTACGACGAATTGCCGTTTCCCCAGATCATCATGCCATTATCGGACAGCTCCTTCTCTTCGGCATTCGCCGTGAAGTGTTCGAGGATAAGATATGCATCGGGCTTTATCTGCCTGATACGGCCGGCCATCCTCTCCAGGATCGCAATCCTCGATGCATCATATGCACTTCCTTCACCCGGGGTATTCGTGAAGCCTTTTGTAAAGTCGAACCTGAAGCCGTCGATTTTGTATTCTGTGAGCCAGTAGGCATTAATCCTATCGACAAGTTGCCGGGTTGAAGGGCTTTCGTGATTGAAATCGGCACCGAATTTATATACCGGGTTGGGAGAGCTGGCGTTGAACCAGGGATTTGGGACCTTCATGTAGATCTGGTCGGCACCGTAATGATCCAGGTAAAGCTGGACAAATGGCGACTGGCCATAGCAATGATTGAGCACCATATCCATGATGACGGCAATTCCCCTGGCATGGCAGCTGTCGATAAATGCCTTCATGTCATTTTTCGGCCCGTAATATTTATCGGGCGCAAAATAAAAGTCGGGGTTATACCCCCAGCTGAGGTTCCCCTCAAATTCGCAGACCGGCATAAGCTCGATTGCATTGATCCCCAGCCTGGCCAGGTACCCGAGGGTGTCGGTGAGAGTTCTGAAATCATGGGCGGCAGTGAAATCCCTGATGAGCAGCTCATAAATGGTAAGCTTCGATTTATCCGGGGGCTGAAAGCCGGCCGTTTTCCACTGGTAGGGGACCTGGGCGGTCTGAAGTACGGATACTATCCCGGTCGCAAGATTCTCCGGGTAGCTTATCAGATCTGGATATGTCTGCGTGGAAATATACTGGTCGTTGGATGGATCTAGGATCTTGTCGGCATATGGATCGGCAATATAGAGCGTCGAATCGACGTAATACTGGAAACGGTACTCCTTTCCCGGGTCGAGCCCGCCGATCGATACCCAGTATCTCTCTCCGTCGGGGGTCCTTTTCATGTAACCCTTGTCACCCGGCACCCAGCCGGTAAAATCACCCGTTACAAAAACAAAGTTCTTGTAAGGTGCATGAAGCACAAGGGTGACAGAGCTGTTCCCGGTATAATTAATCCCGTCCTCCATTCCCTGTGGCAGCACTTCAACTGTAACAGGCTTCTTCACATATACAAAAAAGGAATCGGCCGCAAAAGATGGCTTGTCCCAGGCAACGGATTTGATCCAGTACGCCCCGTAACTTGTCATTTTGATCGTATCTGTCACAAGATCAGGAGTGTTACCGCTTTTTACATACTGGTTGTTTATATACAGAGTGACTGAATCGGCCATGATCGCTGCTGCTTTTACGGGGATCTGTTGGTTTAGGTCGGTGATCATGGATGATTTGGCCGGAAGGATGATCAGGGTATTGAGCTTTTATGCAAACACATCGAGAAAGATGTCAGGCCTTGTCTGCATGGTGCCGGCCGGGTTCCGGAACACAAGGCATATCTGGGTCGCGACTTCCGAGGCACCCATGGAATAGAATGTTTTGAGATCGGGAACGATGTCAAGCTCATAAAGGTGGTTCCCAAGGTATTTGAGCCTGGGCTGGGAGGTATTGTTCCCCCAGGTCCCGATCACATGCTGCCAGGTTGTTCCGTTAATGGTCACACCGGTATGGACATAGAGGTCTCCCGTATAGTTATGGAGGTCTCCGACATCCTTGGAGGTGTCGTAAAAGATGCTGATGGCTGCCCCTGATACCGGTAGTGCCGGGCTGGTGGTGACCATCTGGGCGGATAATGCATTAAATGCCAGGAAGACGCTGAAAATAAGAAGTCTTGTTTTTAACATTTAGCCGGCAATTAAGGATTAAAGTTAGTCAAAATTTGCCCTCACCCCAATCCCTCTCCCAAGAGAGAGGGGCACTTCCTTATTTTCTTCTGATCTTCCCACGCTCTCCCGGGAGCCGGGAATAAAAGGAAGTGAGGTATTAAATTCATTTAAAAAGGCCCCTTCTTTTATCAGCGAAGAGGCCTTTTGAATCATTTTGTCAACTAATATGATATACCCCTATATCAATTTCAGTTCTTGGTTACAGTTGCAACATGGCTCCACGGGTCAAAAGTAAGAGTGTAGTTGCCGGCCACCGTAACAGGGATATTGTCTCCCCCCTGGGTGAGGTTGTTCAGGTCAGTGCCGCCGTAGTTGACAGCCCAGTCGTCATTGGCCCTGAACTTGAATGCACCGGCGATGAGGTCAAGTGTAACGGTAAAGACGTGATTGGCAGCATCCCAGGTCATGTTCTGATCGGAACCCCATCCGCCCGGCGTTGCGTCCCCGATCACACCCCACCTGTTTGCGGTATAGGTGTAAGCGTTAGGCTGGCTCAGATCGAGCGTGAATGCGTAATCAGATTCAACAGTCACTGCGATATTGCTGCCGCCGGCGTCGAGTGTGGCATTGCCTGCAGTGCTTCCATAGTTGAAATCCCAGTTATGGTTTGCACGGAACTTGAAGGAAGCTGCGGTCAGGTGGACGCTTCCTGTCCATGCCCTTAACGAAGGGCTGTAGGTAAGAGGCGTTTCATCATTCCAACCCTGCGGGCTTGCATCCCCGATCACTCCCCATACGGTTGCAACAGCGGTATAGGTCATCGTCGAGGCGTTGGCATTTATCTTGTAATAGCCGGCAGGTGAAACGATATTGCCTCCGGTCGGATCGAGAACTCCGGGTGTCGACCCGACCCCGTAGTTTGGTCCGCTCCAGTCGTTCTGCGTTGCGAACTTCCACTCGTTTGAAGCATTGGCCATATAAACATATCCCTCCAGGTTATCGGGCGATGTGATCACACTTTTTACCTGGGGCGAGCTTCCGGGAGACCAGTCGGCATATGTCGAGCCGGGATAGCTTGCGGAAACATAACCGCCAGGGATATTCCAGGTGAGATTGTCGCCGAGGGTTGTAAACTGGATATCGTTGCCGTAAACCGTACCAGCACTGTTTGTGGCATAAGCCCTGACATGATATACAGTGTTTTTGGAGAGCCCTTCAATATTGCTTACGAATTCCCCGGTTCCCATACCACCGTCTATGACGTTATTTTCAATGGTGGGATTGGAGGAGGAACCCCATGCAAGCCCTCTCGCGGTAATGGTTCCACCACCGTCATATGTGACATTTCCCCCGGTTATCGCCGATATCTTTGTTATGCCTGTCACGGCGGCTGTGGTCAGCTTCGGAAGGTCGACAAGCGTGGTAAATGATACCTCGGGTCCATAGCCTGTACCGGCGCTGTTGGTGGCATATGCCCTGACATAGTACAGGGTGTTTCCGAGCAGGTTGGTGAGTGCGCTTGTGAATGCCCCGGTCCCCTGTCCGTCGGAGGTCTTGCTTCCCGAAACCGTGGGATTGTGACTCGTGCCGAAGCAAACTCCACGGGCCGTGACGTCAGCCCCGCCAGTGACCGTTACATTGCCGCCTCCTGCAGCAGAGTTCCCTGTTACAGCAGTGATATCGGCAGTTGTAAGCGTCGGGACCACTGGAAGGGTCGTAAATGAAACCTCTTCACCATAGATTGTGGACGATGCTCCGGTTGCATATGCCCGGGCATAATATTTGGTAGCATATTGCAGGCCGCCGATCCTGACATTGAATGTGGCGGTCCTGGTGCCTGGGGTGGTGTATGGCACCTTTGTGTCGGAAATATCGGGACCGGTTTCCAGGCTATAGCAGACTCCCTTTTCGGTGAACCCGCTGCCAGAAGCAACAACAAAACCCACGACAGTAGCAGAGTCAGACTTGATGTTAAGGACCTGTGCGGTTGAAAGTGCAGGACTTAATCTGACGTCCGACGATTCCTTTGTACAACCGGCGAAGATCGCCAGCAGCACGGCAAGCGTCGATAGTGCTTTATAAACAGATTTTCTTTTCATAAAATTCCTAATTAAGAAGTTTCAGCCAGATCAGTTTTTCGTAATTGTATAGGTTCCTGCTTCTGAACCGTTTGGTCCGGCAACAGTGATAGTAAGAGCGATGGTATAATTGCCTGCGGTGACAGTGATGTTTGAACCGTTATGAACGAGGTTATCGGTCGTACCGCCCAGGTTCCAGCCCCAGTCGTCATTGAGCCTGAACTTGATGTCCCCGTCGGTCAGAGTGAGGGTGATCCTCCAGGTATTTGTCTTTGCATCATAATCCATCTTCTGATCGGGAGCGTCCCATCCGTGAGGTGTGGCGGAACCGACAAGGCCGATCTTGTAGGGTGCAAACGAATATGTGAGTGCCTGTGTGTCAGCCGACAGCTTGTACCAGCCGGCTCCCGTGGAAGGAGCAAACGCTGCTCCGTCGACAGCAAGCAGGCTGCCGTCAGTGCCGTAAACAACTCCCGTATCCGGATTCTTCAGCGTGAAGCTAGCGTCATCGAGCTTGACAAACCCTGAATAACTGCCATTTCCAAGCGGTGATTCGATCTTTTGTCCGGTTCCTGAGCCTATAACATCGAGGCGTGGGAATCCGTAAATGGTGACCGTTTCGCTTACAACGGCAGAAGAGTATTCGAAAGGCTGGGTGCCGGTCCCGGGAGCGCCGGTACCTGCGTCGACCACAAGCACTGCCCTGATCCGGAAATCGAGCGAGGAAGCCTGGTCGGAAGGGAAATACTTCAAAAGAATCCCGTTCAGATCACCGACGGTAATCTTTATCGAGGTGTCCTGCACACCGGAGTAAATGGTCGCAGCCTCAGCAAAATTGCTTCCGCCGAGCGATGCCTCAAGATAGTAGTTTGCTGATGCCCTGAAACCGGGATCAACCGGGGTTCCGACAAACTCAAGGACATTTGCCGCATCTGTCCTCTGGAGAGTAAGGTCCGGCAAAGTTATGATGGCTGGTGCTGCCGGGTTGGCCTTCATGGTTACCATCGTTCCGTCTTTCTTGCAGCCGGAGATGATGCTGACCAGCACGGCAATTGTCAGATAAATTATATTTCGCTTATTCATTGCTTTGTAAATTTTAGGTTAAAGCATTAATAACCAGTATTTTGATGGATATTGGGATTTGCCGAGACCTCTGCACCCGGAATCGGGAAGAGGTTGAGATGGCTGTCGGTGTTGGAGCCATTGTAAGCATTTCCTTTCCATGCCCAGTTGTAATTCCCGTCGGTGAATTTACCGAAACGGACAAGGTCGGTACGCCTCTGGGCCTCATAGTAGAATTCGCGTCCACGCTCATCGAGCAGGAACTGATCAGTCAGCTGGCCGGCCGTAATGTTGCCGCTGGCATCTCCGTATGCCCTTGTCCTGACAAGGTTGATATCACTCACTGCAGAGGCGTCATCGCCCAGCCTGAAAGATGCTTCTGCTCTCATAAGCAATGCATCGGCGTAACGGAAGATCGGGAAATCGGTGTTTGCAAAGGCCGGGTTCTGGCCTGCAGGGAGCGTTCCGTCAGAGTTCTTTGCAGTGAATTTGTAGACGCCAATCCCGTAATCACCGCTCGAAGAAGGGCTCGGGATGTTCAGGCTTTTCTTCATCTTGAGGAAAACCCTCTTGTCCTTGCACTGCGCAAACGTTGGATCAGTGGTTGGGACAGGCACGTTGCCGTATGTTGCAAGCGTGTCGACCAGCACGTTCATGAACTGTTTCCTTGCGCGGTTGCCGTTCCAGTTAGTATTCGAGGTCAGCCCGTGAAAATCTTCAGCCCTGATGTAGGTTGCATCGCTGCACGATTCAATAATGAAGGTTGTGGCCACATAACCCTGGGTTTTATCCCCGTCCAGCTCAAATGCGAAGATCATCTCGGGATTATGGACGCCGTCGTTGTCGGCTGAGAAATTCTGCCTGTAATTCGTTGCAAGCGAATAAGCTCCGCTGTTAATGACCTTGTCACAATAGAGCTTGCAACTGTCCAATTTGGCTGTCCCGGTGTATACCTCAGCATTCAGGTAGACTTTAGCAAGAAGCATCCATGCTGCTGCCTTGTCAGCCTGGGGATAGGAGGCTTTCGGTTCGCCAAGCTTGTCCTCGATCGCATGAAGCTCGGAAACAATGTAATTGAACAGCCTGGCTCTGGTTATCTGCTTGGGATAGTATTTTCCGACACCGTCGGCATCAGTGGTGAAAGGAGGGTTCCCAAAAAGATCCATATGGTAATAGTACGCGAGGGCCCTTAGGAAACGGGCTTCTGCATTGTACTTCTGAACGGCCGGGTCAGAGCTGCCATTAGTGAGCTTGATAAAGTCGTTGGCGTATGTGATGCTAAGGCTGAGACGCTGATAAAGAGCTGTGAGGAACGGATTGCTCGAGCTCCAAGTCTGGGTATTCAGGTCTGCAATTCCGACATCACCCCATCCGCATATTGCCTCATCGGTGGTTATTTCCTGGAGGTTCCAGAGCGCCCTTGCCGTCGTGAAGAAATTCACATCCGAGGCCGAGATATCGGCGTCGCTGCCGTTCTGGCCGGCAATCACGAAGCTGGCATAGATCTTTCCGAGAACTTCCTTCATGTACACAGGGTCGTTCATGATGTTGCCGGCCATGATGGTGTTCGGATCCTTGGGCGTCACATCCAGATCTTTCACGCACGACCCGATGGTCAGTGCTGAAAGCATTAATCCCAGTATAAATATCTTTTTATTCATATCCTTTAATATTTTCATGTTAGTAGGTTAGGCTCAGGCCCAGCATGTACACCCGGGGACGGGGGTAGAAATTATTGTCAATACCTCCGGGGACTTCCGGATCGATACCCCTGTACTTTGTGGCAGTGAGAGCGTCCTGGACCGTGAAACTGATTCGGGCGTTCATTTTACTGCTGAAAAGGTTTTCGAACCTGTATCCTGCGCTTATATTGTCAAGTTTCCAGAAGGAAGCATTCTCGACGAAATAGTCGCTGGTGAACTGACGCTTTACAAACCTGGTATCGCTCAGGTATTTCGGGAAGTTCTTCCAGTAGCCTATCTGGTACATCTGGTCGTATGATGCCCCGGCTGCTATCTGGTTGTAAACGTAGTTGCCGATGCTTGCCCTCGATGAAGCTGAAAAGTCAAAGTTCCCGTAATCGAACCTCAGGGAAAATCCCAGGAGCCAGTCGGGAGTGGGGCTGTGGTAAATGTATTTGTCGGCATTGTCACCGTTCACAGTGCCTCCCTGGCCCGAAAGATCGACATACATACCTTCGACCGGGTTGCCGTGAGTGTCGTAAACCTGCTTGTTCACAAAGAACGAATAGGCTGTGTAGCCAACCCTTGTTACCTGCTTCTGGCCGGTGAATGCATCGCCGTAAAGGATCCCGATATAGTTGGGATCATCGGAAAGCAGGAGCTTGGTGACCTTGTTTTTATTGTATGTGGCATTGAAGCTGAGGGTGAGGGTCATCTTGTCATTCGATACCGGGACAAGGTTAAGGGTAGCTTCGACCCCTTTGTTTTCAAGGCTGCCCACGTTGGTCAGCAGGGTATTCGAGAAGTTGCTGCCACTCGGGATAGTCACTACGTTCAGAAGGTCCTTTGTGACACGTTTATACAGATCGACAGATCCTGTGATACGGTCCTTCAGGAAACCAAAATCGAGTCCGGCGTTCTGTGTGGTGGTCGATTCCCACCTGATATCCGGATCGTACGCGTCGGGCCTTAATGTCGGCAGGTACTCACCGTCGATATAATAATAATAGCCTGTCCGTGATATGGTGTATTTGGCCTGTGCCGGGTAATCATTCCCGATATCCTGCTGGCCCGTGACGCCCCATCCAAGCCTGAGCTTCAGGTCCGTTACCGCCCTGACATTTCTCAGGAATGATTCGTCTTTGATCTTCCATGCCAGTGCAGCCGACGGGAATAGGCCCCAGCGGTTGTTCTTTGCAAACCTGGATGAGCCGTCATCACGCAATGTCACCGTCAGAAGGTACCTGTCGTTAAAGGTGTAGTTGACACGCCCAAAGAACGATACCAGGTAGTTTTCGGTTATGAATTTCGAACTGTCAGTCATCTGGTATGGATGTGACTCGTCGACTATTCCCCGGGTATAATTGTCTCCTTCGCGGCGGAAGTGCTGCCAGGAGTAGCCTGCAGTCGCTTCAACCCTGCTCTTTATGGAAATGAGCTCTTTCGAGTAGTTCAGGTAGAAATCGAGAAGGTTGTTATAGTTCTTCCCGTGATAATCGGTTAGCCTGCCGTTCTGGAGAGGTGCCGTAAGGACCGAGGGTGCCGTCGTGGGACGGTTGTTATGACCCGTTCCCGAAGTGTAATCGGTTGCCAGGTTCAGGTTGGCATTAAGGCCGTTGATGAACGGGAGCTTGTAATTGAACTGGATATTGCCGATGAATCTTTTGACATCAGCCTTGTTATCGACATCCATCAGCTGTTCGACAGGATTAGCCGTCCCGAGGTTTGCCCCGTAATTGTTCCACTGGAAATAGCCTGCGGACCCGGGATTCCCGTCCATTACCGGCTTTGTGGGATCCATGTTTATTGCCGATCCGATGGCCCCGGCATCACCGAAGTTATTGGCAGTTGACATGCCTTTCATATTGACGTTGACCTTCAGGCTGTTCCCGAAAAATGAAGGATCGAGGCTGATCGAACCTGTGTATCTGTGCATATCGGTATTCTTCAGGATCCCGTTCTGCCCTGTGTAACCTACCGAAACGCGGTAAGGCAGTGTTTTATATGCTCCTGAAAAGCTGAGGTTATGATCCTGGGAGAAAGCATTCCGGAATATCTCTTTCTGCCAGTCGGTATTCTGGTTCCAGAGCTTGTCAAAGCCGTCGACTCCGAAAAGGCTCCTCTTTTCGACCGCGAGCTGGCGGATCTCATCCCCGGAGTATACATTGAGGAATTTGATCGGCGACGAGATGGATGCCTTACCGTCATAGGTGACTGTCATCGGGCTGCCGGCTTTCCCTTTCTTGGTTGTGATGATAATCACGCCGTTTGAAGCCCTCGACCCATAGATTGCTGTTGCCGAGGCATCCTTGAGGACCGTGAAAGTCTCGATATCGTTGGGATTGATAAACGAAAGGAAGTTTGAGCTTCCGGAAACATTATTGTTGTCAATGGGAACACCGTCGATGATGATCAGAGGATCGTTCGACGCATTAAGCGAAGATCCGCCGCGCACCCTGATCGTGGCACCCGCTCCGGGCGCACCACCAGTATTGGTTATGACCACCCCGGCACTTTTCCCTACGAGCAGGTCCTGGGGTGATGTAATGGCACCCTTGTTGAAATCTTTTGCGCTTACTGCGACTACGGAACCGGTTGCATCAGTCTTCTTTACCGTTCCGTACCCGATAACCACCACCTCCTGGAGTTTCTTATCGCCCACTGCGAGGGCAATATTGATTGAGGTCCGGTTATTTACAGTGATTTCCTGAGGAGTGTATCCTACATATGAAACCACGAGGATAGAAGCCGGAGCAACAGTAATCGCGAAATTACCGTTGACATCCGTGGCAGTCCCGTTGGTTGTTCCCTTTTCCTGGAGGGTCACTCCGATAAGGGGCGAACCGTCTGCTGCATCCGTAACTCGCCCCGTAACTCTGATTTTCTGGGCAAAAATTGACCCGGAAAACAGAATTCCAAGAACCATCACCGAGAGCATCATTGAAATTCGTCTTTTCATTGGTTTTTGGTTTAAGATTACTAGGTAATAATGAAAGGTTGTTTTTTTCTGCGACAGTGTTCGAACAAATGTAAAAAAGAAAACGTAACATTTATTGTAGAATGCATTAAAATTCAGGCATTTAACAAATGTTACCGCAAACGTTTGAAATGACAACGTTATATCCGGACGCTGAAAAATGACATAAAAAAATTTCTTGCCCGGGTATACTTCCGGGCTTAAATTCTTCGCGGGAAGGCCTTGACCGGTTCACTTGAATAAGATTATTATTTGAAGTAACTTTAGGGGAGTAACAAAGCTTTAAGCATCCGGCAGGATCATGAACAAGGGCAGGGTAACCATAAAGGACATTGCCAGGGAACTGGGCATTTCTCCTTCGACTGTTTCAAAAGCACTGAAGGGGCATCCCGATATCAGCCGAGGCACCAAAAAGGCGGTGGAGGAACTTGTCGCCCGCTGGGGCTACAGGCCTGATCCCATTGCCTTGAGCCTCCAGGGGGGATTGAGCAAATCGATCGGTGTGATAGTGCCTGAAATAGTCCATTACTTTTTTTCGACGGTGATCAGCGGAATAGAGGACCTGGCCTATGAATCGGGGTATCATGTGATGTTCTGCCAGTCAAATGAGTCATTCGGCAGAGAGGTAAGGGCGGTTCAGACACTCCTATCAAGCAGGGTTGATGGCATCCTGGTGTCGCTCAGCAAGGAGACCCGGGACTTTGATCACTTCAGGAAGATCATTGATTCCGGAATTCCACTCGTCTTTTTCGACCGGATATGTGAGGAGCTGGATACCGACAGGGTCATAGTGGATGACGAGGCCGGCGCCTTCGAAGCAGTCAGGCACCTTATACTTACAGGTTGCAAAAATATCGTTCACCTTTCAGGACCTCCCAACCTTAATATCGGCAAGAGCAGGAAAAGCGGGTACCTGAAAGCGCTTGCTGAACATAATATGGAGGTGAAGGAAGAAAATATAATTATGTGTGATTCATCGGCCGATGCCGACAGGATAATCCCTGAGCTCCTGACCAGGGATCCCAGGCCCGACGGGATCTTTGCAGTGAACGACCTCACCGCGGCGGAAGCCATGAGGGTATTTAAAAATCACGGCTTCAGGGTCCCGGACGATATCTCGATCATCGGATTCACCAGCGGGATAATTTCAGACCTGACCGATCCCCCCCTTAGCTCGGTGGAGCAGCATGGCTATTCGGTCGGGATGGAGGCTGTAAGGCTCCTGATCGACCATATCGAAAGGAGCAATGTGCTTCTCCCCCAGACAAAAATAATCAGGACAGAGCTTGTCATAAAAGGGTCTACAAAAAAACAAGTACTGCCTGTTTCCAGCCTGCCCCCTGCCCCCTGAAGGGGGTTAAAGAAGCCCTCTCGAAGGCTTTAGCAAAGTTATTTTTTAACCGCGAAGGACACAAAGGAGGCGCAAAGCGCGCAAGGAGAAATTGCTTAATATCAATTCTTTGCCAGAAGTCCTTTGTTTACCTTTGTGACAACCTTACTGAACCTTTGTGTTATAATTTAATTTCTTGAAACACAAAGGTTCACTAAGTACAACACAAAGTCACACGAAGGCAGGTATGTAGTATAAGTAACTTTTGATGCAGCCCCTTATTGATTTCAAATTTCCCCATACTCCGCAAATTTGTAAAGGGATTACATCTTTTAAAAGAATTTGAAAAAATATTCTACTTTTATGACGTCGTTACGATGTAACCAAAGAGCACTAACCTTATAAATCAAATAATATGAATGTACCGGTAGACCTGCTGTACACAAAGGATCATGAATGGCTTCGCGTTGAAGGTGAGTTCGGATATGTGGGAATAACCGATTTTGCCCAGGGTGAGCTTGGTGATGTAGTTTTTGTCGAGATCGAGACCATCGGGGAGAGCCTTCAGAAGGGCGATGTTTTCGGGACCATCGAGGCTGTCAAGACCGTTTCGGATATGTTCATGCCCGTGGGCGGTGAGGTGGTGGAGGTAAATCCATCTCTCGAACAATCACCGGATGCTGTCAACAAGGATCCTTACGGGAACGGATGGATGATCAAGATCAGGATAAGCGATCCCGCAGAGGAAGGAACCCTTCTCGATCCTGAAAAGTACAAGGCACTTTTATAGCGTCTTCTTTATCTCTACCTGCTGATAACCTTCTATAATGTCTCCGACCTTGATGTCGTTGAAGTTATAGATATTCAGTCCGCATTCATATCCTCCCACGACCTCTTTCACGTCGTCCTTGAACCGCTTAAGCGATCCGAGCTCGCCGGTATAGATGACAATACCGTCGCGTATGATGCGCACCCTGGTATTCCTCAGGATCTTACCCTCCTTCACATAGCAGCCGGCAACCGTACCGACTTTTGTGACCTTGAATATCTCCCTGACCTCGAGGGTGGCGACAATTTCCTCTTTCAACTCGGGTGAAAGCATACCTTCCATTGCGGCCCTTATCTCCTCGATTGCATCGTAGATTATGGAATAGAGCCTGATATCGATCTCTTCCTTCTCGGCCAGCTTCCTGGCGCTCATTGACGGGCGCACCTGGAATCCCACGATGATGGCATTTGATGCGGCAGCCAGCAGGACGTCCGATTCGGAGATCTGCCCCACGGCCTTGTGTATTATATTAAGCTGGATCTCGGGAGTTGACAGCTTGATGAGTGAATCGCTGAGTGCTTCCACCGATCCGTCAACGTCGCCTTTAACAATGATATTGAGCTCCTGGAAGTTGCCGATCGCGATACGACGGCCGATCTCATCCAGGGTAATATGCTTCTGGGTGCGGAGTCCCTGCTCTCTCTGGAGCTGTGCCCTCTTGGTGGCAATATCCTTGGCCTCGCGGTCGCTTTCCATGATATTGAACTTATCGCCGGCCTGGGGTGCGCCATTGAGCCCGAGGATCAGGGCAGGAGCGGAGGGTCCTACCTCGTCAACCTTATTCCCCCTTTCATTGTACATCGCCTTAACGTGTCCAAAACAAGCTCCGGCGATCATAATGTCTCCGATATGGAGTGTGCCCGCCTTGACAAGCACCGTTGCAGTATAGCCTCTTCCCTTGTCGAGGGATGATTCAATGATGGTACCTATGGCAGGCTTGTACGGGTTTGCCTTCAGATCGAGCATCTCAGCCTCGAGAAGGACCTTATCGAGGAGAGTCTCTATGTTAATGCCTGTCTTGGCAGAGATCTCCTGCGACTGGTACTTGCCTCCCCAGTCCTCAACAAGGTAATTCATGTTTGCCAGTGCTTCCTTGATCTTGTCGGGGTTTGCACCCGCCTTGTCAATCTTGTTTATGGCAAATACGATCGGCACCCCGGCAGCGGAAGCATGGTTGATGGCTTCTATCGTCTGGGGCATGACGCCGTCGTCTGCAGCCACCACGATGATAGCAATATCGGTGATCTGGGCCCCGCGGGCACGCATTGCGGTGAATGCCTCGTGACCGGGGGTGTCAAGGAATGTGATCTGCCTCCCGTCGTCGAGCACAACCCCGTAAGCACCGATGTGCTGGGTTATTCCTCCTGCTTCGCCTGCTATAACATTTGTCCTCCTGATATAGTCGAGAAGCTTTGTCTTACCATGGTCGACATGCCCCATAACGGTAACGATCGGCGGCCTTGGCAGCAGGTCCTCCTGACTGTCTTCGGACTCCTTGACTGCTTCCTGCAGCTCGGCGCTGACAAATTCGACCTTGAAGCCGAATTCGTCGGCCAGGAGAGCCATGGTCTCTGCATCGAGGCGCTGGTTGATCGAGACGAACAATCCCAGGTTCATGCAGGTCGAGATGATATCCGTGACAGGGATGTTCATCATCGATGCCAGCTCATTCACAGAAACGAATTCCGTGACCTTCAGGATATTCTTTTCCTGTTCGATCCTGTCTTCGTCCTCCCTCAGTTTCTGGCTAATGGCTTCTCTCTTTTCCCTCCGGTATCTTGATCCTTTTGATTTGCCTTTTGTCGTGAGGCGTGCAAGAGTTTCCTTGATCTGTTTCTGAACTGCTTCCTCGTCAACTTCGGCTCTTACTGCCCGCTTTTTGATGACCTTCCTGACAGGCTTATCCTTCTTGTCGGCAGGCAGCGGCTTAACGACAGGCACCTGTTCCTTTTCCTTGGTTATTCTCTTGCGTTTCTTTTTTCTTCTGAAATCAGACTCGCCTTCAATATTGACCTGCTGATAACCGCCGGGTTTCTTCTTTTCCTCCACGGGAAGATTAATCTTCCCGACAACCGTAAGCCCCGACAGCTTCTTGATCTCAGGCTTGTAGAGCTCCACGGTTTCCTGGTCCGGGGCAACCGGTTCCTGGCCTTTGGACTGCCCGTCGCCGGTAACGGCATCTGCAGGAACAGTTTCCGCAATGGACTCAGCGGCTGATCCTCCTGCCTTCACAGGCGCCTTCTTTTCTTCCGGTGCTTCTTCACCCTTGCTGGGCGCCGGTTCACCAGGCTTTGATTTCTCTTCCTTCCTGGCAGGCTTGCCTTCCTTTGAGATCTTCTCGAGCGGGATCTTTCCCACAATATGAATATCGATGCCCGGTTTGGCCTTCTCAACCTCAGCAGGCTCCTTTACAGGGCCTTTTTCTTTTTCAGCAGCGGGGATTTTCTTCTCTGCGACTTCCTGGGAGGCAGTATCCCTGGCAGGCTTTTTCTCCTGGACATCCTTTGCCGGCTCAGGCTTCTCAGCCTTCGGCTTCAGGGTCTTGTCAAGGTCAATCTTGCCGACAAGCTTTATATCGGGTTTCCTGACCTCGGTCTTGATATCAACTCCCTTTTTTGTCAGGTATGTATCCTTAATGAGCACCTCCTCTTCCTTCTCCTGGTCGTCGCTCACTCCCTTCTCCGAGAAGTCGTCAATGGAAACAGTCTCCTTTTTCCTGTGAAGGTCCTTGAGGATCAGCTTTTCCGATTCCTTCTTCACACTGATGTCGCCGCTGTATTCCTTTAAAAGCAAAAGATATGCCTCGTGCGGGAGCTTCGTGTTAGGATTAGGATCAAGATCAAATCCCTTCTTATGCAGGAATTCCACAATGGTGGAAATACCCACATTGAATTCACGGGCCGCCTTGCTTAATCTTGTTGCCTTAACTTCTTCTGTCATATACTTCCCCTGTCTTTCTAAAAACTTAATCTTCTGATGTTATGATTAAATATTACTCAAACTCAGCTTTGAGGATGTTAACCACCTCCTTAACAGTTTCTTCCTCAAGATCAGTCCTTTTAACAAGTTCGCTGATCGTAAGGTTCAGGACGCTCCTCGCGGTGTCGCACCCGATGGCCTTCAACTCATCGATGATCCATTCTTCGATCTCATCGCTGAATTCCTCAAGCTTGACATCTTCCTCATCTTCACCACCCGGTTCCCTGTAGACGTCAATTTCATATCCGGTGAGCTGGCTTGCCAGCTTTATGTTCAGCCCTCCCTTTCCGATAGCCAGCGAAACCTCGTTGGGCTTAAGGTATATGTCCGCCTTCTTGTTCTCATCATCCAGCTTGATGGATGTGATCTTGGCCGGGCTGAGGGCCCTCTGTATAAAGAGCTGGTTATTGGCAGTGAAATTTATTACGTCAATGTTCTCATTTCGCAGCTCTCTCACTATGCCGTGTATACGCGATCCCTTCATCCCGACGCAGGCGCCCACAGGGTCGATCCGTTCGTCGTACGACTCGACGGCGACCTTGGCACGCTCGCCCGGTACCCTCACGATCTTCTTGATGGTAATCAGCCCGTCGAATATTTCAGGCACCTCGAGCTCGAAGAGCCTCTCCAGGAATACCGGGGAAGTGCGGCTCAGGATGATCACGGGTGTATTGTTCCTCATCTCGACCTTGATGACGACTGCCCTGATCGAATCACCCTTCCGGAAATGGTCCGACGGGATCTGCTCGCTCTTGGGAATTATGAGCTCGTTACCGTCATCATCGAGCACCAGGATCTCTCTTTTCCACACCTGGTAAACCTCACCGGTGACTATCTCACCGATCCTGTCCTTGTACTTGATATAGATATTGTTCTTTTCCAGGTCAAGGATCCTCGCCGTGAGGTTCTGCCTGAGCGATAAAATAGCCCTTCTTCCGAAATCAAGGAATTTCACCTCGTCCGAAACTTCTTCACCGACCTCGTAATCCTCATCGATCTCCTTGGCTTTCGACAGGGGGATCTGCGTATTCGGATCAGCAAGCTCGTCATCCTCAACAACAACCCTGTTCCTCCAGATCTCAAAGTCACCCTTGTCGATATTGACAATGATGTCAAAATTATCAGCCGAGCCGTACCTCTTTATGAGCATGCTCCTGAAAACATCTTCCAGTACACTCATCATCGTCGGACGGTCAATGTTCTTCAGTTCTTTGAATTCTGAAAAGGTATCAATCAGATTTACATTTTCCATTTGTTGTATTCTTCTCGTTATTTTATCGTTAGTATAATTTTAGTTGCCTTCACCTGGTCGAGGTTAAAGGATAAATCCTTCATTTCATCTGACTTCCCCTTCACCCTGACGCGGGTCTCCAGGTCAAATCCGCCCGGGGTGACATTCTTCAGTATCCCTGAGTATTTCATTCCATCGTTGTCGACCACCGAAACCTGCTTTCCCTCATTCTTGTAATACTGTTCGATGACTGCAAAGGGCATTTCGAGTCCTGGAGAGGAGACCTGCAGCTCATAATCCTCAACGTTGCGGTCGAGGCTCTTTTCGATGTGACGGTGCAATGCAACGCATTCGTCGATGGTTATGCCTTCTTTCCTGTCGGCAAGCACCGTGATCCTGTTTGCATTGGTCACCTTTACCGCTACCAGGAAGAGCCCTGTGCCCTGGATGAATTCCCTGGCAATCTTTTCTATGTCTTTCCTGTCTATCATCTCCTGAAAACCGATAATAAAATAGGGGACTTTGGTCCCCTAGGTCTCAATTGCCCCTCGAATCGGATGCAAAGGTAACTATTGTTTTGATAATTACAAAATTCTTTTTAGCCGAGGATTAAGAACTTACACGGAGGAGCACGGAGGAGACGCGGAGGAGACACGGAGAGACACGGAGAGGCAAGTAGCTTATTTGGTAAATCCCTGTGTAACTCCGTAACACTCCGTGATACTCTGTGTTAAAAAACAAACAACCGGTATTATTATAAATTTTCTTACCAATTTTGCATCATTGATTACGGAGACACACAACTCCCGGCTCAGGACACAAGGTAATGATTGTTAATAAAATAACAACAGGCGATATATACCCCGAAGAAGACAGGGAGCTTCTTTCAGACTGCACGTTATGCCCCCGCGAGTGCCATGCTGACAGGTTCAATGGAGGGACAGGCTACTGCGGGGCGGATGCCGGGATGAACATTGCCTCGATCTGCATCCACAGGGGAGAGGAGCCTGCCATCAGCGGCCCCGAAGGTATCTGCAACATATTCTTCTCCGGTTGCAATCTCAGGTGTATCTATTGTCAGAACCATGAAATAAGCAGGCCCCCGGCAAAGCCCGGAAACAGGATTGCCGGCCTCGGTGAGGCGCTTGAGATAATCGTTGGAATTCTGTCACAGGGGATAAAGGCTGTCGGATTCGTATCCCCCTCGCATGTTGTACCCCAGGTAAAAGCCATCATAAAAAGCCTGAATAAGCAGGGATATTTTCCGGTCACTGTCTATAACACAAATGGTTACGATAAAAAAGAGACACTCAGGAGCCTTGAAGGCCTCATCGATGTCTACCTGCCCGATTTCAAGTATGTTACACCGGCCCTGTCAAAGGAATTCTCGGGAGCCGGCGATTACTCCGAAATTGCCCTTAGGGCCGTCAGGGAAATGTACTACCAGAAAGGATCGGTCCTGACCACCGATGAAGAGGGGAGAGCCTTGAACGGGATCCTTCTCCGGCACCTTGTCCTGCCCGGGCATGCCGGGGAGAGCAGGAGGGTCCTGAAGACCATCGCTGAGGAGATCTCTCCGGGGATCAGCCTCTCACTGATGTCGCAGTACCATCCTACACAGCATGTTTCGGACCATCCTGACCTTAAGAGGACCCTTTACAGGGAGGAATATGAATCGGTGGTGCAAACGATGCAGGAGCTGGGTTTCCGGAATGGGTGGGTGCAGGAGATGGACAGTCATGACAATTACAGGCCGGATTTCAGGAAGGAGCATCCGTTTGAATAGGAGCCCCCTGCCCCCTGAAGGGGGTTTATAAAGTCCCCCTGCCTGCCGGCAGGCAGGCTTCAAGGGATTCAGGGTCGGCACCGAGAGCACGGAGAAGGCACGGAGTACGCGGAGGAGACACAGAGGGCCTACATGAACTTCTCTCGCTTCTGGAGGTTGTAGAGGGCTGCAAGGAGGAAAAGTACCGAGCCCACGGAAAGGAATATCCTGTTCTTCAATGTAATTATTACCCAGGCAGTTTCACTGACATCATACGCCGGCCGGAAAGGATTCAGAAAGACATTCCACATGCTTCTCCTCAGGGGATCGTTCAGGATCAGGAAGAAGAGCCCGAAGATTATCATTACAACCGCTGTTCCGTTGCCGTTCCTGATGGTCGTCGAGAGCATGAACGACATCATGCCGAGAAACAGGACCGGGAGCATCACCTGGGCAGAGACGGTGAAGATGTTGAATTTCACGATCAGGACCGAAGAGAGGTATGTGAATCCAAGCATAATGATGAATGCGATCAGGAAGATCAGGACTATCCTCACCAGCCACACCTTGTACCTGTAATCGGGGATCCCGAAAAGGATCTCGATCGTCCGGGAGTCCTGGTCATTCTGTATGCCGAATACCGCAGGGTAGAATACCAGAAGGATGCCGGAGAAGATAAATACCCCGTACAGGTCGCTCATCCTCGTCACATCATTGTCGAAGACATAAATTACCGATAATCCAAGGTAAAAGAGCACCGATCCGGCAAGGAACCAGATGAACTTGTTTGCAAAGATGATCCTCAGATTATATGTGATCATCCTGTACACGAAATCGGCAGAGCTGATCAGATTCTTATTCTTCATTCCGTTGTTTTTTCCCGTTTCCCGTATCCGTGATGCGATGATTGTTCTCTTTTTTCCTTAGCAGCCACAGGTATGCATCCTCGAGGTTCGGGCTTACCTTAACGGCGCCTTCCCACGGAGAGCTTTCCGAGATCACCCTTACTCTCACATTCTCTCCTTCAGACATATGATGGACCACCAGGTTCTCCCCGACAAACGCTCCGAAATCGGCTGCAGGCATTGCAAACTGCCAGACATGCCCTTCAGCCTCCCGTGTCATGTCGATCGGCTTGCCGAGATATCTGAGCATGCCTTTGTTCAGTACTGCGACCTGGTTGCACGAGCTCGAGATATCCTCGATAATGTGCGTTGAGAAGATTATGACCCTTTCGCGGCTGAGCTCCACCAGAAGGTTCCTGAACCTGATCCTTTCCCTCGGATCAAGCCCCGCGGTCGGCTCATCGACTACAAGGATCCTGGGAAGGTGCAGAAGGATCTGGGCGATGCCCATCCTCTGCTTCATCCCGCCCGAATATGATCCTATCTTTTCGTGGCGGTGCTCATCCATGTGGACCGCCTGCAGCACATAGGTTACCCTCTCTTCCCTTACTGCGGGATCCGTGATTTTCTTAAGCATGGCCATATAATGCAGGTACTCATGGGCGGACATGTTTTCATAGGTTCCGAATTCCTGCGGCAGGTAACCGATCAGCCCCTGAAGCTCTTCGCGCTTCAGCTGCGTGTCGATACCATTGATCCACACTTTTCCGTAGCTCTGTTCGAGTATCCCGCAGATAATCCTCATAAGAGTGGTCTTTCCTGCGCCGTTGGGCCCGAGAAGCCCGAACATCCCGTTACCGATGTCGAGCGAAACGCATCTGAGCGCCTTGAAGGGCTTCTTCTTTTTTCCAATGAGCGGTACTGCTGCAACGATCCTGTAAACAGTCTTCCTGATATTCCTGAATCTTCCTTCGAGCCTGTAAATATCGATGTTCTCCTCGCTCATCTTCCTTCCTGTCCAGTAAATGAACATCCCAGTGAACCACAGAAAGCCGATTATCAGAACTACGACAATATTGTCCCATCTCTTCTGGAACCAGGCCAGGTTCACGAGCGGGACCAGCCAGAATACGGCAACATCGAGCCACCGGGATATTTTCTTCAGGAGCTTGTGGCTGCCATTCCCCGAGAGGTTGGAAAAGAGCTCCCTGAAGCAGTTCCATATTCCAAGGAGGAAGAACCAGGAGATTATACTGAAGATGAAGATCCAGAGACCTTTGCGGAGGTAGAAATACGTGAAGTAAACGGTGAATCCCAGGAGCGGTGCCTGCCAGGCTATATCCATGAGGTCGCTCCATGATCTGAAATGATGACTCAGCCCCAGCCTTTCCCTTATCCTGGCCCCGCCTTTCCACTCCCTGGCCCACCTGTTCTCACGGTCATAGATCTTGACAAGGCTCTGGACACGTATTTTGATGGATTCTTCCCCGCCTATTACCGTTTCCCTGGCTTTCCTGAGGCTGTTCATCACAAACCAGGTTGCGGCAGGTATGATAATCAGCGATAGGATCGTTGTGATCATCTTCCACAGGAAGCCGTTGATATATGTGTAGATAATGAATGCAAGCAGGGCAAATAAGGCTATCTGGACGGTTTTGTTCCTCCACCCGAGGGAATTGAACCAGCCAATGGAATTCTCGAGGCCTGAATAGAAAGTCGGGATAAATACCAGTGTCAGCAGGGTGCTCAAGGTCAGCCCTCCGACCACGGTTATTGCAAATGACGATCCTATCACAGAAACAAATTCAGCCTTGCCCATTGCCAGGGGGACCATTGCTATCACGGTGGTCGAGGCGGTAATGAGGATCGGCCTGAGCCTTGCAACGCCGGCGGTCATGAGGGCCCTCTGCCTCCTATTGCCCCTTTTCCGGAGGATATTTGTGTAATCGATCAGGATAATGCCATTGTTTACAACGATCCCGATAAGTATGAGAAACCCGGTGAGGGTATTTGCATTCAGAAGTGAATTCCCTGTGAGTATCAGGGCTATGAGCGATCCAAGGGCGGCAAGAGGAATGCTGAACATCAGCACAACCGGGGTGGCGAGCGATTCGAACACCGATGCGAGGATCATGTAGATAAGGAGGAATGCGATGCCTATCAGGTAATAAAAATCCTTCAGCTGGTTCTTCTCATGGATCACCTCGACCGCAAGGCCTGAAGGAATGCTCATGGAGGCAACCGCCGATTCAATCTGCTGCCGTGCACCGTCAAGCAGATCCTTCGAACCCGATATTTCATTCCTGAAATTGTAGGTTACGGTAATCCGCTTTTCCTGGTTCTCCCGGTGGATATTACCAGGCCCGGTGGAAAAAATGATATCTGAAATATCCTTCATCTCCATCATCGAACCGGTGGCTCCTGCGACCTCAAGCTTCTTGAGATCATCGATTGTCTTGTCCTGTTTCTTTTCCTGATCATGGCTCTCCTCCTGGTACCTGAGCATGATGTCGTAGGTTTCTGTTCCCTGCCTGAAACGGGCTCCGGATGAATATTCCCTGCTGAAAGTCGACAGCGATGCAACCAGGTTCTCAAG
>DCFQ01000085.1:13876-67059 GCA_002319915.1 Bacteroidales bacterium UBA1800 | reverse complement strand
TCCCTGACATTTACATTCGCATTGTCGGTTACCTGCAGTTTTTCGACCGCTGATTTGATGTCGCCTGCGAGATCCTTCATCATGGTAAAGTTCTCACCCTTGATCACTACACTCTCCTGCTGGGATCCTATCCCCAGGAGGTTCATGAAATCGAGCTCGGGGTTGTAGGAATCCTCTCCCTGGCCGCCGCCTGAGAATCCGCCGCTGGCAGAGATCTCATCCATGGTGACTTCGGCCGAGGAGATGCTCCTTGTCTTTTCGGAAATATCATTTTTGATCTCCGGAAGCGACCGTTTGGTATTCTTATCCCACCCTTCTGGCAGGTTAATCGTAACAGTAGCCTGTTCCTCTTCGATACGGCTTATGATATCATGCTTTTCCGGGAGGGAAACAAGCCTCGATTCGATCTCGGAAACCACAGCATCGGTCTTATCGAGCGTCGAGCCGCCCGGCATGATCACCGAAAGCCGGAAATTAGGCGCCTGGACCTGCTCGGGTGAGCTGAGGCTCAGTGTCAGGCTTATGAGAAGGGAAGTGAAAAAGATGACAAGGGTCCCGATTATTGTTGCGGCCGGTTTCCTCATGCTGGCCTTCAGAACAAGGTAATAACCCTGGATCAGGCGGTTATGGATGGAGAGCCTCTGGAAGATCGCCGAATTGCCGTAATCGCGGGATGCAAGAAGGAAATAGGTCGCCATCGGTATAAAGAAGAGAGCCACGGCCAGTGAGACCAAAAGCGTCGACACAATTGAAACACCGATATTCTTCCCGATGATCTTCACCATGAAGTTGCCCGAAAATATGAAGGGCATAAATACGATCACAGTGGTCAGGGTAGAGGCAAAGATCGATCTCCAGACCTCGGTGGTTCCCTGTCTTACAGAGGTCCCGGGGTCCTTTCCCTGGCCCGCAAGCCGGTAAATATTCTCCAGGACCACCACCGAATTATCTACCAGCATGCCTACAGCAAGAGCAATGCCCACGAGCGTGAGGCTGTTGATGGTTATCCCGTACGCATAGAAAAAGTTAAATGCCGAATAGACGGATATTGGTATCGAAAGGGCAATGACTGTCACCAGCCGGATGTTCCTGAGAAAAAACCAGAGGATAAGCACGGCGAGAAGCCCCCCGGTGAGGGCCAGGTTTATTATCTGGTTGATGTTCTTTTCCATCAGCTGGGCGCTGTTGCTCTGGACGACAACCTCCACGCCTTCCGATGCAAGCTTTTTGTTGAGGGCTTTCACCTGGTTGATTGCCTTATGGGAGAGGTTTATCAGGTTTGCCTGGTTGTCGTTGACCAGAGTCATGGTCACGGCATCGAGACCGTTTACCCTGCTGAACGAGCTTTGTTCCTTAACGCCAAAGAAGATCTCGGCAATATCCTTGAGGAGCACGGGCCCTTTCCGGTCGACAACTATGTTGCCGATATCCTTTACATCGGTATATTCGGATGTGACATTTACGAACAGCTTGTTCTGGCCGTCAACAACCTTCCCTGCAAAGGTCTTGTCCCTGCCGTTGTCATTAAGTATGCTTCTGACCTGGCCCATCGAAATCCCCAGCGATTTGCAGGCTTTTTCATTCAGCCTCACCTCGATCGAATTCTCATACCCGCCAAACACCTGCACCCCGGCAATTCCATCGATATTCTCGAAATCGGGCTTTATTTCCCTGTCTGCAATATTCCTTATCCTGTCGATACCTCCCGTTCCCCTTACCTGAAGTTCCATGAACTGGTTCGTGAGCTGCTTCAGGTCGATCTTTATCACATTGATCTGGAATTCAGGCGGGATGCCGGACTTTATCCCGTCAATCTTCTCCTGCAGCTTCAGATTTGCATACTTCAGGTCGGAGCTTTTGGTATAATAGATAACTATTGTACCAAACCTTGAGGAAATGTTCGATTCGATCTTCTCCACGCCTTCCAGAGTACCTACGGCGCCTTCAATGGGAATGACAGCCTGAGTCTCGATGTACGACGGGTCAAGCTCCAGTGGTGTCGCCACCTGGACTATCAGGGTTGGAAGCTGGGCATTGGGGAAAAGCTCGACCGGCAGCTTTTTGTACGAAACATACCCAAGCAGCGTCAGCCCCAGGAAGAGCATGCTTATCAAAACCCTTCTTTTCAGAATAAAATCCATCGCAGTCAGCTAAAGGTATGTTTCAGTTCCTTTCATTATTTGTCCTTCGGGCGCTCAGCCTGCTGCTCAGGGTATCAGTTACCCAGTAAACAGAAGGAATGACTATCAGTGTGAGGAGTGTGGATGAGAAAAGTCCTCCGATGACCGCCAGCGCCATGGGTGACCTGAGTGAGGCGCTTTCGCCAAACCCGATCGTAAGGGGGATCAGGGCCATGATCGTCGTAAGGCTCGTCATCAGGATGGGCCGTATCCTCTGCATGCCGCCGAGCACGATTGCCTCCTTCTTTGCCATCCCCGCCGCCCGGAGCTGATTGATCCTGTCGATCAGTATAATCGCATTGCTGACAGCGATTCCGCCCAGCATTATGATCCCGATATATGCCATCATATTCAGGCTTTTCCCCAGAATGAAGAAGGTCAGGATCGTTCCGACAGCTGCCAGAGGGATTGTGAGCATGATGATCAGCGGCTGGATCACCGACTCGAACTGGGCTGCCAGAACCATGAAGACGAGCACCAGTGAAAGCAGAAGTGCAAATGTCAGGTTCGACATCGACTCCCTCCTCTTAAGCTCCTCGCCGGTAAATTCAATCTTATAATCGACCGGGAGGTTGAGTGCCCTGAGGGAAGCTTCCGATTCCCTGACTACCTGGTCGAAGGCCTTGCCGGAGTTGACCATTGCATAGAGATAGCAGGTTCTCGACTGGTTCCTCCTGGTAATCTCACGCGGTGTCATGACCGTCTTCACTGCAGCAAGCTCGCTCAGCGGAACCCTGACGCTTCCCGCGGTGATCATCAGGTCCCTGAGCTGGCCGATGGAGATATCTCCCAGCCTGATCGTAATATCCTTCAGCTCGCCATCCTTTTCAAAGCTACCGGCAGACGATCCTTCGAGGTAAGCCCTGATCTGCTTTACCACATTGTCGACCGGGACATTGTAATAGCTGGCCCTGAACCTGTCGACAGCCACCTCGACCTCGGGGGTCCCTTCATCAAGGGATGTGGTTATATTGTAGAGCTGCCTGTTGCCGGCAAGTATGGTACGTGTATCGTTCAGCACCTTTTCAAGCTGATCATATTCCTTCCCGGAAATCTCGAGCGCAAAAGGAGCCGAGGTGGTCCCGAGCGAGGATTGAAGAGCGGTCTCCTCTCTTGTGAAGCTTACCTTCAGATCCGGAACGCTCTTCAGGTAGTTCTCGGTCAGGGCAATGGCATCCTCGGTCCGGGAAGCGTAATCCGGGGTCAGCATAACCCGGAGGGAAGCTGTGTTCTCCCCGGTTTCACCCTGCGGTGAATTTGCAGATGATGTGTTTTCTTCACCCGACTGGGTATATATCGTCTTTATTTTCCCGGGAAGGAGCTCCCTGATGATCCCCTCAGTCTTCTGAGCAGTGCTGAAAGTCCTTATAAGGTCGGTGCCTTCAGGCAGGGTGAGCTTAACCGTGAACTCGGCCGATTCCGATCGCGGCATGAATTCACTGCCGAGGCGGGGTACAAGCAGGGCGGAAACCGCAAGCAGGGCAACTGAAAGCAGGATCACCAGTCCCCTCCGGTCCAGGGTTTTCTCAAGGAATCCTTTATACCATAGGAACTTAAGAGGCGTGGTCACCTCTGCTTTCTTCTTCCTGTCGGAGAACAACGTCGACACCAGCATCGGGATCACCAGCATTGCGACTACCAGGGAAGAGATAAGTGCAAAAGCGACTGTCCACGCCTGGTCTTTGAACATCTCGCCCGACGCCCCGTGCAGGTAAACTATGGGAAGAAAGACCACGATCGTGGTTATGGTAGAGGCCGTGATGGCTCCTCCCACTTCACCCGTCCCTTTGATCACTGCATCCCTGAGCGGCATCCCTTCTTCCCTGTGCCGGGTGATGTTTTCGAGAACCACTATGGCATCGTCAACCAGCCTTCCCGCCCCGAGCGCAAGCCCTCCCAGTGTCATGATGTTGAGGGTCAGGTGATTAAAATACATCAGGTTAAAAGTGGCAACTATTGAAATAGGGATTGCCACGCTGATGACCATTGTCGTTCCGATCCTTCTGAGGAAGATGTAAAGGACAAAGACCGCAAGAAGGATCCCGATAAGCAATGTGTTCTGGACTTCGGTGATTGCCCCGTGAATGTAGTTCCCCTGGTCATGGACCTTTATGAACTCATAGCCCGGAAGCGCTCTCGACAGGTCAGCGAATGCCTTATCGAGGCTCCTGACCGCATCGACGGTATTGTACTTCGGTTCCTTGTAGATGGAGAGGCCTATGCAGCGCTCTCCGTCAATGGTCACGATATTCTGCGGGTCCTTGTTTGCAAAGTGTATGGTGGCAATATCCCTCAGGTAGACAGGGACATCCCTTGCTGACGTTGTAGCCTGGGAACCCTGGGCCTGAAGAGAGGAGGCAGATGTGCCGGTGGAATTTCTTTTAAAGCCTACGATGATATTTCCCAGGTCGTTCAGGTCCTTGAGAACGCTTACCCCCTTGATGGTGTATTTCAGTCCCATATCGACGATCGATCCGCCCGAAACATTCCTGTTATAGTTCATTATCTGGGCCGATATGGCATCGGTGGTCAGCCCGAAAGATTCCAGGATGTATTTGTTAGTTTCGATCACTACTTCGCTTTCCTCTTTTCCGGCAAGCCTCACATCGGCTATACCTTCGATCCTTATGAGCTCATTCCTGATGTAGTTCTCAGCGACTTTCCTGAGGTCATCCAGATTGGTCATCCTGTCGTTCTTAAGGCCGACAACCATCACGGGAGCCGCATTGGGATCGTACTGTGATATCGTAAAGCTTTCGAGATCAGAATTCTGGCTGAAGGCTGTGAGCTCTTTCTGAAGATCGAGGAAGGCCTCATCCATATCCTTTTTCCAGTCGTACTCCACAGTAATGACAGCCGATCCCGGCCGGGAGACCGATGATACCTGGATGACATCGGTCTGCCGCATCGCGAGCGATTCTATCTGATCGACATAATTCTTCTCAATTTCCTCAGGGGGCCTTTCGCCGGCTTTCAGCTCGACATAGATCTTCGGATTATTGAGGTCCGGGAAAAGATCTGTTCCGAGCTTGCCGAATGAAATAAAACCCAGCAGGACAATACCCAGTACAAGCATCATGACCGTAACAGGGTATTTAACAGCGAATTGAGCTATTCTCTGCATTTTGACTACTTGATGATTTTAACCTTCGACCTGTTGCTGAGCGTCTCGAATCCTGCGGTTACGAGCCTCTCCTCCTTTGCCAGCCCACTCACAACCTCGATATCATTTATGTTCTCAAGCCCGGTTGTTATCACCCGTTCAGCAGCAACGCCACGGTCCACGACGAATACGGTCTTTCCCTTCTGGCGCGATAGGATTATATTTTTCGGGATCACTATTGTCGAATCCTTGTGGCTTGTAATGATGTCAGCCTTCACGAACATTCCGGGTCTTAACAGGGCGCTCTCATTATTAATCGAGACATTCCCCTTGAAGGTCCTTGTGTCGGCATTGATTGCCGGGGAAAGCTGGGTGATGGTGCCCTCGATAGTATCGTTAGGCAGGGTGTAGTTTGTGATGAAGACGCTCTGGCCCGGCTTAATGATGTTTATGTACTTCTCAGGCAGCTGCACATCCATGTACATAACCTTGTAATCCATGATCTTGGCAATTGTCAGGCCGGTCTCGACCTGCGTGCCCTGGGTATGATAGGGAAGGTCGACAATGACGCCGGTGATCGGGGCCGTAACCTTCGTCTTTTCCATCTGGAGCCTTGCGGTCTCAACGTTGGTCTTTGCATTCTCATAGTTGATGCTCGCGGTCTTAAGCTCCTTCTGTGTCACCCCGCCTTTCTCATAGAGCGATTCCTGCTTCTTCAGCTCGCTTTCAGAGAGTTCAAGGTTGAGCTCATTGGTCTCCAGCTTGACCGAATTGACATATTCCCTGTCTTCGAGCCGGACAATCAGCTCACCGGCCTGTATCCGGTCGCCCATCTGCCAGGGCCTTCCCGTGCGTGGGTTGTTTTCAAGAAAGTAGGAAGCTGTGATCCGGGATTTGATCTCGATATCTCCTTTAGGGATCACCGTTCCGGTGGTATTGATAAACTCATCGATAGGCCTGAGCCGGATATCCTCGACAGTGACAGGGATTTCAACGTCAGCCTTCAGGTTCTGATCATTGTTCCTGCATCCTGCCGTTAACAGGAAAGCTGCAGCAGATATTAAAAAGAGACTTTTCATTGGTGACATATTTTCTGTTATTTTTTCACTTCGGTTACGGGAGAAACAGGTTCGTGCTTTTCAAAATCGTAGAGCGTCTGGATCTTAAGATTCAGAAGCTCAAGCTTGTATGATATCAAGGCATTGGTATAGGAGAGCTGCTTTTCCGACAGCTGGTTCTGGTAGATATTTAGGTCCATCCCGGTGAGGTCGCCATTCTTGTATTTTTCAAGGTTGAGGTCATATGTCAGCTGGGCGTTGGTTACCGACTGCCGGGCAATCCCGATCTGGTTCCTGAGGTTGATAAGGTTCCTGTAGACCTTTCGGATCTCGATCACAATATTGTTCTGTTCATCCTGGAGGGATATTTTTTCGGATTCGATGCTTGCCTGTGCAGCCTTGATCCTGGATTTCTTCTCGCCCCAGTCCCAGACCGGAATTGTCAGGGAGACTGAAACGGCTTCATTGTCAGTCGGACTGGAATAGACATCCCCGAACTTCTGGTTGTCGCCGAAGAGCCCGATCGACAGCCCAAGGTTCCCCTTAAATTCGTTGATCGCTTTTGTCTGGATCAGGTCGAACTGGGAGTTCTCGACCGAGATAGCCCTTTGTCTCAGTTCCATCCTGTTCGCCAGCCCCTGGTCGATGGCGAAACCGATATCCACCTTCACCGTATCCACGGCGATATTCGGGAGAACTATTATGTCGTCGTACAGGCTGATGCCGACAAGCAGCTTGAAATCGTCCTTGGCATTCTCGAGTGAAACCTGCTTGTTCTCAAAATCCGATTTAGTTGTGGATAGGTTCAGTTCGGCCTGGAACATCTCCTCCCTGGCTGAGATCCCGGCATCCACCTTATTCCTGATCACCTGGTAGCTCTTCTGCATGTTATCATAAGCCTGCCTGGCAATTTCAAGACTTTGCTGCTGCTGGTAAACATAGTAGAAGGCCTGTGCGACGTTCTTTTCGAGGGCAAGCAGCTGAATGGCATAATCGAGCCTCGAGTTCTCAAGAGCCAGCTGAAGCTCTTTCAGGGCAAGCTTTGACCTGTTATATGTGAAGAGGGGCTGGTCGATGCTGAGTGAAAGGTTGTTGCTGAAACCTTTAGTTGTGGAGCCGGAGAATTCCGAGTAGGAGTCGGTATAGCCGAACCGGTTTTCGAGCGAGATCCTCGCGTCGGTCCAGATAACCGGCTGTGATACCGTGAAAAGGCCGTAGCTCTGCGTGGTTTTCGTTGAATTCCATTTTGAGATAAGATCGTTGAAGGTCCTGTCCTGGCTATATTCCAGCGGGTTGACAGAAAACGAGAAGTTCGATTTCAGGGCGGCAGTCTGGGCGTTCAGGTTCTCCTGGCTTCTGACCAGGGCAAGCTTCGTTCGTTTCATGTTCGGGCTGTTCGTCTCGGCGATGCTCAGCGCCTGTTCGAGTGTCAGTCCCTGCTGGGAATACGCTGAAAGGGAGATTATGATGAACATTAATATGGTCCCTGTTTTAAATCTCTGATTTCTCATATCCGGTCTGTTAAGTTATATGTCGTGCAATCGTGCAATCATGCACTCATGCAATAGTGTCGGAGCTAAGCGCAGATCCCGACCAACGCGTCGGGACAATCATACAAACCCACCTTGCGCCTTTGGTTTTAATCCGCCTTCACCCACCTTATAGCATCACCGACGACTACCCTGCCCGTTGACTGGTTTGTCAGCACCACCCGTGCAGAATCTGACGTGAGACGATACTTCCCAAGAAGGTTCCACCCGTTCTCGGCGTTGTCATAGTCGACAGTGATCTCCTCCACCCCTTCATCGCTGTAAACCTTATAGTGCATATCCTGGCTGGGGCTGTGTCCCCTGTTCTCTTCATCCTGATCCCCTTCGTTGCTGCCTATCCTGACCTGGTCGGCGGGCTTCCCGACATAGCAATAAATATTGTAATACCCGGGTGATGGAACCGGAGTGGTCCATGAAATGCTCTTGTCACCCTTTCCTCCGGTAGTATAGACTGCTGAAAGGATATATTTCCCGAAATACTCTGCTTTCACGACCGGCTGCCAGTAATCGGGGAGGTTCCACATCCTGATCTCCTGGTACTCCTGCCTTCCGTTATAATTGATCCCAAGCAGCCGCTTAAGCGGAATTACTGCCTGCTGTTCGCCCCTGCTGAATCCCGGATCCTCGTTATCCACGATGATCTCGTGACTGTTGGCAGGACCCGGGGGAGAGGCAAGGAGCTCTTCACCGTCAAATTCTGCCTGGTTTTCCCTCTTTTTCGATATGTTGCTGACCGGAAGTGCAATCACCCCGGGCAGGTTCATTGAGAATAACGTGTTGATCCTGATTTCCCTTGGCTGGGCATCCGTTACCAATCCTATCCTCTTCGTCTCATGCGGGGCAAGCATCACTATCTTCGAAATGTCCGATGCTTCCATTCCCCTTCCCTGCACTGAAATGGTAACGCGTTCCCCTCCAAAATTAATGGAGGCATTATCCCTGCCTCCTGCATCGGCGCCAGTCCTGACCGATATATTGAAGAGCCCGGATACAGCTTCAGCGTTGGAGGCGACGAATGTGATTTGGTACCTGGTCCGGTCGGCCACGATTATCTCGGAGGCGGTCAGCCTCGAAAAGCTGAATCCGGGCTGGTCCTTCCTGTTGAACCAGTCTTCGAGGAACGGGTAGAATTCAAAACCGAATTTTCTTGAGATTGTGTCGTTCAGATCGGCAATGTTGATGCTTCGGAACCGGTTTCCGTTCATATAATCCCGGAACCATATGTCGAACTTATCGATCCCGGCCTTCTCCCTGAAGAGATTGAAAAGGTAATCCCCTTTCACGGTAAGTACCTGCCTGAGCGTATCGCCCAACGGGTTTGAGGCAAGTACATCCCTGAAGGATGCCTTCTTTAGGTAAAGGTTTGCCTGGTCGTTCTCCGTCAGCGAGGATGAGAATCCGAAAAAGCCCGATTGCTCCGGTGCCTTAGCCTTCTGAAGATGAGTCTCAAACACCGCGTTTATCACCGGGAACTCGTCGGACCAGAAGTTGTTCTTGAAGAAGTAGAAGCTCGACCCGAGCCGGTACCTCACCGGTTCATTCCAGGCGACACCGTTCCTGTACCTGAATTGTTCGCCGGTAATGAAGGTATTCTGGACAAAATTTTGGAAAACCCTCAGCTGTATCTCTTTATCGGTGAGGACCTCGTTGTTCCTGACCATTCTTTTCTTCTGCCTCGTTATACGTTTGCCGAAACCGGCCCCCTCGAGGGTCGACAGCTTTTCGGGAAGCAGTACCATAGCAGGCTGGACCTCTGCACGGGTTTGAGTGCTCATCCTTGGAAAGGAATAGAACTGCACCGGCACCTCTACCAGGCTGAGGGTGGAAAAGGGATACCTTGCGGAGAAATCGGTTTCCAGATCCCTCATTATCCCCGATATCAGCTGGGGAAGGGTGTCCTTCAGCGCCGACAGGCTCTTCCTGTAATAGTCATTCCCCGGGAAATGGTAGCTCAGGTACTCAACAGAGCCTGCTTTAAGTGAATCGATCATGTAGTTTCCGATTGCAAGCGTTAGCCCGGTAAGGGGTTCTTCCGGAGCAAATGAAAAATGGCCTTCATCTTTTTTTACCCTGCCCTGTGAAACCGCAGTAAGCCCGTCCCTGCTTTTGACACGAAGCTTATACCTTGTGAAATCAACTTTTATCCTTGCCGGGTCGGAGGGATAATAATTCAGACCTGCCACAGGATACCAGTGGGATTCAGGTGTGAGCAGGACAAAATCATCAGTCAGGAAAGCCTGCCTTTTATTTATCACCAGCATCGCAATCATGTACGGATTGGACTTTGAACTCTCGCTGTAATCAGGATAGCAGAATTCTTCATTAACCGCGCCGGTATAGCTTATTTTCAGGCTGTCCTTTTCTCCATGGGCAAGCCTCTTTCCCGGTAATGCCTCAATGATATGCCCAGTTCTTTTGAATTCGAGCGCCCTGTTCCCGGATTCAATTCCCGTAACCCTGAGAGAAGGGTTCAGCGAGAACAGGTAAGTTTCTAGGTCCTCCCTGTTCTCATTGGCGATCGTGAGGGATGCTGAAGCCTCAATGGTCTTTCCTTTATGGACCAGGTCGATCGATGCCGTTTCGATCACGGGGAATTTCCTGTTTTCAAAGGCCCTGTTCGTTTCGATCACCTGCTTTTTGTCGCGGATCCTTGCACTGTGCGTGTTCCAGGTGCCAAACCCTGCAAATATAGCCCCGATCGAACACAGGATGAGCAGAATAGTGGTGACTACTCTTTGAAGTTTTGATTGGGGAAGGCGCTTGAACAAGAGGGCAGTGACCATTACGAGGGCGAACCCGGAAAAAAGGTAAAGCAGCCTCTGGTTTGCTATTAATCCGGAATTGCCGAACCCGGCTATGCCCGACTTCACGAGCGGAAGGTTGAACGCCATGTAGTCGAAGATCCAGCCAGCCCTGTAATACAGGTAGAACATATCGAGGGCCGCATAGCCGAGAAGCACCATGAAGGTTACCGCCTGGTTCCTTATTACCTGCATCAGCACGAATGCCACTCCCAGGCTGAAGACGATCGTCGGGACACATATAATGAGAAGGTACTGCAGGTACGACAACAGGTCGACCGACATGTCGGTCGATATTATATTCATCAGCAGCCCTATGCTGAGGATAATTGCATCAAGGAAAAGGAAGAGACGGATTATTCCCCATGTCTTGCCGAGGATATATTCCAGGTTCGACATGGAACGGGTGTAAAGGACCTCGCTCGTGTCGAGCTTTTTATCGCGGCGGAGGAAATCGGCGGCAAGGAAAATGACTACGATGGCCTGGCCTATATTCAGAAGGTAAAGGTTGACATAGGGAACCGAAGACGAAATGGCCTGAAGACCCCATGAATCTCCTCCCACCGGTGAGAAGAGGCCTATGTTCATAAAGGTCATAATTACCAGCCCTCCCACTGAAAAAAGCCGGAAGAACCAGCTTCTTCTCAGGGTCCTGGATTCGTACTGTGCAACAGTCCTTATGTTATGCAGAAAAGACATACTTCGTACACAGCTAATCAATGATGGTTGCTTTGATCTTATGTTCCATAAAATATACGTATGCATCCTCGATATTGGGAATTACCGGTATTGCATTGAACCCGGGAGGATCGTCCGATACAACCTGCACCTCCCAGCCATTGTCGACAGGGATCGTGGAAATTATGTTGTACCGCTCCTTGACCGATTCATATTGTTCTGTTGACAGATTTAGCCTGAATACGTGCCCCCCGGCATTCCGGACGAGATTCTCCGGGGAGCCCGAAAATACGACTTCACCCCTGTTCAGAAGCGCCATACCCTGGCACGTCGAAGATATGTCGCCGACAATGTGTGTGGAGAGTATGATCGTGACATCATTCTGGGTCAGCTGGGAGAGTATATTCCTGAACCTGATCCTTTCATCGGGATCGAGCCCGGTGGTAGGCTCATCCACCACGATGATCCTCGGATTCCCAATGAGCGCCTGGGCGATGCCAAGCCTACGCTTCATCCCGCCCGAAAGCTTGTTCGCCATCCTGTCGCGGACCTCAAGAAGCCCAACCTGGTCGAGAAGCCTGTCGACTTCTGAGACCCTCAGCTTCCGGTTCTTCATTCCGGCAAGAGCACCTGAATAATCGAGGAACTCCCAGGTTTTCAGTGCAGTAAAAAACCTGAAATCCTGTGGGAGATAACCCAGCATCTGCCTCAGCTCCTTCCTGTTCTTCTGAATGTCTTTTCCATCGACCAGGATCGTTCCCGAAGTAGGCTTCATCAACGTGACCATGATCCTCATGAGACTCGATTTCCCTGCACCGTTGGGCCCGAGAAGACCGAACATCCCTGTCCCGAATTCCAGGTTGATATCCTTCAAGGCGTGGTTGCCATTGGGATATATCTTGTTAAGCCCGAGAATCTCAATTTTCATTGCTGGTCAGGTCTGTGTCCGGTGAATTTTTTCCTAATAAAAGACGGTAAAAAAGTCAAATGTTACCACCAGAAAATATGTTATAAAACATGTTTTAAATTATTTTATTCCGCTTCAGCTGTTTAGACAGCAGGAGGGTGGGCCAGGTTACAAATTATTTTCGTACAAGTTAGCATAAAGAATCGAACGGAACAACCTCCTATGGTTCATAAGCGTTATCCCGCCACGGCATGATCTTTGCGACATAGTTATCTTTCCGGATGCTGTCATGAGAAACAAATTCATACTTTTGTACTCAAGGTATTACGCTCGTGGTTTATAAGACAAATAAGCACAAGATCATAAATGATCCGGTCTACGGATTTATCGACCTGCCATTTGACCTGATCTACGACATTGTAGCGCATCCATGGTTCCAGCGACTGAGGAACATAAAGCAGCTGGGCCTCACGAGCTTTGTATACCCGGGTGCGAATCACAGCAGGTTCCAGCATTGCCTCGGCGCCCTCTACCTGACCGACAGCGCCATAAAAACTCTCAGGAACAAGGACATTATAATCAGTCCTGAAGAGGAAGAAGCGCTGCTGGTTGCCATCCTTCTCCATGATATAGGTCACGGGCCTTTTTCCCATGCACTCGAGCATTCCCTTATAAGCGGGATCACTCATGAGGATATCTCGCTCCTTCTGATGGAAAAGCTGAATGAGGCATTCGGAGGGAAGCTTGACCTGGCGATTGAGATCTTCAGGGGTACATACAAGCGGAAATTCTTTCACGAACTGGTGGCAGGCCAGATAGATATGGACCGTCTCGACTTCCTCAGGAGGGATTCATTCTTCACTGGGGTGATCGAAGGAGCGGTTGGTTCCGACAGAATAATCCGGATGCTTAATGTTGTCAGCGACAGGCTCGTGGTGGATGAGAAGGGGATCTATTCGATCGAGAAATTTCTTATAGCCAGGAGGCTGATGTACTGGCAGGTATACATGCACAAAACTGTGCTTTCATCAGAAAGCCTGCTCGTGAATGTCCTGAGGCGTGCCAAAGAGCTGGCAGGCAGGGGAGAGGACCTGTTTGCGACGCCGGCGCTGAGGTTTTTCCTTTATAATAATATAGGCCAGGCTGACCTTGGGGATTCGGGTCTCTTCACTCCCTCTCACGTATCCTTTAATTTTACCCGCCTCGACGACTCGGATATCCTTACATCTATAAAGTACTGGGCCGATCAAAACGACCCTGTGTTGAGAGATCTTTCCCGTAGGCTGATGATGCGCGACCTGCTTGCTATCGAACTCCAGGACAAGCCTTTCCCCATTGCCAGGGTGCAGCAGTTGAAGGACCTGACTGCGGGCCGCTTAGGGATAAATAAAGAATTGACCGGGTTTTATGTTTACACCGAAGCGATCTCGAACCTGACCTATGCTCCCGGTGAACCGGAGGTAATGATACTGCTCAAGGATGGAACAACGGCGGGAATTTCAACAGTATCGGATATCTTTGACCACAAATTGTTCTCAGAAAGAATCACGAGATATTTCCTTTGTTATCCGAAAGAGTGCAGAATTTAAATTACAGAAACAACCATGGAATTTGATGCAGCAACGATTGCCCGGTTTCTTCAGGGCGAAATTGAGGGGGATCCAGGAACAACGGTAAATACGATTGCCAAAATCGAAGAGGGGCATCCGGGTGCGCTCTCTTTCCTCGCAAACCCTAAGTATGAACAATTCCTTTATACAACAGGATCGTCGATAGTGCTGGTTAACAAGAGCTTTGTCCCTTCGGCCAGGGTGGAAGCCACAATGATCAGGGTTGAGGATGCTTATGAAGCCTTTGCCTCGCTCCTGAGGCTGGTTGACCAGGCGAGGCCCAGGAAGAAGGGGATCCATCCGACGGCCGTGATCGAAAAATCGGCTTCGGTCGGGGCGGATATTTATATTGGTCCTTATGCATATATCGGGGAAAACTCTTCGGTGGGAGAGGGATCTTTGGTTTATCCGCATGTTTTCATTGGCGACAATGCAAAGGTCGGGAAGAATTGTACTATTAATCCGGGTGTCAAGATATATCATGATTGCATTATCGGAAATAACTGTGTGATCCATGCAGGTTCGGTGATCGGGAGCGACGGCTTCGGGTTTGCTCCCCAGTCGGAGAGCGAGTTCATGAAGATACCGCAGCTGGGAAATGTCGTTCTTGAGGACAATGTCGAGATCGGGGCAAATGTCGCCATCGATCGCGCAACAATGGGATCGACCATCATCCGGAAAGGCGTTAAGCTCGATAACCTGATCCAGATCGCCCACAATGTCGAGATCGGTGAAAACACCGTTATGGCAGGACAGACAGGGATCGCCGGTTCCACCAAGGTGGGAAAGAACTGCATGTTTGCCGGGCAGGTCGGGATTGCAGGTCATCTGAAGATCGCCGACGGGGTAAAGATCGGAGCACAGTCAGGCATTCATAGTGATGTGAAGCAGGAGAATTCCGTGTTGCTCGGATACCCGGCAATCGATCACAGGGATTTTGCCCGTTCGAGCATTGTGTTCAAGCAGCTGCCGGAGATGAGCAGGAAGCTCCGCGAGCTTGAAAGGCAGCTTGAGTTGCTCAGGAAACAGGCTGAATGACCTGTTTACTGTGACTTCCGCCATGCTTTAAAAATTATTGGATAGTTCACTTTTTTTTGATTTTTTTGTACCCGGATTAAAAATCAAGCCTGAGGAAAATGAGCGAAAAGCAAAGAACGCTTAAGAAAGAAGTGAGCCTGACAGGAAAAGGCTTACATACGGGACTCACTGTAACCATCACCTTCAAACCTGCCCCTGCCAATCACGGGTATAAATTCTGCAGGACGGACCTTCCCGGCAAGCCAATGATAGATGCGCTCGCCGAGAACGTAGCCGATACATCGAGGGGCACCACACTCGTCCAGAACAATGCATCGGTATCGACCATCGAGCATGCCCTGGCTGCCCTTCACGGGATGAGGGTCGATAATGCGCTCATAGAGCTTGACGGACCGGAAGCCCCCATTATGGGCGGTGCTTCACTTGCATTCACGGAAGCGATCAACTCCGTCGGCTTCACGGAACAACGGGAAGAGAGGAATTACTTCACAATAAAGCAGAAGATCACCTATTCCGATGAGGAGCATGGCGTCGATCTTATCGTTTACCCTGATGACCACCTCAGCATCAATGTCCTGATCGACTACAATTCAAAGATCCTCGGAAACCAGTATGCGATCCTTGATACGATTGATGATTTTGAGAAGGAGATCTGCAAAAGCCGCACGTTCGTATTTTTCCACGAGCTGGAACCGCTCCACAGGATGGGGCTAATCAAGGGTGGGGACCTCGATAATGCGGTTGTGATCCTCGAGAAGGAGGTCGAGCAGGAGGAGATTGACAGGATTGCCAAGCTGTTCAACAGGCCGGGGATCAGCAAGCACACTGCAGGGATCCTGAATAATACGGAGTTGCGGTACCCGAATGAACCGGCACGGCATAAGCTTCTCGATATCATGGGGGACCTGGCGCTCGTGGGCCAGCCTATCTTAGGCAAAGTGGTGGCCACCAGGCCCGGGCATTACGCCAACACAAGGCTTGCCAAGCTCATCAGGCAGGAGATCAGGAAAACCTCGAAACTCCATATCCCGGTTTACGATCCGTCCGTTCCCCCAGTATTAACTATCGAGGATATCAAGAAGCGCCTTCCCCACAGAGCACCGTTCCTGCTTGTGGATAAGGTAATTTCGCTCGACGAGAACAGCGTCATAGGGATAAAGAATGTGACCTTCAACGAGCCGTTTTTCCAGGGTCATTTCCCCGACGAACCGGTGATGCCGGGCGTTCTGCTTGTAGAGGCACTTGCACAATGCGGCGGACTTCTGATATTGAGCACAGTCGAGGATCCCGAGAGGTATTCGACCTATTTCCTGAAGATTGACAAGCTTAAGTTCAAACATAAAGTAGTACCGGGGGACACTGTTATACTGAGGATGGAGCTTGCCGAACCATTGAGGCGCGGGATCGTTTCGATGTTCGGACAGGCATTCGTCGGGAATCATCTAGTGGTGGAGGGTGAAATGGTAGCCCAGGTAGTTAAAAACAAATAATCATCCAATGGTTTCTGATCTGGCGTATGTTCATCCAAAGGCGCAATTAGCAGAAAATGTTACAGTTGAACCTTTTGCCTATATTGCAGGCAATGTAATTATTGGAGAAGGGACCTGGATTGGCCCTGGTTCCGCAATCCTTGACGGTGCAAGGATCGGCAGCAAATGCCGTATATTTCCGACTGCAGTTGTTTCAGGGATCCCCCAGGACCTTAAGTTCAGGGGAGAGGAAACGACTGTCGAGATCGGTAACGGGACCACTCTTCGTGAAGCGGCAACCGTGAACCGCGGCACAGCATCTGCGGGGAAAACGGTCATAGGCAATAACTGCCTGTTAATGGCATATGCCCATGTCGGGCACGACTGCTTCATCGGCAACAATGTCATTCTCGGGAACGGGATCGGTCTTGCAGGCGAGGTCAAGGTCGATGACTGGGCAATTATCAGCGCGGGAACACTGGTCCACCAGTTCGCTAGGATCGGGGGGCATGTTATGATCGGGGGTGGCTCGAAGGTCAGGACAGATGTTCCGCCGTTCATTAAAGCCGACAGGGACCCGCTTACATACCTGGGCATTAATACCGTCGGGCTTACGCGCCGTGGATTCGAAAAGGAAAGGATAAGCGAGATCCACAATATCTATAGGGCAATTTACCAGAACTGCATGAATGTCACGCAGGCCCTGGAATTTATCGAAGAAAAATTCCGGCAATCTCCCGACAGGGATTACATAATCGAATTCATAAGGAAATCGGAAAGGGGAATAATCCGCGGGCCGAAGTAAGAACAGGTTCCCGTCAGGCTTTTTCCCATCCCTGGGCTTTCAGTTCTATCTGCGCCCCATTCTCATTGATAAGGCAGCAACCCTGGGAGGCCTGTGTCATGTGCCCGATGACCGACACACCGGGAATAGCTTTTATCTTTTCATGATCCTCAAGACGCACGGTGAAAAGTAACTCGTAATCTTCACCGCCATTCAGCGCCGCAGTAACAGGATCGATCCCGAACTCTTCCGCAGCTTTGCCGGTCTCGAGGTCAACAGGGATCTTCTCGTAAAAGATCCTGCAGCCTGTTGCCGACTGCCTGCAGATATGCATCAGGTCTGAGGCGAGGCCGTCGGATACATCTATCATTGCAGACGGTATGATGGAGGTATTCTTCAGGGCGTCAATTACAGCCGACGGGAATTCAGGCTTCAGCTGACGCTCGATAAGGTATTCAAATCCTGCAAAATCAGGCTTAAGGGTTTTGTCCTTCTCAAAAAGCCTCCTCTCCCTTTCAAGGATCCTGAGCCCCATGAATGAAGCTCCGAAATTCCCTGTAACACAGATAAGATCGTTTGCCCCGGCTCCTTTCCTGCCGGTAAGCGATCCCTTTCCGGCAGAACCCACCGCTGTGACGCTGATGGTGAGTCCGGTCAGGGAACTGGTAATATCCCCACCTGCCAGATCAACATTATAGTTTTTGCAGGCTGTGTAAATACCGTCGTATAATTCATCCACCTGTTCTGCGGAGAACTTTGTGCTGACACCAAGCCCGACAAGCACCTGCCCGGGTTTACCGTTCATTGCGTAAATATCCGAAATGGCCCGTATCACCGCTTTGTACCCAAGGTGCCGCAGGGGTGTGTAAACAAGATTGAAATGGATACCTTCAAGCAGGAGGTCGGTCGTAACCAGCGAAAGATCGTTCCCGTTTTCGATGACAGCGGAGTCGTCCCCGATACCCGATAAAGTGCTTTTATTCCGGATCTCAGCCCGGCTGGTGATCTTTTCAATCAACCCGAACTTGCCGAAATTATTGATCGGGGTTCCTTTTTTTTCTGGTTCTGACTTCATAGTCGTATAAAGGTATGTAATTCTGAAAGTCCCTAAAGCCTGCCTGCAGCATATGAAATCGCAAAGGCCGATAGCCACGGGGTTAATAAAGAAATAAACTTATGTCATTTGCTTTTTCGCGCTGAGCGTGTACTTTGCGTTACTTGCGGTTTTAATGAACTTATCCGCACCTCCGGTGGGAAATCTTAGATCCACTCTATATCCCGGCCGAAAGGATTCAGAGCCACTTCAGTCAGCTTGAAATGCTGCAGCCCGAAAGGAATGCCGATGATCGTGATACACAGCAATACCCCGAAAATTGCATGAGTGGCGGCTATCCACAATCCACCGCAGAGAAGCCATATCACATTCATGAATATAAAAAGGCACCCCGAGGCCCTCTCCTTAATGTAACTTCTTCTGCCGAAAGGCCAGATTGCCAGAGATGCCATCTTAAGGGTTTGCAAACCAAACGGGATCCCCACTATGGTGATCATCAGGATCAGGCTGCCGATAAAGTATTCAACAGCAATGATTATCCCGCCAAATATCAGCCAAACAAGATTGCCAAGGAATTTCATAATGTAATATTTTCTTAATCCAGGATTACTGTTTTGTCTTTCGGGAACTTCACGGAATATGTCAGGACAAGCTGCCTTGTCTCTGACTGCCTGATATCCAGGTCCCACTTCACCTCTCCCGTCGCGGGATCAAATCTGCCGCCGCTCAGCTCCACCGGGGTCACCTCTATGTTGCTGTTTGATGAAACAGGGAGCTGATCGTTAACCGTGATCCTGACAGGATTCTGCTTGTTGTTGCGGACCGTTATGAGGAAGGAATAAGTCTCGGTTTTGTTTGACCCTATGACTTTCGTTGCAATGAACTCTTTTCTTTTCTCCCTTTTGACAAGGATGCTGTTATCATTTCCCAGGGATATTGACAGTGTATCTGTCAGCTGGTTGACATTAAGATACGATTTTCCAACGAAAGTATTTTCAAAATAAAGGGTTGCTTCGCCGCTGATCAGGCTCTGCTGCGCCCAGTCGGTAATGCTGCCCGTAAGGTACGCAAGAGGTGAAAGCTTGGGAACGGTAACGTACTTATAGCTGGCCGGAGAGGTTGTACGCTGGATCTCGATTGTCTGGACCTTGCCGTCGGGCTGGATTGTGTAAGGCGGATTTACATCAAAGGTAACGGTAGTTTCGCCTACATTCTTCTCAACGGCTACCGGGGCAGCCTCGGCTTCCATCACTGCACCTTTCTCGGCCATAGCCTCATCCGCTGCCGACGGTGCTCTCACGCTCTTGCTCAGGGAGGCCATACCCCGGATCCTGATGCCCGTTGGCGGGACATAAAAATCTATGAACCAGGGGCTGAGCACCGGTACATTACCGGCCACCCAGGGTGTGGCATTCGAAAAGCTCAGCTTCACATCCTTCCATGATACCCCGGTGTTCTGGAAAACATTTGCCTTGTAGAATATGGTGACGGGCTTTGTTATGTCCTCAACCCGGATGTCATATGATGGATACCAGCCTGCATTTGTGACGACATAACTGAACGAAAGGGTGCCTGCGCCCGGCTTATCTGCTGCCACAGTAACCGAGATCTCCCCTGATGGCAGCTGCTTCCCGAACTTATCGGAGATCTGCTGCTGAAGTGCCGCAATTTGTTTTTCGTATTCCTTTATCAGCCTGTTCTTTTTAAGGGTCGTGGTTGTGACCTGCTCCATGCTGTTTGTGTAGAGGTCCATCACGCTTTTGAGCTGCTCGATCGAAAAGGCGGTCTCTTTTATAAGGATAGGCCTGTTTGCGACGAGGAAGGCAGCCTTTTCCTTGAGAACATCCAGTACGGCTCTTTCATCCTCCACCCTGGTCTGAAGGGATTCGATCTGGCTCCTGATGCTTTTTACTTCAGGAATATCCTCCAGGTTCTGCAAATAATTGTTTTGCTGGTTTACAGCCATGATGGTAAAATCACCCTTCCCCCTTACCTGGATGCTCTGTGCATCGACATAAGGAGAGAGACCGGTAAGCCTTAGCACCGTTGTCCCGGCTGGAATATCAACGGAAGCTTCATGGCTTACCTGTGCCCTGTCGGGGTAAACAGTAATATGCTTTATGGCAGCCTTTATCTCCTTCTCATTCTCTGCCTGAAGGTTTAAAATGGAGCCTGCAATGAGTATGGCAACCAGTGTCAGATCTTTCATAAGCCGGATTATTTTAATGACTTTAAAGTTAAGAGTTTCTATGAAAATGTGGGCTGCAATATTCGGGCCAAATAGCTCAGCTGATCAGCCTGATTGGTGACGGGTGCGTATAAATCCGTTGGGACCGGTATTTTTAGATTGGCAAGGACGCCCCGATATGGCACAATGTTTATCAAAATGATATTATCAATGAATCAAAATGGGCTACAAAAGATAACTGAATGATATGGCATGTAGGTACCTTTATAATTCAGTCTTTTCTATCTTCTTTAATTGAATTTTCGATTTTCTTCAGGAAATCCCTGCCACCGACCGCAGTGATCACCACGGTGATTACTCCCAGGGTTATAAATATAGTGCTGAAGCCGATAACGACAATCTCACGTGCAACATCCAGCTCTACCAGAGATATTGCGGAAAAAAAGATGATCAGGATCCCCTTGATGAATCTCGATATTAGCGATGCCCTTGGAATTTCTTCGCGATTGAGGGATTTCAGTGTTGATATCTGGACCCATGAAGCTACCAGCAGGCCAATTCCGAATGTGACCGATGCAATTATTAGTTTGGGCAGGAACAGGATCCCTTTGCTCAGCAGGTCGGTAAGGATATTTAACTTCCATGCGAGCAATGCATTGTCAAGGAAGATGAGGAATATCAACGCGAATCCTATATTCCCGACGAAATTATAGAGGCTGTACCTGATATCGGCTTTTGCAAAATCCGAGCTGTAGCGTGATCTTCTGAAATACCTGTCAATTCTTAAGACAATGGAAATCTGGATCAAAATTCTTTTGACCACCCAGCCTGATACCCAGCCAAGAAGTACAAGCACAATCCCTGCCAGCAGATTTGGCAGATAGGCGAGCAGACTGTCTGCAAAACTTAAAAACTGATCCTGAATTCTTGTCTCCATATTATTGCTTTTTATCGAGGGGCCTGAAAAGTGATTTGAAGTAAGATTCCCTTTCCTCAAATTCTCTTAACCAAAGTACCGGACATGCGACCTGTTCGGTAATCTCTCTTGCAAGGGATTTGGCAAACAGAAGTTCGATAAAATCGCCTGATCGGCCTCCCATGACCAGCAGATCAGCATTCCTGGCAAGTTTAAGAATCCCTCGCAATATGTCGATATCGTCAGTGGATATTATTTCAGCCTGGAGGGATATGTCCTCCTTTATTTTGTTAATCTGATCCGATACAAGCTGTCTCTTTGATGAATTATAGCCGGGATAAAAAACGACTGCTACCTTGATGTCGGCATCAAAATATTCTTTCAGGGCAGGGGCTATTTCCAGGGCGAACCGTGTATGAATGTCGTTGCTGTACGGGATAATGATCCTTCTTATCTTGCCCGGGGTGAGTTCGCCATGCAGGATTGCAGCTTCACTGGCGGTTTTCTGGAGCACCATGTCAATGGTTGATCCAAAGAAGCGGGAAATAAACTTGCTGGTCTTGTCTCTTCCTGTAATGATGAAGTTGCAGTTCTCTTCCAGAGCCGTATCTGTTATACCGCTCGAGATCCTGTGAGAGATCTTGATTATGGATTTCGAAGCAATACCTGCCTCTTCTGAAAGGGTCCTTGCTTCATCAAGCATTTGCTGTGCACGGTCTGAACCTCGTATATTGTGCCTGCTCTTTCTGTCATCATCCAGTTCAATAACATGAAGGAAAACGATGAATGCGCTGTTTTTCTTAGCTATCGAGAAGGCAACGCGCGTTATGCTTTCAATTTTGTCAGTAAGCGAAAGGCATACGAGCATTGTATAATCTTTACTGGACAGCCGTTCAAGGGTTGCTACCTTTCTGACATGCTCGATCTCACGTTTGGCGGCGAAAAACCTGTACACCAGCAACCCTGAGGAGATCCATATGACAGTTACCAACCATGCCTTAAGGCTGTAACTGAGCATATTGACAGCAAGGAAAAACAGAAGGACAATGCCTATTATGGAAAGGTAGGGGAACAAAGGGACCTTGAAACCACGATTAAGGTCAGGTCTTTTCTTCCTGAGTTTTATCATGGCCAGGTTAACCTGGAGAAAGAGCAGAAGGAACATTATGTCGGCTGCACTTGCGACATCTTCTACCGGAAGCGAAACCGCCATGATGATGATTATCAGCAAAGAGATGAGGATGCTCCAGTGGGGTGTATGATTCTCCGGATGAACCTTGCTGAAGAAAGAAGGAAAATTCCTGTCCCTTCCCATTGCGAATGCAACCCTTGATGAGGAATAAATCGTGGCGTTCAGCGCGGATATAGTGGAGATAAGACCGCCGAAAAGGATCAGTATGCCACCGCCTTTAAAGAAGTTCTCGGCTACATTGACAAGGGCTGTTTCTTTAAGCTGCGCAAGATAGGCCCATGGCGGAATGCTGCCGGAATTCACTGTTCCGATTGCAGTAAATGCGACAAGGATGTAAATAGGGAATACAATTAGCAGGGAGAGAAAAACTGCCCGGGGAATATTCTTTGATGGATTCTTTATTTCCTCAGAGCTCTGAGCGATAACTTCAAAGCCCTGGAATGCAATGAATGTAAGTCCCATGGCTTTGAATACGCCCTCTGAGCCATAAGCAAAGAACGGACTGAAGGTCGACTGCCAGTCTCCTTTGCGGAGAATCAACTCCAGTCCGAATCCTATAAATATTAGCAGGATGATGATCTTTGTCAGAGTCACAAGATTCCCTATCTTGCCTGTCTCTGCTGCCCCGCGAAAATTTACATAGGCAAAAAGAATTGTTGTAATTACTGCCAGGATCTTCTGTGGTGAGAAGAAGCCCCATTCAGGTATTGTGAGGTTAAGGGCGACCAGGACATGGTTAAAATATGCCCCGAAACCAAGGGCATATAGGCTGCAAGCTACAGCGTGAGCAAACCAGCTCATCCAGCCTGAAATAAACCCGTTCCATTTCGGCAACCCCTCTTTGACCCAGAGGTAACCGCCCCCGGCATCGTGATAACATGACCCGAGTTCAGCATACGACATTGCCGTCAGCAGAGCGATCAACCCGTTAAGAATAAACGACAATATAAGAGCCGGACCGGCGACGCCTGCTGCAATGCCTATGAGGACGAAAATCCCTGCACCGATCATTGCCCCGACCCCTATAAGGGTGGCGTCCATGGTGCTCATCTCACGTGCCAGACGTATCTCAGTTTCAAATTTGTTCACCTGCCGTATTTTGTATCTTATTTACATTTTTTTTGTAATAGTATCGCATGCAACCAATTTATTATCAGGGTAAAACTCTATTTGTCCGAATACTTGCCTTGCCTCACTGTACGTTATTTAATTCTGATGAAACAAAGATCCGTTTACATCAACGTTATATCAGGTAGCCGGCAGTTAAAATGAAATTATAGAACATATGAATATGACTTATTTTAAAATTATTTCCTGGGCGATATAAACCAATGCTCCTGAAAAGAAACCAGCAAGCGCATAAATGCTGATCTTTTTCAAATACCAGAAGAATTCAATCTTTTCCATCCCCATCGCAGCAATCCCAGCTGCGGATCCTATTACCAGGGCGCTTCCGCCTGTCCCCGCACAATAAGCCAGGAATTCCCAGAAATAATGATCCGCGGGGAACCGGACCAGATCGTACATCCCCTGAACGGCTGCAACAATAGGGACATTATCAACGATTGATGAGAGCAGGCCAATTATTATTACAATAATGTTCTGATTTCCGATTGCCTTATCCAGGAAACCTGCCGCGGTCCTGAGAATTCCTGCAGACTGCAATGCTGAAATGGCGATCAGGATCCCGAGGAAGAAGAGAATGGTTGACGTATCGATCCTCTTAAGTGCGTGAACTACTGTTAGCCTGTTCTTTTCTTCATCCTTTTTCCCGCTGTGAAGCAGCTCGGTAATGATCCATATGACACCCAGTCCCAGAAGTATGCCCATGTAGGGAGGCAGGCCAGTATAGGTTTTGAAAACAGGTACCGCAATCAGAACTGCAATTCCGGAAAAGAGTACAATCCTTTTATGTTTTTCCGGAAGATCTGTTGTGCTGTCCCCATTAATTTCCTGGTGCTTTTCGACATTCCCCCTGAACTTTAACGAAATAAGCAGCAGTGGTACAAGAAGGGAAACAAGGCTGGGAATGATCAAACCGGCTATTATTTTAAATGCGGTAATCTGTCCGCCAATCCAGAGCATTGTTGTCGTTACATCGCCTATGGGTGACCATGCACCCCCTGCATTCGCTGCAATAATGACAAGTCCGGAGAAGTATAGCCGGTCGGTCCTGTTCCTTACCAGTTTCCTGAGCAGGGAAATTATTACTATGGTGGTTGTAAGGTTATCGAGGATAGCTGACAGGAAAAAAGTCACCAGGCCAATGATCCATAGAAGCGATCTTTTATTCGTTTGGGTGATCCGTGTCGTTATAATGCTGAAACCATCGTGGGAATCAATTAGTTCCACGATAGTCATCGCACTTAGAAGGAAAAAGAGTATTCCGGAAAGATCCCCCATATGTTCAGCAAGCTCATGGTTGATCATATTTTTATCGCCGACAAAGAAAACATAAACAACCCAGCACAAAACACCCGTGATCAGGGCAGATGCCGCCTTGTTGAGTTTTATCTTATGCTCAAATGCTATGGCCGCATATCCTAGTACAAATACTGTGGTCAAAAGTCCGGTCATGGCAATTATTACTGAATGAATTCCACAAGAGAGTTAAAACTTCTTTCACTGACTATCTTGTCGGCAGCTGCCTTCAACTGTTCGTTTTCCGAACAGAAAGCAACTCCTATTCCGCAATCCCTGATCATGCAAATATCGCTTTCACTGTCACCAATGGCGATTATGTTCTTAATATCGATCCTGTAACGGGCTGCAATTTCCCTCATTGCGTTTGATTTACAGAAATCATGATTACAGGTGCTTTGGTTCGTTTTTATAAAGACCGATGGTATTTTAACCTCACCTGTCGCTACACTATTTGAGAACTCAAGCTCATTGGCAATTGAAAAGTCGAGGCCGTATCTGTTGACAAGATGGTTGGTTATGCAATCATAACTATCGCTGATTATCCCGCATATATAACCATTCTCCTTAAATGTTTTAACAATAGCCTCAAAACCCTCAGTGACTGGTATTTCATCCACAGCGTCTAATATCTGCCTGATATTTAGCCCTTTAAGTAATCTTGCAATAAGTTTTGTGCGTGTATATGGATTATGTTTCTCAGAAATTATCAGTTTAAGGGAATTATCGAGCTGGTATTTTGTTGCTACGGATTTTATAAAGCTGCTGCTAAGTATGGTAAAGTCCATATCGAAAATGATCATTTTTTTTAAACCAAGGACACTTTCCCTGATTGCAAAATCCATCTGATCACGAATTATTGAGATATTTTCAAGTATCTCAAGATTAGATTGTTTGATCATCTCTGCCCGCTTCAGGATAGCCCTGGATACTTCCTTTGCCATTTTCCCAAGCTGTTCCCATGATTGCATCCGGTTCTCAATGTACCCTATATTTACTTCCGCAATCCTTGCTTTCATGTTATGCATGTCGATCAGCAAACCGACATCTACCCCATAGTCATTTTCAAAGTTTACTTTTTCAAATAAAGACTTCCTCCCGGCGATCATTCCGCTTAATGGTTGCGAGAACCGCGAGAGATCAGGGAAAAGCAGGCCTATCAGTGGCTTGGCCACAAGTTCTGTAACTCTTCCTGCCTGCCGTTCAAATACCGATTTCACAAAATCAGCTTTTCCTGAAATTATCGGGCTCGTCATCAGGGAAATGATATTATCGGGATATGTCGTAATGTCTGCATCAAGATAAACGATGACCTCATTGCCGGCTAACAGCATTCCATCTCTCATAGATGCTCCTTTGCCTAGTTTGGTACTTGTGTAAATCTTTACGTTCCTGCCTTTTGCATGATTGCGTGTTTCGTCAAGCGATTTGTCATCAATTACAAGTATTTCGTTCACAAGCGGAGATTTGTTGACGAGTCTTACAACATGCGAGATTGTAGTCTGTTCATTCAATGCCGGTATTATAACAGTGATCATATTGTTACTGAAAATTGTCGAATTTTAACTGGCAGGGATCCCTGATAAAAAAGCAGTTGTCGTAGGATCAATAAGGACAACTGCCTGAATGAAGAAACAAAGTACTAAGTAGTGAATATTATAAACTATTAACAATTTTTCACCGTAAGATCCTTACCATTTGACGAGCAACATTTTAAGCAGAATCAGCGCTACGAACACTCCAATTATGATTGCAAAAAATATTATTTCGTTCTTGTACCTGATTTCCTTCATAGGATCTCAACTATCTTCCTGGTGCCAAAGCTAACGATGAATGGCTGACAAATTGATTAAAATAAAATTAAAAGGTCATTAGAGAGTTCTTAAAATTTACGTAAATAGTATTCAAAATATAAATTTGCAGAAACATCCTACAATAATGGCAGATATTCATATCCTTGTAGTTGAGGATGAGCAGCGCCTGGCTGAAATTCTCAGAAGGCAGCTCAGCGAAACGGGTTACAGCGTCGATATTGCTTATGATGGTTATGTTGGGAAAAATCTTGTACAAAGAAATGAGTATAATCTTGTTATACTCGACATCAATTTGCCGCTGATAAACGGATATGATCTTTGCAGGGAGATCAGGAAGACGAACAATAAGATTCCCATCATCATGCTTACAGCGTTTGGTGCACCTGACAATAAAGTGGCTGGGTTTGAGGCGGGAGCAGATGATTATGTAGTCAAACCATTTGATTTCAGGGAGCTTCTCGCCAGGGTAAATGTGTTCCTGAGAAGATCAGAGCTGAACGATGCACCTGTCCAGAAGCTGAGGCTGGCGGATCTTGAGATGAACCTGGTCACAAAGACGGTAACAAGGAGTGAAAAGAAAATTGATCTGACTGCAAAAGAGTTCCTGCTTCTTGAGACTTTCCTGAAAAACCGCGATAAGCTGCTGACACGTGAGTTTATTATTGAGCAGGTGTGGGGAATAGAGTTTGATCCGAGCACAAATATAATTGACGTATATATTAATTATTTACGGAAGAAAATTGACAGGGATTTTGAACCCAGGCTGATACACACAAAGTATGGTTTTGGGTTTTATTGCAGCGAAAGGGGAATGTAGCTTATGAAAATCAAAACAAAATTATCCCTTCAGTTTACTGTCATAGCAGCCGGAATCCTGCTATTCTTTTCACTGCTGGTTTATTATTTCTCATATACCAGCCAGGTTGGCAAATTCAGGGAAAACCTTTACGAAAGGGCAAGAAATAATGCAATTTTACTGATCAACGTATCCGAGGTCGATTCATCCCTTCTCAAAAAAATCCATCAATCGACCGTATCGCTTGAAAAAGAAGAAATAGCCATGACCGATTCGGCTTTTAATCCGGTCTATACCAATAATGTTAACTATCTCTCAAACAAAGCCATGAGGGCTTATGCAAATAAAACCGGGGTAAGTTTCTTCTCGATCTCTGAAAAGGATGGCGTCTTTTTCCGGCACTATTTCAGGAATCGTTCATTCAATGTTTTTGAGCTGGCTTTTGACCGGTCGCGACATGAAAACCTTACTGAGCTCAGGGAGATACTGCTTTGGAGCATCCTGTTCAGCATATGGCTTTCAGTGGCAACTGCATATTTCTTCTCCAACAGGGCAATCAAACCGATATCCGACATTATCAAAAGCGTAAAGGGGATCAATTCGGAAAAGCTTGGCAGCAGGCTTGATGAAGGCAACGGGAAAGACGAGATTGCCAGTCTTGCAATTACATTCAACGACATGCTGAAAAACCTGGAGATAGCCTTTAGGAACCAGGAAGATTTCGTATCCAATGCCTCCCATGAACTGAGAACCCCGTTGTCGGTCATGATTGCAGAAGGCGACTATTTTCTGACCCATGATATTGGCAAAGAAGAATATGCAAAATATGTTGAGAGCCTGATCGGTGATCTGAAGAAAATCAATTCCATGCTTACCAGTCTTCTTGAACTTGCCCAGGTCAATAAGGATGTCAATATTATGTTTTCAAGAGTGAGGATTGACGAAGCCTTGTTCAATTCAATACGCCAGGTAAAGATCAATTTTCCGGAGCGGAAGATAATCCCAAGAATACGGTATCCGGAAAGTGATGAAGACCTCATGGTAAAAGGGAATTCCGGCTTGCTGGAAATTGCATTCAGGAATATTATTGACAATTCATGCAAATTTTCAGATGGTGATATTGATGTTGAGTTCTCATTCACCGCCCAGAATGTTACCATAATAATTTCAGACAAAGGAATCGGAATTCCTGCCCGGGAACTGGAGAATATCTTTCAGCCTTTCAGCAGGGCTTCAAATGCAAAGTACATAGGCGGATTTGGGATCGGATTATCTCTTGTGACAAAGATAATGGAGCTTCACGGGGTGGTGCAGGAGGTGGAGAGTACAGAGAATCAGGGAACCCGGTTTAAATTTACTTTCCGAAAGGCTGAAAAGGATGAGGGCCTTTAGAATCAAGCATCAGATTTCATTTCCTGGAATGTTTTTCTCATGTCCAGTGCCTTGCTGTAAGCGGTAATAAGGCTTTTCCTGGTCAGGATTCCGACCATATGTGTTACATTCTTCCTTTCAACGACTGGCAGGCGACCTACATTCCGGCTTGCCATTTTATGCAGCGCACTTCTGAGGCTTTCATCGGGATAGCATACCAGCAGATCCCTGGTCATGATGCTGCTGATCTCCGATACTCCGTTCCCTTTTTCGAGAGCGTGATTGATATCCTGCCTCGTAATAATGCCAACCAACGATCCTTCTTCATCGGTTACAGGAAATCCCCTGTGATTGGTATTCTTGATCATCAGTCCAACCCTGGTTACACTATAAGTCTGGAGTACAGAAATTATATTGGTTATCATCGCTTCCGAAACTGGGGTGCTTTCCATGAGATCTCCATATTTAAACTTTTCTATGTCGACACCTTTACGTACGAGCTTTAAAGTATAAATTGAATACCTTGATATTCTTCGTATAGCCAGGGCTGAAATTATACAGGTTATCATGAGAGGAGGAAGGATCTGGTAATTCCCGGTCATTTCGAAAAGGAGCAGTATGGCTGAAATAGGTGCCTGGGAGACTCCGGCGAAAACCGATGCCATACCGACAAGTGCAAATGCTCCGGGCGGGATTATGGTCGAAGGTATAATCCTGTGGGCAACTATCCCAAATGCTTCCCCAAGCATCGCACCAATAAAAAGCGAAGGAGCAAATACCCCTCCCGATCCGCCCGATCCCAAAGTCAGAGATGTCGCGACAATTTTAAGGAGGACCAGGGCTGCTGTGATCCAAAGGATTGGTTGTCCGTTAATTGACGATTGGATTGTTTCATACCCGACTCCGAATATCTGAGGAAAATAGATCCCGACGATACCGACCCCCAATCCTCCCAGAACCGGTTTAAAATACTCGGGCATCTTGAGCCCATCAAAGATATCTTCGCTTTTGTAAAGCAGCTTAATGAAAATCCAGGCCATAGCTGCCGCAAAAAGACCAAGCACCAGGTAGTAAAGAAAATCCGAAACCTGATACAACTGGAAAGGAGGAGTGCGGAAGGCAGGATAGTTTCCGAGGAAGGATCGTGAAATCACTGTAGCTGTTACCGACGACAGAACAACCGAAGAGAAATTTCTGAGGCCATATTCCCTGAGGATAACCTCAAGGGCGAAAAAAATACCTCCCAGCGGGGCATTGAATGTGGCGGCTATACCTGCTGCTGCTCCGCAGCCAACAAGAGTCTTGGTCTTTTCTTCAGTAAGCTTGAAAACCTGACCCAGGGCTGACCCAAGCGCAGATCCGATCTGAATGATAGGGCCTTCCCGGCCTGCCGAACCCCCAGATCCAATGCATATTGAGGATGCAAAAGCCTTGACAGCAGCCACTCTGGGCCTGATCTTTCCTCCCTCGACGAGTACTGCCCTCATCACTTCCGGAACACCGTGTCCCTTTGTCTCCCTGGCGAAGTAATATATAAGCGGACCGACAATCAGCCCCCCTGCTGCGGGAAACAGCACGACGCTGTATTTCCCCAAGAAGTTCAATGCATTTCCCCCTGTGGTAAAAAAGAGATGACTGAACTGCGCTATCATCCACCGGAATATGACCGCTCCAAAGCCACCTCCCAGGCCCACAATAACAGAAAAAATGAGGAAATAACTTGCATCTGAGGTTCTCAGGAAATATATCAATCTTCTGAATTCCAATCTATACCTGTATGCAATGGCCTTTGGAATTCCTGAAAACCACCCGATAAGTCTTGCACCAATATCCTTCAAACTTTTCATCCGGGATCTTCCGTAATGTCCAGTTCATGATAAAATTACCAAAAAATACCTGAATCAGGCTCAATACCTCAATTTACAGGGAATGTTATTTGTTTTGGGTTCTTTGAATTGACATTTTTGCCAAAGGCTTTGCTAAAATAGTTTGTACTAAAGCCTCCGAGAAATAAGTCTGGTGAAATATGATATATTGATAACATCAACATTAATAAGATCAGGGAGCCTGATGAACAACCCTTTGGGGGAACGGGATTTCAATCCCTTCTCTGTCAAAAGCAATTTTCAACCTTTTGCGAAGTTCTCCGGTAACATCCCATTGTTTGAGTGGCCTGGTTTCTCCGAGGATCTTGACTATGACAGAAGAATCGGCAAAGTCATCCACTCTTAGGAACTGTGGGGGAGAGGTTATGTCTTCTTTCCAATGGGGATCTTCCGCAAGATCTTTCCCGACATTATTAATTACTTTAATTACATGCTCAAGCTCTGCCTGGTATGAAATCCCTATGTTCAGATTTACACGGGCATAATACTTGGAAAGGTTGGAAACCTTACCAATCTGCCCGTGCGGGATATGATGAACGGTACCATCGAGATCCCTGAGGGTTGTGATTCGCAGACTTATATCCTCCACCAGCCCCGAGGTGCCGTCGAAACTGACCACATCTCCAATCCTGTATTGGTTTTCAAGAATAAGGAAGAACCCGGAAATAAGATCCCTGACGAGGTACTGACCACCGAATCCCACAGCAATGCCAACAATGCCGGCACCCGCAAGCAGTGTGGTGATTGCGACTCCAAACTCCTGCAATATCATCAATGTGCCCAGAACTACTATTACAATACGGACAGTAAGTGCCAGAATCTTTGTAAGCGTATCTTTCCTTTTCCTTTCGGCAACTTCAGAAACATGCCTGTCCGACACAACAGTGATGTTTATGGCCTTTGATATAAGGGTCCTTGATACTTTGTAAAGTACCAGGGATGCAGCTGCAATGGCAAGGATTCTTATTCCGTGCGATAAAAGCCATGGTTCAACTGTTGCAGTAAAGCTGGAAGTTATCTCATTCATGGAAATCAATCCTGGATACCTTTCTTCTTTTCTTCAAATTCATCCTTGCTTATCTCACCGCGGGCATACCTTTCTTTTAAAATGTCAAGAGCTGATTTGCCCGGGCGCCCGGTATTTCCCGGTTGGTTGGCCACCCTGATGATCAGCAGTATAATGGCAACCAGCACTGCCAACCCTATCAGCCAGCCCCAGCCCATTCCCCAATAGTGATACATATTATGCATGTTTTATGAAATTAAAACCTCCTGGAATAATATTGTCAACTGTATGACCCTATTTATGGCAACAAAAGATTGTGTTTTTTGTTTAGGCCGGACTTTAACAAGACGGACTGAAAGTGCTGGCAGCCGGTGTTCGGCAGTGGCTGGCTGGAAGCATGGAAATCCTTGAACCGGCAGACTTTCTTTTCGGTCAGAATTTCCAGGAGCTGGATGAGGTAACGGGATGGTCGGAACCGCGGGGGACAGCTTAGGGCTTTATCGATTCCGGGATTGAATAATAGCTAACGGAGGGCTGACCGACCAGCGATCTTTTTCCTATGTTCACCGAACTGACCGGTACAGGGCGGTCCTTTATTTTATGTTCCTTGTTATCGGCGGGTTCCCAGCCAAGGAGAAGGTAAAGGGCAAGAAATCCAATCACATATGCTGCGGCGATATGCCAGCCGTTCCTTACCCAGGCAAACACGTCGCGTGCATCCGGGAATTTGTTGGTAATGGCTACCCCTGCTGAAGATCCGAACCAGATCATGGATCCGCCGAATCCTACTGTGTAAGCCAGCATGCCCCAGTCATAATACCCCTGGTCGAGGCAGAGCTTTGTCAATGGGATGTTATCGAATACGGAAGAGAGAACCCCGAGGGCAAAAGCAGTGCCGACGGAGGCATTCGGCAGCTCTTCAACCGGCATGAGCGAAGCGCATGTTACAAGGCAAAGAAGGAATATGGTACCTTTTATGGCCCCCGGAACCTCTCTCCAGGGAACAGGCCTCCATATCCATCCAATCAATATTGCTGCCCAGACCCCGAGGGCCGGCATATCGTAAAGTATGTTGGAAACTATTGCTCCGAGGAGGATAAGAGCGACATTCAAAATTTTCAGCCAGTCAATCCTTGCGTCAGGCGTAGCCTCCTTCTGTATAGGCTGATACTTATCCTGCTGATGTGCCGCAAACCAGGAAAAGAACAACAAGGCTGCCCCCGCTGCAACATAAGCATGGAGCACGTTAAAGGCGCCCACGCCATCGATCCACATCATAGTGGTCGTCGTGTCGCCGACCACGCTCCCCGAGCCGCCGGCATTGCTCGCAGCAACAAGCGCAGCGATGTATCCGATGTGGACCCTGTTCTTGAAAACGACTATGGCAATGGCCCCCCCAATTAGGGCGGCGGCAATGTTATCGAGGAATGAGGAAAGGATAAATACAAAGATCAGCAGCAGGAACGGCCCCTTCCAGTCGTCAGGAAGGAACCTGGGCAGGATATCCGGAACACCAGAATCCTCAAAGATCTTGGATAATATCGCAAACCCGAGCAGCAACCCGAGGAGGTTCAGGATTATCCCCCACTCGCCCTGGCGCAGGCTCTTGTCCATCAGCTGATCGGCCATTGGCGTGGTGCCGAATAAGTGATGTGAAAGGTCAAACCCGTGGACAAATGCGAGCTTGAAAATAAGGAGTACTGTAAGGCCGGTCACGGCCACCCAAAAGGTATGCTTGTGGAACAGTGCAACACCCAGAAGGATCAGCCCGAATATTATGAATTCGATCCTGACCGGCCCGATCATCGGGGCGGTTCCGTCGGCCGCAAGCAGGCTTACAGGTGATAATAATATGGAAGCAAGGAGTACAACCTTCCTGCTGTTTCTTTTTATGAACGGGGAGATAGGGAACATATGAAGATCAGGTGACAATAACTATTTATAAAAGACCGGCTAATTTAAAAATATTTCGGTTACAAGCTGCCATGCCGGCCAGGGATTATCCAACGGCTGCAAATGAAGCTTGTTTCCTGTTCAAAAAACTATCGGGAGCTATCGGGACTTTATGCATGCCTGCCGTGTAATTCAACACTAGCTGTAGGCAGGGCTCAGACAATTAAATTTTACCACCAAGGCTCACTAAGGTCCCGATAGCTATCGGGATCACAAAGATAAACAAGGGACTTTTGATACAGCATCAATGAAGCTGAAGATCTCAAAATAAGCCTGCAGATATTCAATCGGATACTGCTGACATAATATTTAATCCATTTTCACTGCTGCGGGTTTTCGGATTTTTTATATTTTTGCGTGTTTATTTAGATTAAATATAATTAACGAACTGCATTTTTATTGAGTGGTTCGGACATGATAAGGCATAGATGGCAAAGGATCACGAAAAAATCATCAGGGATGTTACCTCGGGGGAATATAAATACGGGTTCTATTCAGATATTGAGACTGAGCGGATCCGGAAGGGACTCGACGAGGATGTTATCCGGCTCATCTCGGGGAAGAAAAATGAGCCTGAATGGCTCCTCGAATTCCGCCTCAGGGCATACCGTCACTGGCTGACCCTTAAAATGCCGCGGTGGCCCAATCTTACAATACCTTCCATTGACTACCAGGACATTATTTACTATGCTGCTCCACGGCAGAAGGTTTCCCCCGGCTCAATCGACGAAATCGATCCTGAACTGAAAAAAACATTTGACAAGCTTGGCATCCCGCTCGAGGAACAGAAGCACCTGGCCGGGGTTGCCGTCGATGCAGTGATGGACAGCGTTTCGGTAAAGACCACATTCAGGGAGGCCCTGGCCGAGATGGGCATTATTTTCTGCTCTTTCAGCGAAGCCGTCAGGGAATACCCGGAGCTTGTAAGAAGGTACCTGGGAACAGTGGTCCCCCATACCGACAATTTTTTCGCAACGCTCAACTCTGCAGTATTCAGCGACGGCTCCTTCTGCTACATCCCGAAAGGGGTGAGATGCCCCATGGAGCTATCGACCTACTTCAGGATAAATGCGGCAAGTACAGGTCAGTTTGAACGCACTCTGCTTGTAGCGGATGAGGAGAGCTATGTCAGCTACCTTGAAGGGTGCACTGCCCCGATGCGCGATGAGAACCAGCTTCATGCAGCTGTTGTCGAGATTATTTCCGAGGCCAATGCCGAAGTGAAGTACTCGACTGTCCAGAACTGGTACCCCGGTGACAAGGATGGGAAGGGAGGTATATTCAACTTCGTGACCAAGCGCGGAATATGCAGAGGCGACAACTCGAAGATCTCCTGGACACAGATCGAAACCGGTTCGGCAATCACCTGGAAATACCCGTCATGCATCCTCAGGGGAGACAATTCGGTCGGTGAATTTTATTCCGTAGCTGTGACAAACAACTACCAGCAGGCTGACACAGGCACAAAGATGATCCATCTCGGGAAGAATACGAGGAGCACGATTGTTTCGAAAGGAATTTCGGCAGGCCATGGGCAGAACAGCTACAGGGGCCTTGTCAGGGTGGTAAAGAATGCAACCAATGCGAGGAACTTCTCGCAGTGCGATTCGCTCCTGATGGGAGATAAATGCGGGGCGCACACATTCCCATACATCGAGGTCGACAACCAGAGCGCCGTGGTCGAGCATGAGGCGACAACCTCGAAGATCGGGGAGGACCAGATATTCTATTGCAACCAGAGGGGGATCTCGACCGAGGATGCCGTGGGGCTGATCGTGAACGGGTATGCAAGGGAAGTGATAAACAAGCTGCCGATGGAATTCGCCGTCGAGGCGCAGAAGCTCCTGCAGATAAGCCTCGAAGGAAGCGTGGGTTAGTAATTAACGATACTATATATTCTGATATGCTTATAATCAAAGATTTAAAAGCCGCCATCAACGGGAAAGTCATACTCAAGGGAATCAGTCTCGAGGTGAAACCAGGGGAGATCCATGCCATCATGGGACCCAATGGCTCGGGGAAAAGCACTCTCGCCGCTGTACTTGCCGGCAGAAGCTTTGTGGAAGTCCTCGAAGGTACCGTAACTTATTTCGGGGAGGACCTTCTCGCGATGTCTCCCGAGGACCGCTCAAAGGAAGGGATTTTCCTCGGGTTTCAGTACCCGATCGAGATACCAGGTGTGAGCATGGTGAATTTCATGAAAACCGCTGTGAATGAACACCGCAAGCACAAGGGGCTCGAACCCTTGTCGGCTTCCGATTTCCTTAAGCTGATGCGCGAGAAGAAGGAGCTTGTGGAGATCGATTCGAAGCTGGCCAACAGGTCTGTGAATGAAGGCTTTTCGGGAGGCGAGAAGAAGAAGAACGAGATCTTCCAGATGGCGATGCTCGAACCGAAGCTTGCAATTCTCGATGAAACGGATTCCGGCCTCGATATCGATGCCCTCAGGATAGTTGCCAATGGTGTCAACAGGATCAAGCGTCCCGACACTTCAGCAATCGTCATCACGCACTACCAGAGACTGCTCGATTTCATCGTCCCTGATATCGTTCACGTGCTTTACGACGGCCGCATTGTCAAGACATCCGGAAAGGAGCTGGCGCTGGAGCTCGAGGCGAAGGGTTACGACTGGATAAAGAAAGAGGTTAACAATAACGGAAATGGAGCCAAAATCTGACATAGCGGAAAGATATTCCGGGATCTACCTGAACAACAGGGAAAAGATAATGGCCGGTTCATCGGATTTTATCAATTCCTTCCGGGAAAAAGCCATGGAGAGATTTCATGAGCTCGGGATCCCATCAAAAAAGAATGAATCGTACAGGTACACGAACCTTGAGCCATTCTTCAGGAATGATTATGCGAATTACTTTATTCCCGGAATTTCGGATTTTGTGAAGGCCGAGGAATTCAGGTGCGATGTAACGGATCTCGATTCTCACGGGATCGTGCTTCTGAACGGCTTCTACCCTTCCATAAACGGCAAATTCAGCGAGCTGCCTGGCGGGATCCGCATCGGCAGCCTGAACGAAGCATCAAGGGAATTCAGCGATATTGTGGAGAAGCATTACTCGAGGTATGCAAAGAGTGATACCGACGGTCTTGTTCACCTCAATACCGCCATGGCAGCCGACGGGGTTTTTGTTCATGTACCTGAAGGAGCTTCACTTAAGAAACCCGTCCAGGTAATTGACCTTGTCGACTCCGACGCGGATACTTTCAACCAGCACAGAAACCTGATTGTGGTTGAGAAAAATGCCGAGTTCACGATAATCATTTGTGACCATACCAATTCACCGCAAAAATTCCTGACAAATGCGGTCACCGAGATCTATGTCGGGGAAAACTCCCGTTTCGAGATAATCAGGGTGCAAAACGAACACAATAATGCTGCCAAGATTACACATACCTTCATCCACCAGGAAAGGAACAGCTTTGCCGCATCGAACAATATCACCCTTCACGGGGGGCTTGTCAGGAACAGCACCTATCACAGGCTCGCAGGGGAAGGGGCGGAATGCAATTCATACGGGCTCTACCTTTCTGACAAGTTCCAGCATGTTGATAATTTTGTGAATGTTGAGCATATCGCACAGAATTGCACAAGCAACCAGCTTTTCAAGGGAGTGCTCGACGACATGGCAACCGGCGCATTCAACGGGAGGATATTTGTTGCCCCGGGGGCTCAGGGAACAATAGCCTACCAGAAGAACAACAGCATACTCCTCACCGACAGCGCGAGGATGGACACAAAGCCACAGCTCGAGATCTACGCGAATGATGTGAAGTGCAGCCACGGTGCGACGGTGGGTCAGATCAACGAGGATGCCCTGTTCTACCTGCAGTCGAGGGGGATTAACAAGAAGGAGGCCAGGCTGATGCTGATGTTCGGCTTTGCCCATGAAGTGATCCAGAACATTAAGGTCGACCCGCTTCGCGACAGGATGGACAATCTCGTGATGCAGAGGCTTAAAGGTGAACTTTCCAGGTGTGCAAGTTGTATGGTAAAATGCGGATGATCCGGACATGAAAACCATAGAAGAGATAAGAGCCGATTTCCCGATCCTTTCCAGGAAGGTCTACAACAGGCCCCTGGTCTATTTTGACAATGGCGCAACAACCCAGAAACCGCTATGCGTACTGGATGCCGTGCGGGAGGTGTACACTGAATATAACGGGAATGTCCACAGGGGTGTGCATATAATGAGCGATCTGACCTCCGAGGCTTACGAGAATGCAAGGGAGAAGGTGAGATCATTCATCAATGCAGGGAAGAGGGAAGAGATCATTTTCACCTCGGGAACGACTGGCTCGATAAACAGTGTCGCATTCTCGTACGGGGAAAGGTTCGTAAAGCCGGGCGATGAAATAATCCTGAGCACCCTCGAGCACCACGCCAACATCGTGCCCTGGCAGATGATGTGCGAAAGAAAGGGCGCATCGATCAGGGTCATTCCCGTCAACGACAGGGGTGAGATTCTCCTGGATGATTTCCTGAAGCTGCTGTCACCCAGGACCAGGCTTGTGGCGATCACCCAGGTCTCCAATGCCCTCGGAACCATCGTGCCGGTGAAGGAAATAACAGACGCTGCCCATTCGGCCGGCGTGCCGGTGCTGGTCGACGGGGCACAGGGGATCCAGCATGATGTGGTCGATGTTTCATCCCTTGACTGTGATTTTTATGCATTTTCCGGGCACAAGATATACGGGCCCACGGGAATAGGCGTGCTTTACGGGAAGGAGAAATGGCTCACCGAGCTTCCCCCATGGCAGGGTGGAGGCGACATGGTCGACAAGGTTACTTTCGAAAAGACTACGTACAACGAACTGCCGTTCAAGTTCGAAGCCGGGACCACAAATTATGCCGGCGCCATCGGACTGGCAAAGGCCCTCGATTATGTGCTCGGGATCGGAATGCAATATATTGCCGGCCGCGAAAAAATGCTTCTCGCCTATGCCACCGAAAAGCTTTCAGAGATAAGCAGGCTGAAGATATACGGTGATTCTGCCAATAAGATAGCCATCATCTCTTTCCTGATCGACAATGTGCATCAATATGATACCGGCATGGTGCTCGACAAGCTTGGCATTGCCGTCCGTACCGGGACTCATTGCGCCCAGCCCGTGATGCAGCGCTTCGGCATTGACGGCACCGTAAGGGCATCAATGTGCTTTTATAACACAACCGGGGAGATTGATGCTTTGTGTTCAGGTATTGAAGAGGTAATCAGAATGTTTTCATAACAAGGGAATGACATTGAACGAGGTACAGGAGAAGATTGTCGCGGAGTTTTCGGTCTTTGATGACTGGATGGACAAGTACAGCCTGCTTATCGATTACGGTAAGGGTGTCCCGGCCATTGATCCGAAATTCAAGACAAATGAATACCTGATAGAGGGCTGCCAGTCGAAAGTATGGCTGCGATCAGAATTTGACGGGCAGCTGATCCGCTTCTCAGCCGACAGTGATGCCATCATCACCAGGGGAATTGTCGGGCTCCTGATAATGGTACTTACAGGCAGGACCCCCGATGAGATCATAGGCGCTGACCTCTACTTTATCGATAAAATCGGTCTGAGACAGAATCTCTCTCCGACCAGGTCGAACGGACTGCTGGCAATGGTCAGGCAGATGAAGCTTTATGCAATTGCCTATAAATCAAAAAGCAATTAACTTTACGGTATGGACCCCAATGAAAAGCTCGACATAGAAACCAGGATCTGCCAGGTCCTCAAATCGGTTTATGACCCGGAGATCCCTGTCAATATTTATGATCTCGGCCTCATATACAGCATAAACCTTGACGACGATCAGGTTGCGCACATTACCATGACCCTGACGGCTCCAAATTGCCCACTTGCCGATGACCTCGTTGAGGAGGTCAGGTACAAGGTTGCTGGAACCAAAGGCGTAAAGGACTGCAGGGTGACACTCACATTCAATCCGCCGTGGGATAAAAGCATGCTGAGCGACGAGGCAAAGCTTGAACTGGGATTTCTTTAATCCTGACATATGAATCACCCAGAAAAGTCAACCCTGACAGCACTTCTCAAAGACAAAGCCAGGGAGCTGGGCTTCGATCTTTGCGGTATAGCAAAGGCAAGGGTCCTGGAAAAAAATGCCCGCATCCTGAAAGACTGGTGCGATGCAGGAATGAACGACAAGATGGGCTATCTGCCCCGTAACATCGGGAAACGCGCCGACCCGGTTTCCCTTCTTGAAAACGCCGTATCGGTTGTAGTTACCGGAATAAGCTATTATTCTGAGTTCTCGCAGCGGAAACCCATGGTACCGGTACTTTCGAGGTACGTGTATGGGAAAGACTACCATCTTGTAATTATCCCCAAACTTGAGCAATTACTGGAATTCATCCGCGGGATCGTCCCGGAAGCAGAGGGCCGTGCGTTTTCTGATTCGGCCCCGGTCTTTGAAAAGCCGTGGGCTGCAGAAGCGGGGCTCGGCTGGCAGGGCAGGCACTCGATCCTGATAAACAAGGAAATTGGCTCGTTCATATTCCTCGGCATCCTTCTGCTAAATCTGGATCTGGATTATGACAAGCCTTACGCCAAAGACCATTGCGGGAATTGCAGGATCTGCATCGACAGTTGTCCCACAGGTGCAATAAATGATAACAGGACGATTGATGCCAGGAAATGCATTGCCAACCTTACCATAGAGGGCAGAGGTCCGATACCCGGGGAGCTCATCCCCGTGATGGGAAGAAGGGTGTACGGGTGTGACAGGTGCCAGGAGGTGTGCCCCTGGAACAGGATACCGAAAGCCGGTGCCGGCGAATTCAGGATCTCACCGGAACTTGCGGAGATGACCCTGGAAGAGTGGCAATCGATGTCAGGCGTGGATTTTGACAGGATTTTCAGGGATTCCGCCGTTGAGAGGGTAGGGTATGCAAGGTTTAAGGCGAATGTTGCCGACCTGACCGGGGCCGGGAGGCCATCAGAATGATTTAATTGTCATTGATCACCGTCACAACTACCTCCCGGCGATTCCTCGGACCGTCAAATTCACAGAAGAAAATATTTTGCCAGGTCGATAATCCGGCTTTGCCGTCAACCACGGGGATTGTCTCCGAAGCGCCTATCAGGCCCGATTTGAGGTGGGAATCCCCGTTATTGTCCTGCCTGTCGTGTTCCCAAATCCCCTGGGGTACAAGCCTGCCGAGCAGTGTGATGACATCATTCTGCACCGACTCGTCCCAGTTCTCCTGGATCATGATGCCTGTTGTCGACCCGCGAGCGTATACTGATACAAGCCCGCTGCGGATCCCGCTTTCCTTTATCACTTCCTCCACACGGGAGGTTATATCGTATAATCCGTATTTTCTGTCTGTCGGGAAAGTAATTATTTTCTGCATTTTAGGATTATTTTATTCATTTTAATGGTTCCCGTATTTTACCGCAGATGTAAATTTACGTCATATAAACAAAGAGTTCAAAAGTTTTGATTGAAGCATCGCTTATACAGGAGTGCAGGAACGGTAACCTGTCGAATTTCAGAAAAGTGGTTGAGATCACGTCGCCTTTTGTGTTCTCTGTAGCATTCAGGATGCTCGGCGACGAGGAGATGGCAAAGGACATCGTGCAGGAGACCATGATTGTAGTGTGGAAGAAACTTTCGGGCATCAGGACCCCGGAAACGTACAAGACCTGGGTCTACAGGATCACCATGAACAGGTGTTATGACGTGCTCAGGAGATCGAAGGTCAGGCCTGAGATCCGCCAGGATGAAAGAGCCTGGGAAATAATTTCAAACCACCTGGCCGACGGCTCCCTGACCCAGCTTGAAAACGAAGAGAATTCCATGGTGATCAGCAAGCTGACCGAAAGCCTGAGTCCAAGGCAAAAAGCAGTGTTTATCCTTGCCGAGATCGAGGAACTGCCGTACGACGAGATTGCCGAAATAACCGGTTTGAAAAAACACGCTGTAAAGGCAAACCTCTATTATGCGAGAAAAAATGTCGGGGAGATGATCAGAAAAATGCAGTTGCTATGACGACAGAGAAGAATGACTATAACCGGATCGTCGGTTTGCTCAGGAAATCAAAGCCCTTGTTTGACCAGCAGGCAATGACTGAGCAGAAGATACTTGAACAGGTTGAAAAACTAAACAGGCAGGATACCAGGCTGCACGGGATCCCCGAGATATTGTTCGGCTGGGCATATGTCCCCGCCCTGAGAAGGGTGTTGATCGCAGCTTCTTTTTTACTGGTGGGCTTTTTTGCCATTCAGCAATCGGCCCTCCTGCGGCAGGTCAGGGATATAAACAGGCAGGTCATTGTTCTCAGGAATGAATCTGAACCGCCGGCTCTGCCTGAACTCGGATCACAGCTGACCCTCTACAGGCTTTCCGGAAAAATACACTCGAACGGTGAGATAAGGATCACCGGAAACGACCTGGAGAAATTCATCGAAGCATTCAACGAGCTTGACGTCAGGTACAGGGACCTTATGAAGATCATACAGGAAAACCCTGATATAAAGAATTACGTGGATAAGAAGCTCGAAGAAGAAAATAAAACAAGACCCAATCTTTAATGCCATGAAAAGAAGAAAGCTCAAATTGATCCTGACATGCCTACTGGTTACGGCAGGGTCGTGCAATGATCCTGAGGCAATCGTCACAAATATCGTTCACCCCGACGGCTCTGTCCTGAGGAAGCTGGAGATAAGGAACCAGGAGAAAAATCTGAAGGTTTCAAATGTACAGCTGCCGTACGACTCAACTTGGACCATAAGGGACTCTGTTGAAATCGGCCCAAAGGGAGATACTACCTGGGTCAGAAGGGCAGAGAAGCTTTTTAAGGATGCACAGGCTGTCTCACAGGAATACAAGGCCGACAGCAGCTTTAACCGCGGAGCTTCACGATCGGCCGGGCTCCGTAAGAAGTTCAGCTGGTTCAATACCGAATTCAGCTATACTGAAACCGTATTCAGGAAGATCCAGCATGGGTACCCGGTAAGTGACTTTCTCAGTCCTGACGAGCTGAAATGGTTTTACTCGCCTGACAATCTTGCCGGGGAAAAGAAAAGCGGACCCGACAGTCTTTTTTACCGGGCGATCGACGACACCGTAAAGAAGAAGGTTGAATCATGGACCATAAAATCCCTTGTCTCGGAATGGATCTACGATTTTGCGCGGCTGACATCTGCATCGGGAAAACGGGCCCTTTCCCCGGATTCGCTAAATACACACATTGACGATTATTCCCGGATCATCGAATCAAATTCAAAGAATTTTGACTCACTGTGGGCAAACGGCACGCTGGTGAGGGAAATACTCGGGGAGAAAAATGCTGTTGAGTACCGGGCAGAGGCTGATTCCGCGCTCAAAACAGCGACGGACCAGTTCTTTTTCGATTTCAGGAACTATACCCTGAGGACCCTCATGCCGGGCAAGCTGACCTCTGCCACCGGAATTGTCGACTCTTCAGGCTATGTCGTGTGGCCGGTGAAATCAGATTTTTTCATGACGCAGGACTATGTAATGAAAGCCGAATCAAAGACTGTGAACCTCTGGGCCTGGATCGTTTCAGGAGTATTCCTCCTGTTTGTTATATCAGGGATAGCGTTCAGGAAAATAAAGAAGGGCTGAAGTAACTCAGCCCTTCCACCTAACCTGATTAAACAACCCTTAACTAAGTTTATACTAAGCGTTATAATCCCTTAATTTCAGCATCAGCTTCTGCCTGGTGAAAAATATTCTGCTTTTCACCGTTCCGATCTTGAGCCCAAGCTTTTCAGCTATTTCATGGTACTTGAATCCGTCAATATGCATTTTGAAAGGGATCCTGAAATCGTCACTCAGTGAATTGATAGCTTTCTTGATCTCCTCTTCCGCGTAACTCGATTCGGGAGATATCGAGCCCTTGTCGTGCGGCAAGTTCAGAAAATAGAGATCCTGGGTCCCGTCAATGATAGTATTCTCCTTTACATTCCTCCTGTAGTTATTTATAAAGGTATTCTTCATGATTGTGAAGACCCATGCTTTCAGATTTGTATAATCGACGAATTTGTCCTTATAGGTGATGGCTTTGAGATATGTGTCCTGCACAAGATCGAGTGCAGAATCCCTGTCAGCAGTCAGACTCATGGCAAATCTCTGGAGATTGCCTTTCATTTCGATCAAACTGTTGTTGAATTCATGTGCTGTCATAATCCTTCATTTTTTGATTGTTGAAGCAAATGTAAGCAGATAAATAAAGATAAACAAGTCTTAATATCCGAATATCTTTAAAAATGAGATTGTTTCTAAAAAGACCAATTCAGTCAAATATTTATTGTACAGCTTGTTGGGAAAGCAAATAGAGGCTGAGTCTAAATTAGGGATAAATTACTTTTTCCGGTATCTTGTAACAACGAAGATACACGGCTGCCTCCTCAGCCATACAGTAAAAATCCGGAAGTATGGAGAACCAGGTCCCCGAAACTCATGTAAACAATCAGCCGGGCCGAGTTAAAACATTTTATTGTAATTTTGCTGTACTTCCACACTAAAGGAGATAATATGGAACTGACAATAACGCTGAGCAACGGAGAGAGCCTCAAGGGATTCAGGGTTAAACCCGATCATCCGCGGGCCTTCATTATTATGGTGCACGGGCTGGGTGAACACATTCAGAGGTACGTGGCCTGGGCCGACATGTTTGTTAAGAACGGGATCGGGTTTGAGGGCGTCGACCTTCCCGGTCACGGGTGTTCCGGCGGGAAGAAAGGCCATATCAGGAGCTACGGGCTGACGGACCAAATGATTGAAACGCTTCATAATGACCTGAAGGGGTTGTATCCGGGGCTGCCCGTATTCCTGTACGGCCACAGTCTCGGGGGAGGGCTGGTTCTCGATTACCTGGTGCGGAAGAACCCCGGCTTCAGGGGAGCCATCGTGACCTCACCCTGGCTGAAGCTCTCTTTTGAACCGGAGGAGGCAAAGGTAAAGCTCGCCGGGGTGATGAAGAATTTCCTCCCGGGACTGGTCCAGAAATCAGGACTGGTGGTCGAGCATATCTCGCACGACAAGGAGGTTGTTGAGGCATATAAAAATGATCCACTGGTGCACGGCAGGATTTCCGTGAGCCTTTTCCACAATGCGATGAATGCAGCCTCGAACGCACTCAGGAATGCATCCCACCTTAAAATACCGGCATTGATCATGCACGGAAGCGATGATCAGATCTGCTCTCCGGCCGGTTCACAGGAATTTGCATCGAATAATAAACTGTCGGAGTTCATCCTCTGGAACGGCGGTTACCATGAACTGCACAACGAGCCATTCAGGGAGGAAGTGTTCAGGAGCATCCTTGCCTGGATCAGCAAGAATCTCAACTGAACCCAGGACCTGAAATGGAACTGAGAACCACATTCAGCATCCCGCCTTCTGAAAGGAAGATCACATACTCCGGGAAGGTCATGTTCATCGGTTCATGCTTCGCGACATCCATCGGCCGCCAGTTTGAAACGGGCCACCTGCCTGTCATGATCAATCCTTCAGGCACCGTATACAACCCGGTCTCCGTCCTCAATACTCTTGACGGCCTTGCAGGCGGCAGGAAATTTACGCTCGAAGACCTGTACAATCACAAGGGGACCTGGATAAGCTTCAGCCATTACACCGATTTCTCATCAGAAGATCCCGGCCATCTGCTCGAAAGGATCAATACACGGTCGGAGGAGGCAGCCGAATTCCTGGCGGGTGCCGGGTTCCTGTTCGTTACTTTCGGAACAGCCAGGGTTTACAGGTGGAAAAGGACGGGTGCAATCGTATCAAACTGCCACAAGGTAAGCGCTTCGGAGTTTGATCGTGAATTGCTTAAGCCTGGTGAGATCGTATCGCTATGGACCAGGGTGCTTGACAGGCTTCAAAGCGATTACCCGCAGCTGAGGATTGTCTTCACCATAAGCCCGGTCCGTCACTGGAAGGACGGGGCGCACGGCAACCAGGTAAGTAAGTCGGTGCTGTTCCTCGCCGTGGAGGAGCTGCTCGGACATCCATCAAGGCCAGGGTATTTCCCTGCCTATGAGCTGCTTATGGATGACCTGCGCGATTACAGGTTTTATGACGAGGATATGCTTCACCCATCATCACCGGCAGTCAGTTATATCTGGGACGCTTTTTCCGATTGTTATTTTGATAACAATACCCGTAGCCTCTGGAAGGAGATATCGGGCATCTCAAAGGCAATGTCTCACAGGCTTAAGAAAAGCGAAGGGGAATCGGTGAGGAAGTTTGCCGTGACGACAATTGAGAAGATCGATTCACTGGTAACCAGGGTTCCCGGCCTGGACCTGGAAAAGGAGAAAATGTACTTTCTCTCCCTTCTTGAGAGTTAGGGAAACTCCAAGTCCAATGTCCATGGTCACATCCATGGTCGAAGTCCTTTTATTACCTTTGTGATCCCGATAGCTATCGGGACCTTTGTGGGCCTTAGTGGTAAAAATAATTTGAAACAAGAAGTCCCGATAATTATCGGGACACGAAGGACAACACATAGTCGCACAAAGTTCATGACCAGAACCTGCCCGGCTGCAACATAACTGCCCGCAAATTTCACTGGAAAGTTGACACGACTTTCAGGAATTCAGACGGGCTTGCTGCAATCAGGATGTTATCCGGAATTTTCCTTTCAACCGGCTCCGGGTAGTCGGTCAGGATCACCTTTTTAATTATCAGCGATTTGGCAATGCTACTGAAATAGCTGATCTTCTTCTTGTCATAATCGAAGGCTCCAGAATTAACCACCAGATACTCAAATGGCTTGATCTTATGGATCTCGATAACCTCCGATGCAGGAAGGATCCCGCCAGTGAATATTACCTCAAAATTACGGTTCCTGAGGGCATATTTATAGAACAGGAAATTATTGTCGGACAGGTTATCGGTGGTGTTTATCATTGCAACGACTGCCCTGGATTTTCCAGGCTGGGACCTGAGGCTATTGTCCTCGATCACGATCAGCTGGTGAATGGTATTTCTCACGAACTGTTCCTGCGCCCTCGACAGGCTGCCAGTTTGCCAGAGGATCCTCGATTTGTCAAGCAGGGGGTGAAAAAACCGCAAGTATGCATCTTCAATCCCGTATCTTCTTATGAAAGGCAGAAGAACCTCCTTGAATTGCGATTCGTTGAACCAGATAGCTGACATCAGTATCTTGCCCGGCTGGAAATTCACATCCAGGTTATCGACCTGATTGCTCATGGTCACTACCTGCCGCGTCAGTTCATCTTCCCTGAACTGGGCGATTTTAGAGATCTTGAATCCGTTCCTGTTAAGATATGCGACATTCAGTATCTTCTTGAGCTCGGATTCATTGTAGACCCTGATATTGGAATCGGTTCTGTCGGGTTCGAGTATCTTGTATCTTTTTTCCCAGATCCTGATAGTATGAGCCTTGATTCCGGAAAAATTTTCAAGGTCCTTAATCGAAAAAACATTCATCCCTTCTTCCATCTCGCTTCTCAATTTGTCAAAATGTTTGACGTTAATGTGTAAACAATCCTGCTAATTGATTGTTCTATCCTGAATTGATAAAAATCATGAGCGGATCGGGGAATTCCCCCAGGTCAAAAAAGAGAGAAACAGGAGATCACAGCGGATTATCGATCATAATCTTCTTCACGACCCTCGTACCGTCGGTAAAAGCGATAGTGACAAGGTAGATGCCGCGGGTAGGATTTTCCAGGATTATGTGAGTGTATGAGAGAGGATTTCTGTATTGGGCCCTGTAAATATCCTGACCGATCATATTTGTGACTTTAACAAGCGACATTTCCCTGTCTGTCCTGATCGTAAAATTATTGTCCCTGACAGGTACCGGGTATATATTTATGCTTGCAGCAGGGGTTTCCCTGATATCGGCCCTCGGAATTGTCCGATCGACGAGTAGAATTGTATCCTTTTGAGCATGAGCGCTGAATGCCAGTAACAAAGCACAAACTATGAGTAAACTCTTTCTCATTAATAATGTTTAGGCACTGGGTGAATACAATTTATTGTATAAAGATAGACATTTTTTTTTTATTAATGTTCATAGTGCTGAATTGCTTTTTCCAGGTCTTCAGGCGTATCGATGCTGATGCTGTTCCACTCAGTGACAGCGGTCCTGATTCTGAATCCGTTTTCGATCCACCTGTTCTGTTCCAACGACTCTGCTGTTTCGAGTGAGCTGCGTTCCAGAAGGGTAATGGAATGCAGTGCACTGACTTTATAAGCATAGATGCCGAGGTGAAGATAATAAGTGTAGTTATGAGCCCAGTTGTCCATTCCGACCCCCCTGACATAGGGTATGGCAGCCCTGCTGAAGTAGATCGCATCACCGGATTTGCTGAGCACGGCTTTGGGCTGATTCGGGTTGAAGATATCCTCGCCTGGGAGGGCTTTTCTAACGAGCGTGGCAATTTCCACGGATCTGTCATTGAAGCAGGAGGAGAGAAGCTCGAGCTCCGTCGGCCTGAGAAATGGTTCGTCACCCTGTATATTAATGACAATGTCTATCTTTTCCCCGGTAGCTTCCTCAATCAGCCGGACAGCTTCCGCACACCTGTCGGTGCCGCTCTGGTGCCTGTCAGAGGTCATTACAGCCTTCCCCCCGAAGCCTTCCACTGCGTCCCTTATCCTTATGTCGTCGGTGGCAACGTAAACGATACCGAGGGCCTTTGCCGACTGCTCATAAACGTGCTGGACCATCGGCTTCCCGCCGATCATGACAAGCGGTTTCCCGGGGAACCTGGTGGATGCATATCTCGCAGGAATAATGCCGGCGAACTGATATCGGAGAGTGTTCTTCATACCGCGAAAATACGAATTTTGAATTTCCCAAAGTCTCAAAAATGTCTTAAATTCGCACCAGCGTAAAAGTTTGTATGAAAGACCTTCAGAGCATAAAACAACGGTTCGGGATAATTGGCAACTTCGACGGTCTTAACCGTGCGATCGACATCGCTGTACAGGTTGCCCCGACCGATCTTTCAGTTCTGATAACGGGTGAAAGCGGTACCGGCAAGGAGTCTTTCCCTCAGGTCATACACAGCTACAGCACAAGGAAGCACGGCCAGTATATTGCGGTCAACTGCGGCGCCATACCTGAAGGGACAATCGATTCTGAACTCTTCGGGCACGAGAAGGGATCATTCACAGGTGCGACTGACAGCAGGAAAGGCTATTTTGAAGTGGCAGACGGCGGCACAATCTTCCTGGATGAAGTGGCAGAGCTGCCCCTGTCGACCCAGGTCCGTCTCCTGAGGGTCCTGGAGACCGGGGAATTCATCAGGGTAGGATCCTCAAAGGTGCAGAAAACAAATGTCAGGGTCATTGCTGCCAGCAATGTCGATGTCCCCATTGCCGTCGAGAACGGAAAATTCAGGGAGGATCTGTTCTACAGGCTGAACACTGTCCCGATAATGATGCCTGCACTGAGGGAAAGGGGAGAAGATATATTCCTGCTTTTCAGGAAGTTTGCCGTTGACTTTGCCGAGAAATACAGGATGCCGGCCATCAGGCTGAGCAACGAGGCAAAAAATATTCTAATGACTTATTCATGGCCGGGGAATGTCCGCCAGCTTAAAAATATCACCGAACAGATATCGATCATTGAAAAGGAGAGGGAAATATCCGGCGAGGTGCTGAGAACATACCTGCCCGATTACACCGGGACCAAGCTGCCGGCAGTGATAAGAAAGGATGAGGAAAAATCATTCTCATCCGAAAGGGAGATCCTTTACAAGATCCTATTCGACATGAAGAGCGATATGAACGACCTTAAAAAGCTGGTCCTCGATCTTATCAAGTCGGGTGATTTAGATGTTGCCCTCCACAACACTGATTCGGGAGTTATAAAGCACCTTTTCCGGGAAACCCATGAGGAAGGGCAGGCGCCGGAACCATCAACCCCCAGGCCGGGAGGAATATCGCATCACGACATCAATAACATCCAGGATACCGAAGAGGTTGTTGAAGAGTCGCTCTCCCTCGCCGGCAAAGAGGTGGAAATGATAAAAAAGGCACTGGAGAAATATAACGGTAAACGCAAGCTTGCCGCGCAGGAGCTTGGAATATCGGAAAGGACCCTCTACAGGAAAATTAAAGAGTATGAGATTGAAATGTAAGAACAGCCTTCGGGGCTTCAGTAATTTCCTTATCCCGGCCCTGATCATAGGGTTTCTGTCGGTTTCCCTGACCGGCTGTAAACTTATGAGTATAAAATATTCCACATCGGGAGCAAGCACCGAAGGGCTTAAAACGGTAAGCGTACAGTATTTCCAGAACAGGGCCAGCCTGGTACAGCCTGCACTAAGCCAGAATCTTACGGATGCTCTTATCGACAAGTGCAAGTCGCAGACAAACCTCACCCTTACGAACAATCTTGCCGATGCCAATTTTGAGGGCGAGATCAAGGATTACAACACCAAGCCACTGACAGTCTCCGCCGCCGCGGAAGCTGCCATGAACAGATTCACAATAACTGTCAAGGTGAAATTCACCAATACGGTTGACCCTGACCTGAGCTACACCCAGGAGTTCTCGAGGTATAAGGATTATGACAGTGCCTCCGACCTGAGCGCTGTCGAAGATGATCTCTCAAAACAAATAATTGATGAGCTTGTGGAGGACATCTTTAACCGGGCATTCGTTAACTGGTGACATGAATGAACAGGAATGATTTCATCAGGCTGATTGACGGCAAAGAGCCTGCCGACAGCTCCATGCTGGCGGCTCTCAATGAGATCGTGGATGCATTCCCCTATTTCCAGACCGCTCACCTTCTTCTTCTTAAAGGCCTTAAGGAAGCCTCCGATGTAAGGTTCGCAAACCAGTTGCGCAATTCGGCAATCTACATCGCCAACAGGGAAGTGCTTTATAACCTGCTTAATTTAAAGGAAGAGGAGGTATCGTTCCGGCCCCGGGAAGAGGTCATTGGCTACCAGGGCCCGGCAGAAAGTGCCTTCGGACCGGATACGGTACCGGAACCTGCAGCTGAAATAGCAGAGGATGACAAAAAGATCGAACAACCTGTCGTACAGGAAGAGCAGCCTGAGACAGGTTTTATCGAGGAATCAATCCCGGAACCTCTGGGCTGGGAAGTCAGGGATAATGAGCCAGTTCCGGTCCCTGAAACTCCGCAGGAGCCGGCAGCCGGACCGGAACCAGACGTGACCATTGAAGTCCGGTCAGTTCATGAAACCTTCAACGAGGAACCGGCTGACCTGGAACAGACTGTAATCGAATCAGCCAGAAACAGCGAAGACCTTATTGTCGAGATCGAGAAAGGGACCGGGGCAGAGGAAAAGGGTGAAGAGAATGGGGCCGCCGACCTTGTTTTCGGCCGGCAGATACTTGTAGCCGCAGAAACGGACAATGACGAGACAGGATCGATTTTTGTGATCCAGGATGAACCGGCGAATGTAGAAGACAGGATCTTCTATATGGATCCCGGATTCTCATACCCGGAAGGCGGTGAGGAAGCACCGGCTGAAAAAGCTCCGGTCATACGTGTTGCAGAAGGGCCTGCCGTTGAGCCCGAAGGAATCACGGGGAACATGGAGGCAGAACCTTCCAGGGAGCTGCATAAAAGGGCCCAGGCTGATCTGATCGACAAGTTCATCCTGACAAATCCACGGATTGAGCCAAGGATTGAAAAGAACGAGCATCCCGCCGAGGACCTGGCAAAGCCTTCAGCCGAGGAGAAGGGAAGTTTTATAACTGAGACCCTGGCGAAAATCTACGTGGCTCAGGGATACTACTCGAAAGCAATTGAAATTTATGAGAAATTAAGTTTGAAATTTCCGGAAAAAAGCGCTTACTTTGCGACTCAAATTGAGAAGATTAAGAATATTATAAAATAGAGATAATAAAATAGTTGTAAAATGGGAATTTATGTTTTTGTTTCGGTTCTGGTAATTGTTGCATGTGTTTTCCAGATATTGATCGTACTTGTTCAGAATTCAAAAGGTGGAGGACTGGCTGCTAATTTTACATCCGCCGGCCAGAGCATGGGGATAAGAAAGACAGCTGATTTTCTCGAAAAGGCGACCTGGACACTGGCGGCAGCAATCATGATACTCAGTGTTGTCGCAACTGCATCAATCCCGCGCGGATCAACAGCCGGACATTCAAGGATTGAAAACCAGATACAGAATGCCGTCGATCCTAATGCTATCCCGACCCTGCCGACCGCGGTGCCTCCCTCAACCACAACAAACAGTGCGACCCCTTCGGGTGGTGAGCAGAAACCAGTTAAGTGATGACAATGGCATCCTTCTGACCGGCGTGTCAGATTGTCACATGTAGAACATTTGATCTGTCATAAATAAACGTCCTCGCATTCAGGCTTTTATAATAAAACTAACTTCACTCTGCCAAAATAAATGGCAGAAATGAATAGATAAAATGTCCGCTCCTGCCGGGATTCTTTTATGGTTAAATCAAATGGCATGGAATATGTAAAAGGGTACAAGTCAGAAATCAGTGTTTAACTTTAAAACTAAATAGAAATGGCACAAGTAAAAGGCAAAGTATTGGCAGGAAAAGTCCTGGTAAAACCTCATGAAGCTGAAGCTAAAACAGCAAGCGGAATAATAATCCCGGATTCTGCAAAGGAAAAACCTCGTCAGGGGACCGTTGTTATGGTAGGAACTGCAAAGAAGGATGAAGAGATGGAAGTAAAGAAGGGTGATGTTGTACTTTACGGAAAATACTCCGGTCAGGAACTCACCATCGACAACGAGGATTATCTCCTGATCTCACAGAGTGACATCCTGTTTATTGCATAATCGCGATCTGACGCTTGAATTTGATAACCAATTAAATAATTAATCAATATGGCAAAAGAGATAAAATTTAATATCGATGCACGTGCCCGGCTTAAGGAAGGCATTGATCAGCTGGCTGATGCAGTTAAAGTAACCCTTGGACCGAAAGGCCGCAATGTTGTTCTTGAAAAGAAGTTCGGAGCTCCCCAAATCACGAAGGATGGCGTTACAGTTGCCAAGGACATCGAACTGCCGGATCCTTATATGAATATGGGTGCCCAAATGGTAAAGGAAGTTGCTTCGAAGACCGGTGACGTGGCAGGTGATGGCACGACCACAGCTACTGTACTGGCACAGTCAATTATTTCCGTGGGCCTAAAGAATATCACCGCAGGCGCAAATCCCATGGATGTCAAGCGCGGGATTGACAAAGCTGTTGAAGCCGTTGTAAAACATATTAAATCACAGGCAAAGGTTGTCGGCAATGATCTGGGCAAGATCGAGCAGGTTGCCAGGGTTTCGGCAAATGATGATGTTGAGATCGGCAAGCTGATCGCCGAAGCTATGGACAAGGTCAAGAAGGAAGGTGTAATTACCGTCGAGGAATCAAAAGGAACAACCACCTCAGTTGAAGTTGTTGAAGGTATGCAGT
>DCFQ01000085.1:12558-13617 GCA_002319915.1 Bacteroidales bacterium UBA1800 | reverse complement strand
ATGCAGTTCGACCGCGGTTACATTTCCGCATATTTCGTGACCAATGCCGAGAAGATGGAAGCAGAGCTTGAAAGCCCGTATATCCTTATCTACGACAAGAAGGTCTCATCGATGAAGGACATGCTGCCAATACTGGAAGCAACCGCTCAGACAGGCCGCCCACTTCTCATCATTTCCGAGGATGTTGAAGGTGAAGCGCTAGCAACACTCGTTGTCAACAGGCTCCGCGGTTCCCTTAAGGTTTGTGCAGTCAAGGCCCCCGGTTTCGGTGACAGGAGAAAGGAAATGCTCGAAGATATTGCTATTCTGACAGGCGGTACAGTTATCTCTGAAGAAAAAGGCCTCAAGCTGGAGCATGCAACTCTCGATATGCTCGGCACATCAGAAAAAATTACCGTCAATAAGGAAAATACAACCATCGTCAACGGTTATGGTGACAAGGAAATGATCCAGGCAAGGATCGGCCAGATCAAGCAGCAGATGAGCACCACGACATCTGATTACGATAAGGAAAAGCTTCAGGAGCGCCTTGCCAAGCTGTCAGGCGGAGTAGCCGTCCTGTACATCGGTGCAGCTTCAGAAGTTGAAATGAAGAACAAGAAAGACCGCGTCGATGATTCATTGCATGCAACACGTGCAGCAATAGAGGAAGGCATTGTCCCCGGCGGCGGCGTTGCATACATCAGGGCAGCTGCATCTCTCGAGAAACTCAAAGGCGACAACGATGATCAGACCATCGGTATAGAAATCGTAAAACGCGCAATCGAGGAGCCTCTTCGCCAGATCGCAGTAAATGCAGGCAGGGAAGGTGCAGTTGTTGCACAAGCTGTCAAATCAGGGAAAGGCGATTACGGATACAATGCTCAGACTGACAATTACGAAAAGCTTTATGAAGCAGGGGTTATCGACCCGGCCAAAGTTGTCAGGGTTGCCCTTGAAAACGCAGCATCAGTTGCAGGGATGTTCCTGACCACCGAAGCAGTCATTGTTGAGGAAAAGGAAGAAAAACCCGCGATGCCGAACCCCGGAATGGGCGGCGGAATGCCGGGAATGATGTAA
>DCFQ01000085.1:1043-12287 GCA_002319915.1 Bacteroidales bacterium UBA1800 | reverse complement strand
ATAAGTCATTTACAGGTTAAGATTTCAAAACAGGGCCGGATCGGTTATCCGGCCCTGTTGTTTTATGATGCGGCAGGGCAAGGGCGGGAACTGCGTAAATCCAGCACGGAGTACCTCGGGAGGTTGGAGATATTTTATATATTTGCACCAGATTAACTGATAACCCTTTTAATGGATAACATCCGCAATTTCTGCATAATAGCCCACATCGACCACGGTAAAAGCACCCTGGCTGACCGGTTGCTTGAAAAAACGAATGCCATACCGGAAAGGGAGTACCAGGACCAGATCCTCGACGACATGGAACTCGAGCGGGAGAGGGGGATCACGATCAAGAGCCATGCCATCCAGATGGAGTACATGCAGGATGGGAAGAAGTATTACCTGAACCTTATCGACACTCCCGGCCATGTCGATTTCTCCTATGAAGTCTCCAGGTCAATAGCCGCGTGTGAAGGCGCATTGCTTGTTATAGACGCAACCCAGGGGATCCAGGCGCAGACCATCTCGAACCTTTATATGGCAATCGATCATAACCTGGAGATCATTCCCGTCCTTAACAAGATGGATATGACAAATGCGATGCCGGAAGAGGTTAAGGATCAGATTGTTGATCTGGTGGGATGCGACAGGGAGGATATTATCGAGGCGAGTGCCAAAACAGGAATGGGCGTCGACAGGATACTTTCGGACATCGTGAAAAAAATTCCCCCGCCGTCAGGTGATCCCGAAGCGCCTCTCCAGGCCCTGATCTTTGATTCAATTTTCAATTCTTTCAGGGGGATTATAGCGTATTTCAAGATCATCAACGGTACGATTACCAAAGGCGAAAGGGTCATGTTCTTCAGCTCCGGGCATGAATACAACGCGGAGGAGATCGGTGTCCTGAAGCTTAAGCAGGAGCCGCGTGAAGAGCTGGGGGCAGGGAATGTCGGATATATAATCTCGGGAATAAAGGCTTCGGCGGAGGTGAAGGTCGGTGATACCATCACTCAGGTGAGCAACCCCTGCGAAAAAGCTATATCGGGATTCGAGGATGTGAAGCCGATGGTCTTTGCAGGAATGTACCCCGTGGATGCGGACGATTATGAGGACCTGAGGTCTTCAATAGAAAAGCTTCAGCTGAATGATGCGTCCCTGTCATTTGTTCCTGAGTCGTCGGCGGCGCTGGGTTTCGGATTCAGGTGCGGATTCCTCGGGCTCCTGCACATGGAGATCATCCAGGAGCGCCTCGACAGGGAATTCGACATGGACGTCATAACCACTGTTCCCAACGTATCATTCAAGGTCTATACCACAAAAGGGGAGGAGATCGATGTACATAATCCTTCGGGCCTCCCGTCGGTCAATGTCCTGGAACGGATCGAAGAACCATACATCATCGCCCAGGTGATCACCCTTGCTGAATATGTCGGTTCAATCATGAATCTTTGCATAGACAAGAGAGGTACCCTTAAAAGCCAGGTCTACCTGACCAGGGATCGGGTGGAACTTACGTTCGAGATGCCTTTGTCGGAGATCGTTTTCGATTTCTATGATAAGCTGAAGAGCATTTCAAAAGGATATGCATCATTTGATTATTATTATACCGCCTACCAGAAAGCTGACCTGGTGAGGCTCGATATACTTCTGAACGGGGAGATGGTCGATGCCCTGTCGACCCTTATTTACAGGGGGCATGCATATGAATTCGGGCGCAAGATGTGCATCAAGCTCAAGGAGCTGATCCCGAGGCAGCAGTTCGATATTGCCATACAGGCAGCAATCGGGGCCAAGATCATTGCCAGGGAAACCGTCAAGGCTGTCAGGAAAGATGTAACGGCCAAATGTTACGGCGGTGATATAACCAGGAAAAGAAAGCTGCTCGAAAAACAGAAGAAGGGAAAGAAAAGAATGCGGCAGATTGGCAATGTCCAGGTCCCGCAGCAGGCATTCCTCGCGGTGCTTAAGCTGGATTAGTTCCAGGCTCCCTGATACTCCGCATTTTAAGGATTCCTTAACTTTTTTAACATTTTATAACAATTCTCAAAAAAATGCTATATATTAGAACCCGGAAAAGGGGATTGTCTTTAAAGAATCTGACCCTTCTATCTAACCTAAACTTACTACCCTGACCTGCAAAAGTCAGGGTAATTTTTTTTAGCATATCAGCCTGTAGCCCTTCCCGTGAATGTTGAGAATCTTCACCGACGGATCATTCTTCAGGTACTTCCTCAACCTGGTTATGTACACATCCATACTTCTGGCATTGAAGTAGTTATCATCAATCCAGATCGTCCTCAGGGCATAATTGCGTTCCAGCACCTCGTTCTTGTGCTGGCACAGAAGAGCAAGCAGCTCAGACTCCTTTGTGGTGAGCGTTGTCGACTCTTCCCTGAAAAGAAGCAGCTGGCGCTTATAGTCGAAAGCATAGTTCCCGATGCTGTATGCATCGTCCCTCGATTCGGGCCGCCTGCCTGACACCCGTTTGAATATTGCCTCGATCCTGTAGATCAGCTCTTCCATTGAGAATGGCTTTGTGATGTAGTCATCCGCCCCGGTTTTAAAACCCTCAATTACGTCATCTTCCTGGTTCTTTGCAGTAAGGAAGATCAGGGGAATGCCCGGTTCGATCCTTCTCATTGCCTTTGCGAGCGTCAGGCCGTCCATTTCAGGCATCATAATGTCGAGGATGCAAAGGTCGAATATGCCGGGCCTGAAAGCATCATAGGCCGAGTTTCCCGTTGTAAAAAGGCTTGTCTCGTAGTTCTTTGCAGCCAGGTAATTCCGAAGGAGGTTACCGAGGTTAACGTCGTCCTCTGCAAGCAGAATCTTTCTGTTCATTTCAACCTGTTTTGTGGAATAAATAATATGAATTTTGAGCCTTTCCCGGGCTGGCTTTCAACCCTGATCCGGCCGCCATGATCTTCAATGATCTTTTTCACATAGCTTAAGCCTAGGCCGAATCCTTTTACATTATGGACATTGCCGGAATGGACACGGTAGAATTTATCGAAGATCCTCTTGAGGTTCTCCTTGCTGATGCCGACACCCTTATCTTCCACCGTTACCTGGAGACCCCTTGTGACTCTCCGCGTGGAAATGGTGACCTCGGGCCTCTCCCCTGAATATTTAATTGCATTGTCAATGAGGTTTGAAATGATATTCAGAAAATGGACCTCATCAACCATTGCAACCGGATCGGAGGCCTGGTAATCCTTTAATATCGTACCGTTGCAATCAGCAAGCTGAAGTGCAAAATTATCAATCGATTTGTCTATTACATTGTGAATATCCAAAGGCACCAGGTTAAGGCGCGTTCGCATCTTCTCGAAAATTGCCATTTGCAGGACCTTTTCCACCTGGAGCTTCAGCCGTGTGCTTTCATCCTTGATTATCTCCGCAAGGTGTTCAACATTCTTGTTCTCGTCGGGAATCGACTTGTCGGCAAGCATCTGTGAAGCCAGCGAAATTGTCGAGATCGGGGTTTTGAGCTCGTGGGTCATGTTGTTTATGAAATCATTTCTGATCTCCGACATTTTCTTTTGCCTGAATATCATAATAAAGGTCCCGGTAGCGAGCAAAAGCAGAAGAGCGGTGAAGATGAGCGAGAGGATACCGAGGCTGCCTATTTTGCTGAACTTGTACTGCTGCTCCTGGTGGCAGTACAGGACTATCTGGTTCTGGCTTGGGATTGGATCGTTCGGGAAGAGCTGCATGATGAACTTGTTCGTCCCGGGTTTGTCAGTAAAGCCGGGTGTGCTCCAGATCGTACCCAGTCTTCCCGACCTGATCTCAAATTCATAATCGAGGTGTATCCCGGCGTTGTTGAGGGCGATCCTGATCTGGCGGTTGATCTTGTCAGTATTTATCCTGTCCCTGATCTCCGGAGTCGATTTAAGGATCTTCTCCATTATGTTTTCGAGGTATATTATTTTGTTTCTCACCCTGCCTGAAATTCCCGACCTGATCGCCTGGGCCGACGGTTCATTGATGACCTCCTCCGGTATAGGTGAGATCTCTTTTGCAGAAACATATATCTTCTGACCCGCATTGGTTATGAGAACAGGCTTTTCGGGATCATTAAGCCCGTAGAGCTCCAGTAACCTGGAATCGGGATTGTTCCCCCAGAGCTTGCGGGCGAGGGGCGAATTTGCCGGGACAATCGCGGTCACTGAGTCGGACGATTCCGGATCGATCTCCTCCACGATCCTGTCGATGAGCTCCTGTTCCTCGAGATCCAGGACGACCCTTTCGAGCGCTTTGTTTGCATTGTACCTGAATTGCTGGTCGGTGATGTTTATGGCATTTTTGATCCAGTACAGCTGTATCAGGATAATTCCCGTGATCACAAGGAAAAAGAAGACCGCCAGCAGGAGTATAGTTTTGCGCTTCATTGATAACAAAAGTACTGGTATAAGTTTTAATACATAATACTTTAACTTTCTTTAACAACAGGTCCGATTTCCTTAGAAACAAATAATTTGCACCAGTGTTTTTGATATTGTTGAACCGGGACAGCTGCCGGGAAATTTAACACTATATTAAAGTATTGTTAATTTTGATGTTTTTAGGTGAAAATGTTTTTTTATAATAGATTTCAGTATTATCTTTGATTCGGATTTGGCACGGATTTTGTACATTAAGATATAGAGGTTTTTTTCATAGGTTAGGTTAGTTTTAGGGTTATCAAAAAGTGAGCCGCCGCCAGGCGGCTCTTCTTTTTGTATCAAGTGAAGATCCCGCGGGGTTTTCAGTGAAGCAGAAGGTTGATATTCTTCTCCTTCAGGGTCCCCGGGTCGAGTTCAAAAACAGCTGTTACAGATTCAATTTCCCTGAGTTTCCTGGCAAGATCGGAAGAAGGCATTCCGCCATACGGATCATGGACAAGGAACAGGAAATCGATATTTCTGAGCTGCTTAAAGAGAAAATTCTTCCCGGTCCTGTTCGATACAAGGCAGAAAAGGATATCAGGAGCCCCGGAGTAATCAATGAACCTGCTGAACTGCATTCCGGCATTTTCAGTATCATCAGCCGCAGCAGGATCCCCGTTTCTCAGCGAAAGTGCGAACTTCCTGTTCAGCTTAAGTGAGATCTTATAGTCAGGATCCGTTGTCACCAGCCCAAAAACAGCAGGTTTATCCTGATCATCCACTGATAAATGTATCCTTGTGATCTTCTGAGAACCTTTCATAAATCCGGCCTGTAGCCGTAAAGTTAGTAAAAGAATCAGAAGTAGGTATGATCGTTGTTTTTATCCTTCAGCTTTTCCCAGGCCTCGCGCGACGCCTCCTGTTCAGCCTCTTTCTTGGAGGCTCCCTGGCCGGTGCCGGCAACCACGTTATCGATTATCAGGGTTGTGGAAAAGACGGATTTTTTGAGCCTGAAATCGTATTCTTCTTTATATGTGAATGTCAGGTGGGATTTCTTCTTCTGGACCCATTCGAAGACCATGCTTTTATAGTCGGTATCTGTTGATATGATCTTTTCAAGATTAAGATATTTGCCGAAGACCTTCCTGATGAACAGCTTTTTTGTCTTCCGGAATCCCTTGTCAATAAAAACTGCCCCGATAAGTGCTTCGAGAGCATCCCCGTAAAGGTTCCTTGTGGAATGCGATGCACTTACATTGCTTACGAGTATCTTGTCGATACCCATTGAGACTGCAAGCTGGTTGAGTACATCCCTGTTGACAATCCTTGAACGGATCTTGGTCATGAATCCTTCGGTGGCATCAGGGAACTTGTCGAAGAGGTAATCCGAAAGTATTGCATCGAGGACTGCATCGCCCAGGAATTCCAGCCTCTCGTTGTTTATCCTCTGTCCATCCGGCAGGGTGAATGAGGCAGACCGATGAATAAAGGCCACCTCGTATATTGAAAGGTTCAGTGTATGGAAACCGATTATCTTCTTCAGGCGGGAACTGAATTCCTTCTTGTCAGGAATATATTTGCCGTTTCTCCTTCTGGCAAGTAATGACACTAAATGTCAGCTTTTTTAACGACTACAGAGGCATTATGCCCGCCGAACCCGAAAGTATTGCTGATGGCATAATTGACGGTCCTTTTCTGTGCCTTATTAAGGGTAAGGTTTAGGTTCTGGTCGATGTCCGGATCGGGTACCTTGAAATTGATTGTCGGTGGCACGATATCCTCGATTACCGACATTATGGATGCAATTGCCTCGATTGCCCCTGCGGCGCCCAGAAGATGGCCCGTCATGGACTTTGTGGAGCTTATATTAAGCTTGTAAGCATGCTCCCCGAATACATTCAGGATGGCTTTCAGCTCAGAAGTATCCCCGAGCGGTGTCGCTGTGCCGTGAACATTGATATAATCAATATCTTCGATCTTCAGGCATGCATCATTAATGGCCAGGTTCATGACATTGCGTGCCCCGAGTCCCTCAGGGTGAGGTGCCGTAAGGTGATAAGCATCGGCAGTCATTCCGACTCCGATCACCTCAGCATAGATTTTTGCCCCTCTGGCTTTGGCATGTTCCAGATCCTCAAGGATAAGGCAGCCGGCGCCTTCTCCCATCACAAAACCGTCGCGTGTTTTGTCGAAAGGCCTCGACGCGCTTTCAAATTCGGCGTTGTTTGTCGACAGCGCCTGGAGCGCATTGAACCCCCCGATCCCGGGTTCGTTTATGGCCGCTTCAGAGCCCCCGGTAACAAACATCGAGGCTTTTCCCCACCGGATGTAATTTACGGCATCAATTATTGCATTTGTTGAAGATGCACATGCCGAGACGGTTGCAAAATTCGGGCCCCGGAAGCCATACTTGATGGAGATTGATCCGGCAGCGATATCGCTGATCATTTTAGGAATGAAAAAGGGACTGAAACGAGGTGTTCCGTCCCCTTCAACATAATCCTTAATAGCCTTGTAGAATGTCTCAAGTCCGCCGATTCCGGATGCCCATATTACTCCGACCCTGTCCTTGTCGACCTTTTCAAGGTCGAGGCCGGAATCCACCAGGGCCTGCTCCGCTGCGACATGAGCATATTGAGAATAGTAATCGAGTTTATTCGCTTCTTTTCTTTCGAAAAAGTTTGAAGGATCGTAGCCCTTTAATTCGCATGCAAATTTGGTCTTGAACTTTTCAGTGTTGAAATGCGTGATCATTACTGATCCGCTCTTGCCGCTTTTAAGCCCTTCCCAGTATTCATGCAAATTATTACCAAGTGGAGTCAGTGCTCCAAGTCCCGTAACTACGACTCTTCTCATAAATGGATTATTTAAAATGCAAACTATTTTGCATTTTCCTCGATGTACTTGATAGCATCACCCACTGTGCCGATGCTTTCTGCCTGGTCGTCAGGTATCCCGATATTGAATTCTTTTTCAAACTCCATTATCAGTTCAACAGTATCAAGAGAGTCGGCTCCAAGATCATTGGTGAAGCTTGCTTCAGGAGTAACTTCTGATTCATCAACTCCAAGTTTGTCAACTATAATCTCTTTAACTCTTGTGGCAATGTCAGACATAATTATAATTTTTAATGAATAATGATTTAAAACCTTGCAAAGAAATATATTTGTCGTTTATTTTTCAAATGATTTATTATTTTTTATTTTCCCTGCAATTTAATATATTGATAATTAATACAATGATATTCTTTTGAAAAAATTTCCGGAAAACTCTTTTATTTTTTAATTTCCACATAATGAGGAATATAGCAATTCTTGCTTCAGGATCAGGAACAAACGCTGAAAACATTATAAGATGTTTTTCGAACAGTGAATTTGCCAGGGTAAAAATTGTGTTGTCAAACAAGGCGGAAGCCTACGTATTAAAAAGGGCTGAATCACTTCATGTGCAATCGATGTTCTTCGACCGGCGTCAGTTTTATGGCACAGGTGAAGTTCTCGAATGCCTCATCCGGAACAAGATAGATTTTATTGTCCTCGCAGGTTTCTTATGGCTTGTTCCCGGCGAGATTCTGAGGGCGTACGACAGGAGGATAGTCAATATTCACCCTGGATTGCTGCCCGGTTACGGTGGGAAGGGGATGTATGGCAGCAGGGTGCATAAATCGGTGATAGAAAACCACGAAAAGGAATCAGGGATCACCATACATTATGTCAATGACATTTACGATAATGGCGACATAATTTTCCAGGCGAGGTGCAGTGTTGATGCGAACGACACTCCAGATACCCTGGCTGCCAAGGTGCATGCACTCGAGTACCGGTTTTTCCCGGAAGTCATCGCTGATCTTGTCTCAAAGCTTCCTTCCCGATTTTAGAAAATGGTCTATCGTGGCTTTCAGCTCTCTGCAACTCCGTGTAAGTTCCCGGAATGGCTTCAGGGAGTCCGGCCGGAGGTTTTTCTCATTTTTAGAATGTACCGAGAAGGCTCGTCACTACCTTTTTGCTGATCTCAAATTTTGCCAGGTTCTGTTGGTAAACAGGTTCGACTGAAGGTGCTTCCACCTTAAGCGGATCGACCGGGGAACCATTCATATAGAACCTGAAATCGAGATGCGGGCCAGTCGACAGGCCGCTGCTCCCCACGTAGCCGATCACATCTCCCTGCTTTACGAATACACCTGGTGAGACACCCGGGGCAAACCGGCTGAGGTGGAGGTATGCAGTCGAATAGACGCTGTTATGCACTATTTTTACCATTCTGCCCGATCCCCCTTCATAGCTTGTCTGGACAATCCTTCCATCACCGATGGCACGCACCGGCGTTCCGATGGGGGCTGCGTAATCAACCCCGAAATGCGGCCGTCTGATCCTGAGGATGGGATGCATCCTTGCCGATGAAAAACGCGACGAGACCCGCGAGAACTGGAGAGGCGCTTTCAGGAAGGCTTTCCTGAGGCTGTTTCCCTTTGTATCGTAAAAGCTTTCAGAGCTGTCCTGGATAAAAGGAATTGCATATATTGACGTCCCCGAGCCGGTGAACTGCGCCCCGAAGATCCTGCTGACATCAATCGGCTGACCGTCGATCGACAGTTCCTCATATATGACCTTGAAGCTGTCGCCCTTCTGCAGACCGAAGAAATCGACTGACCACGCAAATACCTCTGAAAGCTTCGAAAACAGGGCAAGCGGCAGGCCATCGTTCATCATCGCGTCCCAGAGGGAAGTTTCGATCGTTGCAGATGCGTATTTGATGGTCTTCCCGATCTCTTTCCGGAAAGGAGTGACGTTCAGGGAATCGTTAAAGCTGAAGACATAGCTGGTCGTAAGATCGTGTTCATAGACCAGGTATCTTGCGCGAGCCGGCGAATCCTTTTCACAGAACAGTATATAGCTGTTTCCCGACCTGATCTTTCTCACATCAAATACCGGAAGGGAATTTCTGGTCACCATGTCGATCTCCTGCATGGTGATCCCGTGTTGAAGAAGCAGCGACGACAGAAACCCGTTCGGCTTGATCTTCCCGGTAACAATATCAAACGAATCAATCGGGATGCCATACATGAGAACCGGGGCTCCGGCGGAGGTATCCTTCAGGGAATCGGCGGCAGGTGCCTGGACAGCTGGCACTTTATTCTCATTGTTCCTGCAGCCGGTTGTTAATAAAATAACAACAAGGGGGAGGGTGATCCAATTAACGAGTCTCATCAGGCACTCTTCATCTTTTATTTAACGACCACATTGACAATTCTCCCGGGAACCACGATGATGTTTGCCGGAACTGAATTGCCCAGCCATTTTTCAGACCTTTCATCGGCAAGGACGCTCCTGATGACCTCATCCTTTCCGAAGGAGAGCGGGAGGGTTATTTTGAATCTCATTTTCCCGTTGAAAGATACCGGATAATCAAAGAGGTCCTCCTTAAGGTATTCCTCATTGAACGCCGGCCAGGGTTCATAGGCGATCGTTGCGGTGTGCCCCAGCAGGCTCCATAGCTCCTCAGCCAGGTGCGGTGTAAACGGCGAGAGGATCCTGATGAAGCTGCAGGCGGTATCGTGAGTTACCTTTTCCTTTTTGTATACAAGGTTGAGGAATATCATCATTTCCGATATGGCGGTGTTGAATTTGAGATTCCCGATATCCTCGGTCACCTTCCTGATCGTTTTATGAAGCCCTTTCAGGATCTCCGGATCTTCCTCACCGCTGTTTATTACGGCCGGATTGGAGAAGAACCTGTAAGTTCTTCCAATGAAATTGAAGACGCCTTTAACATTCTTGTCGTCCCATGGCTTCATCACGTCGAGCGGTCCCATGAACATTTCGTAAAGCCTGAGCGAGTCGGCTCCGTACCGGCTTACGACCTCATCGGGATTAACGACGTTCTTCAGAGATTTCGACATTTTGGCGACGATCTGCTTCACTTCCGATCCGTCATTCCTGTTAAAGAACCTGCCGTCCTTCTCTTCGACCTGGTCGACAGCAATTTTTGCCCCGGTCTCATTTTCGTAGGCAAATGCAAGGATCATTCCCTGGTTGAAGAGTCTCATATATGGCTCATCTGTGGAAACGATTCCGAGATCGAAGAGCACCTTGTGCCAGAAGCGGCTGTAAAGCAGGTGAAGAACAGCATGTTCGGCACCGCCTATGTAAAGATCTACCGGCATCCAGTATTTTTCCTTCTCCCTGTCAAAGATCACGGAGTTGTTGCGGGGATCGATGAACCTCAGGTAATACCAGCATGAGCCCGCCCACTGGGGCATCGTGTTGGTCTCCCTCCTCCCTTTCCTCCCGTCCCTGCCGGTGACGAGCAGCCAGTCACCTGCATTGGCAAGCGGCGACTCGCCAGTCTCACCGGGTTCATACTTCTCGAGTGGCGGCAGTTCGAGCGGGAGCTTGCTGTCGTCGAGGACAGAGATCTCACCGTCGTCCCAGTGAATGACCGGGAATGGTTCTCCCCAGTATCTCTGGCGGCTGAAGAGCCAGTCACGCAGCTTGTAGTTTATCTTTGCCTTTCCGAGACCCTTCCTGTCAAGCCAGGCTATAATGTTCGCGATGCCGGCCTCTTTGCTGAGCCCGTTGATGTCGAGTCCTGTCAAAGGATCGGAGGAATTGATATAGGTCCCGTCTTCGGTCCAGCATTCATTTCCGGAGAGTATCCTCTGCCGCTGCTCCGGATCGCTCACATCGGGATCCTGGATACATACGACCGGGAGGCCGAATTTTTTCGCGAACTCGAAGTCCCTTGTATCATGGGCGGAGACAGCCATTATCGCTCCCGTGCCGTAACCGGTAAGTACATAATCGGCGATCCATATGGGGATCTTCTTGTTGTTGACCGGGTTTATTGCGAATGTGCCGGTGAAAACACCGGTCTTCTCCTTGGCCAGGTCGGT
>DCFQ01000085.1:0-795 GCA_002319915.1 Bacteroidales bacterium UBA1800 | reverse complement strand
TCTCCTTGGCCAGGTCGGTGCGGTCAAGGTCAGACTTCAGCGCCGACGCCTTTATATAAGCCCTGACCTCCTCAATGTGACCGGGTTTGGTTATCTTCTCAACGAGCTGGTGTTCCGGGGCAAGGACCATGTATGTGGCGCCAAACAGGGTGTCGGGCCTTGTGGTGAAAACCGTGATGGTCTCGTTTATCCCGTCGATTCTGAAATCAACTTCCGCGCCTGTCGATCTCCCGATCCAGTTCCTCTGCATGTCCTTGATGCCTTCGGGCCAGTCGAGGCTGTCGATACCCTTAAGCAGCCTTTCGGCATAATGGGGGATACGGAGCATCCACTGCTTAAGGTTCCGTTTCTCCACCGGGTATCCGCACTTTTCATGTGTTCCGTCATTCAGCACCTCCTCATTGGAGCAAACGATCCTGCAGTGAGGGCACCACCACACCTGCGCGTTGTCGTAATAGGCAAGCCTTTTAGAGTCGATGAATTTCCTGATCTCTACCGGCCCGGACTTTGAAATATCTTCGGGTATCATGAGCTCCGAAACAGGCCTTCCTTTCTGGAGCTTATCGTCGAACCAGGTATTGAAAAGACGGATGAAGATCCACTGGGTCCATTTGAAGTACCCGGGATCGGTTGTATTGATCTCCCTGTCCCAGTCGTAGCTCAGTCCCAGCTCCTTGATCTGCCTGCGGAACGTATCACAGTTGGCATTGGTGGTCACCGAAGGGTGAGTGCCGGTCTGCAGCGCATACTGTTCGGCCGGAAGTCCGAATGCGTCCCAGCCCATCGGGTGGAGGA
>DCFQ01000006.1:721-5442 GCA_002319915.1 Bacteroidales bacterium UBA1800 | reverse complement strand
TTGTGGGAACCGGACGCGGGGGCCGGGTGTTTTTCTCGAGCTTGAAGGGGAAATCGGGATTTATGCTGTTAAGCGGTTCGCAGATCTTTGCGAAGTCGTCATACATAGCCGGTGGCACGGTCAATCCTGATGCCACCGTAGGGCCGCCGTCCCTGTTGAAATAGTTCGAGATCTTCTGCAGCTTCTCCTTGTTGGCTTCCACCCAGTGTTTGGAGCCGTACAGGCCAAATTCTTCTCCTGCCCAAAGGCATGCCAGTACACTTCGTTTTGGTTTGCCGCCGGCTGCCATTATCAATCTTGCAGCCTCCATGACGGGCGCAACCCCTGAACCGTCGTCAACCCCGCCGGTTGCAACATCAAATGCGTCAAGATGGCCTCCCATCATGACATATTCATCGGGATACTTCGAACCTTTTATGACGCCTATCACGTTGTAATAGGGCACCGGTCCGGGCCTGAAATGGTTGCGGATATCAAACTCCAGGAGGAAGTACCGGCGTTCCTTTGCCATTTTCTCTATCACTGTATACTGGTTCTCATCCAGCTTGATGTCACAAACGGTCGGAAGGTTATCGAAGGTCATCCTGTCGAGGTTCTTCCTGTCGTAAAGCGCTCTTATCGGTACCTCTGACGACTGGATCACCCCAAGGATCCCGGCCTCGCACATCTCCCTGAAAAACAGTGCAGGCTCTTCTTTGAGGGGGATCGGTTCCTTCCTTGGCTGATCGCGGTTCTCGTAATTGCGCCGCATGTTGTCGCGGTTTATCTTTGACACTGAATCATTGTAGACAATTATTAAAGCCCGTGCCGAGTCGGCCTTTGGTGAATTATCTATGGTCCAGCCGTTATTCTTGCCCCCGATGAGGACCCACGATCCCTTCAGCGCACCTTTCATCCTGTCGAATTCCTCGCGGCTTTTAGGTTCGAGAAGCACCGGCCCCCTTTCAATCCCCTGTGTCCCGGATGTATAAGAAGGAGTTGCGAAGTGAAGATCCATACCGTTATCCGAGAGCATCCTGCCAAACCAGGGGCCGCGGTCAAAACCGACCGGTACGGTTCCGGCCTGGTCGAGGATCACATCCATTCCCCATTTGCGGAATTCAGAGGCACACCATTGCGTTGCGTTATCATATGCGTCGGAACCCACCAACCTGCCGCCAAACCTGTTGGTTATCACGTCAAGATGCTGCATGGTCCGGTTATCGGTCCTGCCCAGTTCAATTATCTTCTCAACGGTTTTTCCCTGCTGCCCGAAAGCAGCGGCAAACCACATCAGCAGCGCTGAAATGGCAATGAGTTTTCTTTTCATATGAATAAATTAAAATGACATTGCAAGCTAATAATAAAACATCATTAGTTGCAACACATTTTTTAAATGAAGATCGTCAGAACGGGCCTTTTTCGCTTACTGCCAGGGCTCAGATAAACCGGCGGGCGACAACATCCCAGTCAATAATCTCCAAGAAAGCCTTAATGTAATCTGCACGCCTGTTCCTGTAATCGATATAGTAGGCATGTTCCCAGACGTCGCAGGTCAGGACCGGTGTCAGGCCTTTCCTCAGCGGGTTGCCGGCATTTGATTCCTGCACGATCTGCAGCGATTGGTCCTCCTTTTTCACGAGCCAGGCCCATCCCGAGCCGAACAGTGTCAGGGCAGCCTTTGAAAACTGGTCCCGGAACGATTCAAAAGAACCGAATGACTTGTTGATTTCATCTGCGAGGGGCCCTATAGGTACACTCCTCCCGGATTTTGCAAACGCCTCGAAATAGAAAGTATGATTCCACACCTGGGCAGCATTATTGAATATTGGTCCATCCGCTTTCCGGATCATGGTTTCAATATCTGCCTTTTCGAACTCTGTACCCGGAATAAGGCCGTTCAGGTTCGTCACATAGGCCTGGTGATGCTTTCCGTAATGGTACTCAATGGTTTCCTGGCTGATAACCGGCACAAGTGCATCATGTGCGAAGGGAAGCTTTGGTAATTCGAATGCCATAGCGTTAATTATTAAGTTTGACAAATTGTTGAATGCAGAGGCGGAAAAACTTATTCAAAATTAGTCATTTTGAACCTATATCCTGTCGCTCAGGTCAGAAAAATATTAGCCGGGACAGATGGGATTGCCCGCTTTCCGACAGCGATCCTGAAGAGCTCTCTGAGGGCAGCGCGCCCTTTTTCACCGAGATCGGCTGTGAAATCATTCACGTACAGCTTTATATGGTTGTTCATGACCTGCCTGTCCATCTCCCTGGCATGGGATGCAACAAAATCAGCAGATGATCCGGGATCAGCAAATGCGAATTCCACGCTTTTCCTTATTAGCCTGTTGACTTTCAGGGCAATGTTAACCGGGATCTTCCTGCTGATCACGATATTCCCGAGAGGGATGGGAAACCCGGTAAGCTTCTCCCAATACTCACCCATATCAGCAATTTTTACCAGTCCCCTGTTACTGTAGGTGAACCTGGTTTCATGAATTATCAGGCCGGCTCCTGCCCTGCCGTCAAGTATGGCATCCTCGATATCTGAAAAGAGAAACTCCCTCTTGTTCCCTGCCCCGGGCCAGGCAATGCTGAACAACAGGTTGGCAGTAGTATATTTCCCCGGGATTGCGATTGTGAGGCCGTTAACTTCTTCGGGATCAAGGGATCTTTTCGCGATGAGAAGGGGACCGTTTCCATATCCCAGGGCGCTGCCGGAATCAAGTATCAGGTAATCCCCTGCCGCGTAAGCATATGCATGCGTGCTTATCTTGGTGATATCCAGCTGTGATCTAAAGGCTTTCTTATTCAGCTCTTCCACATCGGCCAGGAAATAATCAAAATCAATCCCCTCAGTGTCAATTTTGCCGTTTACGAGGGCATCGAAGATGAAGGTATCGTTGGGACACGGTGAAAATCCAAGTGTGAGCTTCATTTCATTGCATTTTTAACAGGAGTTCCTGCATCGTTCCGGAGAGGTTCCGCAGGGCGGGCCCGATCTGCCATTTGCTCCGGTCACGGGGCTCGACCCTGTTAGAGACCGACCTGATCGCAACGCAGGGTATATTCTCCCGAAGGCAAATATAGAAAAATGCGGCACCTTCCATGGTTTCAATATCAGGATCATATTTCCCGGTCAGCTTTTGGATGGTGGCAGCCGTGCCGGTCGCCGTATTCACCGTTATGGCCTTTACCGGCCTTATTTTAACCTTAAGGTCGTTTACAAGGCTGTTTTCCGGGACAAGGAGCCCGTTCCGGAATGGAAAATCGTTCAGGCCCTGCAAACCGGCTTCCCAGAGCGTGACGAACCCCTCACGCGTTTCAATGCCGGCATCGGCAAAGCAATCTAAAACCGGCATCACAACATCTCCCGGTTCAATCCCGTCACGGAAGCTTCCGGCTATCCCCGCGTTGATTGCCAGGTCAGGCTTCGGGTTCGATGACAGCCATTTCAATAATGACCAGGCTGTCGAAATTGAACCCACTCCGGTAACGAGGGATTCAATTTCGTAGTTCCCCGACACGAGGGTTCCATTGGGCGTGACAGCACTTGAAATTCCCGATGCTGCCTCGGCTTCGGCCCCTGTGGCTGTGACAATTAGAATTCTTAAAGCACCCGGCATCTGCTCTCTCTTGATCCCATAAATATATTGCTTTCAGAGTAAAAGCTCAACTTAATTTGTTAATATTGCAGCGTCTTGATACAGGATCATGATATACATTACCCGGAGAGAGCGATTCAGTGCAGCCCACAGAATGTACAGGGAGGATCTTTCAGATGAAGAAAACCTCAGGGTTTTCGGGAAATGCTCCAATCCGAACTGGCATGGGCATAATTACATCCTGGAGGTCACAGTCAAAGGGGAAATCAAAAAGGAGCTGGGCTTTTTTATCAATCTCGGCACACTAAAGGAAATCGTGACGGATGTAATAATAAGCAAGCTCGATCATAAGAATTTAAATCTGGAGGTAAGCTTCATGAAGGGAAAGATTGCCACGACGGAGAATCTGGCAATCTCGATCTGGAATGAGCTCCGGCCTGCTATTGAACAAGAAGGAGCTTTCCTTCATTGTATCAGGATAGCGGAAACTGAAAATAACTTTGTAGAATATTATGGCTAGTAAAAAGATTGAATCGGTCAATAACGGCAGCGGGGTAAGCACCAACGGCTACAATAAGGTCGAGTCGTGGGATGCAGGGAATATCGAGGAGCTGGCAGCCATTTATTACCGGGTCCTGAAGCTGCTTGGTGAAGACCCCGAGAGGGAAGGTCTTAAAAAGACACCTGTCAGGGTGGCAAAGGCCCTTCATTACATGACGATGGGATACAGCCACAATCCGTGCGATATCATTAATGCTGCCAAATTCAAGGAAGAATACAAGCAGATGGTCATTGTCAAGGATATTGACGTGTACTCCATGTGTGAGCACCATATGCTTCCCTTCTTCGGCAGGGCCCATGTAGGGTATATCCCGAACGGCTATATCACCGGACTAAGCAAGATTGCACGGGTTGTCGAAGCTTTCAGCAGGCGGCTGCAGGTTCAGGAAAGGCTGACAACCCAGATCAGGAATTGCATTCAGGAATGCCTGAATCCGCTTGGAGTTGCTGTAGTTATCGAAGCACAGCATATGTGCATGCAGGTAAGGGGAGTCCAGAAACAAAACTCGGTCACCACAACATCTGCATTTACCGGGATCTTCCTCGACAACCTGAATACCAGGGAAGAGTTTATCC
>DCFQ01000006.1:0-483 GCA_002319915.1 Bacteroidales bacterium UBA1800 | reverse complement strand
TGAATACCAGGGAAGAGTTTATCCACCTTATCGGGTCAAAACTCCACTGACGGAAATACCGGCAGGGATGAAACCGTCTCCCCAGTCAGAGGAGGAAGGGACCGGCAGGGCATCCAGGGAATCCTAAATAAGACAATGATCATATGAAAGCATTCGTATTTCCGGGCCAGGGGGCCCAGTATTCAGGTATGGGCAGGGATCTTTATGATAAGTCTCCCATTGCAAAAAAAATGTTTGAACAGGCTGACGAGATCCTGGGATTCAGGATCACCGACGTCATGTTCTCCGGCACCGACGATGACCTGAGACAGACAAAAGTGACACAACCGGCAATATTCCTGCATTCAGTAATCCTGGCAGCATCAGCCGGTGACAACATAGTTCCGGAAATGGCTGCCGGCCATTCCCTCGGCGAGTTCTCGGCCCTCGTTACTGCCAGGAGCCTCTCGTTTGAGGACGGCCTCATCCTTGTCTCAAGACGTG
>DCFQ01000102.1:33369-87415 GCA_002319915.1 Bacteroidales bacterium UBA1800 | reverse complement strand
AATATTATAACAACAATCTGCTGAAAGTTTTTCTGCCTTTTATAAAGAACTCAAAAACAACCGACTTGTTCAGGCAGGGCATCAGGGGACTGGTCCTTGGGAGTTCTGACGGATGTCCCCGGGTTATCAGTATTCCTGATGTCTTCTTTCTGAAATCGATGTGGGCATCCACTACAGCCTTCAGGCTTCCGAACCTCCCCATCAGGAGGAACCTCGCGGCTGCAACCCCGTCGAGCAGTTTCCTGGCAGTGATGATCTTCTGCAGTTTGTTATCAGGCAGATTCTTATAAAGCAAAAACAGGTTGTTCCTGAAATTCAGGTATGTTTTAAAGACCGATTCGTAAGGTATTGCACCCCCTCCGGCATGGAAGACCACGGATGACGGGATGTAGCGGATCCGGAAGCCGGCAGCATGGATCCTCCAGCAAAGGTCTATCTCCTCCATGTGGGCGAAAAAGCTACTGTCGAGCCCTCCGCAGCTCTCCCAGACATCCTTCCTGACAGCCATGCATGCTCCGCTCGCCCAGAAAATATCAATCGCATCGTCATATTGTCCGAGGTCCTTTTCTACTTTCCCGAATATCCGGCCCCTGCAGAAGGTGAATCCAAACTTGTCAATATATCCTCCCGCCGCGCCTGCATACTCGAAATGATCCTTTTTGTAGAATGACTTTATTTTTGGCTGGCAGGCTGCAATCCCAGGGTCGCTGTCGAGACATTCCACAATAGGAGCAAGCCAGCCCCGGGTCACCTCTACATCCGAATTCAGGAGGACAACATACCTGGCATCGATCATGGAGAGTGCCAGGTTGTATCCCCCGGCGAAACCATGGTTTTTTTCAAGGCGGATGAGCCTTACGGCAGGAAAGGTTGCCGCCACCCACTCCGCAGAACCATCCGTGGAACCGTTATCAGCGACGCAGACCGTGATGCCTTCACCGGTCGATTCAGCGACGGCATTTCCAAGGAATTGCTGCAGCCATTTCAGCCCGTTCCAGTTCAATATGACAACTGCAGTCTGACTCATGTCATTTCCCTTTTGTGTTTCCATCGCCGGTGGGTCCAGATCCAGTATTCCGGTTTCTCCGTTATCAGCTTTTCCAGGCGCCTGACATGCGTGTCGGTGATCAGGTGCTCGGGCAGCCCCGAGGGATTGTCAAACAAAAGCTCCACACTCATTTCATAATAACCGCGGCTTTTCTTCTGAACATTGAAGAAGACTACCGGCATGTTGTATTTGGCTGCAATTTTCTCTATTCCCAGGAAAACGGGTGTCTCCTGGTTAAGGAATTCATTCCAGTAATGGATATCGGGTTTGGCGGGGGTCTGATCCGCTATGAAGCCGTACATGGCCCTTATATTGTTTTTCCTGTTGTTTACAATGTCCCTTACCACATTGTTCATAGGCGTGAGGCCGACATTGAACCGTGTCCTGTTCCTGTTCAGGAAGCTGTCGAAAAGCTTGTCGTGCAGGGGCTTGTAGATCGAGACAACCTTGTAATCGGTATATAATGACAGGCAGGCGAGCCACTCCCAGTTATTATAGTGGCTGTGCACCACAACCAGGTCGCGCCCTGAGCTGTACAGATCACGCAGCAGCCCTGGATTTGACAGGATGAATCTTTTCCTGATGCTTTTTTCGCTGATATGCGTCAGCTTCAGGGCTTCGACAAACAGGTCGGCAAGGTGCCGGTAAAACTTCCTTTCTATATCAGCAAGCTCCCTGGCGGATTTTTCAGGAAAGGAATTCCTTAGATTCTCTTCAACCGTCTTCTTCCTGTAAGAGGGGAAGTAATACAGGAGAAGGTATAGAAAATCCGAGAACAGGTACAGGACCCCCAGGGGCAGGAAGGTGATGATCCAGTTGATGCAGAAGAAAATATAGTAGGCAATATATTTCAAGGAAACGGATGTTGTTATTTCATGAACTTCCCGATGGTCTTAAGCATTTCATTGAAAACCAGCGCATTTGCAGCCAGGGTTTCATCCCCTGTCAGCCCCTTCGTATTACCTGAGAAATCGGTAAACTTCCCGCCGGCCTCCCTTACCAGGAGCATTCCGGCGGCGACATCCCAGAGCTTGAGATCATACTCAAAAAAGAGATCGAACCTTCCGCATGCGACATAGGCAAGGTCGATGGATGCCGATCCGAGCCTGCGGATGCCATGGGTTCTTTTCACAAGGTAAGAAAGAAGCTCCATATAAGGGACAAGCCTGTCGAAAAGATTGTACGGAAACCCGGTCGCCACCAGCGATCCGGCGAGGGCTACGGTCTCCGAGACATGTATCCTTTTCCCGTTCAGCCACGAACCTCCGTCCTTCCAGGCGGTGAACGTCTCTGACCCGCCCACATCATGGACCATCCCGCACACCGGTTCATCCCCGTCCATAAGTGCAATGCTGATTGCATAGGGCCTCACCCGGTGAAGGAAATTAGTTGTGCCGTCGAGCGGATCGATCACCCAGTTGTACCTTGTACCCCTGACGGCCGATGTCCCCTCTTCAGCAATGAATCCGGCTTCAGGCACCAGCGGGCCCAGCATCCTGATGAGCAATTCCTCCGATCCCTTGTCAACATAGGTAACGAAATTGTTGAGGCCTTTTGTTTCAATATCGCTCTGCCCGAACCTGCCCGATTCCCTGACGATGAACCCTGCCGCCTCGCCGGCAATTTTCTCAACCTCCCGGCAAATGTGTTTATAGTCGATCATCCTTTATTATATTATCTCAGCTTTGACCTTGCCCGACAGAGAAATATCCCCAAGCCTGACGGTCAATATCCTGCCTGCGATCGCATTCTCCCACGGGAGCTCCACCTTTATATAATTCTCCGTGAATCCGTTGATCATCCCAGCATATTTTGAATGTTCAAAAAGAACGCTGCAGCTTTTGCCTTCATTTTCAACGCAAAACGTCCTGTGTTTTGCCTCCGAGAGGGAGATCAGCCTCCTGCTCCTCTTCTCCCTCACAGGATAGGGAACTTTCCCGGTCATTTTTTCTGCTGCCGTCCCCGGTCGCTCTGAAAAGTTGAAAACATGCAGATACGTTAGCGGCAATCCTTCCAGGAAACTGTAAGTTTCCTCAAAATCTTCATCCGTTTCGCCCGGAAATCCGACAATAACATCGGCCCCAATTCCAGCACCAGGAAGGAATGATTTTATTGAAGCGACTCTTTCAGCGAAGAGCTCCCTCCTGTATCTTCTTTTCATGAGCGCAAGTATCCTGTCGCAGCCGCTCTGGAGGGGGATATGGAAATGGGGCATGATCTTAGGCTCCGAGGCAGTCAGGCTGATTAGTTCATTGGTAAGCAGGTTGGGTTCAATGGATGAGATCCTGAAGCGTTCGATGCCGTCCGTCTTGACAAGCTCCCTGAGCAGGGAAATGAATGATTCCCCGGTCGATCGCCCGAAGTCACCGATATTAACGCCGGTTATGACGATCTCCTTTACACCCCTGCCTGCGATCCTGCCGGCTTCTTCAACGAGCGAGGAGATTCCCTGGTTCCTGCTTCTGCCCCTTGCCATAGGTATGGTGCAGTATGAGCAGCTGTAATCGCAGCCGTCCTGGACCTTCATAAATGACCTTGTCCTGTCGCCTGCGGACCAGGAGGGATTGAAAGTATCATTTTCAGAGAAAGCACATGAATGAATCCCCTGCTTACCTTTCTTCGGGAATCCTGAGAGGTAGCCGGCGATGTCAAACTTTTCATTCGTTCCGAGAACCAGGTCGACCCCCGGTATTGATGCTATTTTTGACGGGTTGAGCTGTGCATAGCAGCCAACGACCGCAATAATGGCTTCTGGAGATTGGTGTATGAATTTTTTTATTGCCTGCCTGCATTTCCTGTCGGCGGTATCTGTTACGGAACATGTATTGATGACATAAATATCGGCCCCGGATGCTGCCGGAACCCGTTCAAACCGCTCTTCAGGGAATGACCGAGCAATTGTTGATGTCTCGGCAAAATTAAGCTTGCAGCCGAGGGTATGAAATGCCACTCTTCTTTTTATTCCATCCATATTCAGATCCGGAGATTTCTGGCTCCCGGGTCAATGACCCCGGGTATTCCTGCGGCCCGTGGCTTCGGCCTGGAGTTTTGTAAGGAAAACATTCCGGAATTCAATATCCTTACCTTCGCTCTGGAGACAGATGCTTCCCTGTCTCAGTGAGAGCCCGGTTCCCTTGTTCTGGAGGGTGCCGTTGACATAAACCTCGACAGTGTTATCACTGCAGGTAACCTCCATGGTATTCCATTCACCCGCCGGCTTTTCGGAGGAGGGGCCCATCTTTTTGACAACGATGTCGGATTTGTTCTTTCTTTCGTTCATATCGGTTCCTCCCATGCAGATGAAGTCGCCTGCATTGCCTGCCATGAGCTGGCATTCGTAGCATTTGATCCAGATGGTATCAGGCAGCTGGGCATGAATGAATACCCCGCTGTTGGTTGGTTCAGAAGGCCATCTCCATTCAACATGGAGCTTGTAGTCGGAATATGAGCCCTTTGTTCTCATATACCCGAAAGGCTGGCCGGCTATGTGAATGACCCCGTTCTGAACAGTGAATACCTTTGACGGATCGACCGAGGGATCCTTCAGCCTGAACACCCAATTGGAGAGGTCCTTCCCGTTGAACAGAGCGACCTGGCCTGTCTTGCCGGTCCTCCTGTCCCCCTGGTTATCAGCATCAACCTTGACTCTCTGGCCGCTTACCGGCATTATCACAAAAGCTAATATTGCTGCTGTGGCATAAATAAACCTGGTTTTCATTCTGCTTGATTTTAAAAATAGTTTGTACCGGTAACTGAAAACTGATGATCAGAGCAATTTGCTTGCCAGCTCGGCAAGGAAGCTACGCTCACCTTTTACAAGATTGACATGGGCAAAAATATCCTGATCCTTCATTTTATCCGAAAGGTAACTGAGACCGTTTGATGCGGTATCGAGATAAGGCGAATCGATCTGCTCGATATCTCCCGTGAATACCATCTTTGTCCCCTCACCGGCACGTGTAATGATAGTCTTGATCTCATGGGGAGTAAGGTTCTGTGCCTCATCTACAATAAAATATATGCTCGACAGGCTTCGTCCCCTAATATAGGCAAGCGGGGTTATGACGAGCTTGTCTTCCTTCATCATGTCATTGATCCTCAGGAACTCGGGGCTCTGGTGGCTGAATTTGTGCTTTATCACCGTAAGATTATCATAGAGCGGCTGCATGTATGGGTCCATTTTTTCCTTCACGTCCCCGGGAAGGAACCCGAGGTCCCTGTTGGCGAGGGGCACGATGGGCCTTGCAAGGAATATCTGTTTGTATCTTTTGTATTGCTGCAGGGCAGCTGCCAGTGCGAGGAGGGTCTTGCCGGTGCCGGCTTTGCCCGTGAGCGAAACAAGCTGGATATCCGGGTTCAGGAGGGCGTCGAGGGCGAAGGTCTGTTCGGCATTCCTCGGATCGATGCCGTAGGTGGTTTGCTTTATTACCCTGCTCAGCATTTTGTTGACCGGGTTATAATGCGCCAGCGCGCTCGAACCGGTATTCTTCATTATGAAGAACTGGTGCCCCCTTGTATTTGCCTCAACCTTAAAATCCGAAACACTAACCCCCTCAGGGGCTTCGTATAGCTTACTTATCAGCTGGTGATCAACACCTTCCAGGACCTGAATCCCCTTGTAAAGATCATCGATATTTGCAACCTTGTCATTCTCATAATCCTCGGCCATTATTCCCAGCGACTTGGCTTTCATCCTCAGGTTGATATCCTTGGAAATCAGGATCACCGTCTTGTCTTTGCTGGAATTGCAAACATATTCGGCAATCGCGAGTATCCTGTGATCGGGAGTCCTTTCCGGGAATGACTGGCTGACTTTTTCGGAAAAATCCCTTGCTGTCTCGATGTGGAGGTTACCGAGGTTTTCACCCAGCGGAATATTCGCGGTCAGAAGCATGTTTCCCGAGAGCTTGTCAAGCTCCCGTGTGAATTCCCTTGCGTGGAAGTTGATCATGTCGTTGCCCTTCTTGAACTTATCCAGCTCCTCCAGTACTACGATAGGAATTATTACATCATTCTCCTCAAAATTGTATATACATTTATAATCATGAAGAATAACATTCGTGTCAATAATAAAGAGTTTTTTGTTGTGCTTCCTTCTCATCACTGAATGATTTGATTTCAACATACTTACTACGCGAAATGCATGACCTCTGCCGGGAGCAAAATTAACTAAAATATGGAATACATTGGTGCATGTGTTCAAAGTATGTTAATTTGTATTCTGTTTTGTTGACGAATCATTGGATTATCCGGCAGGTAGTTGAGGGCCGGAAAAGGCAACAATTCAAATGAACTACAGGGAGACAGTCGATTATATGTTCAGCCAGCTGCCGGCCTATCACAGGCTTGGCAAGGCCGCCTACAAAAGCGATCTGCACAACACTCTTGCGCTTGATGAGTACCTTGGGCATCCGCACAGGGATTATAAAACCATACATGTCGCCGGCACGAACGGCAAGGGATCCGTGTCTCACACTACCGCATCGGTGCTGATGGAAGCCGGATACCGGACCGGATTATACACTTCGCCTCACTTGAAGGATTTCAGGGAAAGGATAAGGGTCAACGGTGAGATGATCTCAAAAAGGTTTGTCATCGATTTTGTAAGTAAGAATTCGGAGATACTGAACTCTCTCAAACCGTCTTTTTTTGAAATGACTGTTGCAATGGCACTTCAGTACTTCAGGGAGATGACGGTTGATGTTGCCGTCATTGAAGTGGGCCTCGGGGGGAGGCTCGATTCCACCAACATAATTATCCCGGTCCTGTCGGTTATAACCAATATCGGCCACGACCACATGGATCTGCTTGGGGATACACTTGAGAAGATAGCAGCTGAGAAAGCCGGGATAATAAAGGAAAATGTGCCTGTCGTCATAGGAGAGACACAGTCCGGGACAAGAAAATTGTTTGAAGCAAAGGCCGCAGAAATGAATTCCCGGATCGTTTTTGCAGACCAGAATTTCATGTGTACGCTGGGTGAATTCGACTTTTCCTTCCTGGCAGCAGGATACAGTATTCTTGAAGCCGGGACGGGTGTTGCCATAACAGGCAAAACCCCGCTTGGCGGCGAATACCAGGGAAGGAACCTGCAGACCCTGTTCCAGATCTTCAGCCTTCTGGAGAAGCCCTTCGGGCTGACACGTGACGCTCTTGTCAGGGGTATAGAGAATGTGATTTCAAATACAGGACTGGCAGGAAGGTGGCAGGTGATCGGGAGGGATCCCCTGACAATCTGCGATACTGGTCATAACAGGGAAGGCCTCCAGTATATCGTGCACCAGCTCGGGCGGGTAAGGAAGAAGGGGCTTCGGATGGTTATCGGTTTTGTGAGCGACAAGGACCTGAGCCTCGTACTGCCTCTTCTTCCCCGGGATGCCGTCTACTATTTTACGAAAGCGCCTGTGCCGAGGGCGATGGATGAAAAGCTGCTTCTCGAAGCGGCTGATGCGGCCGGACTGGCCGGGTCCTCATTCCCCGATGTCAGGTCTGCCCTTGAGGCGGCCAGGAAGGATTCATCAGCCGATGACCTGGTCTTTGTAGGAGGAAGTACTTTTGTTGTTGCCGAGGTTTTATAATCCGATAATTAACATATTACAAATATGAAGAAGACCCTGTTTGCGCTGATCCTGGCAATTAGCTTTCCCGGCTTGTACTGCCAGGAGGGTGTGAGGCTCGTGATACTTCACACCAACGATCTTCATTCGCACCTTAACGGCTGGTCGCCTGAAACGGATTATTCTCCCCTCGTCACCAATAATGACGCGACCACAGGCGGATTTTCGAGAATTGCAGCAGTCATAAAATCGGAGAAGGAGAGGGATCCGGAAGGAATCCTGGTGTTGGATGCCGGTGATTTCCTCATGGGAACGCTTTTCCAGAGCATTGAGCAGGAGAATGGCTTCCAGCTCAGGCTCATGAAAAAAATGGGTTATGACTTTGTCGGCCTGGGGAATCACGAATTCGATGCCGGCCCCGGCCGAATTGCCGGAATCATCATTAATGCGGCAAAGGAGGGTGAAATGCCCGGGATCCTTCTTGGCAATGCTGTCTTTGATCCCGGAAAGCCCGGTGATGACTCCCTTGAGAAGCTCTTTACAGATGGTCTCGTCGCCCCAAAAGCAATTATTACAAGGGCAGGGATCAGGATCGGAATTTTCCATCTTATCGGTAAGGATGCCGCCGGTGTCGCCCCGCTGGCTGCCCCGCTCACCTTCTCCGGACAGATCCCTTTTGCTGAAAGGATGGTGAACGAGCTCCGGAAGGAAGGATGCCAGGCTGTAATCTGCATTTCTCATTCGGGCGTATCAAAAATGAAGGATGGAACCTGGGGCGGCGAAGATTATGAGCTGGCAAAGAAAGTTAAAGGTATAGATCTCATTATCAGCGGGCACACTCATACCAGGCTTGACAAGCCGCTTATTTCTAACGGGGTTCCCATTGTCCAGGCAGGCGAATACGGCCAGTTCGTGGGACGGCTGGAGATGACCTGGTCGGGCGGGAAACTGCATATGGTCAGCTACAGGCTGATTGCGATAAATGACTCCATTGCCGGGGACCAGGAAACCGACAAGCTTGTAAGGACCGGCCAGGAGGAAGTGACAAGGGAGATACTGGCTCCACTGCGACTTAGCTACACTGAAGCGGTTGGTGAATCAGGATTTCCCCTTGAATGCAATGAACAGGGTGATTTCAAATCGAGCAACCTGGGTCCAATGGTTGCGGATGCAATACGTTATTCGGTCAACAGGCACAGCAGTGAGGGAACAGATATCGCAATGGTTGCGGTGGGAGTGATACGCGACCGGATTGTACCCGGGATTCTGTCGCCGGCAGATGTTTTCAGGGTGATGCCGCTGGGATCCGGCGGTGACAATATCCCCGGATATCCGCTTGCAAGGCTCTACCTGACAGGCAGGGAACTAAGGAACGTGCTGGAGGTCCTCCAGGTCGCATACAAATCAGCCCCCTCGAACTATTGCTTTTATTCCGGACTGAGGGCGGAGTTCAATCCTGGCGGTGGGATGCTCAGGAAAATAAAGAAAATCGAGATAAGCGGCAGGGACGGGAATCCTGTGATTGTTGATTTTTCGGGGAAGGACAAACGGCTCTACTCGGTCACCGCAAATTCATACATGCTGAAATTCATAGGGATAATAAAGAAAAAGAGCTTCGGGCTTATCAGGGTGGTACCTAAGGATGTTAACGGGCGCCCGGTGAAGGATATGTCAGCGGCCGTCATCCATTTCGATGCCGGGGCTGAAGGGGTCCAGGAAGGGAAGGAATGGCTCGCCCTCATGGAATATATCCGCAGCATGAAGGACGCTGACAATGACGGGATCAGTGATGTGGACCTGAAATACTCGGTTCCCCAACAGACATTCTACACTCCGGGGAACCAGGAAAAACGGCGCTGATCAGATCACCACTTGCTGTATGGATTGTCGACTACCAGGCGGGCCTTCCTGTTGGCCACTGAATACCCGATATCGAAAGCCACCTTTGCGACAAGCTCCATCTTGGTAAAATCAAGCTTTGAAACTATATCTCCAGGTGTATGATAATCTGTATGGAGGCCGCCGGTGAAGAAAAGCACCGGGATATCTTTCCTGACGAAATTAAAATGATCGCTTCGCTGGAACAGCTGCAGCGGGTGATTTCTTCCGCTGAGGCTGAAATCAAAATCAACCGGTGACCTTTTGTCTGCCTCTGCCGCAATTGCCATCAGGTCCTTGCTCTGGTTATCGGTTATGACAAATACCCCTTTCGGGCCAGTCATCGGGGTGCCGGCTGTTGTATCAGCAGGGCCTTTATCCCTTCCTATCATATCCATATTAATGTCACAGACTGTTTTATCGAGAGGGACAAGCGGATTGCCAACATATGACTGCGATCCGAAAAGTCCTATCTCTTCCCCGGAGACCCAGAGGAACAGGATCGATCTCAGCGGCTTTCTCCTGAGGCCCTGAAATTCACCTGCAATGTCAAGTATGGCTGCACACCCGGAGGCGTCATCATCAGCGCCCTGGTTCACCTTCCCTCCCGCAGCGCCTATATGATCCGCATGTGCGGAATAGACGACAAATTCATTCCTGAGCACAGGATCGCTGCCCTCGATCATACCGGCAACATTTCTCATCTCCAGCTCCTCGGTCATCGATACCTCGGTCAGCTTGAGCTTTTTTCCCGGAATATCGAACGAGGATGGCTTCAGGGTCGAGTCAATTTTCCGCTGCAGCTCATCAAGCTTCTGACCTGTTCCGCTCAGTATTTCATCTGCAAACTTACGGGTGACAAAAATTATTTTGGGGAAGCCCGGCATATCCATGGTCTGTTGTTTGGCTCCCTTAAGATACCTGGCCGACTTCATCTCTCCGGCAATTCCCGGATATTGTTCATCAATTGACGAGAAGCTTGATTTGGGATCGGGAACTATCAGCACAGCTTTTGCCTTTGAAAAGGCCAGCGGGGTGATCTTTGTCTGAAGGCCTCCGAACATCTTCAGCGAAGGATCGTCAAACAGGTTGGTTTTTCCGTCTTCCGAAAGTGGCGACCTGTTCATGATGAGGACTATTTTCCCTTCAAGCTTTAGATTTTCAAAGTCATTGTACTTGAATTTGTCAGATCTCAGCCCATACCCGGCAAAGACCAGGTCCCCTTCGATGACGAAATCTGAGGCACCCTGGGGAAGAAGCTGGACAAACTCCTCGTCGAGCGTGACCGTATCCTTTCCGTCTCCGGCAAGCTGGATCTTTGACCTTTTGTAGTCGACCGATTTCTTCATAACGGCATATGACTGGAAGAAGCTTTGGCCGTTAGCCGGCTTGAGCCCCATCAGTGAGGCCTGCGATGCAATATAGTTCTCTGCGATCTCAAGCTCAGGTTCCCCGTTTGAGCGCCCTTTCAGGAGCGGGGAGGAGAGGAATGTCACATATGTTTCAAGGTCTCTTGAGTTTATCCTGCTTTCGCCCGGCCGGCGGCTCTGAGAGCTGCTCTTTCCCGGTATCAGGAAGGCAATAAGTGTTGCAGCTAAAATTGTTGAAATTGTCCTGGACATAACTTTTTCTAAAAACAGGCTTAAAAGTAATAAAGTTTCTGGTTTCACTGCCGGAACCTGACCAACGTTCAGGAAAATATTCCGAATCATTATGATAAGCCTGCTTTAAACACTGCCGGAGGCACAGTGATAAATGTTTTTGTTAGATTTGCAGATTAACTCAGTTTTATGGGTGTGAGCATTTATTTCTGGGCAGGGTTTCATCTCTTCATCTTCATCATGCTTGCCCTCGATCTCGGAGTGTTTAACAAAAGGGCGCACAAGATAGCTGTCAGGGAAGCCCTGTTGTGGAGCACTATCTGGATATTGCTTGCCCTGATCTTCAACGCATTCGTTTACGCGGAGATGGGCAGGACAAAAGCCCTTGAGTTCCTGACCGGATACGTCATTGAGTATTCACTCAGTGTGGACAATATTTTTGTTTTTATCCTCATCTTCTCATTTTTTGCCATAAAACCGCACTACCAGCATAAGATTCTTTTCTGGGGTATTCTCGGTGCCCTGGTAATGAGGGGCCTTTTCATCTTTGCTGGCGTGACCCTCATCAACCGGTTCGATTGGCTAATAATTATTTTCGGCGGATTTCTTGTCGTGACCGGGATAAGGATGCTGATTCAGAAAGAAACAGCTGTTGATCCCGAAAAAAACAGGCTGGTCAGGTTTTTCCGGAAAATATTCCCAGTAAGTGATACACTGCATGGGGACAGGCTGTTTGTGCGGCAGGACCGTAAATTGTATGCAACACCTTTGTTCCTTGTCCTGATCGTAATTGAATCGTCCGACCTGATCTTTGCCGTAGACAGCATTCCTGCAGTCCTTGCGGTGAGCCATGACACTTTTATTGTCTATACTTCGAATATTTTTGCGATTCTCGGGCTGAGGTCGCTCTATTTTGCCATCTCGGGAATAATGTCAATTTTCCGGTACCTGAAGATCGGTCTTGCCTTTGTCCTGACATTTGTCGGCACAAAAATGCTGGTTTCATATTTTCATCTTGAAATACCGATATTTATTTCCCTTGCCATAATAGTTGGCATTTTACTTATCTCAATTCTGGCGTCCCTCATCATAAGAAAAAAGTAAAATCCTCGTTATCCTTTATTGCTGATTCATTTTACCGGTCGCAGGTATCTTGATTCAATACTCCGGCGAAGTGTCAGCGTAAACCTAATTTGATTCTGATCGGGCAGGGAGAATGATTCTACACGATAAGAAACCGGCGACCCCATGGCTATTGGTAATCCTGTTTATCATTGTATCGACAAGCAGCATCGTGATTGGATTTGTTTATTTCAAAAGCCAGAAATTCAGGCTGCTGAAAGATAAGAAGCTGGATCTTGCTGCAATTACTGACCTGAAAGTAAGGCAAATAGCCCAATGGCGCAATGAAAGGATTAGTGATGCCTTGCTTATCAGCGGCAACACCCCTTTTATTAATGAATTCTCTGGTTACCTCCTGGGCCGGGAAAAGGGCACAACGAAGTCAGAAATCAGTGATATCCTTAATTCACTGACTGCAAGTTCCGTTTACAAGGATGCTTTCCTTCTTGACTCAACCGGATCGTTAAAAAGCTATACTTCTAACAGGGATTCATCCGTATGTGACAGGATAAAAGAGTCGCTTCCGGACCTCCTTTCTGCAAGGACCGGCACATTGACTGATCTCCAGATATGCGGCAAGCCCGAAAAAGCGCTTATCGACCTGATAATACCACTCCCGGCGGGAAGACAAGGGGAGAAGCCGCCTCTTGGATTCATCCTGCTGAATATTGATCCTTACGAGGTGCTGTATCCGCTTGTCCAGGTTTGGCCGGTACCAAGCAAGACCGCTGAATCCTACCTCATCAGGGTCGAGAACGATGAAGTCGTATATCTTAGTGAACTGAAATTCAAGAAGAATTCTGAGCTGATACTTCGTGCACCGGTCTCAAAGAAGCAGCTGCCGGAAGTAATGGCGGCTTCAGGAATTGAGGAAACCGATGCGGCTACGGATTACCGGGGGGCATCGGTTATTGCGGTAATGAAAAAGGTGCCGGGTTCGTCATGGTACCTGGTCGCAAAAATTGATCAGAATGAGATCCTTTCTGTGCTGAACCGCCAGATGACTTTAATAATCGTCATAATAATCCTGTTCATTGTGATAATCGGCCTGTTGCTAGGGCTGATAGAATGGAACGAGAATGCACGGTTTTACAGGGAGAAGTATGAGGCCCAGGTCGATCACCTGGCGCTGAGGGAGCATTTCGACTACATCCTGAAATACGCAAACGACATAATTTTCCTGGCTGACAGGAACTATGTCATAATAGAAGTGAACGACAGGGCGTGCGAGGTATACCAGTATACCAGGGAAGAGCTGATCGGGATGAACCTTTCAAAAATAAGAGCACCCGGGTTCGTAAAGGATATGCCAAAACAGAAGAAGACCCTTGACGAAATCGGATATGCAACTTTTGAGACCACGCACATACGCAGGGACGGGAGCACCCTGCCTGTTGAAATCAGTGCGAGAAAGGTCGAAATTGAAGGTGTTAAATATTACCAGTCGATATGCCGTGATGTTACAGAGCGCAAACTGGCCGAGAAATCCCTTCGCGAAAGTGAGGAGCGGTTCAGGAAGATCTTCGAGTCGAGCCCGATCGGGGTGATCATGACCGGGAAGGACCTTGGGATAATAAGGGCAAACGAGGCCTTCTGCAGGATGCTCGGGTATGAGGAAGAGGATCTGAAATCGCGGACATACAGGATGTTCACTCATCAGGACAATATCAAAAATGATGAGCTACTGATCATGAAGCTGGCTGCAGGGGAGATCCCGGTTTTCAACACGGAAAAAAGATATATCAGGAAGAATGGGTCATTTATCTGGGGCTCAACGACTATAAGCCTGATCCGGGACAAGAGCGGCGAGATCCAGTACTTTCTCGCGATGGTCGAGGACATTACCCTGAGGAAACAGGCGGAAGCTGAAATTGAAAGATCATTTTCACTGGTCAAAGCCACCCTTGAATCAACGGCAGACGGGCTCCTTGTTGTTGACAATCAGGGGAAGATAATACAGCATAATCGTAAATTCTCGGAGATGTGGGGTATCTCGGAGGAGATAATGGAACTAAAGAATGATAGCGAGGCTTTGAAATTTGTCATGGATCAGCTGGCAGACCCGGATGAATTTGTCAGGATAGTCAGGAAATTCTACTCCAATCCTGAGCTTGTTACATCCGATATGCTCGAATTTAAGGACGGCCGCGTCTTCGAGCGCTACTCACAGCCACAGAAAATCTCCGGCAAGAGTGTCGGGCGGGTATGGAGCTTCAGGGATATAACCCAGAGGAAAAAAGCTGAATCGGATCTTATCGCTGCCAAGGAAAAAGCCGAGGAGAGCGACAGGCTTAAGACGGCATTTCTCCATAATGTCTCGCACGAAATCCGCACACCCATGAACGCGATAATCGGATTCTCTGCCCTTCTGAATGAACCCGACACCACTGACGCGGAAAGGCGTCAGTTCATCGATATTATTTTCCAGAGCGGAAGCCAGCTCCTTTCAATAATCAACGACATCGTCGATATTGCAAATATCGAAAGCGGCCAGGTGAAGGTTAATATAAAGGAAATGAACCTGAATTCCACCCTCAGGAACCTTAATGAACAATTCAGTTACAGGGAGAAAACGGATCTCATTTCAATGACGCTTCAGACCGGCTTGCCGGATGCCAGGTCATTGATACTTACCGATACGACCAAGCTCATACAGGTCCTTTCGAACCTTATAAGCAATGCGATAAAATTCACAAAGGAAGGGGCGGTAAGCTTCGGGTATACTTTGCATGGCGATTTCCTGGAGTTTTTCGTCAATGATACCGGGATCGGCATTCCGCAGGAACATCACAAAAAGATATTTGAAAGGTTTTTCCAGGTGGATAACCATGTTTCAAGGAAATACGGCGGGACCGGCCTCGGCCTTTCCATCTGCAAGGCATATGTGGAACTCCTGGGCGGAAAGATATGGCTCAATTCCCATCCCGGAGAAGGAACCGTCTTCCGTTTTACGATACCCTACAATACCCCCGAAAAGCAGCCTTTTACTGTCTGACCCCCATCCCATATGAAGGTGGCAGCTTTTTCGATGATAATATATTGTTTAACAATCAATTAATATAATTTAACATAACCTTCACATTAAATAAGGAACCTGATCGAACAAAGACAGCTTTCTCAATGTTTATTGAGTCTAATTCTTATTTAAATTGACGACTATGAAAAAGATGTTTTTGTTCCTGATCGTCCTATTTTCCGTAACTAACCTTTGGTCACAGGAGAAGAAAGAGGACAGAAATTTCAGAATCCCGCTGCTTGGTGAAAAGGCTCCTTCGTTCACGGCTGAATCGACTCAGGGCAGGATTAATTTCCCCGACGATTATGGCAGGGAATGGAAAGTATTATTCAGTCATCCACAGGATTTCACACCTGTGTGCTCTTCCGAAATTCTGGAACTGGCTAATCTGCAACACGAATTTGATAGGATTAAGACCCAGCTTGTTGTGATTTCAACGGATGCCCTGGATACTCACACTGAGTGGAAAAAGGCACTCGAACAAATTAATTTTAAAGACAGGGGTTCGGAAAAGATCAAGTTCCCGCTGGTCTCAGATGCGAATCTTTCTGTTGCCAAACTTTATGGAATGATACATTCACAGACCAACACCACCAGGGATGTCAGGGGGGTATTTATAATTGACCCGAACAATGTACTGAGGGCAATGTTCTTTTATCCCATTACAATCGGCAGGAATACTGACGAGATCATTAGGACTCTCACTGCTTTACAGACCTCTGATGACTATCATGTAAGCACACCCGCCGACTGGAGAGCCGGGAATGATGTATTTGTGCCATACCTTAATGAGAATGAAGCCAAAAAAATGGCTGAGAACAAAGCGTCGGATGTTTACCAGCTTACATGGTTTATGACCTATAAGAAACTGGCAAAAGGACCCGGTGAAGATTTAAAGGGCACTGATAAGTAACTATCAGTTTAAGATCCAGAACTTTCCGTATGTTTTAATTTTGCACAGGTGTTGTTGGCAGGGAGGTCAGGTTTTACCTGGCCTCCCTTGTTTATTTTAGGCTAATCCACCTTCCGGTAAAAAAAAATTATGTAATTTTATGCTACCGTTCTGTAATATTAAGGGAGATGCTACCGTTTTTTAATATTTAAAATTTAGTGAATTTTGAAAAGGGCTTCTTATTTATTAGCTGTTTTTATAGTAGCCACAATACTTTCGGTACCGGGCTGCAAAAGAGAAAAGATCCCAACGCTCTCGACAGTCTCGATTTCCGAAATAACTCCAACAACGGCAAAGACAGGCGGAAAGATCACAAGTGACGGGAATGTCGACATAATTGTCAGGGGAGTCTGCTGGAGTGCAAGGAAAGCACCCACGGTCGATGGTACAAGAACAACCGATGGTTACGGGACTGGGAACTTTGAGAGCCTATTAACCCAGCTTACCCCTAATTCCACTTATTATGTAAGGGCATATGCCACCAACAAAATCGGGACAGGATATGGAAATGAGATCACTTTTAAGACGGGAGATTTAACGGTCCCAAGCCTTACCACATCGACTGTAAGTTCGGTTACGCAGACCTCAGCTGTTTCAGGTGGGAACATTACTGCGGAAGGAGGTGTGTCCGTTACGCAAAGGGGTGTCTGCTGGGCCCTTCACACAAGCCCGTTGGTTGAGGACAATTCTACGAATGATGGTACCGGTTCGGGCCCATTCACAAGCACGCTTACCGGTCTGACCGGCAATACAACTTATTATATTAGAGCCTACGCGGTAAATTCAGTCGGCACAAGTTACGGACAGGAGATCTCCTTTAAAACAAGCCCGGTAGTTCCGGTCGTTACGACGACAGATGCCTCTGCGACTTCGACCACAAGCGGTACCTCGGGCGGGAACATAACCAGCGACGGTGGTTCAACTGTCACAGCCAGGGGAGTATGCTGGAGTACAACATTGAATCCTACAATCTCCAGCGAAAAAACATCAGACGGAACAGGTACCGGAACATTTGAAAGCACCATAACCGGGCTGACCTTAAATACCCTGTATCACGTCAGGGCATACGCCACCAACAGTGTGGGAACCTCCTATGGTTCCGACAAGACATTTACCACTGACCCGTCTACGGTAACCGACAGGGACGGGAATGTATATGATGTGCTCAGGATCGGAACACAATTATGGATAGATCAGAACCTTAAGACAACCAAGCTCAATGATGGAACATCGATCCCTGTTGTAACAGATAATACCGCTTGGTCTAATCTTACCACATTAGGCTGCTGCTGGTACAACAATGATGCTTCTTCCTATAAGGCACTTTATGGAGGTTTATACAACTGGTATGCCGTCAATTCGGGTAAACTATGCCCGACCGGATGGCACGTCCCGACTGACACTGATTGGTATACCCTCTCAAATTTCCTGTTAGGGGAATTAGTTGCGGGGGGAAAGCTGAAAGAGGCCGGAACGGTTCACTGGACCGCTCCAAACACTGATGCAACGAATGATACAGGCTTTACGGCCCTCCCCGGGGGGTATAGGCTCGATACGGGTCAGTTTGACAACCTTGAACTCTACGGATTCTGGTGGACTTCATCATTCCTTACTCCGTCTGCATGGTACAGGAAACTGCAATATGACGAAAGCAAGCTTTTCAGGAACCTCAGCGATACCAACTACGGTATGTCGGTGAGATGCCTAAAAAACTAGCACGAAAACCACGTATCCTGATCGGTGAATCATTGTTCTGAATTTTTAGTAAACTGTTCAAATCGGGATTTTAATCACCGGTTAATGGCTCATTGTCAAAATTATTTTGCAGGAACCGGCGAGAGGATTTTCTTTGATCCTGATTTTCAATGACTGACTTTTATCTGATGCAATACAAATTCATTAGTAAAACAATTTAATTCGAATTTCGCAGTTAATTATTTACTTAAATTTTTATAGATGAAGCTACGTTCATTATCTTTCATCCTGGGAGTTATTGTTCTGGGAATCTTTGGACTTGTACTAATTAACGGTTGCAAGAAGAAACCTGATCCTCCGGCAATGACTACAGCAACTGTGACAGGAATTACCATTAACTCAGCTGCATCGGGCGGTAACATTACCGGGGACGGCGGTGCAGAGGTGACTGCAAGGGGAATATGCTGGGGAACCACCCATAGCCCGGTGGTCACAGGTTCACACACATCCGACGGCAACGGAACAGGTACTTTCTCAAGCGCACTTACCGATCTGCAGCCCAATACCTTATACTATGTCAGGGCTTACGCAACGAACAGTGCAGGCACAGGATTCGGAAATGAATTGTCCTTTACCACAAATCCCCTGGGGCTTCCGGAGCTTTCCACAGAGGCTGTGACTTCGGTTACTCCGACAGCTGCAGTCTCGGGCGGATCAATAACAACTGACGGAGGTGCTTCTGTCACTGTCAGGGGTGTCTGCTGGGGCGCTGCATTGAATCCCACGACTGCAGACAGCAAAACTGCTGACGGCTCAGGAACAGGGACTTATACGAGCAACCTTACCGGCCTGGTGCCAGGGACGGCCTACCATGTCAGGGCATATGCGACCAACAGTGTCGGGACCAGCTACGGCAACGACCTGACCTTCACAAGCGCTTCGACCACTGCAACTATAACCACTGCAACTATCGGGGATGTAACAAGGACCTCGGCCAGTTCAGGCGGTAACATTACTACAGATGGGGGGTCGCCTATAACCGCAAGGGGCGTTTGCTGGAGCACTTCTCCCAGCCCTCTTGCAACTGGTGCGCATTCTTCTGACGGATCCGGAACCGGAAGCTTCACAAGCCCAATGACCGGACTGTCGCCAAACACTCAATATTACGTCAGGGCTTATGCCACGAACAGTGCGGGAACAGCCTATGGAAATGAACTGCCATTCACGACTGATCCACTGGCCCTGGCTACCCTGACCACGACTTCCCCCAATCCTGTCGCATCAACTACTGCCGTGTCCGGAGGCAACATTACATCTGACGGGGGTGCATCAATCACTGCCCGCGGGGTTTGCTGGTCACTGACTCTGAATCCGACCATCTCGGGGAGCAAAAGCTCCGATGGAAATGGAACCGGGACTTTTACGAGCAACCTTACAGGCCTTCAGCCTGGAACCTTATATCATATAAGGGCCTATGCGACTAACAACGTCGGTACGGCTTACGGAAACGATCTCACATTCACGACTACTGCAGTCGCTCCCTCAGTAACCACGGCTATAATCAGCGGGATTACCCAGACATCCGCAACTTCCGGCGGAAATGTGACAGCTTCGGGCGGTGCGACAGTAACTGCAAGGGGTGTATGCTGGAAGACTTCAGCTAACCCGGTAGTTACGGATTCCCATACATCCGACGGGTCAGGGACAGGAAGCTTTACGAGCAGTCTGACCGGGCTCACAGCCGAAACTGAATACCACGTAAGGGCATATGCCACGAACAGTATGGGAACATCCTACGGAAATGAAGTAGTATTCACGGCCCAGCAGATAAACCTGGCAACCCTTACCACGGCGGTTATATCTTCGGTTACCACAAATTCGGCCGCTTCGGGAGGCAATATCACCTCAGACGGCGGCGGAAGCGTGACTGGAAGGGGAATATGCTGGAGCACCTCACAGAATCCGGTGATAACTGACCAGCACACCTCGAACGGATCAGGTACGGGAAGCTTCACAAGCTCAATGACAGGGCTGTCGAACGAGACGCAGTATTTCGTAAGAGCCTATGCGACTAACAGTGCAGGAACTGCATACGGGAACCAGATCAGCTTTTCATCATCAACAACCGACGTGGAAGGCAACATTTACAAAACTGTAGTGATCGGGAATCAGATGTGGATGAGCGAGAACCTGAGGACCACAACATACAATGACCATGGCTCCATTCCCAATGTGACGGATAATGGTGCCTGGACAACACTCACCACCCCTGCTTACTCATGGTATGGGAACGACATTGCGAACAAGCCGATTAACGGTGCTATCTACAACTGGTACACGATCGAGACAGGCAATCTCTGTCCGACCGGCTGGCATGTGCCCTCGGACAATGAATTCAAGACCCTTGAGACCTATCTCGGGATGGCCTCCGATCAGCTCGATCTGTGGGATTGGCGCGGCACAAATGAAGGGACCAAGCTGAAAACCACATCGGGATGGGATGGTACAAATACGAGCGGTTTCACCGGCCTTCCGTCAGGATACAGGTTTGCCATCGACGGTTACTTCTATTCACTTGGCACCCTTACATACTGGTGGTCATCCTCCCTGTACAGCAGTGACCTCGCCTGGTACAGGAGGATGGATAGTGGAGAAGCAAGGGTTTACAGGGGAGCTGTTTCCATAAAAGGCGGAAAATATGTAAGATGCCTTAAAGACTAGAGTTATATTACCTGCGGATTTTTCCTGACTGCCGGATATTTTAAGATTTTCTAAAATGTTCGGCAGTCAGTATAATATCTCAGGCTTAATATCGTTTGTAAACATATTAACTAAAGCATCTACTAATCTTAACCGTATCTTTAATCATTATGAAAAAGTTTTTAAATGTTCTAACCGTCATCATCCTGCTTTCAGGAATCGCAGTGCTTGACGGCTGCAAAAAGAAAGCAGACCCAGCGACAGTAACTACCACCGCGGTTACTGACGTAACTGTCACGACCGCAACATCAGGTGGAAATGTTACCTCTGACGGAGGTGCAGAAGTCACTGCCAGGGGGGTTTGCTGGGGAACGTCAACGAAACCGACTATCACTAATTCAAAAACCAGTGACAGTAAGGGAACCGGTAGTTTTACAAGCAGCCTTACGGGCCTTACAGAAAACACACTCTACTATGTAAGGGCTTATGCTACCAACAGTGAGGGAACGTCTTACGGCAACGAAGTAACCTTCACCACGAGCCAGGTTGTGGCTGCCACTGTCACCACAACGATTGCCTCGGATGTAGCTTCCACGACGGCAGTTTCAGGCGGTAACGTCACTGCTGACGGCGGTGCTTCAATCACTGCAAGGGGTGTCTGCTGGGCAACCACGGCAAACCCGACCACAACCAATGACAAGACCTCAGACGGAACCGGAACCGGGACTTTCACCAGCAACCTTACCGGCCTTGCCCCCGGAACCTTGTATCATATCAGGGCTTATGCAACCAACAGCTCGGGAACGGCTTACGGCACGGACCTTACATTCACCACCGTAGCAGTAGTACCTACACTTTCGACTGCCACTCCAACCAATCCTACCACCACAGGTGTGACCTCCGGAGGTAATATCACCGCTGACGGCGGGTCTGCGGTTACAGCTCGCGGTGTCTGCTGGGCAACCACAACAGGTCCTGTTGCAACAGGCTTGCACACTTCCGACGGAAACGGTGTTGGTGAATTCACCAGTACGGTCACCGGACTTACAGCACATACGACCTATTATCTCAGGGCTTATGCAACCAACAGCATTGGCACAGCTTATGGCAACGAGGTCACCTTTACGACAAGCGAGATTGTCGTTCCGACCGTTACAACAACAGTTGCTACCAACCCGACAGGGACCACCGCAACATCAGGAGGTAACGTAACAGCCGACGGCGGCGCATCTGTTACCGCAAGAGGTGTTTGCTGGGCAACAACCGCAAACCCGACAATAGCCGGAAGCAAAACATCTGACGGGAATGGGACCGGTACCTTTACCAGCAACCTTACAGGCCTTCTGCCAGGTACAACCTACCATTACAGGGCATATGCAACCAACAGTACTGGCACCGCATATGGCAGCGACCTTACTTTCACCACTCTCGTTGTAATGCCGACTGTGACAACTGCAGCTATATCTGCCGTTACGCAGACGTCTGCCTCGTCAGGTGGTAATGTCACAGCTTCAGGCGGCGGAACAGTTACAGCCCGCGGTGTATGCTGGGCAACCACGACTGGTCCTGTTGCAACAGGTTTACACACAACCGACGGTAACGGAACCGGTGCATTCACAAGCAGCATTACAGGCCTTACTTCGGGTGAAACCTACTATGTAAGGGCATATGCAACCAACAGTGCAGGAACTGCATACGGAAATGAGGTTTCATTTGATGCCAGCCCTGTGACACTCGCAGTTCTGACTACCGCGCCAGTCACTTCGATCAATACCACGACTGGTTCAACAGGTGGTAACATTACTTCAGCAGGAGGCGGAACAATCTCTGGAAGAGGTGTTTGCTGGGGAATAGCAGCCAATCCTACAATTGCCGGCTCTCACACCACCAATGGCACCGGAACAGGCAGCTTTACAAGCAGCATGACCGGACTGACAACAGGTACACCTTATTATGTGCGTTCATACGCAACAAATGAAGCCGGAACAGCTTACGGCAGCCAGCTGGCCTTTATTACCCTCCTCGGGGATGCCGATGGCAATACATACAATGTTGTGAAGATCGGAAACCAGATCTGGATGTCTGAAAACCTGAAGACAACCAAATACAATGACAACAGCAATATCCCGAATGTCACAGACAACGGGTCATGGCAGGCACTTAATACGGATGCATATTGCTGGTATGCAAATGATATAGCCAATAAGGATACCTATGGGGCCCTCTATAACTGGTTTGCAGTGGATCAGGGCAAACTGTGTCCTACAGGCTGGCATGTTGCATCAGATGCAGACTTCAATGCTATGGAGCTGTCGATCGGCATACCTGAAGCAGACATTGATGTATGGGGATGGAGAGGAACAGACCAGGGGACCCAGCTTAAGAGCACCTCGGGATGGAATCTCAGCGGCAATGGTACCAACACCATCGGATTCAATGCTCTTCCCGGAGGTTACAGGTACTTCGCCGATGGTGTGACCTACGGACTGGGCACAATCGGTTACTTCTGGACATCGACTGAAAACACGGCACTCATAGCATGGTATCGCAGGCTGGAAAGCGGTGAAACCAGGGTATACAAGGGAGCTGTTGAAAAGCAGGCAGGTAAATCAGCAAGATGCGTTAAAGATTAATCTGTATATATTAGATTCTTAAAGAGGGTGTCTCAAAAGGGCACCCTCTTTTTTTTGGATGATTGTCAGTTTCTTTTGCTCCTATCGGGATTCGAACCTTCTGCGGCTTGACAACACACCGCCACAATCCGGGTACATTTATTTTGACATGCGGTTGTTTAGTTATGCAGGTATTGATAAGTTTTTGAAATGAAAGGTGATCCGGACATTCCCGGGAGATCAGGGCAAGAGACACAAACAGCCTCCAGCTTGTTTGTCAGCAGTTAGCCGAACCATTAAAAAAGAAGGGTGTCACTTTGCCTGTAACTCCCTTAATATCAGCTTGTGGGCGATGACGGGTTCGAACCGCCGACCCCCTGCTTGTAAGGCAGGTGCTCTGAACCAGCTGAGCTAATCGCCCTTTTCTCTCTTCACCGACCGCTTGTTTCCAATGCTGTCCAACAGCGCCCGGAAAAGCGACTGCAAATATAACCCAGATTTTCATCTTTCCAAAAAATTGGGGGCAATTGGCTTGTCTTCCCTCATTATGAACTAATTCACGTTATAATAATAGTGATTGGTGACTCGTTTTTTATAAGTATTGTTAATATGTTGATAAGAGATACAAATTGCCCTGTTACGGGTGTTGCAATTTTTAATACATTAGCCTGTAATGGATTGCTGAGCTGAAAAAAATCCGATTAGGGATTTGTGTTCTTTTATTAGATAAAACCTTAACCGTCTGATATATTTAGTATTACGTTTTTGGAAGAAACCTGAATCTGACCTGTATGAACCTCAGAAGTAATGTACGGAGCATTTTTTTGTCCGGAAAGGATATCCGGGGGAAGGGCCGGGATTCCGGAGTTTCCATGAGCAGTTCCCGGTGGTGTGGGATTCGTTCTGCCAAAATTTCGGGTGTTCTGCTGTTTCTTCCGTTTCTGATCCTTCTTAGCCGGAGCACCTTATTTGCTGTTGAAAATAATAACAGGCCATTGCTTCCCCCTGTTGCAGTCTGCAGGAACATATCTGTCCAGCTTGGTCCGGGCGGTACTGTAAGTATCTCTGGTCCGGATGTCGATGGGGGATCATATGATCCGGACGGAACGATAGTCAGCCGGTCGGTGACGCCGAATACATTTACATGCTCCCAGGCAGGAAGCAATAATGTTACACTAACAGTTACCGACAATGAAGGGCTTACGGGTACATGTACCGCTACGGTAATTGTAAGTGATAATACGGCTCCTTCAATGGCCTGCAGGAGTTTCACCCTTTACCTTGATGCAACGGGCCGGGGGACCCTCACTATAGCTGATATTGATAATGGTTCGGCTGATAATTGCTCAGCTGCTCCAACCATGTCATTGAGCAGAACCAGCTTTGACTGTTCCGATACTGGTTCGCCGGTTTCGGTTACTCTCACCGGGACCGATGATTCCGGGAATTCTGCCTCATGTACCGCACAGGTGACTGTCATGGATACCATATCACCCTCAGTGAATGTGAAGGCATATAATCTCGTCCTGGATCCGTCAGGTAATGCCACGCTTTTGCCAGGCGACGTTGACAACGGCAGCTTTGACAATTGCGGACCGGTCACTCTTTCCGTCGCTCCCAACACATTTACCTGCGATGATCTTGGCAATAAAACTGTTACCCTCACTGCTCAGGATCAGCATGGCAATTCGGCCTCAAAAAACATAACAATAAGTGTGTCTTCCACGCTGGATATTGCCGGAATGGCATTGACCAGCTGTGATCTTGCACCGACGCTGGCGCTGTACCAGGCCGAGGTTGAAGGTGGCGACGGCAACTATTCTTACCTGTGGAAAGGGCTCAACCCTCCGGCGAAACCCTTTATGGTGATCATCCCATTGCCCCCGTCACTCCAGTTCTTCAGCACAAGCATACTCGCATCACCCTTCTTCAACAATACGATGGCAAACGGCTGGTACAGGATCAGGCTTACTATAACTGACGGCGAGGGATGCAGAGATTCTTCAGAGATGAGGATCAACAAGACCGGGACCGTATTCAATAATGAAACGATGCACGGGTCTGAGGCATGTGAAGGGGAAGTCAGCAGCTATTCAGTTACCTATAAGCCGGCAGCGACCTATTCCTGGGCAGTCACAAACGGCACAATCCTGACCGCTGATCCCGACACGAGCCGCATACAGGTAAGGTGGAACCTCGGGATTACCCAAGGCACAGTGGTCGCCACAATCAGCCAGCCGAATGTATTGTTCGGGGGCGGCCAGTGTGAATCCACTGTAACCGACAGCGTTACGGTCATCCCGGTGCCTGTCCCGGCTTTCAGCAGCCCTGTGACCAGTGTGTGTGCAGGTTCAGAATTGACATATACCCTTACGGGAACTTTTACAAGCCAGATATGGACGGTGACAGGAGGCAGCGTAACCGCAGGTGGGGCCACAACAGATAATTATGTCACCGTAAGGTGGGGAACAGGCCCCATCGGCACTATCTCGGTTTCTGCAGGAAATGACCCTCTGTGCGAAGGATCTTCAGTTTTGAATATTTCAATTTTTAACCTTAGCGGTACGATAACTTCCCTGACAGATATATCGTGCAACGGGGCTTCGGATGGTTCAGTAACTGTTGCCGCTGACGCCGGATCAGGACTTGCTCCATACATGTATTCGGTTGACGGCGGTTCGTGGCAGGGAAGCGGGACATTTACCGGGATCACACACGGGAATCACACCGCTCACATCAGGGATGCCCTTCTTTGCACTTTCGATATTCCCTTTGTGATCACCCAGCCGGCGGTCGTTTCAATAATGGTTTCAGCCAGGACTGATGTTAGCTGCTTCGGAGGTTCAGACGGATCAGCCACGGTCGTGGCTGATGGAGGAACGCCCCCTTACCAGTACAGCATTAACGTTGGGGCTTATCAGGGCCAGAACATCTTCAGCGGTCTTGTTGCCGGACCTTATTCAATAACAGTCCGGGACTCGAAAAACTGCACCGCGGTCACAACATTTAATGTCAGCCAGCCGGCAGCAGCGCTTTCCGGCTCTGCGAATGTCACGAATGTTGCCTGTCGTGGTGCATCCACCGGAGCGATAGACCTGACGGCGTCGGGCGGGACCTCTCCTTATAGCTATCAGTGGAATAATGGTGCTGTGACCGAGGACCTTGTCAATATTCCTGCCGGGAACTATACAGTCGTGATAACCGATTCTCATGGATGCACTGCTACGGTCCCGGCGACAGTCACACAGCCGGCAACCGCGGTCAGCGGATCAGTTGTCGTGACGAATGTCCTGTGTTTTGGAGCTTCCACCGGGGCAGTCAACCTGACAGTTACAGGAGGAACTCCTCCTTATGGTTACCTCTGGAGTAATGGTGCTGTGACTGAAGACCTTGCCAATATTCCTGCCGGAGTTTACAGCGTCACGATTACCGATGCAAACGGCTGCACCGCAAATGCGTCAGCAACCGTAACGCAGCCGGCTGCAGCAGTTAAAGAGACTATGACGGCCAGGACCAACGTATCGTGCAAAGGCGGGAACAATGGATCATTTAGGGTTGCAGGAAGCGGTGGAGTCCCGCCATACCAGTATCGCCTGGGAGCGGGATCGTTCCAGGTTTCCGGCACTTTCAGCTCTCTTACCGCTGGCATATACAGTGTTTCGGTAAGGGATGCCAACCTGTGCACCGCCACACTGTCAGTGACCATTACCGAACCTGCCGTTGCACTGTCGGGAAGCATAACCTCCCAGACAAATGTGCTTTGCTTCGGAGGTTCGACAGGAAGTGTAACTCTGGCCGGCTCGGGCGGGACCACCCCTTACACCTATAACATCGACGGTGGGAGCTTTCGGGCTTCAGGGACCTTCATCGGATTAGCTGCAGGGCCACATGCTGCTATCGTAAGGGACAAGAACCTGTGCACCTTTGCCGTTCCAGTGACAATCACCCAGCCTGCCTCTGCAGTTGACGGCTCGATAACTTCGCAGACGAATGTGAACTGTTTCGGTGCAAGTACAGGGAGCGTGACAGCAGCCGGTTCAGGTGGAACCCCGCCATACACATATGGTATTGATGGAGGAGCCTACCAGGCTTCAGGGACCTTCAATAACCTGGCAGCCGGGAATCACAATGTCTCTGTACGCGATAACAACCTTTGCACAAAAAATATTGCTGTGGTGATCACCCAGCCTGCCGCTGCGCTTTCTGTGACAACATCTAAAACTGATGCACTCTGTTTCGGAGGATCGTCCGGAACAGCCACAGCGACTGCAGCTGGAGGAACACCGCCTTACACTTATTCCTGGAACACAGTCCCGGCACAAACCGGCACTACTGCAACAGGATTGCCGGCAGGATCCTATACTGTAACAGTCGCTGACAGCCGGGCCTGCATTGCCTCAGGAAGCGTCATTGTTTCCCAGCCTGCTTCCCCGGTGAGCGGCGCAGTCTCAATCACCGGAGTAAAGTGCAACGGAGGCTCGGACGGTGCGATCGATCTGACCGTGTTGAACGGACAGGCACCTGAAACTTACCTGTGGTCAAACGGTGCAGTAACTCAGGACCTGACCGGACTCACAGCCGGGACCTATTCGGTGCTGATTACTGATGCCAACGGATGCACTGGGAATGCTTCAGGGATCGTGGGAGAGCCAGCGGCAATCTCCGGGGTAATAACGGTGACTGATGTCGCTTGTTTCGGCAGCACCACCGGTTCGTGCGACCTTACCGTCACGGGAGGCGCTTCCCCCTTTACATTCCTCTGGAGCAACGGTTCCCTGACTGAGGATCTGGCGGACGTTCCTGCCGGTAACTACACAGTCACCATCACCGACAGCAACCTTTGCACCGGAGTTGCATCCGCAGTTGTCACTCAGCCTGCATCAGCGCTTTCAGGAAGTGTCATCTCCCAGACCAACGTTACTGTTTATGGCGGTAGTGACGGGAGTGTTACCGTTGCAGGATCCGGAGGCACCGGGCCTTACATGTACAGGCTTGCACCCGGCGGGTTCCAGACATCCGAGACTTTCATTTCGCTCAGCGCAGGATCATATACGGTTACTGTCAGGGATACGGCAATGTGCACGTATGACGTACCGGTTACCATTACCCAGCCATGGATACCGCTGGAATTGATAATTGACTCGGTTAGAAATGTTTTGTGCGCCGGAAACAACACAGGGGTTATTTCAGTTAGAGGGTGGGGAGGAACTTCTCCTTATACCTACAGCCTCAACGGCGGGATGCCCCAGGCATCAGGAATATTCGAATCGCTCGTTGCGGGGAATTACCTCCTGCATGTTGCTGATGCAGCATCCGAAGTTTTTGATACACTCTTCATCATAACCGAGCCGCCGGTGCTTTCACTGACGGTTACAGGTGTGGACAACGTTTGTTACGCAGGTACAGCCGGGACGACAACTGCTGCAGTAAACGGAGGAACCGGCCCGTATATATACTCGTGGAACACCTCGCCGGTGCAGGCAACGCAAACCGCAACAGGGCTCAGTGCCGGACTCTATTCCGTATCAGTGACCGATTCAAACGGGTGCATGATCTCCGGGTCGGTCACGATCGGCCAGCCTGCTTCCGAGATGACACTCTCCATAACCAAAACTGATGTCAGGTGCCAGGGAGGGAGCGATGGGTCTGCAACTGCACTTCCGTCAAACGGGACATCACCATATTCATACAGCTGGAGCACCTCGCCTGTGCAGACGACTGATTCAGCCGGAGGTCTTGCAGCAGGGAGCTATGAGGTAACGGTCACGGATTCAAACGGATGCACAGTCATGGGTTCGGTCGTCATAACCGAGCCACGGGGAATGGAGGTGTCAGAGACGGTAACACCTGCCAGCTGCCCCGAATCCACCGATGGGAGTATTGTCCTGAATGTTACCGGGGGAGCACAGCCGTACCTGTACGAGTGGGATGACCATACAACCACCCGGGACAGGACTGGCGTTGGACCAGGGAATTACAGCGTCACTATTACCGACAATGATCTCTGTACCACAACTGCGGCCTTTACGGTCGATTTCACCGGCTCATTCGGGTGCGTTGTGATCCCTGAGATAATCACTCCGAACAATGACGGTTATAATGATGAATGGAGAATAAAGAACATCGAGCTTTATCCGGAAGCAGAGATCAGTGTTTACAACAGGTGGGGGAAACTGGTATTCAGGACCACCAATATCTCTGCCAATCCGTGGGATGGAACAGTTGACGGGAAGCTTGTCCCGACTGATTCGTATCATTACATTCTTCGTCTGAACGACGGATCAGCGCCAAAATCAGGGGTTATTAGTGTTATCAGGTAATCGGGTGAATAAGATGAAGTCAAACAAAATATACCTGTTCAAAGTTCTGCCGGCGGCGGTTGTCCTGCTGCTGGCGCCATTGGAAGCAAAGGCTCAGCAGGTTCCGATGTACAGCCAGTACGTCATGAACGGATTCCTGGTAAATCCCTCATTTGCCGGTCGGGACGGCTATACTTCGGTGAACCTGACCGTCAGGGAACAATGGATGGGTCTTAAAGAGCCACCGAGCACTTATGCCCTTAGCTTTCAAACCAGGATACTTCGCAACAGCTATATTTCCAAATCGACCACTGTCAAAAAGAAGCTTGTGAGGCCTACAAAGGGAGGCCAGGTCGGAGCCGGGGCCTACGCTTTCAGCGATTATAACGGGATAATGAGGAGAACCGGGTTGCAGCTGGCATATGCGTATCACATTCCCCTTGGTGAAGTAGACAATGAATTTACCAAAAACCTGGCATTCGGGCTGGCTTTGACCGCCTACCAGTTCGCAATCAATACAAACGGGCTTATTTATGATCCGGATGACCCGTACCTGCTGAATTATGACAGGTCGGTGTTCATCCCTGACTTTAATTTCGGGGCGAGCTTCGTTACAACCAGATATTATATAGGGTTTTCCATGACCAACCTTCTTAGGGGAGCGATAGTGATCGGGAACAAAGGTGAGAACAGACACTCCGAGATTGGACACTATTTCCTGACGGGAGGTTACAAGATCCCACTTTCGAGCGACTGGCTGCTGGAACCTTCAGCCTTTATAAAGTCGTCAGATATGTTCTTCAAAGCAATCCAGATGGACCTTACAGCAAGGGCATATTTTAAAAACGATTACTGGGCAGGGGTTTCGTGGAGGACAAATGATGCGATAATACTTCTTCTCGGCCTTAAATATGACAGGTTTTATTTTGCATATGCCTATGATTTCACCCTCACTGAGATCAGGAGGCAGAGCGTCGGAACGCATGAGTTAAGCCTCGCTGTAAAATTCGGAACGAGTGCCCGCAGATACCGGTGGATCAACGCCTTCTAGGAAGACTCTCTCCAGGATAGTCTTGAGTTTTGCACTGCTTTATCTTTGTTTCCCTGGACTTCAGGCACAGAAGGAGCGGAAGGCTGATCCGTTTAGGATCATGTTCTATAATGCAGAAAACCTGTTCGATACCTTTAATGATACTACAAAGGATGATGATGAGTTTCTGCCCGGAGGAGTGATGCGGTGGAACATGGCGAGGTACAGGAAAAAGATCAGCTCAATATATAAAGCAATCGTTGCGGCAGGAGAATGGTCACCTCCTGCAATTGTTGCTTTTTCGGAGATCGAGAACAGGAAGGTCCTTGAGGACCTTGTCTACGGGACTTACCTGTCGGGATTCAATTACGGCATCGTTCATGATGAGTCACCCGATCCAAGAGGGATCGATGTCTGCCTGGTCTACAGGAAGGACATCGTTGAAGTCCTTGGATACAGGTCGATGATACCGGATAAGATCGCGGCGGGTGAATTCCATTCGAGAAGCGTTCTCTGCGTAAAATGCCGGATTGCCGGTGATACTTTGCATCTCCTTGTAAATCACTGGCCTTCGAGAAGGGGAGGGGTGCTTGCAGGAGCTGACCTGAGAGGCCGGATATCATGGATGGTGCGGTCGGCTGCAGATTCAATTGACAGGTCGTGTAATAACCATGCGAAGATCATGATAATGGGCGATTTCAACAGCGGCCCGGATGATGAAGTGATCCTTACCCTTACCGGCTCAGCTGGTAAATCAGGTGACGGGTCCCATGTCCGGCTGGTAAATCTTGCTGATGGCAAAGCCGGCAGCCCGGGAACATATCGTTACCAGGGAACATGGGAAACGCTTGACCAGGTGATCGTTTCAGAGTGGTTGATGAAATGCGGGGAAGGGCTGTTTGCGGACAAGAACAGTTTTAAGGTCTTCCGGCCCTCATTTCTGCTGACAAATGACCCCAAATATCCGGGGCAGACACCATTCTCAACCTATAAGGGATACAAATATCAGGGCGGGTTCAGTGACCATCTTCCAGTAACAGTTGATCTTTTTTCGAGATGACCTCCTGAAGGGGCGACAATCCTTCTTCTCTTCCTTTGTCAAGCATAAACTTCAGGGCAGCTTCCCTCTCATTGGGGATGATTCCGTCGAGGATCGCTTCCCGGATGGCATTCTTGATGAGGCCCACCTGCCTGCCCGGTTTAAGCCCGAAGATCCTGATTATCTCATCGCCGTCGATGGGGGGCTGGAAATTCCGCAAGGCATCCTTTTCTTCAATCTCCCTGAGCTTCTTCCTAACAAGGCTGAAATTCTCAAGATGCCTGGCTTTTGTAGCCTCGTTCTTTGAAGTTATATCCGCCTCACAAAGGAGCATAAGGTCATCTATATCATCGCCAGCCTCGAACAGCAGCCTTCTGACCGCCGAATCGGTCACGATTTCCTGAGAGAGGACAATGGGCCTGAGGTGAAGGCCCACCAGCTTCTGCACATATTTCATCTTTTCATTCAGCGGGAGCCTGAGTCTTTTGAAGAGCTCGGGAATCAGTTTCCATCCCAGGAACTCATGACCGTGAAACGACCACCCGGTCTCGGGAATATATTTTTTGGAGGCAGGCTTTCCAATATCGTGAAGCAGGGCTGCCCATCTGAGCCAGAGGTTATCCGATTTCCTGCTGATATTGTCGAGCACCTTGAGCGAGTGATGGAAATTGTCTTTGTGCCCGCGGCCTTCCACTTTTTCGATACCCTTAAGATTGTCGAGCTCGGGGAATATTATCCTGAGCAGCCCTGACCGCTCCAGCAGGATAAATCCCTCTGAGGGGTGGCGGCTCGCGATGATCTTATTAAGTTCGGTAACTATCCTTTCTGCCGAGACGATGCTTATCCTTGCCGCATTCCTTGAAATTGAGCTGAAAGTGCTTTTTTCGATTGAGAACCCAAGCTGGGTTGCAAACCTTATGGCCCTCATCATCCGCAGGGGATCGTCAGAAAATGTAATATCCGGATCGAGGGGCGTCCTGATGATCTTACCAGAAAGATCCTCCATCCCCCCGAACGGATCCAGGAACTCACCGTAGGTTTCCCTGTTAAGACTGATCGCAAGGGCATTTATGGTAAAATCCCTTCTTTTCTGATCATCCTCAAGCGTTCCTTCCTCTACAACAGGCTTTCGTGAGTTCCGGCTGTATGATTCCTTCCTTGCCCCCACAAATTCGATGTCATAATCCCCATATTTAAACATCGCAGTACCGAAGTTCCTGAAAACGGTCACACCGGTGCGGACCCTCAGCTTTTTCGCCGCCTTCCGCGCAATATCAACTCCGCTGCCGATGACTAGGATATCTATGTCCTTATCCGGATGGTCCCTCCTGAGAAGACAATCCCTGACGTATCCGCCAATGACCCAACCTCTGACATTTTCGGAGGTGATAACCTCCGAAAGTTTTTCGAAAATCCTGTCTTCAAGACATATGGACATAGGTAGTTATGACAATTTTTTAAATATTCGTGACAAAGTTACAATTAAAAGGCAATAATGAACAAAATCAGGTTTGCCAGGTTGCCTGGTACAAAGATTGTAATATCTTTATTTCAAAGAAAGGATGTTAAAGGAAATGAGCAATATGATTGAACACCTGACTAAAGAGACGTTTCTCAGCAAGGTTTTTAACTACGAAGCGAACAAGGACTGGAAGTTTGAAGGGAAGAGACCGTGTGTGATCGATTTTTACGCCGATTGGTGTGGTCCCTGCAAGATGGTGGCACCTGTGCTTGAAGAGCTTGCCAGGGATTTCGAAGGTAAGCTTGATATTTTCAAGGTGAACACCGAGGAAGAGATGGAGCTTGCGGCCGTCTTTGGCGTAAGGAATATTCCCTCGATCCTGTTTGTTCCAGCATCGGGACAGCCTCATATGGCGATGGGTGCCCTGCCTAAAGAAACCTTTATAAAGGCTTTTAAAGAGGTGCTTGGGGTAGAAATATAAAATGTTAACTTAAATCTAAAGATTGTTCATAAAATTTATAGCGAAAATGTAACATTACATATAGATTTACGTTTATATAACAAAGGTAGTAACCGCACGGTTACATGAGTTTTTTCATGGATTTAGGTTTAGGGTAGTAAAGTAGTTTCCCGCGTCACCGCCCTGGTACGCGGGATTCTTTTTTTATACAAGGTCCCTGAAGATGCTGTTTATCTCATCTTCGGTGGATCTCAGTTTTTTCTGGCACTGCCTTATAAGCTCTGCTGCCCTCTTAACCTCGACCGAAAGCTTGTCAACATCAAGTTCCCCGCTCTCAATATTGCTGAGGATCTTTTCTATTTCGTTAACTGCCTGGTTAAATGAAAATTCCTTTTTTGCCATATATAATCAGTTTTACTGCGTTTCACCTGATTCCTTTAATACTTTGCTCCCGATTGTCCCGTCGCTGAACATAGTCTCGATGGTATCACCCTTCCTTAGTGATCCGGCAATGGTGATGATCTTTCCGTTCATCGAGGTAATCGTGTAACCGCGCTTAAGCACATTGACCGGATCAAGGAATCGTATCGATTTTTCAAGAGACTCAAGCTTTGAGAACTTTAAATTCATGAATGCGGATAAGGATTTGGAAAGAGACTGAGAGTGGCGGAGCAACACGGAATTCCTTGTAGTGACTGACGCTTTGCATGCAGCTGCCAGTCTCGACCGCTGGCTGGCAGGCAGAAGCCCTGCCCTCACTATATATTCCTTTCCGATATTTATCAGTTCAATGATTGTGCCCGACAGCTGTCCCTTGAGTTCCGAAAGCATCATCCTTGCCACAGGGATAAGCTTTACCCTGCAGCTGTCGATCCTCAGCTTTGCCGAGTCGATCGTTGATCGTGAGAGCCTGATGATCTCTTCACTCATTTCCAGCAGGTGGTTTTCGGCGCTGTTCATACATTCCACAACAAAGTCAGCAACCGCCGTGGGGGTCTTGAGCGCCCTGAACGCAACCATATCCGTGACCGACATGTCCTTTTCGTGCCCGATGCCGGTAATAACCGGTAAAGGGAATTGTGTCACAAAGTAGGCTATGTTGTAATTATCGAACCAGCTTAGGTCGGTTTGAGATCCACCTCCGCGAATTATGGCGACCAGGTCAAAATGTTCTGCCTGTGAGGCGATCATTTCGAGGGCGTTGATCACACCAGCTTCAGTATCAGCCCCCTGCATGGGCGCCTCAAAGAGCGAAGTCCGAAAGACGTACCCAAAGGCATTTTCCGTAAGGTGTTTCATGAAGTCACTGTATCCGGCAGCATTTTTCGAGGACACAACAGCGATCCTCTGGGGTATTATCGGGAATTCGAGTTCCTTGTTCATTTCAATAACCCCTTCCTCCCCGAGCCTCTTAAGTATCTGCTGTCTCCTAACTGCCATTTCACCGATGGTGTAAGCCGGATCGATGTCGTTTATCACAAGGCTGAGCCCGTAGATCTCATGGTACTCAATTTTGACCCTGATGAGGACCCTGATCCCGGCGCGAAGCGATTCACCGGCCATGTTCTCGAATAATGACTTCAGGAACCTGTACCGGTTGCTCCAGATAATGCCGCGCGCCCTTGCCCTTATGTTCTGATCACCAGGAAGTTTCTCGACGAGTTCAAGATAACAGTGGCCGGCGAAGTTCTCCTTTATCTCAGATATTTCAGCGACGATCCAGTAAAGGTCGGGCAGGGCCAGGTAAAGTGAATCCCTTATGACCATCTGCAGTTCGGTCAGTGACATTTTCTCATTCATGGTCTGTTCCCGATCTTAATGATCTTTTTTGTAAAAATCCCTGATGGAGTGCTCATCCTGAGCAGATAGACACCATCCTGAATCTGCCCGAAGTCGGCCAGGATAAATGACCTGCTGATGTATTCAGCAAGGTCTCTCTCAAATATAAGCTTGCCCGACAGGCTGAATACTTCTATCCTGAGTTTATTGGGAATTGCAGTGAAAACAATACTCACCTCCGAGTCGAAAGGATTCGGGAAGACAAGGGGCTCATTGACGGGTTTCCTGAGGAGTTTGTCCTGCAGTCCTGAAATGACCTCAGTAAAATCCGGGATCCCGTACCCGTACAGCGAATCGGGGTGAAGGAATCTGTCGGCGGCTGACCTGACGGCAGTGATAATGTCTGCCGGCATGGCAGCCGGAACGGCCTGTAAAACGCAGGCGCACAAGCCGCTGATGACCGGGCATGAAAATGATGTACCTGCAGCCCTGGAGACAATGCCTGGATCGAACTGGACGGGTACACTGACTCCCTGTGCAACGACGTCCGGCTTGACTCTGCCGTCATACGAGGGTCCTGCAGACGAGAAATCCGAAATGATTTTGTCACCGTCGACGGCACCCACGGCAATAACACTTTCGCCGTCAGCCGGAGCAATGATATGGATCCAGTAGCTGTCCCTCTCGTTCCCGGCGCTGTTTACCACAAGCATGCCCCTTGATGCAGCCATGTCGGCAACCCTTGTGACAAATGCACTTCTGCCGTCGAGATCGGAGTATTTGTAATTCATTGACGGATCATCAAAATTGAAATATCCGAGCGAAGAGCTGATAATGTCTGCCCCGGCGCTGTCGGCAAATTCGGCCCCGGTGGCCCAGTAGTCTTCTTCTGCAGGGAATTCAGTTTCAGGGTCTTCAGTCCTGAGAAGCCAGTAACTTGCTCCGGGAGCCGAGCCGCTGAGAAGATCGGGCACCGATCCTGCAAGGACCGACATTACCGCCGTTCCATGATAGTGATAATCATACACGAAGCTGTTCCCTTTTACAAAGTCATAAGTACCCCTTATTCCCAGCCTTTGACGAAGGGGCTGGAGAGACTCGATCCTGTCGGCACCGGTAAAACCTGCATCCAGGATGGCGATTTCAACGCCCTCCCCGGTGAACCCGGAATTGTGGACAGACAGGGCATTTATCATTGTCATCGGCCTGTCATACGGAGAAAGGCCACCCTGATCCGGCTCCAGGTCAAGCTTATCCCTGAAAAGTCCCTTGGCCGCTGGGTCCTTAACCAGCCTGACTTCACTGACAAATGGAAGCGAGGAAACTGGTCCGGTGTCAGCGGGTGCTTCAGTCTTCAAGAGGACACTGTTCATCCACCTCGATGTGCAGTGCAGGGTGAAACCCAGGGCTGTGACCTGATCAAGATAGTCTCTGTTTACAGGAAGATCCTGCATGTCAGGGTCTGGATTACCGTTCCTGGCCCTTCTGCCGACGGCCCTTCGGGAAAAAAGGCCGGAAAGGTTATATTGAGAGGGATCGGCTGCTCCCTTGTCACGAAAATAAACACGGTAGAAATAATTATAAACCTGCTGAGCCTGCAGGCACGGATCACCGGCCTGAACGAACAGCAAAACGGCTGATACCGTTATTCCGGACCTCAAGGAACAGAAAAATCCCTTTACCATATTTGTCCTGTTTTCTCCGGATCGGGAAATGCCGGCTTGCTTTTCTCCAGGGAATCGAGGTAATTCGTTTCGTAAATGTCCAGATCGCTGGTCTTTGGAATTCCAAGGACATAGTCTATCCTGAACCTCTCCTTCCCGTCCTTGTTAAAGATGGTCCAGGGGCCGTCACGCAGGTCATCCTTATAATTTCCGGATATCTCTGTATTCCCGTTCTCGAAAAAACCCTCGTATTTTCCGTTCAGCCTGTTGCGGGAGCAGTTGGCGGAGAGGCTGATCTTCCCGCTTGGATAATATTTCATCCATGGACCTTCCTTGCTGTCATTTTCATAGGTGATCTTTTCAGCAACAGTACTGTCGGGGTAATATTTTACCGAAATCCCGTTCCGGCGGTCACCTGCATACTCTTCCTTCATTATGATCTGACCTTTCGAGGTTGGCGAGTAGAAGAACCATGTGCCTTCTTTCAGCTTGTTTACATATTTTCCCTGCGAGGCTATCAGGCCATCGCCGAAATAGAGGGTTCCCTCAGCCACTGTTCCCCCTGACAAAAATGTCATCGCTGATTTCAGCACGCCGTTCTCATAGAATCTTTTGAAAGTGCCCTCCGGCTTGTCATTTTTAAAGAACCCGTCGTACATTATCTTGCCGTCGGGATATTTTTTGATCCAGTGACCCTGTTTCCTTCCTTCCCTGTCAGTCTGGTTGAGTGACTGATCCTGCATGCCGGCAGAGATAAGCGGGACCAGAAAGAGGATGATCAATATTTTGTATCTGATGTTCATATGGCCATGATTAAACTAAAGCAAAAATACAAAATTTAGAGGTCCCCGTGAAACAGGCTGGTCGCAGGAATAGAGAAAATCGCGCCTCCCTGCTCAAAATGGCGCTTCTTAAGGTTGGCATAAAAAAAGGGGTGCCGGAAGGGCTCCCCTTTTATATGTCCGATTGACCTGGTGGTTATTTTACCTCCTCAAAATCGACATCGGTCACTTCATCATTTCCTGATTTTGCCTTGCCATTGCCTGGCTGTTCCTGTCCTTGTTCCTGCTGGGAAGAGGAAGGACCCGAAGCCTGGGCTGATTTGTACATTTCTTCCGAAGCTGTCTGCCAGACTGCATTAAGGTCGGCGAGGGCCTTGTCGATAGCCTCGAGGTCCTGGGATTTATGCGCTTCCTTGAGCCTTGAAAGTGCGCTTTCAATAGCTGCTTTTTTGTCACCGGGGATCTTGTCTCCGAATTCTTTCAGCTGCTTTTCCGTTGAGAATATCATACTGTCGGCAGCATTGATCTTATCGGCTTTTTCCTTTACCCGGAGGTCAGCGTCAGCGTTTGACTTTGCCTCTTCACGCATTCTTTTGATCTCATCATCGCTCAGTCCCGATGAAGCTTCGATCCTGATTCTCTGTTCTTTCCCGGTACCCCGGTCCTTCGCTGTAACGTGGAGTATTCCGTTTGCATCGATATCAAAGGTGACCTCAATCTGCGGTACGCCTCTCGGTGCCGGCGGCAGTCCGTCGAGATGGAACCTTCCGATTGTCTTATTGCCGGATGCGATGGGCCTTTCGCCCTGCAGGACATGTATTTCGACCGAAGGCTGGCTGTCAGCCGCAGTTGTGAAAACTTCAGTTTTCTTGGTCGGTATCGTGGTATTCGATTCTATCAGCTTGGTCATTACTCCGCCCATGGTTTCTATCCCGAGCGACAGCGGGGTAACGTCGAGAAGAAGGACATCCTTTACCTCGCCGGTAAGCACTCCGCCCTGTATTGCTGCGCCGACGGCCACAACCTCATCAGGGTTGACACCCTTTGACGGAACTTTCCCGAAGAACTTCTCTACAAGCTGCTGGATTGCCGGGATCCTGGTCGATCCGCCGACAAGCAGGACTTCATCTATTTCAGAAATCTTGAGGCCGGAATCGGCAAGAGCCTTCCGGCAGGGTTCTATACAAGCCTGGATCAGGGAATCGCACAACTTCTCAAACTGTGACCTGGTAAGTGTTTTTACCAGGTGCTTCGGAATTCCGTCGACCGGCATAATGTACGGCAGGTTTATTTCTGTCGTTGTGGAGCTCGAAAGCTCTATCTTGGCTTTTTCGGCAGCTTCTTTCAGCCTCTGAAGTGCCATGGGATCCTTGCGGAGATCGACACGTTCCTCCTTCAGGAATTCCTCTGCCAGCCAGTCGATTATCCTCTGGTCAAAATCATCGCCTCCCAGGTGGGTATCGCCATTGGTGGATTTGACTTCAAAGACACCGTCTCCAAGTTCGAGTATGGATATATCGAATGTTCCGCCCCCGAGGTCGAATACTGCTATCTTAAGGTCCTGAGACTTCTTGTCAAGCCCGTAGGCAAGCGAAGCTGCAGTCGGTTCATTTATTATTCGCTTGACATTCAGCCCTGCAATTTCGCCGGCTTCTTTGGTAGCCTGCCTCTGGGAATCGCTGAAGTATGCGGGAACAGTAATAACAGCCTCGGTAACTTCCTGACCAAGATAGTCTTCAGCAGTCTTCTTCATTTTCTGAAGAATCATGGCAGAAATCTCCTGCGGAGAGTACATCCTGTCATCAATCTTAACCCTGGGTGTATTGTTGTCACCCCTGACGACATTGAAAGTAACCCGTTTTACCTCAGGCGTCACCTTGTCAAATGTCTCACCCATGAATCGCTTGATCGAATAAACAGTCTTCCTGGCATTTGTAATGGCCTGACGTTTTGCCGGGTCACCAACCTTACGCTCACCATTTTCCACAAATGCAACAATCGAAGGAGTGGTACGCTTTCCTTCGCTGTTCGGGATAACCACTGGTTCACTCCCTTCCATGACTGCAACGCATGAGTTGGTAGTTCCGAGATCAATTCCTATTATTTTTCCCATTTTATTTTCTTTTATCAATTTCGATTAATGACACTTTATAAAACAATGTTTATGCCATTACCCGTTTCAGACATATTTTGGCAAATATCCGGGCTGAACCTGAACTGCCTATGACAAAACGACAGATTACGGAAGGGGTGGCCGGTTATTAAAAACAGTCAATTTCGAACGATTTATCCATTTCAAATAGATAACTTTGTGATCTTGATTCAGGAATTCTCAAACCTACAGATATGTCAGTTTATAATTCTGTCAGAAGGGTTACCACTCATGTTCTGAATGAGATGAAACTCAAGGGTGAAAAAATTGCCATGCTTACGGCGTATGATTATTCGATGGCAAGGATCCTTGATGAAGCCGAGATTGATGTCATCCTGGTGGGGGATTCCGCCTCGAATGTCATGGCCGGGTATGACACGACCCTTCCGATTACCCTGGATAACATGATCTACCATGCCGCCTCCGTTGTCAGGGCCGTCAAGCGTGCGCTGGTTGTTGTGGACCTGCCCTTCGGGACATATCAGGGAAACTCGAAGGAGGCCCTGGTCTCCTCGATCAGGATCATGAAGGAAACCGGGGCTCATGCCGTCAAGCTGGAAGGTGGCCGGCAGGTTGCGGAGTCGGTCGAACGGATCCTCTCTGCAGGCATCCCTGTTATGGGCCATCTCGGACTAACACCCCAGTCGATCCATAAATTCGGAACCTATGTAGTGAGGGCAAAGGAGGAGGAAGAAGCCAGGCGGCTCATGGAGGATGCCAAAATACTCGAGAAGGCCGGTTGTTTCGCCATTGTTCTTGAAAAGATACCGGCAAGACTGGCAGAAGAAGTCACTTCAACCATCAGGATACCAACCATTGGCATCGGTGCAGGGGGAAAGACCGACGGACAGGTGCTCGTGATCCACGATATGCTCGGGATAACACAGGAGTTCTCCCCCAGGTTCCTCCGCCGCTATCATAACCTGTATGCAGAAATAAAGGGGGCCGTGCAGACATATATTAGCGACGTCAGGTCGCAGTCCTTCCCTAACGAGAAGGAACAATACTAGCTCCCAGTTGATGATTGAAGTACTTTATGAGGATAACCACCTCATTGCCGTCTACAAGCGATCATCCGACTTGTCTCAGAAAGACAGGACCGGCGACAGCAGCCTGGATGATGAAGTAAAGAAATACATTGCCGCAAAGTACAAAAAGGCCGGGGATGTCTTCCTCGGAACGATCCACAGGCTCGACAGGCCCGTAAGCGGGGTGCTGCTTTATGCCCGGACCTCCAAGGCCCTGGAGCGTATGAACGAGGTTTTCAGGACCAGGGAGGTGAAGAAAATTTACCTGGCAGTGACTAAGGAGAGGCCGCCTGAAGATGAAGCTGTGATCACCCATTTCCTTAAGAAGAACGAGAAGCAGAACCGGAGCTACGCTTACGACCAGGAGGTTAAGGGATCTAAAGAAGCTTCCCTTTCGTACAGGATTGCCGGAAGATCGGAGCGGTTCTTCCTGCTTGAGATCGAGCTCCTCTCCGGAAGACACCACCAGATCAGGGCCCAGATGGCCAAAATAGGCTGCCCGATAAAGGGAGACCTTAAATACGGCTTCCCCAGGTCAAATGAAGACGGCGGCATAAGCCTATTTGCAAGGCGCCTCGAGTTCATTCACCCGGTAAAAAAGGAAAAGATCGTCATAACTGCACATTTCCCGGAAGGAGACGTCTGGAAACTTTTCCGGAACGTCGTAATATGAAAATGAGCCCCGATATTCTCAGGACTCATTTTGGGATTTATCATGAAAGCATAAACGGAATCACTTCTTTTTGATACTCTTAGTATTTGTTTCCTTTACAACCTGATTTCCGCCTTTTTCATCATTGCTGATGCCAAGCTTCTTCTCAACTTCTTTCAGGATATCATAAACCTTTGCATCATCTTTCCCTTCTATCGTAACAGTAATGCCATTCTTCGAAACAACATACCTGGTATTGTCAGTTTGATCACCCGTCACCTCCCCGTCGGTTATAACATCAAACTTTTCTTCACCGGGATGACCTCCCTTTCTGTCTTTGCTTACATAAACATATTTTCTGCCAGAATGTTTATCCCCGTTTTCAAGCCCTGATATGATCACGTACCGCTTGTCACCCTTCTCATCCCCATCGCTGCTTATGGAATAAACCGAATTCTCCCTTGCAGAAACGACTGACCCGGTGGTCATTGAATCGGGACTTATAACGGTAACGGATATACTCTCTTCTTTCCCCTCAGGTTTTCCGGCGGTTCCGCTGCTTCCGTATGAAACTGCAAAATCCTTATCATCGTGCGAGTTCCTTCTCAGATAAACCACCTCGCCGTTTTTGAGCTTCAGGGAGTCTGCAGATCCGTCGTCATTGAATAGCGTATCGATCAGGACCCGTTTTCCGGAATTGTCATCAATTACAATTTTGATCTTCTTCTCAACCTTCTTTTCCTGCGCAATCACTGACGGAAATGAAATAAGGAGTATAAGAACGACCGGGATCAGGACTTTAATTCTTTTCATGGCATATTGATTTTCAACAAAAGTACATCCCTGTTAACTTTTGTCAGTTAAAAACAGGTTAATTAGCGTTAAGGAAACGTTAAAAACTGTCAATTAAATACTTAAACAATACTATTTTTGCATCATGAACAGAAATAAGTTCATCGGACTGATAATTATGATGGTAATATCCCTGGCTGGTATTATCTGGATCCAGTCCATCTGGATCAGGAGCGCAGTCAACACCAGAAATGATATTTTTAACAGGGAGGTTTTTGCCAGTCTCAATGATGCCGCAGGTGCGATTGAGCAAAGTAAGAGGATGAGCTTTTTCAATAATATGATGTTCGATGACCCCGTGATCTTCAACACGCCGTCGGGGGAGGTTGCGAGCTACATGAGCGTGGGGAGCTACTCCTCGAACGACGGGAAGAATATCAATATCAGCGTTACCAACCAGTCAGTCACAGGCACAGTTGATTCCACAGGAAATGTCAGGTACAACAAACCATTGATCTCAAGAAAGGACACAACCCTGTCGGCCGATTCGGGATCAGGGGTCTTCTCAGCCCTCGACAGGCCGGGCCAGATAAAGATAGGCGGACAGGATGGCAGCCAGGGTGATACCTCCTCAGTAAAGGTAAACAGGATGGAGTTTCTCGACTGGATAAAAAGAAGGGCCAGTGAATTCAGGAACCTGAGCGACCAGATGCTTGCCGAGGCATACCAGTGGGAAAAAACCATGAAGCTCGATAAGAATGAGGTCGGGTTCACCCTGCAGAGGGCGTTCCTTTTTTCCAGGATCGAAACGCCTTTTGATTTTGCGATCATACGGGATGGAAAGGTCGAAGACGGGAATTTCGGAAAAACAAGCAAGAATGAATTCCTGAAAAGCAAGTATAAGATCCAGCTTTTCCCCGACAACATCATCAAACAGACCATCCTTCTTTCGGTCGTGTTTCCGAAAAGGACCAATTATGTGCTGGGTTCGATGTCATTCATACTGGGAGCTTCCCTTCTCTTCTCCTTCATCATCCTGGCAACATTTGCCCTGAGTCTCTTTTTCATAATCCGCCAGAAGAAGATCTCGGAGATGAAGTCGGATTTCCTCAATAATATGACGCACGAGTTCAAGACTCCCATAGCTACAATTTCGCTTGCAGCGGATACTATTACAAATCCGAAAGTAATCAGCGACGAATCGAGCATCAGGCATTTCATCAGCCTGATAAAGAAGGAGAACAGCAGGATGAACAAGAAAGTGGAGACCATACTTCAGATCGCATCCCTCGATAAGAAGGAGATCGCCTTTAAATTTGAAAATGTATCGATTCATTCCATAATCGAGCATGTAGCCGATACCCTCGAGATCCAGGTCCATCAGCGAAACGGCATTATGAGATTGCAGCTGGAATGCCAGGAACCGGTGATAATGGGTGACCAGGAACATCTTACGAATCTTGTGAACAATCTGCTTGACAATGCGATCAAGTATTCACAGGGCTCGCCGGACATAACGGTTACCACAGGAAATAACGACAAAGGTGTGATGATGATTGTTGAGGACAAGGGCATCGGGATGAGCAAGAGCGTGCAGAGCAAGATATTCGAACGGTTCTACAGGCAATCATCCGGGAATGTCCATGACGTGAAAGGCTTCGGACTCGGTCTTAATTATGTGCGGGCAATTGTTGATGCGCATAAGGGAACCGTAACAGTTACAAGCGAACCGGGAAAAGGAAGCCGGTTTGATATATTCCTTCCTTTTAACGGTGATAATTAGACTTGAATATGAGATCAGTCACAATCTTTCTTGTTGAGGACGACCTGAGCTTCGGCTCGGTCCTAAAGTCCTACCTTGAGCTGAATGATTACTTCGTTGACTGGGTTGACGACGGGAAATATGCTGTTGATCACTTCCGGAAGGGGTCATATGATATCTGCATCCTGGATGTGATGCTGCCCCATATCGACGGATTCACAATTGCCGGCGAGATAAGGAAGATAAACAATGTAGTGCCGATTGTATTCCTGACCGCCAAGAAACTCAAGGAGGATGTGCTTAAGGGTTATGGTTCAGGCGGAGATGACTATGTTACAAAGCCGTTCGATACTGAGATCCTCCTGGCCAAAATACGTGCAATCCTGTCGCGGCGAGATTTTCAGACAGGCAGCAGGGACATATTCGAAATTGGAAAGTTCGTTTTCAATGCAAGACTGAGGACCCTGACTTCCGGGAATGATGAGAAGAAACTCTCACCCAAGGAAGCACAATTGCTTGAACTGCTGGCGCTCAATCCCAATGAACTGATCAGCAGGGAGATGGCTCTGAAGAAAATATGGGGGGCCGATGATTATTTTACGGCAAGAAGCATGGATGTCTATATTACCAAGCTAAGAAAATTCCTTTCCGAGGATCCCACCCTGAACATAAAGAATATTCACGGTGCAGGATTCCAGCTGATCATAGGGGAGGGGGAATCAGACAAAGCTTAATTTGCTGAACTGCAGGGGAAGCAGATCGCTGATACTCTCAAATACCAGGGTCTTGTCCTTGCAGGCAAGTATTATTCTAATCCTGCCTCCTGTCCTGTTCTCCTCTTCGGATATGAACTGCCGGCAATTGCCGCATGGTGATACCACCTGTGCCGGGATCCCTGAATTTCCCCTGGCGGAAATGGCAATGGAAACCGGAAAATCATTCCTGTGGTTGGTTATTGCATATGAAAGCGCTGTCCTTTCCGCACAGCTCCCCGAGGGGTAAGCGGCATTCTCGACATTGGAGCCGGAGACGATCTTCCCCGAGCTGAGCCTGACCGCAGCTCCTACCGAGAACCCGGAATATGGAGCATAGGCACCCTCCGAAGCTTTCTTTGCAGCCTCTATAAGCTCCCCGATATCACGCGGCAGCTCTTCTTCTTCTGAATACTCCAGGTATGAAGCAGAAATGGTTCTATTGTGAGGCATAATCCGTCGTTCGTTATGGTTAAACTTGCCAAAGTTAGCATTAATCAGGATATTCAAGTTTGATAACCTTTTAAGGCTGTGAATAAAAATATCTTGGCAGGGATAACCTTTTTTCTATTTTTGCATGAAAAGTGTCGGGTATGGAGGGAAGGTACGTTCTGATCAGTGTCGCAGCAATCTTGTTAATTCTTGTTTCTTGCCGGGCAACAAGGCCGGTTGTCTCCCCTTCGCCGGTTTCTGTTTCAGGGAGTGCGGCAGATTATATAAATTCATATAAAGATCTCGCAATAAGTGAGATGAAGAGGACGGGGGTTCCGGCGAGTATCACCCTCGCCCAGGGAATGCTTGAGTCGGATTACGGAAGAAGCTCCCTGGCAAGAATAGGGAACAATCACTTCGGGATCAAGTGCCATAATGACTGGACCGGCATGACGATCAGGCAGCACGACGACAGGCATAACGAATGCTTCAGGAAGTACAAGAGGCCTGAAGATTCCTTTTACGACCATTCCGATTTTCTCAGATCAACGACACGTTACAGCTTCCTTTTCGATCTTGATCCGGCCAATTACAAAGCCTGGGCACACGGTCTGAAGAAAGCCGGCTACGCTACCAATCCGGATTATGCCACATTACTGATCACAAAGGTCGAGGAGAACAACCTTTCGGCGTATGACAGGGGTTATTCCGGATCGGTGGCTAAACGAATGGAAAAGGTACAGGCTGAAAACCGGCCTGCGGCAGCAAAGCAGCAGCCTGTCACAAGCCAGCCCGCAGCAGAAGAAAGTGTTACATTCGGAGCGGTGATGGCAAGGGTCCCCAGGATAATGGAGAATAATAAAATTCAATATATCGTTGTAAAGGACGGTGATACAAGGGAAAAGATAGAAAATGAGTTTCAGCTTCTCAGATGGGAATTGCCGCGCTATAACGAAATGACCGACAGCTTTTCGCTTACTCCGGGGCAGATCCTTTATCTTCAACCCAAGCGCGACAAGGCTGAAGCCGGTAATGAATTTCACACGGCAGCCGAAGGAGAAACCATGTACTCCATATCCCAGAAGTATGGGATTAAGCTTGGAAGTCTGCTGGAAATGAACAGGATGATAAAGGGTTCCGAACCCGTGCCAGGGCAGCAGATCTGGCTGCAGAACGTTAAGCCGGTCAACTGATCCCCGCTGTAAAACCGGAGATCCTGAATCCCCTCAGGAACTCGGCAGCAGCCATCTTTCTTTTGCTCTCGGGCTGGAGTTCCAGGATCGAGATATAACCTCCTGTACACGCAACTTTCAGGTAACCCCTGCCGTCTGAAATGACCTGGCCCGGCTTGAAGGCGTGCTCAATCTCTTCAGGTTGACTTTTGCAGATCTTATATGAAACCGTCACTGATCTGTTGTCAAATACCGACCGGGCGCACGGGTAGGGCGACAGGCCCCTGATCAGGTTATGGATGACCGCCGGTGGATTGTTCCAGTCAATTATGCAGTTCTCGGGGAAGATCTTTGGCGCGTTCCTTAGAATTTCGCCCGGTCTGATGAACTCGTCCTGCGACCTGGGTTTCAGGGTACCGGAGGCAATACCTTCCAGGGTCCTTATGATCAGCGGCCCGCCCAGGGCCATGAGCTTATCATGGAGATCGCCGGCGTTCTCGTCCTGAAGAATCGGGACTTCTTCCCTTAAGAGAATATTCCCGGTATCTATTTTATCATCGATCAGGAATGTTGTGACACCTGTTACGGTTTCCCCGTTAATGATCGCATGATTGACCGGAGCTGCTCCGCGGTACTGTGGAAGCAGCGCCCCATGAAGGTTAATGGTTCCTTTTGCCGGTATCCTCCAGACGGCTTCGGGAAGCATCCTGAATGCCACAACCACGAATACATCTGCCTTCAACTCCCTGAGTCTCTCAATAAAAGACTGGTCCTTAAGGTTTTCAGGTTGAAGCACACTGAGGCCGTGCTTTTCCGAGAATACCTTCACGGCCGGTTTTGATACCAGCCTGCCTCTTCCGGCCGGTTTATCAGGTGATGTAACAACTGCAGCCACCTCGAAACCGCTGTCAAGCAGTGCTTCAAGCGATGCAACAGCGAATTCCGGGGTTCCCATGAAAACCACTCTGAGATCTCTGTCCGGGTGTTTCTGGCCTGTTGTCACCTTTTTAAAGGAGTTGTTAATCTTTGGAAATATGCTTTGTGTGTTTCATGTTATGACCCATCTTGGTTGCCTTGGTCTCGAGATAGAACTGGTTGTGGGGATTCGGCGGGATGATAAGGGGTATAACCTCGACAATACTTATCCCGTAACCTTCAAGCCCGGCCCGTTTTACGGGGTTGTTCGAGACAAGCCTTACCTTACCGAGTCCCAGCTCACGCATAATGCTTGCACCCACACCGTAGTCGCGTTCGTCCTCCCCGAACCCGAGTGACAGATTTGCCTCGACGGTGTCCATTCCTTCATCCTGGAGCTTATAGGCTTTTATCTTGTTGAACAGTCCTATTCCACGGCCTTCCTGGCTAAGGTAAATAACGACACCCTTGCCTTCAGCCTCGACCATCTGCATTGCCTTATGAAGCTGTGGGCCGCAGTCGCATCTCATGGAGCCGAAAATGTCGCCGGTGAAGCATGATGAATGCAGCCTCACCAGGACAGGCTCATCCTTTGTCCAGCTTCCCTTGATGATGGCAGCATGCTCGAGCCCGTTGCTGGTCTGCCTGAACGGGATGAACTCGAAATTGCCGTACTCGGTCGGCAGCCTTACCTTTTCGCCTTTCTGGATTATGGAGTCCCTGTCGAGTGTGTAAGTGATCAGGTCGCGTATGGCAATGATCTTGATGCCGAATTTTTCCCTTATTTTCAGCAGGTCAGGAAGACGGGCCATGGTCCCATCATCGTTCATTATCTCGACGAGCGCACCCCCGGGAAAAAGCCCGGCAAGGCGTGTCAGGTCAACGACCGCCTCGGTATGACCGGCTCTTCTGAGGACTCCCTTCGTCTTTGCCTTGAGCGGGAAGATGTGCCCGGGCCGTCCCAGGTCCGCGGGTTTTGTCTCAGGATTAACCAGCGCTTTTATTGTAAGGGCTCTGTCCATCGCTGATACTCCGGTGGAAGACTCAGGGCTCAGAAGATCGACCGAGACTGTAAACTGGGTCTCATGCAGCGATGTGTTCCTTCCAACCATCAGGTCGAGTTCCAGCTCCTCACAGCGCTTTTCGGGGAGTGCAACACATATCAATCCCCTTCCGTGCTTGGCCATGAAATTGACGGTCGCGGGTGTAATGAGTTCAGCTGAACAGATGAAATCGCCCTCATTCTCCCTCTCTTCATCATCCACGACAATCAGGAGCTTTCCTTTCCTTATATCTTCAATTGCTTCTTCGATCGTGTTTAGCTTGATAATATCATTCATTTCAAATTCGTTTATTGGTCTTCAAATTCAGGTGTGCTGCGGTTTCCGAGTATTATTATTCGATAAAGCCTGTCCTTGATCCTTTTGAAGAACATCAGGTAAGTATCGATGTTCATTATTGCCGAATCGGTGGATGCCTTATATGTGAGAAAGACACCTATCGGCAGAAGGATATATGACGAAGCCCACATTCCGGCTATCGTTCCGACCAGGTCCTCTTCGACGAGTTTTTTCCCGGTTATGGAGACAACATACCAGATCACAAAGAAAAGCACGGAAATAACCGCCGGGGTCCCGAGTCCGCCCTTCCTTATTATTGCACCGAGCGGGGCCCCGATGAGGAAGAACACAATGCATGCAAAGGACATAGTGAACTTCTCATTCCAGCTTATTTCAAAACCCTTTATGAACTTGATGTCATTATGAAGGGCCTTGTTCTGTGTGGTAACGTAATTGTTGCCCTGCCTTACCTGGGTCAGCGCCTTGTTCAGCACCATCCTCTTTTCCTGCACGGTAAGCGAATCATAGACCGCTTTCAGATCGAGCTTTGCCATGGTTCCAACCCTGGCGGAACTGTCAGTCTTGATATCCCTGCTCTTGACCATCGGTGTTCTGACCGTGTAAAGGAATGTCTCTTTGAATTCCCTCAGGTGGTCATTGACCCGGGTGGTATACCTTCTGTTAAGGGAGTCGATATCGTGGGTAAGCTGGCTTATGTTCTTCATTGATGAATTTGACTTGAAAAGGTCAATCTCAGTGCGTTCCAGGTCAAATCCCGACAATGATACCACAAGGGTCTGCTCTTTGAATGTGTCTTTCCGGAAAGGATAGTGTTTCGTTGCCGGACCTTCATTCTTTTCAGTCATCTCCCTGTATGAATAGCCGTTGTACAGGACCATCTGCATCGCCGTTTCATCAGGCGTCACCCTCATGTAGCCCGAATCGGCATATGTTACGAAGGTATTGCCCTGGTTGTCGCGGTGATCGTAGATGAAGATCTTGTCGAGCCGGTTGGTTAAAGGGTCCTTGGAAGTAACCTTGATGCTGAATCCGTCGATATCGTTATTGAAGGTCCCGGCCTGGAGATTGATATCAGGCCTCTTTTGCCTTATGTCGTACAACAGTGTCCTGGCACGCCTGTTGGCGTAAGGCAGAACATTGTTCGAAAAGAAGAACGAAATCATGGCAATGGCTGCAACCATGAAAATCAGGGGCCTTATTATCCTTTTCAGCGGGATGCCTGAAGATTTTAGGGCAGTCAGCTCGGTGTACTCACCCATGTTGCCAAAAGTCATGAGGGAAGCAAGCAGGATCGCCAGGGGAAGGGCCATCGGGACAAACGACAGGGAAAAGTTGAAGAGAAGTTCAGCGAGTACCTTGAATTCAAGCCCCTTGCCGGCAAGGTCGTCGACGTACATCCACAGGAACTGAAGGATCAGGATAATGAGCACGATGAAGAATGTGAGTATCAGCGGCCCTGTGAATGATTTCAGAACAAATTTATCGAGCTTTTTCACTTTTAGCCTTCCTTCTTTTGAAGTGCAAAAGTACTTCATTTTTACAAATTTTCATATGCCTGAATCGACGGGTTGAATAAAGCCCCCGATTTGACCTCTACGCGGCCGGTCCTTCCAGGTGAAACTTTCTTCCGTACGGGAATGGGATCTGACCATATGTATTTTCCTCCCTGAAAAAACGCCCCGCCGATCATGATTTTGCAAAAACATATTGATATATTTATCAGTATTTTACATCCAGCTATTAGGATGGACTTTAAAAAACACTGACTAATCTGAAATGAAGAAGATCTCGTTTTTGCTTCTGGCCGGTACGCTGGCTGCCTGCACACCACCAACCAGGAATGAAGCTTCCTGGAAAATCGCTGATAATCCATTGCTGACGGAATGGGCTGCGAAAGTCGATCCTGACGTTCCATGGCCTGAATACCCGAGGCCTGATATGGTCAGGGATAACTGGTTGAACCTGAATGGGCTCTGGGACTATGCCATTACTCCAAAAGGCACAAGGCCGGAGAAGTGGGACGGAAAGATCCTGGTGCCGTTCCCGGTTGAATCGGCGCTGTCGGGTGTAAGGAAAAGGGTGTCTGACTCCATGAACCTATGGTATAAAACTACATTCAGGATCCCGTCAGGCTGGAAAAAAGGTAAACTCTTGCTCAATTTTGAGGCGTCCGACTGGGAAACGACCGTCTGGGTCGACGGGAAGGAGGCAGGCACGCACAGGGGCGGCTATGATCCCTTTTCGTTCGAGATCTCGGGGTTGCTCAGGTTAAAAGCCGATCACGATCTCCTGGTTTGCGTCTGGGATCCTACCAGCTCGGGGCCCCAGCCGAGAGGCAAGCAGGTCAATGAACCGGGCGGCATCTGGTATACTCCCACAACGGGGATCTGGCAGACAGTCTGGATCGAGCCTGTAAGCAAAGCATATATCCGGTCGTTCAGGGTAGTGCCTGATGTGGATACAAAGACCTTTTCGTTCAGTGTAAGCCCGTCCGAGGAAGGCCTGTCGGCTGAAGTAACGATGTCGGATCACGGGAAGCGGGTTGCAAAAGCAGCCGGTGATTGCAGCCAGACTATATCAGTCGGGATTGAAGATCCGGTTCTATGGACACCTGACAATCCTTTCCTGTATGATATTACGATCGAACTAAGGAAGGGAGATAAACCTGTTGACAAGATAGCTTCGGTTGCAGGGATGAGGAAGATCTCACTGGGCAAGGCGGCCGGCGGCTTTACCAGGATTTTGCTCAACAATGTGTTCCTGTTCCAGAACGGACCGCTCGACCAGGGATTCTGGCCTGACGGCATCTACACGCCACCCACCGATGAGGCGATGTCCCATGATCTTGTGATGCTAAAAAAGATGGGATTCAATATGTTAAGGAAGCATGTAAAGGTCGAGAATAGACGGTATTATAACTGGTGCGACAGGCTTGGGCTCCTGGTCTGGCAGGATATGCCCAGCGGCGACAGCTATATCGACGGGAATATGCCGGACATCAGGAAGACACCCGAATCCGGCAACCAGTTTGAATACGAGCTGAAGCAGATGATCGAGACTAAGTACAACCATCCGTCAATAGTCATTTGGGTCCCGTTCAATGAAGGCTGGGGTCAATGGGATACCCAAAGAATCACAGACCTTATCAAGGGATTTGATCCAACTAGGCTTGTGAACAGCGCATCAGGCTGGACCGACCGGGGAACAGGCGACATCAGGGATGTTCATACGTATCCGGATCCGAAGTGCCCTGATCCTGAGGAACGGAGGGCCATCGTCATCGGTGAGTACGGAGGCCTAGGGTTCCCTGTTGAAGGCCATACCTGGGAATCCAGAAACTGGGGCTATAAAACATTCAGTGACACACTTAAGCTTCGGGAAACCTATGAAAGCTACCTCGGACTGATCCACAAGTACGTCAGGGATAAGGGTCTCAGTGCTGTCGTTTACACGCAGACCACCGATTGCGAAACAGAGACCAACGGGCTGATGACCTACGACAGGAAGGTCGACAAGATGGGATACAGGAATATCGAAAGGGCCAACAAGGAAGAATAAGTCATCCGGAGGGCTGAATCCCGGGCTATCGTCTGTAACCCTTATGATAGATTATCTTGTTGCTGTAGCCACGCTGGATGTACCGGTTGCAGCCTGAGAAAAAGGCATTCGCTACCAGGGCGGTCAGCACTATTACAATGCTCAATACGTGTAATTTCCGTTGCCTTGTGATATTCATGATTGCCGGGATACTTTAAAAACGCTGAACGGAAGGCATTATTGCGGGCCGGGATACGGCAAGGAGAAGGAAAGGTTACACGGAGATCACGGAGCAGGCACAGAGTAACGCAGAGGCACCGCCACAGAATGTCATATGTATTTGCGCTTAATCCTTACCTTATTGTGATCACCCATGTACAAGGGAGAAAATGAGATATCTCGGATTCTTATCTGAAGTCGCATTGATCTTCCATCCGGATATTTCAGCAATTCTCTTCAAACCGTCAATCCCATATTGCTTTGGCTTAAAAGGCATTATTTCAACAGTCTCTGAATAAACAGGATCAACGTTTACCGGATCTTTAATGAGAGAGCCGGAAATATATGCCGGGCTGTTGACATTTTCGGCTATTGTTCTCAGAACGTTGATTATGTCATCTTCTTCAGCATATTCGAACAATCCTCCTTCTGAAGAAAAAAGTGTCAGCCAGTCAGCTCTTTTTGTCAACAGCGCGCTAAGCACGGAAGTCTCTCTCCAGTCGAACAGGATATGCCTGCAGGTAATATCCATTCCTTTCAGGGGACCTCCGGACATTAGCGCTTCCACGGAACGGATTGCGAACAACGGACCGTAATCATCCACATCCAGTATGTTCAGCTCGATCTTTATACCTGGGATCAGGCCAGGATCCGATTTTGCGAGGAGAATCAAGGCATTCAGCGAGTCGGTTGCGGTGCCGCCGCCGATATTGACCAGGCATAGCTCCTTTCTGCCGGAGTTTTTCAATGCGGTCCTTATTGAATCGGCCAGGAATGATGCCGTGTCTCTCGCTCTCATTCTGACCATTATTGCCCCTGATGTCTTTGCCCCGAGCCTGTCAAGCACTTTTCCCTTACCGATTAGTCCGGGACCGAGTTTCATCATCATGGTGCTTAATCCTGAAACATATTCATTATCTGTTTTGGTACCAAGCATTCCGGCCATGATAAATGAATTCTTTGAAAGGAACCTTTTTATCAGAAGAGGCATCCTGTTAAAGCTTTCGGCCCTCTTTCTGGCTTCCGGGGCGATCCTGGTGATCATTCCTTCAAGCTTCCCCTCATCGATGCTGGAAATAAAAAGAGGATGGGTTATATCCAGTACCGGTAATTCAATTCCATCCCATGTGAATGCATAGCAGACACCCGGGATTTTATTCTTTTCGGTTCTCAGCTTTTTCAAGATTTCCTGTTTTAGCGACCCGAACCGGTGATAAAAGGAACCATCAATTGAATTGCTGGCGCCTGCTATGGTCCAGTCCGGTCGATTGATTTGAAGTTATCCGGATGATTCCGGTTAAATGCTGATATTCAAAGTTATAACATATTAATTGTTAATAAATTAACAATTAAATCATTAACAATAAACTGATATACAATATATTATAAAAAAATAGACTTTCCAAACATATTTTACCGCTACCGCAATCCACGGAAATAAGAATAAGGCTGTCGGCTTTCATATGATGTGGACTTTAAAACCCGGCGCAAACCTGGCAAAAAATAAAAACCACCTACAAGTATGACTATGTAAGTGGTTGATTCTCAAGCGTAGCGAGACGGGGGAATGATCCCC
>DCFQ01000102.1:1437-33081 GCA_002319915.1 Bacteroidales bacterium UBA1800 | reverse complement strand
CTAACCAACTGAGCTATCTCGCCATTCACCGGTCACTCTTGCTTTCAAGAGTGCCTTTGATGCAAAAAGTGCGGCTGTGCTTCACTTTTTTTGCGGGGCAAATATAAACAGATAATGCCTGATTTCCAATATGATTTTTTCTTTTAATAATTTTTTCTATATTGCGCTTAAGAAGCAATAAATTTAATGGTCATGCGAGCTAAGTACGAACTCGAATATGAACTTAAATGCTCGCCCAAAGTGCTCTTTTCCCGGTTAAGTACCCCAGAAGGCCTTGGTGAATGGTTCGCTGATGATGTCACACTCCAGGGTAATTCATTTGTTTTTCATTGGAACAAGATGGAATTCAAAGCAAGGTTGACTGCTTTGAAGGAATATAAGCTTGTCAGATTTGAATGGGCCGACAATGATGACGCCGAAACCAACTTCTTCGAATTCAGGATTATCGTGCACGACATTACAGGCGACCTGGCCCTGCTGATCTCCGATTTTGCTGAGGCCGATGAAAGGGATGATGCAATCTACCTTTGGGATACCCAGATTACCGACCTGAAAAGAGCCCTCGGAATTTAACTGTTTAACGGCTTTTCGATAAAAATTTCAGCTATTCTCCTGCCGGAAGTCAATGCGGTTTGTCATAGCTATCGCAGACAAGGCTGTATGATCCCACGGTTTCGCTTTGATCTGTTTGAGCGGGCAAGCAATTGATCTTGCAGATAGAATTTCACTATTCGCAGGGATATTTGCCTGTGATGTATATCCGGTTTGGGGGTTACCGGTTCCCGGTATATATTTGAACTTCAGAAAATCTGATGCTGAAATATTTGATAAGTTTGTCCGTTGAATTCCGGTGAAATGAGGCTGACCAAGAAGAAACTGATCCTGATCCATACCTTTATCTGGCTTTTTGCCATTTGCGCAAATCTGCCCTTTTCAGGAATTGTCGAGGGCATGCCCGCCAGGCAGATCGTTTCGTATGCTATCGGGTTCCTCTACCTGATGGTGGTCTTTTACCTGTTCTACCTTTTCATTACCCCTTTGTTCCTGAACCGCAAACAGCTCGCAGCATTTTTTGCGGTTTCCTTCCTGAGCGTGCTGGTGCTGCCGTTTTTCGGATATCTTCTTCTCTATCTTTCCAGGGCCTTGTTCGATGGCACTTTCACCCACTTTTTCAGCGGTTATTCGGTCCGCACCCACCTGAGCGGCTTTTACCCTGTAGTCACTGCAGCTCTTTTCGGATCGTTCTTCAGGGTGATCATAAACTGGTTCGAGACAATGAACCAGAAGGCAGAATCGGACAGCCAGAGGCTCGGAATGGAGCTCGACCTTTTAAAGAGCAAGCTGAATCCCCATTTTCTTTTCAACACCCTTAACAACATTGATTCGCTTATCCGGAAGAACCCTGATGAGGCGTCATCAGCCCTGATAAGGCTTTCCGATATCATGCGCTACCTTACGTATGAAACAAGGGCTGACACTGTGCCTCTTCACCGGGAAACGGAATACATCCGGAACCTGATCGAGCTCAACCGGATAAGGATAAAATCACCCGATGATATCAGGTTCAGTGCAGAAGGGAACCTCGACCTCATGGTTTCACCGGCTATTTTTATCCCGCTGATCGAAAACGCTTTTAAATTTGCCAGCTACAGGAACGGAAAACCAGCAATCGATATACACCTGTTTTCAAACGGAGGGATCATCCGCTTTGAAATAACAAACTACTGCGAGCCCCGCAGCTCCGCCGACGGAACGGGACATTCCGGCTTAGGCATCAGCAATATCCGGAAGAGGCTGGACCTCTCATATCCTGGCAAGCACAACCTGGAGATTACCGACAAGGGCCATTTATTCAGTGTTTCGCTAACAATCGATACAAATGCAGATTGACAGCATTATCATCGACGATGAACCTCTGGCTGCATCAAAGCTTGAAGCGTTTTCAGCCAAAGTGCCCGGACTGAATGTTGTCAGGACTTTCGATAATGCCATTGAAGCCGTCGCATGGCTGAAGGAGAACCATGCCGACCTGATATTCCTTGATATTCAGATGGAACAATTCACGGGGATAGAGTTCCTCGAGGCAATTACGTCCGGGGCAAAGGTGATCATCACTTCCGCATATGACCAGTATGCCGTAAAAGGGTTTGAGCTCAATGTAACCGATTACCTACTGAAGCCCTTTTCATTCGAAAGGTTCATGAAAGCTGTTGGCAAAGTGATGGATCAGATCACGGAAAAGACGGATAAACATGATCCCAGACAGGAGAGGAGCGGCTTTATCTTTGTCAGGACCGAGTATCGCCTCGAAAGGATTGACCTGACCGAGATCCTGTATGTCGAAGGCATGAAGGATTATCTCAGGATTGTCTGCAAGACAAGGAAAATCATGACGCTTCAGAGCTTCTCAAAACTCGAGTCCTGCCTTCCGGATGAGAAATTCTGCAGGGTCCATAAATCATATATTGTTTCCCTTGATAAGATAAGCGCCATTGAAAGGGGAGTGATCAGGATAGCAGGTGAAAGGATACCCCTTTCCGTCACTTACAGGGACAATTTTTACAGCAGGATTAAGAATAACCTTGCATGAAGATTCGCGGCAGCCAGGACGCACGGGGAATCCCTTATTTCACGGTAAGGATGCCGGAGGCAGAAACGATGTTTCCATGCTGATCGAAGCCCTGGACAGATACCCTGTAATCCCCCGGAATATCAGATGTCCAAATTGTTACGCCGCTTCCTGTCTTAAGGTTAGGTGACCAGTAAAGCGTGTTCCTGAAATCAGGTATTGTCCCTCCCTGACTGCCCTGAGCCTGGTAATCCGGTTCCCTGAATGCAGGGACCGGATCAGTCACCCTGTATGAGATCCGCGTCATATAATCTGCCAGCGGGATATCACTGAAATCAGCATTTTTTGTGGTCAAGTTCACGATCCCGGTAAAAGTATAGCTCCCAATCTGATACAGGCCGTTGACCACATCTATTTTATCCACGGTTTCAGGATCGGTGCCGGCAATAATTGATGCATCCATGATGCGAACCCCATCGATGAAAAGGTACGGGGAGAATTCGAGCCGTGTGTTGTCAATCCGGTCAGTTACGGAAACTTTATAGCCCTTGTCCTTCTTTTTCAGCGACACATGCGGGAGGATCTCGAAAAAGACCTCCTCCATTTTCGGGAGTGTCACGTAATCCGACATCACCAGCTCGATATCAGGCTTCCCGTAGAACCTGACCTTCCTGAGCGGCTTTGACAATGCCTGCATATATCCGCATGTGTCAACGATCCCGTAGATTCTGCGCACCTGGAGGTTAGTGCTGAGATCCTCGAGGCATGCCGGGATGTTATCGGAATTTGGCCCGGGTTTCAGGACTGATTGCGGAAAGCTGCCGGCAAACGATGAACCCAAAATGATCTTCAGGTTGTCCCCCTCCTGGTCAGGCATAAGTATCATGTCCTTAATTTCTTCATCAATATGCAGCCTGAAGCTGAAGTTTCCGCGGGCATCGGTCATAGCATACCTGAAATCCGGCTCCTTGCCGGGGATGCACATCAATACGAGTTTGCCGGCAAGCCTTTGATTCTGTTTCATGTCGATCAGGGAACCTGTCAGGAAATGATCCTCCGCCTCAGACTCGTACCTGATCTGCGGCAGGCTGTCGGTGAGGATGTTTCGCCAGTTGATCCAGTGACTCCTCAGCCCATGAAGCAACGAATCGATCATGGTCGGTGAGGTTCCCGCTTTTCTAAAACCGGCGATCAGTTCATGCTGGTCCCCGAATTCCGACCCGAAAAGAAGATAGTCATCGAGGCTTGCCGGTTCCTCCAGTGATGCAGGGACGGCCGAGATGCTGAGATTTGAAAGATCCTGATTGCCGCCTTGTTCCCGCCGGGCAATGACCTCGACCGTGATCCGGCTCCGGGTCCCTGCCTGTAAGGGAGATATCACTGCCGTAGCTGCGCCTTCCCTGTCAGGGGTGTAAGAGTAAGCCTCACCCATATATCTACCGGCTGAATCGAAAAGAGTGATCTGGTTTATGCCCGGCGTCAGGATCGATTTTGGCACCGCAGTCACAGTCGCCTGGCCTGTGATCCTTACTTCGCCCGAGTAATCCGTTATCCCGTGAGTCTGAATAAAGATGTAGCAGAGATCACCAGCATTGTCCATGGAATTTCCGCCGGTCATCACGGTGATCTCCAGGTTTTCCTTATCTCGATCACTGACTTTCAGTGAAAGATCTCCTGCCGCCCGGTTATCCCTTTGGTCATTGCCAATTCCTTTTCCGGAATCTGCCCGGTGGATCATCTTTGATTTCAATGATCCCGGGCTCATGGTATTGTATACACGGATCTCACCGATAAAGCAATTCACAGGAAGGAAGTTCTTCATGTGGTTGGTATAGGCCCTGATTGTGTAAATTCCTGTGCTCAGGGTATCGGGCAGACTGGCAAATCCCGGCCCGTGTCCATTGCCGGTAAATATCCTGCTTTGAATAACCGGCCTGTTCCCGGCATTCAGCAATTCGAAATACACTATCCTGCTCCGGGCTGACGGCTTCATTGTGCGCCTGTCGATTACATATGCGTTGAACCACATGTTTTCGCCGGCTATATATTCCATCCTGTCGGAATGGATGTAGACCTCCTCCCATTGCTCAAGACTGATCCATTTTTGAAACTTGTCCCTGATGTTCTTCAGGACACCTGATTCCGGCTGGGCGGCAAGCGGTGTTCCTGCGACCATCATAAGGAGGAGGGGAAGGACCCGGATTATATGTTTTCTTAAATGCATCACCTGATCTGCGTTTCAATTATTCACCTATCCAGAACGGAGGCCTTACCGTTGTTCCCCTGACAGTGCAGTCGTAGCACCCTTTCTTGTCTGTCAGAATACGCACATGGCTCGGGAACGGATGATCGATCAGGATCCAGACAGAAGTCCCCAGGCCAGGGATATCCCCGTTGCCGTACACAGTGTCGGAGATACAGTCATTGTACCGGTCGATTATCCCTTCAAATTCATCTTTTATGAAGAGCCTTTTTGACGTTTTCGCGGAGACACTGAAATAGCCCAGCACCTTCTCTGAAGGATCCTCGATGCACGACAGGTTGCTCGGAACAGAAGCTGGGATCACATCATAGAGACCTCCGACCTCATCCCCGAGATTCTGGAGCTTCCTCCAGTATACATATTCATCCTCGTTCAGCGAATACTGGTTTACCTGGATACTGTATTTCGATTTCAGCCTGTCAGTGATATTTGTGATGTATGTCACAGGCTGCCTTGATACCCTGTCCTCATCGAAAGCAGCGGTGCTTTTAATATTTATCCCGGCTGACCTGTCGTAGATCCAGCATTTTATGTTGGGAACCGGGAAAAGCAGCCTGAGCACCCAAACCTCTGTGAAATCCCACCTGTAATACCTGCACGAGTTTGCCGGATCGTGGGTATCGAGGTAAATGCTGCATGCATCAATCCCCGGCATAAAATCCACCCCTTCCTTTACAGTGGTCTTTTCGTAATAAACTGTATCGATAACAGGAACAGGTTTCATTTCCACCTGTGAGGACTCGTAGCTGAAGCTCCTGATGCCGTCATATGTGTTGATCCTGAGAGTATATTTCCTTCCCGGCTGGCCCCTGAAGCTTGTAGAATCGGAGATATAGATGCCCGCTTCTTTTTCTCTGAACATATATGAATTTCCGGAATCATCGGACACCGTTACCAGGCATCCTGTGACAGCCCTGGCATCACTTTTCTTCCCGAACGGCAAAGATCTTGAAAGCCTGACGGTATATGTCTCCTCCTGGTCGGTAATCAATGCCTCGACCACTAGCAGCTCCTTCTGTTCGCTTATTTCAGGAACGAACTCAGTCACGCAGCGGCTGAGGAAGATGACGGAAAGGAGCGCAACCGGGAACCAAAGCCTGCGGATGCTTCCCCCCGGCCTCTCTTCATCTGTCCTCATATCCTTCATCTTCATCATCAGCGTTTCTTTCCTGGTTTTTCCGAGTATCTTCATCATCCTAAAAGTCAAAACCGAATGTGACCGACGGTATTGCCTGGCCAAAGACCGAAAGCTTATAGCCCTTTATTTCATCCCCGTTCTTCCTGAAGTAAACGGAATAGACATTTCGCCGTCCAAGCAGGTTATATACTGAAAAGGTCCACGAGGGATTGGCGATCTTGTGCACCCTGAGGCTTCCTCCCACGCGGAACGATAGGTCGAGTCTCGAGTAGTCGGGGATCCTGTATTTATTCCTGTCGGAGTAGTGGATCAGGATATAATCGTACATATGGTAAGTGGCGACCGGATAGGTGATAGGCCGGCCTGTATTGTAGGTATAATCGGCGGAAAAGCTCAGCCGGCGGGAGAAGAGGTAATTGACTGTCAAAGAAAGATCGTTTGGCTTGTCAAAGTTAGCGGGGAACCACTTCCCGTCATTTATGATCTCCTCTTTCAGCGAGCTGATGCTCCTGATGAAAGTCCTTGAATAACTGTATCCGAGAGTGAACCGCAGCTTCCCTTCCTGCTTCCTGAGCGCCAGTTCGAGCCCGTAGGCCTTCCCCTTAACATTTACCATCTCCTCTATTATATTCTCATTCATGACCATATTGGCGCCGCCCTTGAAATCGGCCATGTTGTTAATGGTCTTGTAATAGACTTCGACCGATGATTCGACCTTGTTGCCGAACCACATCCGGTAGAAACCGGCCGCAACCTGGTCGCCGGTCTGGGGTTTGATATTATAGTCGCTTAGTTTCCAGGTGTCGGTAGGAGAAATGGAAGTTGAATTTGAAAGCAGGTGAATATACTGTCTGGTCCGGTTGTAGTTCAGCTTGACGGAAGTGACCGGCGATGTCCTTAAATTCATCGACAGCCTGATTTCCGGCCCTCCGTAATGGCTTGATATCTGTCCATTTGCAAATGTCAGGGTGTCGGTGATGGTAGACCTGCTTTTTGAAAATCCCGGTTTATAAACCATCGCTTCACCGGGTCCGAAGGTCAGGAACGAAGAGATCCTGACTCCGAGGTTGACTGCGAAGAAGCTTGTCACGGTAAACTTGTCCTCCGCGTATACAGCGCTTTCAAGCGCCCTTTCCCGTGGCATGACGTGCGGGGTTACAAGCGATGATTCATTGGTAGGCAGGTAGCTTCCCGGATGAATGCTGTAATAAGTGAGATCGGCCCCGAAATTGACTTCGTTCCTGCCCTGGAACCAGTTGAAATCTGATCTGAGTCCCGTGCTGTTGACCTGATGGGAAAGAACGAATGATCCGGGAGTTTTTGACTCGTTCGATATGGAATATTTATAATAGCTGTTATTGGCCGAGAGTGTCGAGAAGAACCTGCTGCTGAAGAAATGGCGCCACCTTAGTGATTGTATGTTGTTGGTATACCGGTAAACTGAGTCGGCTCCGAGCCGGAAAGCATCATGGCTCATGTACGATGAAAATTCCAACTTGTCTTTTTTGCCTGCATTCCAGGTCAGCCCGGCATTGATGTCGTAGAATGATGCCCTGATCCTCTGGAACGATGAGTAATCCAGTATGTTGAATATCCAGTTTGAATAGGTTGTCCTGGCAGCCAGCAAATAGCTAAGCGTGTCCTTTTTTATCGGGCCTTCGACCATGGCATGGGCAGTGATCGGGCTTATACCTGCATTCCCCCTGAACTTATCCATATTCCCTTCTTTGGCTTTGATATCGAGGACTGAGGATATCCTTCCCCCGAAACGTCCCGGGATACCTCCCTTGTAAAGGGTGGCGTCGCTTATTACATCGGGATTCACGGCTGAGAAGAACCCGAAGAAATGAGATGTATTGTATATGGGGGCATCGTACAGCAGCACAAGGTTCTGATCGGCGGAACCTCCCCTGACGTTAAACCCGGCCGAGCCCTCCCCAACCGACTTGACCCCCGGCACAAGGAGCACGCCCTTAATGATATCAGCCTCACCCATTGCCGTGGGCGTGAGCCTGAAGCTGGTCAGGTCTATCTTCTCTACCCCGGCTTCAAACCGCTGCAGAACCACATTCTTCTGTGCCGATACAACTGTCTCCTTAAGGGGAATGAGTACGCCGGTCATTTCCATATTCAGCTCTCCTGTCCCTGCAAGGTCGATATTGGCACTCTTCTCCTTCATCCCCATGAATGAGAAATTGATTATATGGATACCTTTCGGCAGGGGGAGTGAGTAAAACCCGAATTCATTGGAGATCGTTCCGGCTGAAAGCAGCTTTTCAACCACTGATGCCCCTGCAACAGGTTCATGGGTTGCACTGTTAGTTATGTACCCGGAGATATTCCCCTTCCCTGGCTTATTCCTTTCGGCAGGATTCCCGATCAGGATGAACTGGTTTCCCTTCACCTGGTGATCCTGCGCAGGCTCCTCCGCAAAAGAAGGGGCTGTCACACCTGTATCGGCAACTGAGACTTCACCGATCCTTTTAACCATGAAATCCTTTGTAACAACAATATTCCCGGACCTGTCGGTGAAATAAAAGAGCCGCTTTCCACTGAACAGTGAGTCAAGGATCCGGGAGAGGGTAAAATCCTCTGAATAGTTGCCGGTTCTTATATCCTTTACCCACTCTTCCCTGTAGTAAATCCGGACCCTGAGGAGGTTTTGCGCTGCGGATGCAAATTCCCGGAAAGTCATGCCTGCGGTCAGTGCCGACGGCAGTTTCTTATCCTGGGCTGCCACAGAAAATGACAGTCCAGCAAAGAGGATCAGCGCTGAGATACCTGCCTTCATTGATCCTTTGTTTTAGCAGCCAACCTGTCAATGAATTCCGTGAGGGGAATATAACTTTCCGGATCACTGTTCATTATCCCGATATGATTCAATCTCATGAACTCCCTTGCAGCTTTTTTGTCGGGTACAAGTCTCAGGGCATCGTTGAGGTTCCTGATCAGGTGAATCTGCCCGTCCTTCTGGATATATGTTTTACTTATTTCATAGAAACCGTCATACTTCCCTTCAACCGAGAGCTTTTCAATCTTCTTTATGTGTTTTACCATCAAGCCAGTCCTGCCTTCGTGCAGGACGTTGAAATAACCGCCGTGTCCGCCTGACGAATCGGGTGGCAGGTTGACAAACCGGTACTTCTTCCCCGAGAAAACAATGGAAAAGCTGTCGACCATTTCCTTGTTGACCTGCATGATCCCGCCCGAATAGAAGGGAATCAGGACTTCGTCGTTCATAATATCGTATTTAAGGCTCAGCGCGGTATAGGTCCTTCCTCTCATAGTGAGCGATCCCGGAAGGAAGGTATTTGAAAAGAGGAATTGGTCTCCCCTGATCATGTACCATGGATTTTGCCATATCCTCCCATTGTAAAGGGATTGATAATCCGGGACAGAATCCGACCCCTGGCTGAGGCCTGGAACAGGTGCCGGCCCCTTAAGCGGGAATCCGCTCACCGGGAATGAGCTGCAAAGCAGAATCAGAAAGATCAGAACCAGCGATTGGATCAGTTCAATGCTCCGTACAACGGGAACTTTCTGCGGACTGCACGATCTTAGGAAATGCTGATTGGTATTATTTTGGTCCAAAGGATTTTCAGCTGAGATTAAAGGAATTTTTCGATAAGGGCCCTGGTTTTGCGTACTCCCTCATCCTCAGGCTGGGTGTTACCCTCAAATTCTATCCCCATATAACCTTTAAATCCGGATGTTTTCACAATCGTGATAAGCCGCTTATAATCAAGCTTGGGTTGTTCGCCGTTTGAATCGAAATCATATGTTTTTGCGCTGACTCCCTTGGCAAACGGAAGCAGCTGTTCAACTCCCTTGTAAATGTCGTACATGTTGTCACATCCGTCCTGGATGGTCCCCCAGGGCTGGGAGATACAGAAATTGCCGAAATCCGGCAGGGTCCCGACGTTCCTGCGCCCTACCTGCTTCATGACATCCACCAGCCAGTTAGCGTCGGAAGTTACGCTGCCGTGGTTTTCGACCACCACGTTCAGCCCGGACTTTCCTGCCATTTCCCCGAGCCGTCCCAGCGAGTCGATAGATGCTTTCTTCCGGCCATCCGGATCACCATCCCCATGGAGGTTGACCCTGATCGTCAGGCAACCCAGGAATTTGGCGGCATCGATCCATTTTTTGTGGTTTTCGACCGCTGCAAGCCTTTCTTTTTCAACAACGGTCGACAACGGACCCTCATCGTCGCACATCAGCAGGTGATTGAAGACGCCGGCATCTTTACTTCGTTTAAGTAATTCGCCAAGGTATGCGGAATTCACGGCAGCTTTCCTGAAATCCATCTTTTTACCACCAAAAAACCCGTTTACATATTCGACCGCCGAGATCCCGAATTCTTTCTTCGCCTTTACGGGAAAATCGAGATGATCAAGCTTGCCGGCTTCAATTTCCCGATGGAAGGACCATTCGGCAAGTGAGAATTTAATATCACTGTCTTCAGAAATGAAAGGCCTCATGGATGCCCCAATCATCAGCGTGCCTGCTCCAATAAGCGACTGACGGATAAACGTTCTTCGGGTTTTCATCGGATTATAAGTTAAAAGGCGGGTAATTTACGACCCTTTAAAGATACAGGAAAAGGGTTAAAAAAAATAATTCCCCACGGGATCCAGGTAAAATTGTATTGTGAAAAAAATAACAATTTAATCCGGCCAAATCTTAAAACATTTGTTTCATATGGTTTGTCTAAAATCTAGTAACTTTAGTCCAGCATAAGTTGGAAAGATCCTTTCGTTGATTCCTTCGTGGTGTTGGCGTTTACTAAACCTAGCAATTCCTATGCAAAGTATTCAGGTGGGGGACTTTCTTTTAAATGACGAGAAGTTTTTTCTCATTGCCGGCCCTTGCGTAATTGAAGAAGAATTCATTATGCTGAAAACCGGCGAAGCTCTAAAAAAGGTTTCGGAGAAGCTTGATATTCCTGTTGTTTATAAGTCGTCATTTATGAAGGACAACAGGAGTTCAGTTGATTTCTTTGCCGGGCCCGGCCTGACGGAAGGCTTAAAAATGCTCGAAAAGATAAAACGCCTGTTCGGCCTGCCAGTTCTGTCAGATATTCATTACCCGGAGCAAATACCGGAAGCGGTCAAAGTCCTGGATATTATTCAGATCCCGGCTTACCTGTGCATGCAGACCCTGCTGGTCGTCGAGGCAGCCAGGACCAATAAAGCGATCAACCTGAAACACGGCCAGTTCATTTCACCTGAAAACATGGGGAAGCCGGTAAAAAAGATCGAATCCCAGGGAAACCACAACATAATCCTGACCGAAAGGGGCTATACTTTCGGGTATAACGACCTTGTTGTTGATCCCAGGAGCTTTCATGAGATGAGGAAATTCGGGTACCCGGTTGTGTTTGATATCACACACAGCATCAGGAAGTATGGGATTCCCAGCTCCGATCCTGCTGGGGGGATGAGGGAATACCTGCCTGTTCTCTCGCGTGCGGGTGTCGCCGCTGGAGTTGACGGGATATTCATAGAGGTCCACCCGGATCCGCAAACTGCAAAATGTGACGCTGCAAGCCAGCTCAAGCTTAGTGCGCTCGAGGAATTCATCAAGCCTCTGATCGAACTTCATTATATCGAAAGGAAATACCGTTCAAATTAATAACTATTGCCATGGAACTTTATCTCGATTCTATTAAGATTGAGGAGGTGCGTGAAGCAAACCGGCTCGGGTTCCTGGCCGGGCTTACGACCACTCCTACTTTCATGCACAGGGAAGGAATAAAAGATGTTGATTCGACCATTGCAGAGTTGTCGAAAATGGTAAAGCTGCTTCATGTCGAAGCCATGGGGGATAGCTCTGAAAGGATCATAGGAGAGGCACAGAGGATCCTGGACCTGGGGCTCGACAAGGAAAGGACAGTCTTTAAAACCCCGGTTTCCATCGAAGGCGTGAAAGCATGCAAGGGCTTGATCGAAAAAGGGATAAAGGTGAATATCCATCTTGTTTATACACTTCAGCAGGCTTATATGGGATTCTGTGCAGGGGCCACGTATGTCTGCCTGCTGGTCGGAAGGCTTCAGGATCAGGGGCAGGATGCACTTAAGCTCGTCGAACAGTGCGTGAACACCGTGGAAAAATACAACTATCCGACAAGGATCATGTTTTCGTCTGTGAGGAATATCGAACATGTGAAGGATGCCCTTAATACCGGTGCCCATGCCTGCACCATTCCATGGAATATCATGAAGCAGCTTCCGCAGAATCATTTTACCCAGCTTGGAATCCAGCAATTCACCGAGCACAATGAAATGCTTACAATGAAGGCTTCGGACCTCTTAATCGATGAGAAGGTCTTTCTCAATTACAATGCATCGGTGCTCGACGGACTTATGCTGATGACCGAATCCAGGATCGGGGCGGTGATCATCCTCGATGATAAGGGTGAAATTTACAGGATCTTCACCGACGGGGATCTCAGGAGATCTATCAAGGCAAACCACGGTGACATACTTCATAAGAGATTCTCCGAACTGAAGCGGAATTCCCCTGTATCGGTGGATAGCAATTGCTGCCTTTCAGATGTGATCGAAGTGTTCCGGACCAGGGAAGTAGACAACCTGGTAGTCACTGAAAACCAGAAGCCAAAAGGACTAGTCGATATTCAGGACCTAATAAAATGGATATAGAAAACATCTTCAAAGACCTCGGGGGGATATTCATCACCCCGGCAAAGCAGATCGAAGCCAGCCTGGCCGGCATCAGGGTTTTCATCTTCGACTGGGACGGAGTCTTCAACAGCGGGGTGAAAACGGGTGAAACCGGGAGTCCCTATTCCGAGATAGATTCAATGGGCATTAACATGCTCAGATTCAGCTATTACCTGAGGTATGGGCATATACCCCTGTTGTTTATCATTACGGGGATGAACAACCAGACCGCACTTGATTTCTCAAAGCGGGAACATTTTGACGGGATCTTTATGAACCTGAAGAACAAGAGATCAGCACTCGAAAGCATAAACGAGAATTTCAGGATCACTCCTGATGAAGCTGCCTTCTTTTTCGATGATATAATCGATATCGAGGTTGCAATGAAATGCAAACTCTCATTCTTTGTGAATAACAGATCCAATCCTTTGTTATTCAATTATGTAAGAACGAATAACATTGCCAGCTACATTTCGGGATCATCTGCCGGGTGCCACGCTGTGAGGGAAATATGCGAGCTGCTGACCGGGCTCAACGGGAATTATAACCAGACAGTCGAGGCGAGGTCAAGGTTTACCGGGATTTATGAGGAATACCAGAAGGCAAGGAATGAAATAGCTACTAAAAGCATTATGTTTTAGATGGTGGAAGTGTGGTATAGATCCTTTTAAGAACTGGCACGGAGAGCACTGAGAAGACACGGAGAGCACTGAGAAGACACAGAGAGCACTGAGAAGCCACGGGCCTACATTTTCCGGAACCAGCCGACGATCTTGTCTATTGATACCACATTCCGCCACTCTGGCCCGTAAGCATGTTTCCACATATGATCAAGCTTAATTGAAACCTCTGCCATGTGGAGAAGCTGGTTATCGGTGAATCCTTTTGAAATATTGTGGGGGATATCGATCTTATGGATCTCAATCATCCTGTGGAAGTCATCAGTATCTTTCCCGTAAACATCTTCGAGCTGGTTGAATGCTATGCAGTTGGCGATTCCGTGGTGGTAGCCGAGCACATAAGAGAGCCCGTATGACAGTGCATGGCAAACACCCACCTCACTGAACCCGATGCTCAGTCCGCCGAACCAGGAGGCGATCATCAGCTTTTCGTCGGCCTCTTCACGGCTCAGACCGGTGCCAAGGAAAGCTTCCCTGCATAAGACCTGCGACTGGTGAGCGTATGAATCGCTCATGCAGTTCCTGCTTGTCCCGCACAGCGACTCCACATTGTGAATATATGCATCCATGCCTGTATAAAAACGCTGATTTGCCGGGGCGTCACGGATCAGTTCCGGATCGAGGACAACAAGATCGAACGGTGTGAATTCGCCCTTGATGCCAAGCTTCTTTTCCGGACCCGTAAGCACAGCTGTCATTGAGACTTCCGCTCCGGTGCCCGACAAGGTAGGAATCCCGATATGAAAAACCGCAGGGTTCTTAGCCAGGTTAAGCCCCTGGTACAATACCGAGGAACCGCTGTTGGTGATCATGACGGAAACAGCTTTTGCATAATCCATAATGCTTCCGCCGCCTATTCCGACGACGGCTGCAGGAACGAAACCACTTTCCGAAAGGATCCGGTCACGTAAATTATCGACAACAGATGTCTTGGGCTCATCATCTACGTTGATCCAGAGGAGCATGTCATGCTTCCCGGCCGGGATCCTGCCGGAAAGAGGCTTGTCCCGGAAATAATCATCCGCCATGAAGACTATCCCATTATCAGGACCGCTCCTGAACGGTTTAAGTATTTCATCCAGCTGATCCAAGCTGCCTTTCCCGAAGATGCATCTGGGAACTGTTTTTATTATCCTGTACATATGTGGCGGGTTATCAGAATGATTTATTGAATGCCGTTTCGAACGAACTTTCCATCTTCTCCATAACTACCCTGAGGTCGGCTTCCGTCCACCTGACCTTGATCGGGACAGATACCAGGCACGACATGATCTTATCAGACCCCGGTACCGAGATGGTTGCATAATCCTGTGGCGGTTCCAGGCATGCGATTGGGAGCACTGCCGCGCTTTTCAGGTGTTTAAGATGGTCCCAGTTCCTGAGGTAGTGGTAATTATTGTCATACCAGTATGCATAACCAAGTCCCTGTTCATCGAATCCTTTCAGGACCAGCCTGGTAATTTCCTCACTTTCAAGAAAGAAATCGAGGAACGTGGCGCTGTCACCCTTTCTGTCAGGGATGTTCCTCAGCCTGATCTGCGGATAACCTGAGAGGAACTTCTCGAGTAGGGATTTGTCGGCCCGTTGTTTTTCAAGCATATATGGCAATTTCCTGAACTGGGCCAGTCCGACTGCAGCATGAAGTTCGCTGATCCGGAAATTTGTGCCTATAATGTTATGTGGCTCTGCGCCCCTGTTTGTCCCGGTATGTGTATGCCCATGGTCGGCATGCTGTGATGCGATTTCATAAATGCCCGGATCGTCAGTGATTATCGCTCCGCCCTCACCGGCAGTGACCATTTTAAAAAAGTCGAATGAGTACACTGCGACTTTGCCGTATGTCCCGAGCTTCTTCCCGTTGAATGATGCTCCCAGTGCCTGGGCTGTGTCTTCGATTAGAATTATGCCCTGGCGCTTGCAGAGGTCGGCAATTGCATCGATCTGAGCCATTGCGCCGCACATATGGACAAGAAGGACCGCCTTTGTCCTTGGTGTGATCACAGCCTCAATGCTTGAAACGGAAAGGCATAATGTATCATCTATATCCGCAAATACGGGGATTGCTCCCGCCTGCAAAACTGCCTCCACAGGGGCAATAAATGTGAAGGTCGGGACTATTACCTCGTCCCCGAACCCGATACCGCAAGCGGCAAGTGCAAGATTGTCGGCTGTGGTGCCGCTCGTTGTCAGATGTGCGAACCGAACTCCATGGTATTCGGCAAGCTCTTTTTCAAAGGTCTTTGCTTTCCAGTGTCCGTTCCTCTGGTCTTCATGGTTGTACCGGAACAGTATCCCGGTCTCAAGGACATCCATTATTTCCTTGCGTTCTTCCTGTCCAAATAATTCAATACCCGGCATATGGATTAAGTTAGGTTAATGATGATCAATTCAGCGTTCCGGGGAAATTCACGGAAACCTGTCTTCTTATCTAGACACTTACACATCAGTAAAGTTATGCCGTGTCCGCGTTTTAGTCAAGGTTTTTCCAAAAAAAAAAGCTGACGAAAATGCATATGGGCCGCTTTTTCGTCAGCTGAACCGGGTTATATTCCCGTGTTTTTCAGATTATTTCAGGAACAGACGAGTATCTCTTTTGCATATCTTTTACAGGTTCCCGTCTCTTTAACGGCATTAGACCAGGGTGCCACGTCATATTCAAGCTCGATGTCGCAGTATATGGGCCACTTGGAGCTCTGGATCATCTTAAGGACCTCAGCCATGGGCATTTGACCCTGTCCCCAGACCTGGTTGGTGTTTGGCGGATCAGTGTTAGGGCCGGTTTTGTCCTTCAGGTGGACACTGAATATTCTGTCGTGATATTTCTCGAGTATTGTATTCGGATGCAGCCCTGTGGATCCGAAGAAGTGGCCGGCATCAAAATTGAACATTACGGCCGGCGATACGGCTAAAAACGGATCGTAGCTGAATCCCGGGGTTGCAAACTGCATATGGTTGTGGAATATCGCATACATGCCGTTCTTCTCGGCGAATGGTGCGAGCTTCTTTACAGCCTCTTCCCCGATCTCGTCTGTCACGCCTTTTGCGCCCATGGTTTTGGCTGCCTTGAATGCATAGTCGATCTCTTCGTCGGACCACCTGGCAGGTGAAAACTTGACAATATGGATCCCGATCCCCGCATCGTCAAAAAGCTTCCTTGCTTCCTCTACCTTTGACATGGGGAGGGCAAGGCGCCATGCCTTGATATCCTGGTTATATTTTTCGATCGCTGCTTTTTGTTCAGCAGTGAATTCCGGCATCTTAAATCCTCCTGCAGGCGGACCGGCAGGACGGGCCTTGGCTGCAGCCGACTGCTCTTTGACAGGTGGAGGCGGAGGGGGGGGAGGCGGCTGCATAGCAGCGAAGAAAGCCATGATCGGGTTTTTCGGTGCGCCGAGGTACTCTTCAAGGTCGCCGCTCATAAGCTCGATAGAGCTGATACCGGCTTCCTTGCAATACTTGATAATGTTCTCGATACCTCCGGGCAGGCTTCTCCAGCTATAGGTAATTGCACCTATCTGAACGCCTCCAAAATTCGAATTGGGTTTGTCTGAAGCGGGTACTGTGGCAGGAGCCGCTGCCGGCGTCCCTTTGCACGAATAAGTCAACGGCACCATAGTAAGTGCAGCTGCAGCGGCAGTGCTTCCGAGAAATTTCCTTCTCGAAATCCCGCTTTTAGGTTTCATAAGGTTTCCCATGGTTTAAAAGGTTAATTATTATGATTACTTTCTGCTTGCAGATCGTAGTGAATGAATTTCCCCTGAAAAATTCCCCTTTCCGGACATTACATCATGAAGTAAGCATTATAAAAATAAATAAAAACAGGGAATTACATTAATGTTGCGGCCGAATTATTTCCCATGTCACTTGCTGGTAATCTCGATTGAAGCCTTATTAAGGCCGTCAGCGGTCGCTTTCAGGATTATCTTTCCTGCCTGTTTGCCGGACCTGATTATGGCAAGACACCTGCCATGCCAGGCCTTTCTTACCGGCTGCACAAAGCTCTCGAGGCTGACCGGGTTTGCATTCCCTACCCCGATGATCTTCCCCGGCCCGTCAAGCGAGAACCTGATATCGTTTTCGGCGAGGGGATTATTTATACCCCTGGAATCTTCAATTTCCACGGTCACATAGCAAAGATCCTGCCCGTCGGCCTTTATGGTGCTCCGGTCGGCAGTCAGCCGTATGTTTGCCGGCGCCCCGGAGGTCCTGATCTCTGCCGCTGCTGCTTTCTTTTTACCGGTGAAGCCTGTTGCTGAAAGGATCCCCGGCTCGTACCCGACCTTCCATGTAGCCATGAACTTTGTCTGCCTGCTTACAGGTTTCTTCCCAAGTGACCTCCCATTCAGGAAAAGCTCCACCTGTTCACATGAGGAGTAGACGGTGACTTCAAGTTCCTTGCCCTCGTAACCTTCCCAGTTCCATCTTTTTGCAGCATCGAGCCATTGCCATTTTGACCAGCTCTGCCTTTCGGGATTAGGCTCGAATGAGGGAACAGGCGGTGTTACCCAGATAGTCAGCTGGTTTTCCTTCCACAGGGCATCCCGGTAATAGGATTGAGGACGCTTCCACCCGCAGATATCAATGTCGCCGCAAAATGCAAGGTTCCATGGGAAGAAATCCTGCTTCTGAAAGTATCCCCTCCATCCGATGCTTGCCTCGCCAATGTAGTCAAAAGCCGTCCATACGAAATCGCCAATAACGTATGGATGATCAAGAACATCCATCCAGCTTCCGAACGCCTCGAGAGGGAAGGATTCCGTTCCGGCCATGATCCGGGAGGGCACCCTGTCGTGATCGAGCTCATAGAGATTCTGCTGGTTATGGTCGCCCCCGGAGGCATAATTGTATCCGGCAACATCAAGTACGGCAAAATAGGGATCCTTATCGGGCTTCAGATCATTCACCGCCGAGGTGACCGGCCTTGAAGGGTCCAGATTGCGGACAAAGGCGGCGAGTTTTCCTGCCACGGCAATAACTTCGGGTTTATGCCTGTTCGGTATTTCGTTGCCGATACTCCACATTATGACCGAAGGGTGATTCCTGTCACGCAGGATCATGCTCCTCACATCTTCCTTCCACCAGTCGTTGAAATACAAGTGATAATCCGCAGGGTTCTTTTCTTCATTCCACATATCGAAAGCCTCATCCATCACGAGCATTCCCAGGCGGTCGCATGCATTAAGCAATGCTGGAGAGGGAGGATTGTGAGATGTCCTGATCGCATTGAACCCGCTCGATTTCAACAGCTGCGCCTTTCTCTCCTCGGCCCTGTCGTATGCCTTGGCGCCCAGGGGCCCGTTGTCGTGATGGATGCATCCGCCCTTCAGCTTCATTGGCTTGCCGTTGAGTATGAAGCCATTAACCGCGTCAAACGAAATTGTCCTGATGCCAAAATCGGTGATTTTCCTGTCGGCAACATTGCCGTTGACCCGGATCTCGCTCACGAGTCTGTAAAGCACGGGCAATTCGGTTGACCAGAGTTCCGGCTGCCTGATTACGATCCGCTGGCTGATCTCTGACGGTTCACCGGTTGGGACCACCGTATCAGTCTGCGATTCCCCGGCATTCAGGCCATCGGGACGCAGGACAGTACTGGCCAGGGTTATTTTGCTGCCTGCGGAGTCCTTGTTGACCACTGTGGTACGAATGATCATCCCGGCTTCCTGGGAAGTTACTTTCTGAGTCGTAACAGAGACACCCCATGTCCCGATATGGACCGGATCCAGCACCTGCAGCCATACATGCCGGTAAATGCCTGATCCCGAATACCACCGGCTATTCTCTCCTTCATTCCTGACCTTGACAGCCAGCATATTCTCCGATCCGGGCTTCATCTTATCCGTAATATCATACCAGAAACTTGTATACCCATAGGGATGTTCACCAAGCCTGATGCCATTAAGATAGACTTCAGCATTCATGTAAACCCCTTCAAAAAGGATCCGGAAGCATTTACCGCTCTGAGATGACGGGATACTGAATGCTTTCCTGTACCAGCCTGTTCCTCCGGTGGTGAAGCCGCCGCTCACCTGGCTGACGGCATTGATGCTGAATGGAGAGACTATTCCGGGCAGGTCTTCTATGCTCCAGTCATGGGGCAGATCTATATTTCTCCATGCCGAATCATTAAATGACGGATTTTCAGCTCCTTGTGCGCCGCCAAGGTGAAATTTCCAGCCCTGGTCAAAAAGGATATTCCTTTCAGGCAGGTCCTGGGCAGAAAGGTGAATGAATGTGAATGAGAAGAGCAGAAGGATTATCCTCGGCCCGGGAAATGCTTTTTTCATGGTTGCCAGATTTGGTAGAGCAATATAACTATTTAATGCATCTGATCTTCGCTGGCGATAAAAAAACCGGGGAATGAGTCGTAGGCCCTGTGATTCCCCGGTTTCGCATGGTTAGGTCCCTGGTGTGCTATTTTGCGAATGTGTATATCACCCTGAGACCGATTATGAGGTTATGATCCTTTTCACCGCCATCCTTGTCAAGTGTAGTGATGCCGGGAACAGCACGAATGCCAACGGCGAGATTTTTGGAAAACTCGTAGCCGATACCCAGCGGGATGCCAATGTCGAACCTGTTAAGGAATTCAGTATAATCTTCTGTTTCACCCTCATATTTATCCTTAGCCGTCAACAGGTATCCCGGCTGAACGCCTGCCTCCGCAAAGAGCCCCATCTTGAACCGGTATCTTAAAGTAAGGGGGACGTTAACATACCACAGGTCAGTCCTGCCGCTGTAACCATAGTCTTCCCATTTTGCACCCTGCAGGGAGCCATTGATCTCGGCCCTGATGCTTAATGCGTCACCGAAGAAAACCACGGGGATTCCTACACCTGCCTGGAAACCGATCGGGTCTTTCCAGCTTGTTTCCGGATCACTGCTCGTAATGCTTGATTTATGTACGCCTGCGTACACGTACGGAACTCTTTCCTGGGAAAGAAGAAGGCCGGTTTGTGAGATCAGCAAAAAGCCACAAACCAAAAGGATTAGGATTGGATTCTTTTTCATTGTAATACTTGTTAGGGATTAATGAAAACAATATTCAGGAACCAGGAAGTCAGTATATTAATAATAATCTACAGATCAGGCTTTTAAGTCTTCAGCTTTTCTCCGGAAAACTCGTCATATTCAAAATTAGGACAATAAATAACCAAAGTCAAGTTTTTTTGTTCGGGGTATCAGGATATGTGCTTGTATTTTTAAGTGCAAGCCTTAACTTTACTTAAAATACTTGAAACTATGATAGTAACATGCGTTTATGTACGTGTTAAACCCGGGTTGGCCGGAGAATTCATTGAAGCTTCAACGGAGAATCACAGGAATTCGATCGCGGAGAAGGGAAATCTGCGCTTCGACTTTTGTCAGCAGGCCGACGATCGGGAGAGCTTCCTTATTTATGAGGCCTATGAATCTGATGAAGCCGCTGCCGCCCACAAGAGCACAGCCCACTATCTTAAATGGCGCGACACTGTCAAGGATATGATGGCAGAACCTCGGAAAGGGGTGAAATATAATATTATTCAACCAGAGAAGTTCTGATGATAACGGATGCGTTCCAGTTCAGCAGACTCCCTCTGATCCACTTTGGAAAGGGGAAACTGGGTCTTCTTCCCGGACTGATAAAGAAACTCGGGACAAATATCATACTTGTTACCGGCAAGAGATCTTTCATGGGTTCTGGTGAGGCTGCAAACCTGCTCAATATGTTCTGGGAGGAGAAGATAACATTCCAAAGGGCCGTTATTGAGGGAGAACCGTCCCCGGAAGCAATTGACATAGCCGTGAGGGGTCTTGAAGGAGAGGGTTTTAATGTTGTCGTGGGTATAGGCGGGGGAAGCGTTCTTGATGCCGGGAAAGCAATCTCGGCCATGATGCACCTCTCCGGATCCGTCAGGGATTTTCTCGAGGGAGTCGGCAGGTCAGAGCATCCGGGGACTAAAATTTCCTACATCGCGGTACCGACCACTTCAGGTACAGGGAGTGAGGCTACCAAGAATGCCGTCATCTCCTCTGTCGGCGAATCAGGATTCAAGAGATCCCTGCGTCACGAAAATTTTGTTCCCGACATTGCCCTGGTTGATCCCATGCTTACAATAAGCTGTCCGGAGGAGATTACTGCAGCAAGCGGAGCCGATGCCCTTACCCAGCTGCTTGAGGCATACCTTTCGGTAAAAGCTTCCCCGTATACCGATGCCCTGGCCCTTGAAGGAGTCAGGGCAGTCACGAAATCACTTTTACGCTGTGTTGCAGACGGAAGTGATATTGAAGCGAGGACCGGGATGGCCTTTGCTGCTCTTACATCAGGCATTTGCCTTGCCAATGCGGGGCTTGGTTCGGTCCATGGTTTCGCATCTTCTATAGGAGGGATGTTCAGAATTCCGCACGGTGTGGTTTGCGGTTCACTGATGGCAGAGGCCAACCGCGTGAATGTAAGAGAGCTCAGGAACAGGAGGGACGGCGATTGGGCATTGAGGAAGTATTCCTGTCTGGGCAGGATAGTCTCGGGTTACTCAGGCCGCACCGATGATTATTACATCGACAGTTTTATCGAATATCTCACTGAACTGGTCCAGGAACTTAAGCTTCCGCTTTTGTCAGAGTACGGTATCGGCACCCAGGATATCCTGAAGATCTGTGATGCAACAGACATCAAAAGCAATCCTGTGGCTTTAAGCCGGAACAATCTTTCGGAAATCATGTCGGGCCGGTTATGAATTAAACAAAGCCGCGGGAAGTTGGGTTTATTAATGCCATGGAAACACATCAGGCATTTTTCAGATTCTATGAAGAGCTGAACGATTTCCTGCCCGGGTACAGGAAAATGGCGGAATTCCCGTATCCCTTCACTGGAAACCCTTCGGTAAAAGATGCAATCGAGTCAATCGGAGTGCCGCACGTCGAGGTGGACCTGATACTGGCTGACGGGAAATCAGTCGGTTTCGCATACAAGCTGCGGAACAATGAGAGGATCTCGGTCTACCCGGTATTTGAAACACTCGATATTTCCGATGTGCAGCGGCTGCGGGCAAGCCCCCTGAGAGATCCGAAATTCATTCTAGATGTCCACCTTGGCAGGCTTGCAAAATACATCAGGTTGTGCGGATTTGACGGACGCTATGAGAAGGATCTGACAGACAGGGAGATTGTGGCTATCTCGCTCTCGCAGGAGAGGATAATTCTCACACGCGACAGGGGGCTTCTGAAAGCGAAGAATATTACCCACGGGCTCTGGATAAGGTCTGGGAAGCCTGTTGAACAGCTAAGGGAAGTTATGAAGCGGCTCGACCTGGTCAATAAGCTGCAGCCCTTTACCAGGTGCATGGAGTGCAACGGGGAAATAGTCAGCATAGCCAGTGAGGAAATCAAGCAGCAGCTTCCGGAACGGACTAAGGAGTTTTACATGGATTTCAGGAGATGCACCCTCTGCGGAAGGATCTACTGGGAAGGATCACATTTTGAAAGGATGAAGAAGTTCCTTGACAACGTAATCCTATCCGTCTCAGGAAAATGACTGCCGGATCTTTACCATTGCCATGTGACCCGGCAGGCTTAAGGAAGAAAAATTTCCATGCTCATCAGCATCAGATTATGTTTCCGGTTTAAACTCTTTTGAATATCTTCACGGAAGCTTTCTTTCATTTTTAAAAACCGACCCTGACATGAAAACCCGAATTACAGCTGCCGTACTCCTGGTCACAGGATTGTTAATTATTTCACAATCGACCCAGGCCCAGTTACCTAAGGAGACTGAGGCTCAAAAGGCGCAAAGGATGAAATGGTGGACCGATGCACGGTTCGGCATGTTCATCCACTGGGGCCTTTATGCCCTCCCGGCCCGGCATGAATGGGTCAAGAACCACGAGAGGCTCACGAATGAAGCTTACCAGAAGTATTTTGAACTTTTTAATCCCGACTTGTTCGATCCGCACGAATGGGCGAAAATGGCCAGGGCAGCAGGTATGAAATACGTAGTGCTGACCGCAAAGCATCACGAGGGGTTTTGCATGTGGGATTCAAAGTTCACCGACTACAAGGCCACAAATACACCCTGCGGTAAAGACCTGATAAGGGAATATGTGGATGCATTCAGGGCTGAAGGACTGAAGGTCGGTTTCTATTATTCGCTTATCGACTGGCACCATCCCGATTATACAATTGACCGGGTCCACCCTCTCAGGCAAAGCTCCGATTCGGCTTATGCCAGGCTTAACAAAGGCAGGGACATGAGCAGGTACAGGGAGTATATCAAGAACCAGGTTCGTGAGCTGCTTACCAATTATGGTGAGATCAGTATCATCTGGTTTGATTTTTCATTCCCGGGAAAGAACGGCAAGGATCATAATGACTGGGACTCAGAGGGGATCCTTAAACTGGCGAGATCCCTTCAGCCCGGGATCATCGTCGATGACCGCCTGGATCTGCAGGATGTTGAAGGCGGATGGGATTTCACCACACCTGAACAATACAAAGTTTCAAAATGGCCTGAGGTGAACGGCAGAAGGGTGCCATGGGAGACATGTCAGACTTTCTCCGGATCATGGGGATATTACAGGGATGAAACATCCTGGAAGAGCCCTGCCCAGCTTATTGAATTGCTTATCGAATCGGTCAGTAAAGGAGGGAATCTCCTGCTTAATGTCGGGCCTACAGCAAGAGGAGTTTTTGATTACAGGGCACAGGAGAGGCTGAAATCCATCGGGGAATGGATGAGGTTCAACAGCAGGTCAATATACAATTGCACCGAGGCTCCTTCCGGATTTACTGCTCCGGACAACACACTGCTGACTTATAATCCCTCGGCCAGGAGACTCTACGTTCATCTGCTCGACTATCCCATGGGAAGCCTTACACTGACCGATATGGCCGATAAGGTAAAATATGTCCAGTTCCTTCACGATGCTTCTGAAATTCAGTTCAGCAGGGGAGAGGAGGGGAACAGGAACGACCTGATCCTCGAGTTGCCGATACTGAAGCCGAATGTGGAGATCCCGGTGCTGGAGGTGTACCTCAAATAAGACTCAGGTAAACGGGATTTTTGTTTCACATAGGACCACAGAGGATTCTTACAAAGAGAGCACAGAGAATTCGTTAACGATGGATCACGGAGAGATGGTCAGATCTGCTCCCTGAACTTTTCGGTCACAAGTTCCGGCCATTTGAGGTCAAGACTTTCCAGGGCCTTCAGCAGAACATCGGCAATGAAGTAGAGCTTCTGCCAGTTCTTGTCGGACGGCACGATATACCAGGGCGTGACAGTACACTTGTTTATGATCTTTTCATATACATCCAGATACTGGTCGAACTTTTCCCTTGTATCCCAGTCCCCATCTTTATGTTTCCAGTGTTTCTGCTTTAAATCGATCCTCTCCATCAGCCTCCCTTTCTGTGTTTCTTTCGATACATTCAGAAAGAACTTCAGCACTTTCGTGTCATTCTGTTCAAGAAGGTTTTCAAAATCATTTATCATCGCATAGCGCTTCTGGATGATCTCGTCAGGGATGTATTTCTCAACCGACGGCACAAGTATATCCTCGTAATGAGACCTGATAAACACATGCAGTTCCCCCTTCCTCGGCACTACATCATGCACCCGCCAGAGAAAATCATGGGCATACTCGGTTTCAGAAGGTTTCTTGAAGCTGTAAATTTTGATGCCCAGGGGATTGGTGTATTTGAGCAGGCTTTTTGTCACGCCGTCCTTCCCGGAAGCATCCATGCCCTGAAGGACAATCAGGATGCTGTACTTGTTCTGCGCATACATCTTGTTCTGGAGCTTCCCGATCTTTTTTAGGAGTTGTTTAGACTTCCTTTCGGTGTCTTTCCGGTCCCACTCTTTCTCAAATGTGGGATGATCTGCTAATTTGACCTTCATGGCATGGCGGTTTTATGGTGTTGCACATTATTCAAGAACCTTATCGAGAGCATTGAGGATAGGCTGGGTCGAGATCTTCTGCCCTGTTGCTCCTTTCATCCATTGCTGAGGGGTAAGCCTGCCCTGGCTGAACATCCGGTCAATTTCGTCAGGAAGGCTCCGGTTTTTAAGGAACTCTTCGATCTGGAACTGGACTATATGGCCATATGAGTAATTTGCCAGGTAAAGCGGCGAATCGACCATATGAGAATAAATTGCAAGGATCGGGGAATCCCTGACGCCCAACACCGGTGCAAAATATTTATTCCATGTATCGACTGCAATTGATTTCACACTTTCCTTCAGCTGAGCAGGAGTCGCTTCGGGATTTGCATAAAGCCATTTCCAGGTCTTCATGTCGACCATCCCCACACCCATGATCTCCATCAGCGCCCAGGCTGAAGAGAGCGTCTCCATTTTTACTTTTTCAGGATCATTGTCTTTTATGCCGAGCAGCATCAGGTCGCGATTCTGGAAAACAAAGGCCAGCGCTTCTGTGATGGCGGTATTGGGAACACCCGACATCATATAGTTATCCACATCGTACATTGATATGGTTTGTTCAATGTTATGCCCGAATTCATGGACGGCAATATTGTATCCTTTGTAGTCCATCCCTTTGCCTGATATCCTGGTCCTGAGGTGTGAGGGGGATCCTTTCATTGCGGAGCCCCAGGCATGTCCTGATCCGCGTGCAGGATCAACAACTATTTTACCTGCAAGGTAATCGGCCCTCCCGGGGCTCCAGCCGAGTTTCCGGAGCATTGCCGGCATACCCTTTCTGAAGGCTTCGGGATCAGGATACAAAGCCGATGTTTTGGCTGTCAGGATCTCCTCGGGTATGCCGCTTCTTGTTTCGAATCCGTTATACCAGATATCATAAGGCTTCAGGTCACGCCCCAACCTTGATTTGATAAGTGCGCCAAGCCTGACCAGATGAGGTGACCTTAGGTAAGAATCGAAGAGTGCTTCGACCTCATCCTGGGATATTTCCATTTCGACGGAGAATTTCCGCTGAATTGCCGTATTTGCCTCAGGATTATATGGATCAGTGGCCTTCATTGCCCTGAAATTATCCAAGATATGGCTGTACCTGGTGTCGGGTTCGGCAGCTGCTTCAGCAAATGAACCGTTCCTGGTCACCTTGTTTGAAAAGGGCGCCCAGTCATACTCAGGGTTGTTGATAACCACCTTTGGAATATCCTGGTCAATAATATGTTCCATCACCCTGTATATCATCTCCTGCTTTTCAGGCCCGTTTGCCTTGTCAGCATAATCCGCCTTCAGCTCATCGCGAAGGTTCCAGTGGGAGAGCAGTACCATATCGGCCGGGAACAGCTTCCTGCCGTCGTCCGTGAGAAGATGGCCCATACAAATATTGTACTCGGCGATATACATTTCGGCATTTCCGACAGCATCGCCCACAGCCTGCGTCAGCGTGGCAGGCACCCGGGAAACAAACATGTCGCCAAGCCTGGCCATCGCCCATTCCTCCCTCGTCCATTTTGGTCCAAGCTCTTCCTTCTCGGCAAGAGTAAAATATGGAAAATTAAGAGCTATAAGAAATGCGATCTTGTCTGCGTAAAGGTCATCCGAAACATGTGATCCGACCGAATAGGTGCCGAACATCCTGTCAACTTCATCAATTTCACCGGCTGATTCATCGAGTATCTTCCTGAGGTCAAGGGTGATCTCGTTGAAATTCCCGTTGAGCGATTCCATGTAATTGCTGATCTTGTGGAAAACCACTGTGCGCCTTGCGGGATCAGCGATATAATTTTCGCTCACAAACCTGATGAAATCGGATGGTGTGCCATCTTCTCTCCTCCATAGTGAAGCCGAATGCCTCACTCCTTTCTCGAGAAAGGCAAAATCCCCTCCGGGAGTCCTGGTCTTTGCGCTGTCGATCGCGGTTGAGATGGCAGTGTTGTCAATCAGGGTATCGTTCCCGGTGCCCGGTTTCCTGGCCCCGGGTGTTGAACAAGCGGTCGCGAGGACCATGAACAGGAAAAGTAGTTTCTTCATGTTGGCTGGTTTGATCATCAAACTCAGAGGGAAAGCCTGGCGAGCCCGGCTAATCGATCCTCTGAAAAGATATTATTCGACAAATTGCTTTGCATAGTATTTTGCGGTGAGCTTTTCTCCGGTCGACCGTTCGATCATTTCATTCCAGTAGTACTTTGCACCGGGTTTGAATACTTCTTCCCTGAAGTAATTTCCCACAGCCTTATTCCCAACATAAGATCCGTCGGCTGATACATGCTGGCTGATATAATTCTGCCATTGAGAAGCTAGGAGGTCGCCCAGGAGATAATTGTGATAGTAGCAGGGATAGAGTGCAACATGGATCTTTGTGGCATAGTCGGGCATGTTACGGCCTTCAGGTTTGCGGAGCATCTGGTATTTTTCCACAAGGTTCCACCATAGCTTGTTCAGGTCCTGATCAGGATCCTCGTACATCGATTTTTCGAACCTGTACATCACCTGGGCCCATCTGCTGAAGACCAGCATCTGAAGACGCTGTGCCTTCCCGCTATCCACGGCTATCCTCTTGCTTTCAGCTGAATCGATCAGCCCCATTTTCAGCATCCATTCCGGGTTGAGTGCAAGCCTCTCAAACAGTTTCGCCACGGCTTCAGTCGTGAAGGTATGTGCAGCGTCCCTGAGAGTGAAGGGCAGGCTTCGGTCGCAGTAGTAGGAATAGACACCATGGCCCAGCTCATGCAGGAGGGTGCTCATCCAGTAGGAATCAGGCTTTACATTGTCGAGTGTCCTGACGTCACCAGCCCGGTCGATATCGGTGCTGAAAGCGTGCTGGTTCTTTCCGGGTTTCTCGTAAAGATCGCTGTGAGCCAGGATTGAATCGACGTTAAGTCCTATGCCGTCGTAGAACACCGAGACAAGCTTCACGGGGTCCTGCTTTTCATAGTACTTATTGAAGTCGACAGGATAGATCTCGGGCGCTTCCTGGAAGTACCTGTTCTGATAATGCCAGGGCTGAAGATCAGCTGGTTTAATCCTGTAGCGGTTTGAGAAATAGCTGTCAATCTCACCCTTGAGACTGGCAAAACTATCCCGGGTAAGGTTATCGAGCTCGTCAAAGATGGCGGTCACCTCGGCAGGGTCCTGCCCTGAAAGCTTAAGGCTCATTTCATGATAATTTGCGAAACCGATCTTTTTGGCGATGGTATTGCGGTGCTTAACGAGTTTATTGAGGTCCTCAGCAACCACCGGACCTATCATCTTGCTGGCTTCCCAGACAGCCTGAAGCTTCCTGCTGTCGGTTGAATTCCTCAAAATATCCTCGATCTCATTATCGGTGAGCTCTTTGCCATCGATCTTTGCCCTGAAGTTTGAGTACTTTTTGGTGATCCCGGTTTCCATCCTTATCTGCTCCCGAAGGAGTTCCGGATCGACCTGGCCTCCGAGGTAGGCGTTGTAAATGAGCTCAAGTTGGCGGGCAAGAAGTGTGTCCTTTACTTCGCCGGATTCCTTCAGTTTCCGTAGCTCAGCAAATGCAACACTATCAGTATAGAGGTTAGCGAGGGCAAATGAAGCCTTTTCACTTGTTGCATAATCTTCATCCTTCCCGGTCACATTTGCATTCCATGATGCCAGACTGGCTTCCCTGTAAAGTGGGATTACCTTTTCTTCATAGGTTGATATAAACTGTTTCATCCTGTTTTCCATCTTCACCTGTTCAGAAACACACGAGAAGAGCAGCAAAGCTGAAGAAGCTACAGTTAATAGTGCGAAATGTTTTTTCATTGGGGTTTTATTGATTTACACAAAGATAGCTTAAATTTTATTCCAGGCTTCCCGTGACCTTCTCAACTTCATGAAGTATTTCGCATGACCTGACGAGTTCTTTCATCCTGGTGTGATCAGGGTAAAGCGGCCTGTCAATATCCAGAAATTCAACATATTTTCTGATGACATCCTTGGCTTTCTGGACGCCGTGACCGAATTTATACTCTTCCTTCCTGAAATCGAGAGCCTGGGCCGCTGCCATATATTCAATCCCGAGGACCCCGTAGGCGCAATCGAGGATCTGGTTGTTCTTGATGGCAGTATTCATGCCCATGGAAACGAAATCCTCCTGGTCGGCAGCCGCCGGTATCGACTGGACCGAAGCAGGCATGGAAAGGATTCTTTGTTCCACTATCAGGGTATCGGCGGTGTACTGGCTGAGCATCATTCCCGAGAACATTCCTGCGCCTTTTGTGAGGAAATCGGGAAGCCCCACACTCAGCGCCTGGTTATTAAGCCTGTTCATTCTCCTTTCCGACATGACGCTGACCATTGTGATGCAGGCACCGGCCATGTCCATGGGCACGCTAACCGGAGAGCCCTGGAAATTGGCACCTGACAGCTGGATGTTCCTGTCGGGGAAGAAGATCGGGTTATCACCGACACCGTTGAGTTCAATTTCAACCTGTGATCTTGCGTAGGCGAGCATATCATGAGCCGATCCGATAACCTGAGGTGTCGACCGCATGGAATAGGCATCCTGTACTTTTGATTTGACCCTGCCTTCCTTCAGATCGCCTCCTGAAATGCATTTGTTGATGGCATTCGCGCTTCTTACCGCACCTTTGAATCCCCTGACCTCATGGAGAAGGGATGTATATGGCTTCATGTTTGCCTTAAGGGCTTCGAGCGACATTGAAGCTGCTATTTCTGCCTGTTTCAGCCAGTTGTTAGCGTCAACAAGCCAGATCGCACTCATCGCGGTCAGCATGTTTGACCCGTTGATAGCAGCCAACCCATCCCTGGCCTGGAGCCCCGGAACAGGTATCCCGGCACGTGCCATAGCTTCCCTGCCTTCCAGGAGTTCCCCCTGGTAGTAAGCCTGCCCCTCACCCATAAGCAGGAGTGCGATCTGCGACATCGGGGCGAGATCGCCCGATGCACCCACAGATCCTTTCTGGCAAACATAAGGAGTGACCCCCCTGTTGAGCATCTCCACCAGGGTTTCGGTGATCTCGAGGCGGTTGCCTGAGTTGCCGTGAGCATGGACATTTATCCTGCCCAGCATTGCACCCCTCACTATCTCAGCCGAAGCTGGTTCACCGATGCCGGCTGCATGGTTATAAACAAGATATTTCTGAAAATCCTTTATCTGATCATCATTCAGGACAATTTCAGAAAACTCCCCGATGCCTGTATTTACCCCATACATTATCTCATGGGCAATAATCTTCTTTTCAAGCATTGCCCTGCACTCGTTGATCCTTTTTCTTGCATCGGGATGAAGTTCAACTTTCTGGCCGTGACGTGCTACATTAACCACATCATTGATTTTAAGGTCTGAACCGGTTATAATTAATTTTTCCATTGATTTTTGATTGAAATTCTACAAACAGTTTTAAAAAGCCAAATCAAACTGATGTGATCAGCCTGAAAAGGAAACTGAATAAAAATGACGGATTGCGGGACCAGATCAGCAGAGTCCGGAACGGTTGATCTTTATCTTGTATTCGAGTAGCCAGGAATGCATCATGATCAGTGGATCGAATAACCAAAAGTAGTATAATTTGTTTTACTCCGCATCGTTATTATAAAAATGGTGTTGGGATAAATGAGAAACATCACCGGAATAAGAGGTCAGATTATAATGCATGGCAGTAAAAGCCATGATTATCAGTTTATTGGCCATGTTGTTTCAGCTCTTTCCCTGATCCTGATCACTTTGTTGCTGAATGGGTGTGCCGGCAAAAGTCGGCGGATACGTCCTGAAGCTGGCCCGGTTACCAGCCCTGACAGCACCTGGCTGTTCAATGGAAAAACGCTTGACGGATGGGAGATAACCAATTTCGGACCTCAGGGACCTGTTTACGTTTCAGGAGGTGAAATCATTCTCGGAATGGGTGACGGCTGCACCGGGATCACCTACAAAAAGCCATTTCCGGAAGTTGATTATACGGTCTCACTGGATGCAAAGAGAGTTTCCGGCAATGACTTTTTCTGCGGCATGACATTTCCCGCGGGGAAATCTCCGTGCACACTTATCATTGGCGGCTGGGGAGGATCAATAGTCGGCCTGAGCAGCGTGAACGGCAAAGATGCTTCTGAAAATGAGACAACAACGCTGATGTCCTTCAATATGAATGAATGGTATCACATTACCCTGAAGGTGAAGGCGGACAGCATACTTGCTGCAATAGACAGCACGAAGGTGGTCAGATTCGCAAGGGATGACAAAAGGCTGTCAGTAAGACCGGAAGTGGAGTTGTCAAAACCTTTCGGGATAACCTCATGGAAAACAACAGCAGCAATAAAGAATATCAGGCTTGAGAGGATTGGCGCAAGGTGAAAGCCGTATGGCCCAAGATCCTTTACGCATTATTGAGAAGTATACCGGACACCGGACACCGGACACCGGACACCGAACACC
>DCFQ01000102.1:0-1172 GCA_002319915.1 Bacteroidales bacterium UBA1800 | reverse complement strand
ACACCGAACACCTGATCTCCGGCACGAAGAGCCTTAAAGGCCGTGCCTCACACATTAAACTGTTACGCTATGAAGAATTTATCAATGTTGCTTTTCGTTTTGCCGATTCTTGCATCGTGTAAAACAAATGAATTATACATTAATGTTTTACAGCCGGCGCCGGTCACGCTTGATCCGGGTATAAGGAAGGTTGGGATAATTAATCGCAGTATCGCGACTGATGAGACAAAGATCGCGGATGTGATCGACAAGGTCTTATCACTTGAGGGTTCTGACCTTGACAAGATCGGGGCGCAGGAGAGTGTTGCGGGACTCTCTGAGGAGCTTGGAAACAATGACAGGTTTGATGAGGTCAGGATCCTGAATGATATTGATTTCAGGGCATCGAGGATCGGTATTTTGCCGCCTCCGCTGAGCTGGGGCATGGTTGACAGCATATGCAGGGTCAAGGGAATGGACGCCCTTTTTGCGCTGGAAAGGTACGACACCGATACAAAGCTATCCTATTCCACCAGTCCGGGAAAAAGGAGTACCCCCCTGGGGATCATTTCGGTGATTGAGCACGAGGCATCGATGGAAACAATCATAAAAACGGGCTGGAGAATTTACGATCCGGCATCACGGGTACTCCCGGACGAATTCACTTTTGCGGAATCGCTGGATTTCAGCGGCAGGGGTGTAAATCCGCTTGCTGCGGTGGCTGCCCTGACCGGCAGGAAAGAGGTGGTAAAGCAGGCAAGCCGCAATGCAGGGCACTCGTATGCGATGAGGATAATTCCGTTCAGGCTGAGGGTGACGCGCGATTATTTTGTGAAGGGGACCAATAATTTCAGGATTGCCAGGAGAAAGGCACAAACCGGTAAGTGGGATGAAGCCGGAAAACTTTGGGAGTCGGAGACTGGGAATTCCAGTCCGAGGATTGCCGGGAGGGCGTGCTATAATATGGCTATCATCAACGAGATCAACGGTTCCCTGGAAGATGCGCTGTCGTGGGCCCAGAAAGCCTGGGAGGATTACAAGACCAGGCCGGCGCTCAGGTATTCAAGGATACTTGAGGGAAGGCTTTATGAGAAAAATGTTCTGAGGGCGCAGGGTTCGTCGGATGAATAGGGCACCCGGAAGGAAATCGCAAGGCCGCATAGTTGGTTGAGCTCAAAGCCGGATATGGGTAA
>DCFQ01000090.1:575-11853 GCA_002319915.1 Bacteroidales bacterium UBA1800 | reverse complement strand
AAAGAGCGGTGGTAAGCCGGCTTCAGTCCTATGCAAGGCTTTTCTCAGAATCAGGAAGCGATACACTGAAAATGGAAGGGGAGTTCGGCAGGAGCTACTGGTTTTACCTTCATTACAGATGATTTGAAAAGGGAATTTTACATATTGATCATTCTTGCTTCTTTGTTATCTGCGGGGTGCAGCAGACCCGGTAAAACGGAAATGCAGACATCAGATTCATGGCCCGTAATATTTCCTGATTATAAAGGCGTTACGGTACCACCTGACATAGCCCCGCTGAATTTCATGTTGACCGGGGATTTTGACAGGTGCTCCGTGGAAATCTCAGGAAAAGATCAAAAAATTACCAGGTACTTCAGGGGCAGGAACGTGACTATCCCGGGTGCTTCATGGAGTAAGCTGATATACGGGAACAGGGACGGTTCCATCATTTTTACGGTCGCCGCATTGAAGGGGAGGATCTGGAAGAAATTCAAGCCCTTCGCCATTCACATTACGGATGAGCCGGCCGACGATTACCTCGTTTACAGGCTTCTGATGCCAGGATTCCAGAACTGGAACCGGATGGGTATTTATCAGCGCTCTGTGAGCGGTTTCAGGGTTAGAACAGTGCTTGACAGCAGGATCATGCCCGGGACATGTATGAACTGCCATTCCTTTCCCGGGAACGATCCGGAAAACATGGTCCTTCACCTTCGGGAAAGCTACGGGGGGACCCTCCTTTACACCAACGGTACCCTGGAAAAGCTGACCACCAGGACAGGCAGGATGTTTGCCAGCGCGGCTTTCCCATACTGGCATCCGTCAAAGCGATATATAGCCTTTTCAGTGAACAGGGTGAACCAGATCTTCCATGCGGCTGGACCTTATCGCGCAACCGCCCTCGACCTGAGGTCCGATATCGTACTGTACGACGTGAAAGAGCACGAGATGAAAATACCGCCCCAATTGTCTGCCGAAAACAAATTTGAAACATTCCCTTGCTTCTCCCCCGATGGGAAAAAGCTCTATTTCTGCAGCGCGGAAGAAAAGAAGCTGCCTGCAGAACTAAAGAACACCCGTTACAGCCTGTGCTCCGTTGATTTCGACGAAGAGACCGGTGCATTCGGGTCTGTGACCGACACGCTTATTTCGTCCCACGCTACGGGGAAAAGCATCTCGATCCCCAGGGTTTCGCCCAACGGGAAATACCTTATGTTCACGGTGAGCGACTATGGGGCATTCCCTTCCTATAACCCGGAAGCCGACCTGTGGATCATGGACCTGGAGACCGGGCAATACCATCCGGCCGATTCCATTAACAGTCCCGAAACGGAGAGCTATCACTCGTGGTCCTCTAACAGCCGCTGGGTAGCTTTCAGCAGCCGCCGCTCCGATAAGCTATTCTCGGACATCTACCTTGCATATATGGACAAGGACGGTGATTTTCACAAACCATTCCTCCTGCCGCAGAAGGACCCGGAATTTTACGGTTCGACGCTGTTTTCATTCAATCTGCCGGAATTTTCCGTCAGGGATTTCCCGGTGGATCCGTACAGGCTCGCGAAAGCCGCAAAAAGCAGGTCATCACTCCAGGTTCAGCCGGAAACCGGCACTCACTAACCAGATTGTGCAAATGGCAGGCAGTGATAAAAATATGATAAGGGTTCATGTACTGACAGGAGCGGTACTGACCGGGTGTTTCGTATTTTTCTGCTTCTTTTACAGGTATCACATCTGGTTTGAAGAACAGATGCGGATCTTCCTGCTGACACCCGGATATTTCATGACTTACCTGGATAAACCGGCTATCCTTTCATCCTTTATTAGTGATTTCTTAACCCAGTTCTTTTACCTGACCGGTGGAGGCGCCGTTGTAATTACTGTTTCGCTGTTTATTTTCTGGTTCCTGGTAAAGAAGCTTAACATTCCTGAAGGCACAGGCAGGAATGCAGCGCTTTATGCCCTCCTCCCCGTGCTCCTCAGCTGGATTGCCCTGATGGATTTTGAATTCCCCCTGGCCGCTGTGGTTTCACTGATAATAAGTGTGCTATGTACACTTATTGTCAGGGGTATAAGGAACAGGTTGATCCGTATTGCTTGCTTTTTTGTTCTCCTTCCGGTCGTTTACCTTGCTGCCGGCAGCACTTTTTATTTGTTTGCCCTGGCGTGCTTATCCTATGAAATATCAGGTTCGGGTATGAGGAGAAGCCTCTCCCTGGCCGTTCCTGCAATCATAATTATGGCCCTGATCCCCTTCCTGGCAATGGACCTCTTCCACCTGACAGGATTCCAGGCTTATACCTGGATATCGGACTCCAAAAGAAATCCCAGGTTTCTCCATTTTCTGCCAATGATCTCACTGGTACCGGCGTTGATTGCTCCGCTTTTTGTTAAACGACGGAGGACCCAGGCGCCAGCTGAAGAGTCCCGATCGTTCATTATAGTTGTTTTTGCAGCATTGGCGGTTTTGACCGGAGGTGTCACGATCTTTGCTGATTTTACCCTTGAGAAGATACTTAAGCTCGATTACGAAGCATCCCACGAAAACTGGCAAAAGGTTTGCAATCTTGCCTCCAGGTATCAGCTCAGGAACAGTCTTGCATCATATTACACTAATATGGCCCTGGGAAAGCTCGGGCTCCTTCCCGAAAAGCTCCTGGAGTTTTACCAGCCCGCCGCAACAGGCCTTTTTATCCCGGTAAATGCCGATGAGAACTATCTGACAATCACCTTCAGCAATGAGGTTTACTGGCAGTTGGGGGACGCCAATGCCGCCCAGCACTCAGCGCTGCTCGGCATGATATTTTCCCCGCATTCACGCAACGTGCGGCTGATGAAGCGGCTAGCAGAGATCAACCTGGTCAACGGCCAGTACGATGTTGCTGCAAAGTATATCAGGATACTGGAGAAAACGCTTTATCACCGGAAATGGGCCCAGAACAGGGCAAAGCTCCTGATGGGATGGAAATTGCTTCCGGAAGCCTCCTGGCTTGCATCAAAAAGGGATATTATTCCAGTAAACGACAGGTTAAAGCTGGCCGGAGATTACAAGGGGACGCTTAAAATGCTTATAGATGATCACCCGGGGAACAGCATGGCTGTGGACTATCTCCTTTGCTACGACCTGCTTTCCAAAGACCTTGATTCTTTTACGGCTGATTTCAGGAAATATTACAGGCAGCACGGCATTGGTCCGCTTCCCCGGGTCTACCAGGAAGCAATTCTCATGCAGATAGCCGCCGGCAAATTCAGGCATGAAGAGTTCCCGGATCACATGTTCAATCCCGGGAATATCAGGAGAATAGCCGACTATACACGGATCTTTGCCGGAAACGACGGCAAAGGAAGTGCACTGCAGAAGGATTTTGGCACAACCTATTGGTTCTACTATCATTTTGCCTCCCTGAAGCGGGAATGAAAGTTCCGGATCATATGGAAACCGGGGGAATAGTTATTTTATGAACATATATGGAATGAGATATTTGTATGGACTGATATTCGGAATGATCGCAACTGTGGCATCTTCCTGCTCAGGAGGGCCGGAAAAGGAATCCATATCGCCGGATTATCCGCGGATCTATCCTGACTATGTCAATGTGACCATTCCTGTAAATATTGCCCCTCTCAATTTCATGATGGGCGACACTTGCCGGAGAATAATCGTGAGGATTGAAGGGAAGACCGGGTCGATCCAGGTCAGGTCGGGCAACAAGGTCAGGATACCAATTCGGAAATGGAAGAAGCTTCTCGAAGCGAACGAGGGCGATTCGGTGTATGTCTCAACGGAGGCACTCATCGGGAACAACTGTGTCAGGTACAGGCGATTCGGCATATTTGTCTCAACCGACAGAATTGATCCTTACCTGTCGTACCGCCTGATCGAGCCGGGATACGAAGTCTGGAACAGACTCACCATCAGGGAACGCAATCTCACAAACTTCAGCGAAAGAATACTTGCCGACAATAACCTGACAGGCGACGGTTGTATCAACTGTCATATCTATGCCGGGCAGGATCCGGGAATCTCGTTCTTTCATATCCGTCATTCCCGCGGAGGCACCATCATACAACGGAACGGGATCATCAGGAAGATTAATACCAGGACCGACAGCACGGTCTCAGCAGGCGTCTATGGCAGCTGGCATCCGGGTGGGAGGTTTATTGCCTTCTCAACGAATGTCATTATTCCGGGGTTCCATACCAAGGGAGACAGGCGCCTCGAGGTTTATGACACCATTTCTGATGTTGTGATCCTTGATACCGAAAAGGACCACGTCATTTCTTCTCCCCGGACCTCCCTCAGGAATTCGTTTGAGACATTCCCGGCTTTCTCGGCCGACGGGACCAGGCTTTATTTCTGTTCAGCAGCTGCTGCCCGGATGCCGGAAAATTACAAATCAGTCAGATACAGCCTGTGCAGTGTGGATTTCGATGCAGCAACGGGAAAAACAGGCCAGTCGGTCGATACAATTATCTCTGCATACGGGACGGGGAAATCGGTGAGCGAACCGAAGTGCTCTCCTGACGGAAGGTATCTTCTTTTTACATCGTTTGACTATGGCAATTTCCCGGTGTGGCATGAGGAGGCTGATCTGCACCTGCTTGATCTCAGGACCATGACCATCGATACCCTGGCGGCCGTGAACTCCCACAGGTCGGATTCTTATCACAGCTGGTCGTCCGGAAGCCGCTGGTTCGTTTTTGCCAGCAAACGCGACGACGGAATGTATGGGAAGCCGTATTTCGCACATACCGACAGCAGCGGGAAAGCCTCGAAGCCCTTCCTCATGCCCCAGAGGGATCCATCTTTCTATGACATGTTTTTAAAATCCTATAATATCCCGGAATTTTCTAAGGAGTCCACTTCTTTTGATTCCCGGGATATACGTCGGGCCTTTGGAAAACTTGAGGCAGAGAAGGTTACTTTCGTGAAAAATTAAACACCAGGCGTCTTTTTAATGATCTGTTGCTAAGCAGCAGAAAGGCTTTCGAGCTTCAGAAAAATTGAGTTCTTTTTGAATAAAATTTATAGTTTTGCCTTAAAGTGTCAATCCCGAACCTGATGCAGAAGAATAAGGCTTTAGGAAATGCAGTCATCCTTTTTTCCGGGTTATTTTTTGCCGGGATCTTCGTTTTCTATGCATTTTTCTATAACAGCCATCTCCATTTTGAAGAACAGTTCCAGCTGCATCTCATGACATGGGACTGGCTGTTGACCAGGCTTTCCCTGCCGGGCGGGTTCGCGGGCTACCTTGGGAGCTTTCTTACACAGTTCTATTTTGTATCACTGGCAGGCCCAGTAGTCATCGTGCTGCTTCTTGCTACCCTGACAATTGTCGTAAAGAAGATCTTCAGCAAGGTCAATTCCACTGCAGCGCTGTTCCCGTTCACCTTCATCCCAGCATTGCTTTCTGCGATGATACTCTGCAACGAGTTCTATCCGCTTTCGGCAATTACCAGCTTTCTTATAGCAATGACCGGAGCCATGACATATGTTTCCGTCACCCGCCGGGACCGGAGGGCGATCGCGGGATCAGTGCTTATACCGGTGACTTACTGGCTGGCAGGCGGGGCGTTTATCAGCCTGGTGCTTATAATGATCGTCTATGAGCTCATTTTGCGGATGAGAAGCTCAGGGACCAGGTCGGTTACCGGTGACATACCAGGTTTGAAACCTATAAGCTTCTGGTATTTTGTAGTTTACGTCGTCCTCGGTCTTGCCGTACCTTTAGTTGTAAGGCAATACCTGGTCATGCAGCCACTCATGATCACTTTCCTGAGCGAGTTTTATTACAAGGTCAGGACCACTATCCCGACAGCTGTAATAGTGCTTTTCATCCTGCCGCCTGTGATAATGCTCATTTTATATACGGTGAGGGTAAAAGAAAACCGTGTGACCCTCGCAGCCGCGGCGGCGATCCTTGTGTTCGCCGCCATTGGCTTCCTTGGATTCAGGAACTTTGCAAACTTCAGCGCAGAGGAGATAATGAGGTATGATTACCTTGTTAGGAGCCGGCGCTGGGATGATGCCGTCAAATATGCGGAAAGGAACCCGCCAAGGAACTTTCTTTCACTTTCGATGCTGAATCTTTCCCTTGCCAAATCCGGGCAGATGGGCAGCCGGATGTTCAGTTTTCCCCAGCGTGGTGACAACGGGCTGTTCATTCCCTTCAACAAGGAGTATGTTGCCCCCATGATGGGCAATGAGATCCTGTATAACCTTGGGTTTGTAAATGCCGCCCAGGAGTACGTGTTTGAAAGCATGGAAACCATACCCGACATGGGCAAGTCGGCAAGAGCGCTGCAAAGGCTTGCTGAAACAAATCTTATCAACGGGGAGTACAGGGTGGCAGGAAAGTACATCGATCTTCTCGGGAAGACCATTTTTTACCGCAAATGGGCAAGGAATGCGAGGAACTATCTGAACAATGAGGACAAGATCGACAAAGACCCGGATTGGGGTGAAAAACGGAAGTTTGCAATTACGGAAGATTATTTCTTCTCCATTAAAAATATTGAAGCTTCGCTGGCGATGATGGTCAAGGCCCATCCTGACAACAAGACAGCTTTCGAGTACCTGATGGCATTTTACCTCATCAACAAGGACCTCAGGAATGTCCTGTACCTTGTTCCGGTAATGGAGAAGATGAATTACAGGGAGGTGCCGGTAGCATACCAGGAGGCCCTGATGTATGTGCTGGGGCTGAACAGCAATGACCCCATGAAAAATGCACCGCCTTACATAAGCCAGGCGACGAAGGAGAGGATGCAGGCGTATGCCGGTATATATACCAGCTACCAGGATGCCGAAACCAGGCTGAAGAAGAATTTTTCCGGCACGTATTGGTATTATCTTCATTTTGGCAAGCTGGTCAGGAGCGATGACAGTGAGAAAAAGTAATCAACAGGAATGATGAGACTGCTTTTAAGGTGTTCCCCGGTTATTTTCCTGATCCTCATTCTGGGATCATGCGGAAGGGGTGTTTCCAGGTTCTCGGATACCGGGTCTGTTCCGGACATTTTTCCCGATTATACGAATGTTACGATCCCCGTAAACATCGCGCCTCTTAATTTCAGGCTTGCCGGTGAGGTTGAAAAGCTGTACGTGGTTTTTGAGGGAAACAAGGAAAAGATTGAGGTCCGGGGGAAGGACAAAGTGCATATTGACCGCGGCAAATGGCGCTCCCTGCTGGCAGGCAATGCAGGAGACAGCATTTCCGTCACCGTCTATGCATTCCGCAATAAAGAATGGTCGAGATATAAACCATTCTTCATCAGGGTACAGCATGAACCTCTTGACAGGTGGCTGGTTTACAGGCTTATCGCACCGGGTTATGAATCGTGGAGTGAAATGGGAATTTACCAGAGGGACCTTACGTCATTTGCCTCTGAGCCGGTGGTAGACAACAGGCTTCTTCCCGGAGCCTGCATGAATTGCCACTCATTCAGGAGTAATGATCCCTCCGACATGATGTTCCATCTAAGGGGAAACATTGCGGCAACGATACTGGTACGGGAAGGGAAGGCGGTGAAGCTGAACACAAAAATCAAAGAGACTATATCAAACTGCGTCTATCCTTACTGGCATCCATCCGGAAACTACATTGCCTTCTCCGTGAACAATATCTCGCAGGTCTTCCATTCGGTCAGGGATAAACGGATCGAGGTCTTTGATTCGAAATCCGATATTGTCGTTTATGACATAAAGAACAACAAGCTGATAACTGCGGGACTAATTTCTTCCGACAGCAGTTTTGAGACGTTCCCGGCATTTTCGCCCGACGGCAGGGAGCTCTATTTCTGCTCTGCCGCGAAGGCGGCCCAGCCCGATAACTACAACAGGGTAAAATACAGCCTTTGCAGGATCGGGTTTGATGCAGGCGCCGGAACATTCGGGCACTCCATCGACACGCTGGTGAGCTCGCATGTAACAGGGAAGAGCGTTTCATTCCCGAGGATCTCCCCAGACGGATCATGCCTGGTATTCACTCTTTCGGATTACGGGAACTTCTCGATCTGGCACAGGGATGCCGATCTTTATCAACTTGACCTGCAGACCGGGGAATTCCATCCGATAGTAAATGTTAACAGCAAAGAGTCAGACAGTTACCATTCCTGGTCCTCGAACTCATCATGGCTGGTGTTCAGCAGCCGCAGGACCGACGGTCTCTACACGTCACCGTTCTTTTCATATTATGACAGGAAAGGGAATTTCTCCAAGCCGTTCATGCTTCCGCAGGAAGATCCTGACTATTATAAATTTACCCTGAGGTCCTTCAACGTCCCGGAGCTGGTGACCGGAAAAGTCAGGAATGACGGGAGGTCACTTTTGAAGACTATTGGTTCGCCTGCTAAAAATGTTAACTTTGAGCTGAAAAACTGACCTGAATGCTGAAGAACTACTCTATCTGCCTGCCAGTTGTTCCAGGAAGCCTGGAAGAAGAATGGGTACAGATTCTTGAAAAGCTCCATGAACATGTCAAAGCAGGCAACAGGTTATTGAAGCTCAATATTTTCACCGGATTACCAGGTTATGATTCATTGATTTATGCCAGGGGGTTCATCATGAAATCGGTGATTGACGGCTTCGGTGAGTCGTGCCCCGCAATCAGTGTCACGATGCATCCGCCTGAAAGCCCATGGAAGGTGGCGGCTGAAGTCATGTCAGCCGGAGGGGAGTGCTGTGAGGTCAGTACCAGGTTCGTTGATGAGACGCCTTATGTAAGCATTTCTACTGCCCATACTACCGAAGTAGTGGGTGCAGGTCTTTGCAGCGACGAATGGCCCTGGAATACCCGGAAATCAGCCGCTGCTGCATTCGAAAAAGTCCTTGCCATCCTTGATCGCGAGAATATGTCGATGGATAACCTTATCAGGCAGTGGAACTATATAGGGAACATCCTTCAGGTTAGTGACGGATTCCAGAATTACCAGACATTTAATGAAGTAAGGAACGAGTATTACAGCAAATACCGCTCACTCAGGGGTTATCCGGCGGCAACCGGCATAGGCATGATGCATGGCGGGGTGATAATTGATTTCCTTGCCATCGCGGCGAAGGAGAGCCTGAATATCAAGCCTGTAGATAATCCCAACCAGGTAAATGCCTATGAATATGACCAGAAAGTGCTGAAGGGGCTAAAGCGGAAAGGACAGGCAATCAAGCATGCTCCCCAGTTTGAACGCGCCCTCATGGTCATCAACAGCAAGACCTGCCGGTTATTAATTTCAGGTACGGCTTCAATCATCGGTCAGAAGACGATAGGTAAGGGAGATGTGAAAGAACAGACTATTGTCACTATCGAAAACATCAAGAAGCTTACCGACAGTGAAAGGATCAGCCAGATGACCGGGTATCTTTCCGGTTCCGGCGGGAGATTTTCCCTGATCAGGGTTTACATCAGGAACAGCAAAGATTTTGAAGAGGTAAAGAAGATTTGCGGGGAACATTATCCGGGTGTTCCGGCAACATATATTGAAGCAGACATCTGCCGTGATGAACTGCTGGTTGAGATTGAAGCTGAATACTTGCCGTGAAGCGAACCGGACTGCAAATTCAGAACCAAATAACTTCTTCTGAATTCGTATAGACCTGTTTTCAACAATACCCATTCCAAACGATATGAAACACCTACTTTTGTTTCCTGCAGCCATCATTTTACTGACCATGTGCTCGCAGACAACCTGGCAGAAAAATGAAAATGGCGTAACCATAAAGCTTAAACCGGCCGGGATCTCCGTCCCGCACCAGATGAAGCTGGAAGTGATCAATGATAACATAATCCATGTCATTGCTTCGCCGGTAAGCGGTTTCTCGGACGAAAAAAGCCTGTGTGTCATTGACCAGGCTCTTCCTGCACCCGGGTTTGATGTAAGGCAGAGTGTCGATTCAGTGGTCCTTTCAACCGCCACCATAAAAGCAAAGGTTTCACTTTCAACCGGACAGGTCGTCTTTACCGACAAGGATAACAAGGTAATCCTCAGGGAACCGGCAGGCGGCGGCAAGTCTTTCAAGCCTCTTACGGTTGAAGGAACACCCGGCTATTCCCTTGGCCAGGTATTTGAGTCCCCTGCGGATGAGGCATTTTATGGACTTGGACAGCACCAGTCGGACGAATTCAATTACAAAGGGCTGAACGAAAGCCTTTACCAGTACAACACCAAGGTCTCCGTGCCATTCGTCGTTTCAAACAGGAATTACGGGATACTGTGGGACAATTATTCACTTACAAAATTCGGGGATCCGCGCGATTACTCACAGATGGACCTTTTCACCCTTTATGACAGGCATGGTGAAAAAGGAGGCCTTACTGCCACCTACTGCATCAACTCCGATACCAACAGGATCTTTGCCGAAAGAAAAGAGTCCACCATTGATTATGAGAATCTTACGACCGTCAGGAATTTCCCTGACAAGTTCCCCTTCTACAATTCTACAATTACCTGGAAAGGTAGTATAGAACCATCTGAAACCGGGGTTTACTACTTCAAATTATATTATGCCGGCTATACAAAGGTTTATTTCGATAACGAGCTTGTGGTGCCGGAAAGGTGGAGGACTGCATGGAATCCCAATACCTATAAATTCAGAAGGAGTCTCGAGAAGGGGAAGAAGTATGACATAAAGCTTGAATGGAAGCCCGACGGGGGGATCTCTTATATAGGTCTGAAAGCCCTCAGCCCCCGCCCGCCTGAAGTGCAGGGTAACCTGGCGCTCTTATCGGAAATGGGCAACCAGATAGATTACTATTTCATTAAAGGGAATAACATTGATGAGGTGATCAGCGGCTACCGCACACTTACCGGCAAAGCCCCGATAATGCCGAAATGGGCCTTTGGGTTCTGGCAGAGCCGTGAACGCTACAAATCACAGGATGAACTGCTGAATGTTGTAAAGGAATACCGGAAAAGGAGCATTCCACTCGACAATATCGTGCTTGACTGGTCATACTGGCCCGTGAATGCCTGGGGTTCCCATGAGTTCGATCCGAAATTCTTTCCCGATCCCGCCGGGATGACCGATGAAGTGCATAAGCTGAATGCCAGGATCATGATCTCAGTGTGGCCTAAATTCTATTATACAACGGAACATTACAAAGAATTTGACAGCAGGGGATGGATGTACAGGCAGGCTGTGAAGGACAGCATAAGGGACTGGATCGGAAAGGGATATATCGGCTCATTCTATGATGCTTACAGCCCCGGGGCAAGGGAGCTTTTCTGGAACCAGATCAGGGAACATATATATTCCAAAGGATTTGATGCGTGGTGGATGGATGCATCTGAACCTGATATT
>DCFQ01000090.1:0-332 GCA_002319915.1 Bacteroidales bacterium UBA1800 | reverse complement strand
GATGGATGCATCTGAACCTGATATTCTCTCAAATGCGAGCGTCGAATACCGGAAGCAGCTTTCAACGCCGACAGCGCTGGGACCCTCCACGAAGTATTTCAATACCTATGCGCTCGTCAACGCAATGGCCATATACAATGGCCAGAGAGGCGTTGATCCCGACAAACGGGTGTTCCTCCTGACACGCTCAGGGTTTGCGGGACTGCAGCGTTATTCCACCGCAACCTGGAGCGGAGATATCGCAACCAGGTGGGAGGATATGAAGGCCCAGATACCGGCAGGGCTCAATTATGCGATGTCGGGGATTCCTTACTGGACATTTGATATCGGAG
>DCFQ01000112.1:4878-17426 GCA_002319915.1 Bacteroidales bacterium UBA1800 | reverse complement strand
ATCGTGCGATCGTGCGATCAGGACTACGACCAGCAAGACCTGCAAGACCTGACTACCTCCTTACCCTGACCGGATACGGAGGCCTGACCGGTTCTTCGGGAGGATTCTTTGCCAGTTCGTCGAGTGCTACCTGGATAGCTTTTTCAAGCTGGGGATCCTTTCCCTTTATGACATCGGCAGGCATCTGTTCCACTTCGATATCCGGGGCAATCCCCACATTCTCCACGATAAATCCGTCCTTTGACCAGATCGCAACATTCGGGGCAGTCACGGCGCCTCCGTCGAGGAGAGTCGGGAAGCCAAGTATTCCGACAAGGCCGCCCCAAGTCCTTTTCCCTACCAGGGTGCCAACCTTGAATTTCCGGAACATCCAAGGGAGGAAATCCCCGCCGGATCCAGCAGTTTCGTCGATGATCATCACCTTTGGCCCCTGGATTGATGCGGAAGGAGATTTAAGATCTTTCCCGTACCTCATGTTCCAGTATGCCTGCAGCGGCCGCTGAAGTATGTCGATATAATAATCGGCAAGGGAACCTCCTCCGTTGAATCTTTCATCCACAATGATGGCTTTCCTGTCAGCTTGCGGGAAAAAGTACCGCTTGAAATATTCGTGGCCAAGTTCTGCAGTGTTCGGGACATAGACATAGGCTACTTTCCCGCTGGTCGCTTCTGTTACCTTTTTCAGGTTACCTTCAACCCAGTCACGGTTACGGAGTGAATATTCTTCCGGAATCGGGACCACTTTGACTATCCTGGATCCTGCATAATCGGGTTTGTCGTTAATTGTCAGTTCGGTAATCTTGCCGTCAGTATTTTCAAAGAAGCTGTAAATATCCTTGTCTCCGGTAACGTCCTTGCCATTAACAGCCAGTATATATTCCCCGGTCTTAATATTAAGTCCTGGTTCGGTAAGAGGTGACCTCAGGTTGGGGTTCCAGTTGAGTCCGCCATAAATCTTATCAATCCTGTACCTGTTCGAGACAATATTGAAGTCTGCTCCCAGAAGGCCGACGCCCACTCTTTTGGGCTCAAAAAGCCTGTCTCCCTGTCCGAGATAGCTGTGCCCCACGCTTAGTTCACTAAGCATCCATTGGATAACCCTGTAAAGATCGCTGCTGCAGGCCAGGTCGGGAAGAAATCTCTGGTATTTTGTTTTGATTGCTTTCCAGTCTGCCCCCTGCATCCCCGGATCATAGAAATAATCCCTGTTTATCCTCCAGGCTTCGTCGAGTATCTGTGGCCATTCTGCCTGCGGGTCGATCCTGACCGATATTGCACCAATATTCAGGATTCCCTTGCCAGGTTCTGGTTTTTTTCCTGCCGCTGTAATACCATAGGTTTCACCCTTGTAGTATAGCATTTTCTTCCTGTCGGCTGAAACGATATATCCATCAAGCTCCATAACCTCTTCATCCTTGCGGTCCTTGAGGTTATATTTGTGTAGTTTTGAGCTTTCTGAACCGATTGACGGCCTGATTATGTAAAACACCTCACCTGAATCGGCAGTGCCAAGATCGGAGTAATTTCCGGCCTGTACAGGCAGGCTTACTATTCGGTCCGTGAGTCCGTCAGTATCGATCTTTAAAACTGGTTTGGCATCCTTGTCAGATGCAGCCGTTTCCTTTTTTGCCTTGGTTTTGTCCTTTTCAGGTGTTTTCGCAGCCTCCTTTTTTTCAGGATTTACTGTTTCCTCATCACTTTGCTTTAAAAGGGGAGACGGAAGATCTTTCCTCAGCGTGACCAGATAAATAGAATTTGTCATCCTCATATCCGCATTCGAAAGATCAAACCAGTTTACTACCGGGCCAGCATCGGTTGAAGCAAAGAAATAAAGGTATTTCCCACTGCGGTCGAATACAGGCTCGGAGGCATCGCTCAAACCGTCAGTAACCTGGAATGATTTCTGCTGGTCAAGGGAATAGAGGTAAACCACCCTGAAATTGGTTTCCGTCAGTTTTGTGTAGGCTATCCACTTTGAATCGGACGACCAGTCATTGAATAACCCACGGAAAGGTCCCGGACCATAAAGATCATCAGAATCGACCTTTTTTATTGCACTTTTCTCCAGGTCAATGATATACAGGTTGCGGGCATTGTCCGTGAAGCAGATCTTCCTGCTGTCGGGCGACCATTTTGGAAAAGCGTAAAACCCTGAACCTGATAACCTGATTATTCTGGGATCACCTTTTCCGTCCTGTGATTTCAGATGGAGGGCATATTCCCCCGATGCATCGGAAAAATAGGCGATAGTTTTCCCGTCGGGCGACCATGAAGGAAATGTTTCATGAATACCGGTGGTTTCGGTAATATTTCTCGGATCACCTTTCTCCCCAGGGATTGTTACGACATCTCCCCTGAAATCAAATACGGCACGCGAGCCTGTCGGAGAGATATCAGCATACCTTATGTACTTTGCACCCTGCACATACCTTGGACGCACTTCAAGCAAATCGGCTGCGATTCCTACTGTGACCTTCTTTTCCGAATTTGAATTCAGATCATAAATATGCAGGTACCCTTCCTGTTCAAATACTATTTTACCTGTGCCTGCTGATGCATTGAGAATCGGGAAATCCGTGAAGGATGTGAGCTGTTTTACTTCCTTATCGGGAAGATTGAATGAGAAAAGATTGAATTCACCGTTCCTGTCGCTTAAGAAATAAATTTTGCCTCCGATCCACATCGGTGAAGCATCATTACATCCTTTCTCAGGTTGCGGGATTTTCACAATTGAATAGTCGGAGAGGGAACAGATCCAGATATTTGATTCCCTTCCTCCCCTGTAATTCTTCCATTGCTGGTACGCCGGGGAAAGAGGCGTGTATGCCATCGACTTCCCGTCTGGTGAATAAGCTGCAAAAAAGGCATTCGGGATCAGGAGTTTTTCTGGAAAACCGCCTTCCGTTCCAACAGTAAAGAGCTGCATGTACCTGTTGGTGAATGAATAACGCATTGACAAAAAGAGAACGTTTTTTCCATCAGGGGTAAAGCCCCTGACAATGTCGCTTCCAGGGTGCCATGTAAGTCTTTTCGGAACGCCCCCTTCAACGGGCAGAATATACACATCAGTGTTCCCGTCGTATTGAGCGCTGAACGCAATGAGTTTCCCGTCAGGAGAAAAGCACGGATTGGACTCAATGCCTTCATCCACTGTAAGCCTCCTGGGGTTGGAGCCATCAATATTTGCTATCCAGAGGTCTTCGGCATAGATAAACGCAATGTGATCGGCATTGATTGCAGGCTGCGACATCATCCTCGTATCATTTGTGTTGATACTGAATGATTTGGTAGTAAATGTCAATAAAATGACAAGTGAAAGAAATCCACAAATCAAGAGTCTTTTCATGGTGAATTTTTTAAGTGAAGGATTAATTATTCGGAAAGGGATCACACATTCTAAAAATATTGATATAAAATTAGTTATTTCCTCACCAGGTTGTTTACGCCTGCCTGTTGTGTCGGAGTGATTACGAGGTCGTTTATGCACACATGTGGCGGAAGTGCTGCGCAGAAGTATATAACATCTGCAATGTCCTCTGCAGCAAGAGCCTTGACTCCTTTATAAACCGCGTCTGCCCTTTCCCTGTCACCCTTGAACCTGACCACCGAGAATTCCGTTTCCGCCATTCCGGGTGCGATATTGGTAACCCTGATGCCGTGGCTGAGGAGATCGATCCTCATGGCTTTCGATAATGCATCGACTGCAAACTTCGAGGCGCAGTAAACATTGCCGTTTTCATAGACATCCTTTCCGGCAATTGAAGAGATATTGAAAACATGTCCTGACCCCCTTTCCGCCATAAGCGGAACCACAGCCCTGGTCACGTATAAAAGCCCCTTGACATTGGTATCTAACATGCGGTCCCAGTCGTCGGTGTCGCCCTTGTCGATATGGGAAAGTCCGACTGCAAGACCGGCATTGTTAACAAGTATGTCGATATTCTTCCAATCCCCTGAAAGGCTGCCGACTGCCTTATCCACTTCAACCTTGTTCCTAACATCGAAGCTGAGCGCAAGGACTTCCGCATTGTCTCCCTTCAGCTCATTTTCGAGTTCCGCAAGCCTTTCTTTCCTCCTGCCTGTGATAATGATCCTATACCCGTTCACGGCGAATTTTTTTGCAGTGGCCCTGCCAAAACCGGCTGTTGCACCGGTAACCATTATGATTTTGTCCATGAATTTGAAAATTTATAGTGTAAATGTATGAAAGTCCAGATTAACCTCAAATGACATTATATCAAAGTTCATTTAACAGCGGAGTGCGCAAAGAATATGCAAAGCGCGCAAAGAGCAGGACGATTAATTTGTCTTTGCGATCTTTGCTATTCCTTGGCGTCCTTTGCGGTTAGAAGTATTTTATGCAAATTTCAAATGTTATTTGAATTACATTTGCATCCGGTTCACAGAGAAATGGATAATACCCAACCGAAGATAAGCAAGGACAAGGAACTCATCGCCCCGATGTTCGACTCCATTGCCTGGAGGTATGATTTCCTGAATCACCTCCTTTCCCTGGGCATCGACCGGTTGTGGAGAAAGAGGGCCATAGCAATGATCCCGCAGGATTTCCGGGAGCCTCGTATCATAGATGTTGCAACAGGGACAGGTGATTTTGCCATCGCGGCAATGAAGGTCCATCCTTGCAAGGTGTGCGGAATAGATATTTCGGAGAAGATGCTTGAGCTCGGGCGCCGTAAGGTGATCGATAAGGGTCTCGACCGGACGATCAGCTTCATAAACTGCGAATCTGAAAATATCTGCCTTGAAGATAATTCATTCGACATAGCTCTTTCCGCCTTTGGGGTCAGGAATTTTTCAGACCCTGTAAAGGGCCTCTCGGAAATGAACAGGGTCCTGCGGCACGGGGGAATGATCATCATCCTTGAATTCTCAAAACCCGTTGCATCACCATTCAGGCAGATTTACAGCTTTTATTTCAGGAATATACTCCCGCTTGCCGGCAGGTTGTTTTCAAGGGACAGGAAAGCATACAGGTACCTGAATGAATCTGTCATGGAGTTCCCGGAAGGGGAGGAGTTCATTGGTCTGATGACCGAAGCGGGGTTCGTAAAATCCACTCAGACAAGCGTTTCATGGGGGATCGCAAGTATTTATTCCGGGTTTAAGGAATAAATACAATATTTGAGATTCAAACAAGTTTATTATCCAGTAAGAGTTTAAACACTTCAGAGAGATATTGAGAAAAAATCACGCGTACATATTTGTAATACTTTTTCTCATATTTGTTCATCCGGATTCATTCGGGCAGAAGCAAAAGCCTAAGAATGATTCATGGTATGACGATAAACCCATGCATTTCGGGTTCAGCCTCGGAATGAACCTCATGGACTTCAATATTACCCCGTCTCAAAGCCATCTCGCAATTGATTCGCTCTATCCCGAGGTGAGCGTTCTCAATCCCGGGCTCAATATCCAGATCGTCACAAATCTCCATCTTGCCAGGTATCTTGATTTAAGGTTCCTTCCGGGGGTCTCATTCGGCCAGAGGAATGTAAGGTTTTTTAAGGATGGGATTATCGTTAATGAAAAGCAGAGGCTCGAATCATCCTATCTCGAGTTCCCTTTCCTTTTGAAATTCAAGGGAGACAGGCTTAATAATGTCAGGCCATATGTCATCGGGGGCGTGAATTTCAGGTACGACCTGGCAGGGAAAAAGGAATATGATGACGAAAAGCCGGTATATCTGAGGCTTAAAAGGGCCGATCTTTACTATGAGGCAGGAGCCGGGCTTGATTTCTACTTGCCGTATTTCAAGCTCTCCGTGGAGTTCAAGCTGTCGACGGGCCTGAGGGATGTCATTGTGCATGAACCCGCTCCCAAGGGGCCCCAGTATGCCAATGCAATTGAAAGAATGAGATCGCAGATCTGGATCCTGGCTTTTCACTTTGAATAAAATGTCACGGCTCATCAATCTCCTCATAGATCCTGAGGAAGCATCCGTTTATGACAGGCTAAAATTGGCAGCGGCCCGCAAAGCCGGCATTCTTCCGGGAGATATAACCTTGCTGCGGATCATCAGGAGATCAGTCGACGCAAGACAATCCAGGATCCTGGTTAACATATCAGCCGAGGTTTTTGCCGGAGACAACCCTCTTCCCGTGAAGGAGCCGGGGTTCATTCCGAGGAATGTCGAAAACTCCGCTGAGGTGGTCATCGTCGGAGCAGGGCCGGCAGGGTTATTTGCAGCCCTCAGGCTTATCGAGCTCGGGTTGAGGCCGGTAATAATTGAAAGAGGCAAGGAGGTCCCTTCGAGGAAAAAGGACGTTGCCCTGATAAGCCGCAAGCACCTTGTCGATCCCGACAGCAACTACTGTTTCGGGATGGGAGGGGCCGGCACATTTTCAGATGGCAAGCTCTATACAAGGTCAAAAAAACGGGGGGACAATACCAGGGTCCTGGAGCTGCTCTGCCACCATGGCGCGGATGAAGGAATACTCTATGAAGCCCATCCGCATCTTGGGACCGACAAGCTCCCCGGGATCATAACGGGGATCAGCAATTCAATAACAGGGGCAGGCGGGATAATACTCACCGGGAAAAGGGTGACCGGGATAATCGTTGAGGGCAACACTGTCAGGGGAGTCATAACCGGCAGCGGGGAAAAATTTCTGTCACCTGCAGTAATTCTTGCCACCGGACACTCGGCGAGGGACATTTACGCTGTTTGCGAAAAGAGCGGCATCGGCCTTGAAGCGAAATCATTTGCCATGGGTGTAAGGGTGGAACATCCCCAGGAGCTTATCGACAAGATACAGTACCATGGCACCCCGAGGGGAGAGTATCTGCCAGCGGCATCATACTCACTGGTAAAACAGGTTGGCGGAAGGGGGGTTTATTCATTCTGCATGTGCCCGGGAGGCTTTATCGTTCCTTCGGCAACCTCGCCGGGTGAGGTGGTTGTGAATGGCATGTCGCCCTCGGGGAGGAATTCCCCGTTTGCGAACTCCGGGATTGTCATCGAGATCAGGTCGGAAGATGCCGGGGCTTTCAGCCGGTCTGGCGCACTTGCAGGCCTTGAATTCCAGAAAGCCCTCGAGCATGAAGCATGGGAACAGGGAGGCGGCACACAGACGGCTCCCGCACAACGACTTACCGATTTCATCGATGGAGCCGCATCGGCAACCCTTCCGAAGGTATCTTATTTTCCGGGCATCACTTCCTCCCCGTTGCACGAATGGCTCCCGGAATTCATCGGCAGCCGTCTCAGGGAGGGTTTCAAAGCCTTCGGAACCATGATGAAAGGTTTTCTTACGGAAGAAGCGGTAATTCTCGGAGTTGAATCGAGGACCTCGTCTCCTGTGAGGATCCCCAGGGACCCGGCCACGCTGTCGCATATACGGGTAAGCGGCTTGTATCCATGCGGGGAGGGATCGGGGTATGCCGGGGGAATAGTCTCCTCCGCAGTCGATGGAATGAGAGCGGCTGAGGCCGTTGGCCATATAATGAATTCAAAGCATTGAAAACAGCCCTGAGTTTCCTGGATCCGCTTCGCTGTCATTAAAACTTTTCCGCGCTGCCTGTCCTTCATCTTAAGAATATGAAATAAATTTGCTGTAACCTGAATCACCGATGATCGAATTCCTTAAAAGACCTTATAAGGAAACAGGAAACAGCAAGAGAACGTTCCTGTCAATAGCGGCATTCGGATTATTCATCTTTCTTTTCCTCTACCTCTTCAAGCCATTCGGACTATACGAGCTTAAGCCTTCGCAGCAGCTCTTCATAACAATGGGATTCGGACTCATAACATTTGCCGTCCTGATTATTTTCAAATTCCTTATTGAACCTGTTGTCATCGGTGAACGCTGGACCTTCGGGAAGAACATACTCTGGGATATACTTATTGCATCAAGCATAGGGGCTGCAAATTACCTTTATATGATGTCGATCTTCGATTTTCCCTTCCGCCTTATCTACCTGCTTTATTCCGTCTGGACGGCAATCCTCGTGGGAAGCATCCCCGTTACAGTCATTTACTTCATTAAATATAACCAGCTTTACAGGAATGCCCTGAAAGAGGCCGACATACCCGATGAGAATCTGACCTGGGAAGAAGAGGTCAAAATTACCGCAGGTTACCCGAGAAATGAGCTTACGGTGAATCCGAAACAAATTGTTTACCTCTGCTCTAATGATAATTATGTAACAATTGTTACAAATAAGGACAATGTCAGGAAGAGGACCACATTGCGCGGAACCCTGAAGGATGCCGAAGCCGAGCTTTGCAGGAACAGGCGGCTCATGAGGTGTCATAAGTGCTATATCGTAAATCTCGATTATGCCGAAAAAACAACCGGCAACAACCAGAACATGAAGATCCGTCTTTCAGTTCCCGATATCGATATCCCGGTGGCGCGGTCGAAAGCCGTGCTTATTGGCAGCCGGATCCGTAAACTAAGGTCACGGTAAATTCTTCACATCCTTCATAACCTTTCACCACTGATTTAAGCATTTCACCCCCGCCTGATACCCGGATGCCACAATCCCGGTCAGGTGGCCACATTTGCCTTGACAGGCAAGATGAATGAACCTACCTTGGCCGAAAAATCACTCATGACCGATTCATTTATACTGGGATTAAGCAGCGGATCAGCCTGCCTCGTGACATGCGGAATGGTCATGTTCCCTTATATTATGGCAGGCCGGGGAGGGGTCATGAAGATCGTCCTGGATCTCTCAGTCTTTTTGGCCACAAGGCTCGTTATATACTTCGTGCTTGCGACACTGGCCTGGTATTTCGGGCAGGCTTTCCTGACCTCGGGGATAGTCAGGACCTTTGTTACGGGGTCATTGTATGTCATGTTTGCAATAATTCTGATATGGTACAGTATAGGTCGGAAGAAGAACATGAAATGTCCGGCAGCGATCGTGACCAAAGTGGAAGACAAAAGGCTGGTCCCTGTTCTGCTGGGAGTTGTCAATTCGATTGGGTTCTGCCCCGCCCTGTTGCTCATCCTTACCAAGGGAGCCGCACAGGGATCCCTGGCACAAAGCTGGCTGGCATTCCTGGCCTTCTTTACGGGTTCATCATTATGGTTCCTCCCTCTGCCGTTTGCAGGGAAACTGAAAAAGAAGCAGGTCATCGAAACCATCGGGATCTTTGCTACGGGTCTTGCAGGTGCAATTTTTATAATAAAAGGTTTAATACTAATAACCGGAGGTATTTTAAATGGATAATTCTTCAATTGCCGTTTCTCCGAAAAAAACGTTCGGAAAGGCACTGCTCTACACTCTGCCGATGTTCCTTGTGACATTCATGTTCATCACGGGAGGTAAGCCGGATTTCTCGGATCCCGCCCGGACGGTAGCCATTCTGGTTACATTCTTCGGGATGAATCTCTTGTATTTTCTGATGCACTATTCAGGAAAAACAGACCGGTACAGGGCGATTATCTTCGTGATATTCGCACTCACACTCTCATTTACCCTTATCAGGAATATGATACTGATAAGGAACTCCATGTCCTTTTCCCAGGCCGACATTCTTGAATGCAAGATCCCGTTCTGCCATCTCGTCATACCAATGATGATTCTGCCGGCCGCCCTTACAAAGTCAATAATATTCCCGGGTACCATTCTCGGTGGCTTTGCCGACATAGCCTCCATGGTTGTCCTCTGGCTTGCGGCTACGGTCGTTCTTGGAAGGGGATTCTGCAGCTGGGGATGCTTTTATGGCGGCTGGGACGACGGATTTTCAAGGTTAAGGAAAAAGCCTCTCGTTAAAAAGATCAGTGATTCATGGAAATGGATGCCATTTGCTGTCCTTTTACTTGTAGCCCTGACGGCTGCCCTGACAATGATCCCCACTTATTGCAACTGGATCTGCCCCTTTAAAGCCGTGACTGAATTTGAGAAAGTGACAAATGTAGAATCGGCTGTAAAGGCCGGGGTTTTCATATCACTTTTCGGCGGGCTGGTAGTAGCGCTCCCGGTCGTTACAAGGAAGCGCACCCAGTGCAGCTTTCTTTGCCCCATGGGAGCAATCAGCACCCTTTCGAACAGGATCACCCCGTTTACCATGAAGATTGACACGAATGCCTGCACGCAATGTTTTAAGTGCGTCGACTCCTGCCCGATGTTTGCGCTGACCCGGGAAGGTATTAAAGAGGGCACTGTCTCCATGTTCTGCAGCAAATGCGGGAAATGCATGGATTCCTGCAGCAGGAATGCAATTCACTTTGGCATCAGGGGAGTACCGGCAGGTACGCGGAAGAACTTCTCAAGGAACCTTTTCCTGTTCGTATCGTTCCTGTTCATGGCAGTCTTTTCGTCCCAACCGATTGTCTTCACATTGAACAGCTTATATAATCTTATATTCTAATTACTCCGGTCATGAACAAGATAAAAACAACAGCAGGCATTACCTGGGCATTCCTTGGTTTAATACTGATGATCATCCTGTTCCCTGGGCTTAGCGGGTTCTCAAAGTCATTTGGCACTTTGCCGTTCATGAAAATCAATCCCAGGTATTCAGGAGGGGAGGTCGCATTCACGCAGAGCGCTGGAGCATGTACCCTGGCGGTTCACAAGCCGGTATTCAACGGGCTTGTCAGAGACAGAAACACCGGGTTTGTCCAGGTCGATTGGAGAGGAAAGATCCCGGACCAGATCAGGGACACAATTGATTATGACAACGACAATGTTCCCGATTTCGTTATAGCCGTCGATACAAAAAAGCCCGCTTCAGATTGTTGTCCCCTCAGCGGTCGCGTTACGGGACTGGGTATATCCTCCCGGACCTCATTCGGCTGGGCGGCAAGGATCAACCTGAGAAAAACACCGTAAACATCATCTTCTGGCAAACTCCGAAAAGATGACAGAGGCTGCCATGCCTACGTTGAGGGATTCAATACCGGCTGTCGCTTCCGTGAATTTCGGGATCGAGATGGGCCTGGTTACAAATTGCCTCAGGCCGGGGGAGATACCCTTCGATTCGTTGCCCAGGAGAATAATTCCCTTTCCTGCAAGCCTGGCGGAATAAATCGGATCCCCGTCGAGCACGGTGCCATACACATTGATCTTTTTCCGCAGTGCCCCTGACAGGAATTCATCCAGGCTGCAATAGCTTACCCGGACGTTAAGCAAGGCGCCCATTGATGCCTGGACCACCTTTGGGTTATAGGCGTCGACACAGTTGTCTGAGCAAACTACATGCCTGATCCCGAACCACGCAGCAGCGCGGAGGATCGTTCCGAAATTTCCGGGATCCTGTATGAAATCGAGTGCTGCGGAGAGTTCACTGTAAATAGCCGTGGTATCGGTCATGTTTCCAGGGATCTCCACAAGCGCCAGTGCATTATGTGGGGTTTTGAGGGTACTGATGTGCTTGAGGTCATCATACCCGGCGGCTTCAGTTTCATCTATCAGCAATTTCTTTTCAGGAGGAATGCCTGCAATGAACTCAGGCTTTGCCACGAGCATGGGGATCCTCATTCCGCCCTGCAGGTACTCCCTCACCATCTTGTCTCCTTCAATTATGTAAAGCCCTTCTTTGTCACGCACCTTCTTTTTCTGAAGCGAGACCACATAATTAATTTTGCTTTTGCTTATCATCTGAACCGGTATTTGATTTTTGAACTGTTGCGGCTGTCGTCTACATTTTAAGTGATGCAGTTCCAAATGTGACCTTTATATTGATATATTTGCCTTACGCTTTGAATTACAAATTTTGAAAAAAAGCAAATCAAATAAAAAAATATTTTCTGCGGCGGTTGCTCCTGTTCTGTTTGCTTTCAGTTTAATCATTTATTCCTGTAATCCTACCAAATATGTTCCCGAGGATCAATCCCTGCTGGATAACAATTATATCTCGCTGAGCAAGGACCATATCGGCAAGTCGGAGCTGCTGCCTTACCTTAAGCAGAAACCCAATAAAAGGATCTTTGGAGCAAGGTTTCACCTCGGGCTCTACAACCTATCAAATATCAAGAAGGAGAAGTGGCCGAACGGCTGGCTTCGCAGCATAGGGGAAGAACCAGTTATCTATGATCCCCAGTCTACGGAGATCAGCAGGCAGAACCTGCAATCGTATATCGCTTCGAAAGGTTATCTCGACAGCAAGGTCACCGACTCGGTCAGGACCGAAAAAAAGAAATCGGAAGTTTATTATAACGTGACCCTTAAAAAGCCTTACACGATCAGGAACCTCTATTTCGGCATCGAAGATACAACAATTAGGAAGTACTTTTTCTTTGACTCCGTTAACTGCATGATTGAACGGGGCAAGTCATATGATGAAGATAAACTGCAATCCGAGCGGACCAGGATCGAAAGGTTCATCCGCGACAGGGGGTTCTATAATTTTTCCGGTGATTATGTCTCATTCAGGATCGACAGCACAATAGGCAACAGGCAGGTAAACATTTATTACGATATCAGGAAAAACGTCAGGATTGACAGGAACGGCAGGTTGACAAATCCGCCCTTCTCAATTTACGCGCTCAGGAACATCTATGTCTATACCAATTATGTTCCGAGGGAAATACTGGAAGGAGGGGAGGCGTATGTTAAGAGCTTCGATACAGTGA
>DCFQ01000112.1:0-4552 GCA_002319915.1 Bacteroidales bacterium UBA1800 | reverse complement strand
ATCATCCAGTCACTGTACCTGAAACCGGGCTCGGTTTACAGCTATACGAACACCGAACAGAGCCAGCAGCATATTATGAACCTGAAGGAGTACCGGCTAGTCAATATATTCTTCAGCGAACCCGACTCTGTCTGGAATACTCCTGATCTGAGTTCAAGGCTCGATTGCCATATTCAGCTTACCCAGCTGAGCCAGCAGTCGTTCAACGTGGAGCTTGAAGGGACGAATACTGCCGGCAACCTCGGTGGAGCACTGAACCTGATTTATACTCACAGGAACCTTTTCCACGGGGCCGAACAATTCAGCATTAAGCTCAAGGGTGCATTCGAGGCAATGACGCAGTTCAGTTCGAAGCTTACGAGCACCCGGGAGTACGGGTTTGAGACCAGTCTCAGGCTGCCCAAGTTCCTGCTGCCTTTCCTAAAGAAGGAGGAATTTATAAAGAAGTACAGTCCGACAACCACGATCCTTGCGGCATACGACTATCAGAACATGCCGCTCTATACAAGGACAATTGCAAATGCGACCTTCGGATATACCTGGGCCGCCCGGAATTACAGGACCCATATCGTCAATCCCGTCCAGCTGAACCTTGTGAAGCTGCTCTCGATCGACTCCACTTTCCAGAAAACAATCCTTGCTTCCTCTTACCTTGCCTACAGCTACCGGAATGTGATGATACTCGGGGGCAACTACTCTTTCATCTTCAATAATCAGAAGCTTCAGAAGGTGACACGTGATTACTGGTTCATACGTGTCAACGCCGAGGCTTCAGGCAACGTCCTTTCCCTGGTCAGCGGGCTCTCAAGGGTTCCGAAGAAATCGGGAAGCTACAACATATTCGGTCAGCCGTTCGCCCAGTATATCCGGTCAGATATCGATCTCAGGTACAATGTTATCCTGAATGACATCAGCTCCATCGTTTACAGGGGGTTTTTCGGGATTGGCGTTCCTTACGGCAACTCTGTTGCTATCCCGTTTGAAAAGCAATATTTTGGTGGCGGGGCGAATGACATCAGAGCCTGGCAGGTTCGTTCCCTTGGCCCCGGATCCTATAAATCGGATGCGACGGGATTCATCAACCAGACTGCCGACATAAAGCTGGAGGGAAATGCCGAGTACAGGTTCAAGCTGTTCTGGATTCTCGAGGGAGCCCTCTTCCTGGATGCCGGGAACATCTGGGCAATCAGGGAGGACCAGTCGCGCCCCGGGGCGAAATTCGAACTGAATAAATTCTACAATGATATCGCAGTGGGAACCGGTACCGGACTGCGGTTCGACTTCAAATTCGTCACGGGACGCGTCGACCTTGGGATCAAGCTCCGCGATCCTGCAATCATGGACGCATCAAAATGGATCTTCGTCAGTCAGCGATATAATTTCAGGGATGATTTCACTGTCGTGTTCGGTATCGGTTACCCGTTCTGACATAGGTTTCCGGTTAATTTCTGCAAATACCTGAAAAAAAATCTGCATTTCCTGTTTTTCTGTCCCCGGCTCATCTTAATTTTCCCCTGTCTTACTGCTGTCAGTTATAAATGTCATCACGGAAAGATTTTCTGAAAGAGTGGTTCGGCTTTACGCGCCGTGAACGCAGATCGACCTCAATCCTTCTGGCGATCATAGCTGTCATCACCGGTATCAGATACTTTGCTCCCGAGAGAAGCATTTCAGTTGAAAAGATCCCCGTCAGCCTTTCGGAATACCTCGATAAGCCGGAATACGGTGCTGGAGGGCAGAAGGACTCGGAGACCCTCAGATCACTGGCCATCCGGCAGAGGCCCCGGCGTGCTGTAGAGATCAACTCAGCCGATTCGGCTGCTCTGACGGGACTGCCCGGGATCGGTCCGGTGCTCTCTGCAAGGATCATAAAATATCGGAGGATGGTTGGAGGCTTTGTGACCACGGGGCAGCTGCGGGAGGTCTATGGGCTGAAGGAAGAGACGTTTTTGATGTTAAAACCGAAGATTATTGTTGATTCTTCGTTAATCAGGAAAATAAAAATCAATGTTGTTACGTATAAGGAAATGTTAAGGCATCCATACTTTTCCAGGAAGGAAATCGAGGATATCCTGAAATACAGGGAACTGAACGGGAGGATTACCGGAACAGGCGAGATCCGGAAAAACAACCTGATGACACCCCAGGACCTGGGGAGGATTAGGCCATACTTGGATTTCGGTCTGTGACCTGTCCGGCTGGCTTAAGAGAGGCAGTTCCCGGGTCATGGTCCTTAATTGACACTGAATTAAACTCAATAGCATGGCTTGCAGAAAAACAAACGTAAACAGGACCGGTGGGGCAGGAGTGACGCCGGAAGCGGGCCCCTTGGGAACATTTCCCGAGGTCCTGCTCTGGAAAAATATCAAGAACAGGGCGCTTGGTGTAGAATTTCACCGGCAGATCCCGGTTGATGATTATATTGTTGACTTTTATTGCCATGAGCTTCAGATGGTGATCGAGATTGACGGGACCTCCCAGTATTACAACTGTGAAAAAGACAGGAGGAAGCAGGAAAGGCTCGAATCTCTGGGGGTAAAGGTAATCCGGATAGACGACCTGGATATAAAGAAGTTCATAAACGACGTGATCAGGACGCTTGAGCTGATCGTTTTCCAGCGGAAGCGGGAATTGAGGATCGTGTGAATCTCAGATAAAAGGTTACACAGAGAACACTGAGGAGACTCTGAGGTTCACAGAGAAATATTCCAGAATCTCCGTGCCTCCTCCGTGCTCTCTGTGTAAGTTCTTCCAAATCTTACCCCGCAGCCAAGATTTCACTTCAAACCCTTTGATTCCTGGATAAAAATCATTAACTTTCATAAATTCTATATGGTTAATTTCTGCAGATCTAAAATGGTAAAAGCGTATGTATACATAGTTCAGGACCAGGACGGTTAAATTATTATCTTTAAAGTTTTGAAAATATTAAATGAATTTTTAACTTTGCGCCTCGTTTAAAACAGAATTATAAATCATGATTATTGTACCGTTAAAAGAAGGCGAAAATATTGAGAGAGCTTTAAAGAAGTTCAAAAGGAAATTTGAGAAGACCGGAGTTATTCGTGAACTTCGTTCCCGTCAGGCTTTTATTAAGCCTTCAGTACGCCGGAGAGAAAAAATCAAGAAGGCTATTTACGTCCAGAAGATGCAGGAAAGCGAGGAATAGGATTCCTCATGCATCTCTTTATATAACTGTAATTGAAACTGGGGTTCCTTTATGAACCATAAGGAATCATTCTTACAGTATCTGCAAATTGAAAAGCGGTATTCTCCGTTAACAGTCAGATCTTATCTAAACGATATTAATCAGTTTTCTGATTATCTCGCCATTATTGGGCAGCCTGGTGATTCCGGGAGCGTTACGGCGCATGATGTGCGTTCCTGGATGGTTTCACTTCTTGAAAACGGAATATCACCGGCAAGTGTTCACAGGAAGATCTCGTCGCTCAGGATGTTTTTCCGGTATCTCAGGAAGGAAGGGATCTCGGGCAATGATCCCCTGGAGAAGGTTGTCCTGCCGAAGATGAAAAAGCGGATACCAGTTTTTGTAGGGGAGGAACCGCTTGAAAAGCTGCTTGATGATTACGATTTCGGGGATGATCTCAGAGGGGTGAAGAACAGGCTTATTATCGAGATGCTTTACCTCACGGGGATGAGGAGGGCCGAGCTGACAGGCCTGCGTGACCAGGATGTGGACCTGCAGGAGGCTCAGGTCAAGGTAACAGGTAAGAGGAACAAACAGAGGATAATACCGCTGCTGAAGCCGTTTACAGTAAAACTGAAGGAGTACATTGAGTTACGTGACAACTGCTTCCCGGGGAGGGGGAATGATTGGTTCTTCATAGGAAATAAAGGGAACAAGCTTTACGACAAATATGTTTATAATGTAGTGAAAGGGTATCTTGCCATGGTTACCACTATTGAAAAGCGGAGTCCCCATGTACTGCGGCACACTTTTGCGACACACATGCTGAACAGGGGTGCTGACCTGAATTCCATCAAGGAGTTCCTCGGCCATGCGAATCTGTCAGCTACCCAGATATATACTCACAATTCGTTTGAACAGCTAAAGAAGGTGTATAACAAGGCTCATCCTAGGGCTTAAACTTAATTAATAAACAGGAGGTACTACTATGAACGTTCAGATTCATTCAGTGCGGTTTGATGCCGACAAGAAGCTAATTGACTTTGTCACACAGAAGCTGGATAAACTTTCCCAGTTTGGTGACGGGATTGTTAACGCTGAAGTGTACCTGAGGCTTGACAAGGACCAGGACAGGGAGAATAAAATTAGCGAAATAAAGCTGGAGTTACCAGGTGGACCTTTGTTTGCAAGAAAGCAGAATAAGACATTCGAAGAAGCGACTGATCAGGCAGTTGATGCCCTTAAAAAACAGATAACCAAATATAAGCAAAAGAAGAGAGGAGCCTGAAACTCACTGATCCAAAAATAATTTGAATTATTTTGAAAAATGAAATATTAATTCATACATTTGCAGACCGATTTTTGAGGGGTATTGCGCCCTCGCGGTGCGTTCTTTAAATTGCC
>DCFQ01000060.1:35083-35313 GCA_002319915.1 Bacteroidales bacterium UBA1800 | reverse complement strand
GGATGTACTTTGTGAAACGGGAAAGAGGTGGAGGCTAATTGAAATGAAAAAGACTGGATTTAACGAAAGCAAACGTGAGTTCCTGAGGAAATGTGGGCTTTTTTCAGCTGGCATGATCTGCCTGCCCGGCATGAAAATTTCAGGAAGCGTGCCAGAGGAAGACGAGAATGTTCCCAGGAAGGAGGCGATGTTCCAGGAGGAGACCGCCAGGGGAATAATGTGCAGGATCT
>DCFQ01000060.1:0-34836 GCA_002319915.1 Bacteroidales bacterium UBA1800 | reverse complement strand
CCAGGGGAATAATGTGCAGGATCTGCCCGAACGAATGTGTTTTGAAGGAGGGGGAACTCAGCAAGTGCAACAACAGGAAGGTTTTCAGGTCAAAGCTTTATACACTTGCTTACGGCGATCCATGCAGCGTGGCGGTCGACCCGGTCGAGAAGAAACCGTTATATCATTTTTTGCCGGGGTCGAGGGCCTTTTCAATAGCCACGGCAGGCTGCAACCTTGTATGCCTGAACTGCCAGAACTGGACAATTTCCCAGACGAGCCCGGATAAGACAAGGAATTTCGATCTTAAGCCTGAAATGGTGGTGGAAGAGTGCAGGAACAGGGGATGCCAGTCGATAGCATATACCTATTCCGAACCTATGACATTCTATGAGTACGTATTTGACACTGCTGCCCTGGCAAAAAAAGCAGGGATCCGGAATATTGTGAAGTCCAACGGATACATCTACCCTGAGCCGCTCAAAAAACTCTGCAGCGTCATTGATGCCGCCAATATCGACCTGAAAGCCTTTAATGAGAGCACTTACCTGAAGCTTACAGGGGGAAAATTCCAGCCTGTCCTCGAATCCCTGAAAGTTTACAGGGACATGGGCGTATGGCTTGAAATTACAAACCTCGTTGTGCCGACCTGGACTGACAAGCCGGATGAGATCCGGAAAATGTGCAAATGGCTTTTTTCCAACGGATTCTCCCGCACGCCGCTCCATTTCAGCAGGTTTTATCCCATTTACAAGCTCGAACAACTTCCCCCGACTCCTGTTGATATTCTCAATAAAGCCGCACAGATTGCAAGGGAAGAAGGTCTTCAGTATGTTTATACCGGTAATGCGCCCGGGAATGAACTCTCCGACACTGAATGTCCGTCATGCAAACAGAAAGTGGTCGTGAGGCACGGGTACAACATTTCTGAAAACCATTTAAAGGAAGGCAGGTGCGATAAATGCGGGAAACCTGTCGACGGCGTCTGGAACTAAGATTGTTTACTTGTTTTATAATAAAAACCACTCTATGAACAGGGAAGAGGCAAAAGAAAGAATTCAATTGCTGCGGAAAGAAATAACTGAACATAACAGGCTATATTACGTTCTCAATCAGCCAGTTATTTCTGATTTCGAATATGACCTTCTGGTCAGGGAGCTTGAAGGCATTGAGAATGCTTTCCCCGAGTTCATAACAGAGGACTCTCCCACCCGGAATGTCGGGAGCGACATAACCAGGGAATTCAGACAGGTTGAACACAAATACCCGATGCTATCCCTCGGAAATACTTACAGTTTCGAGGAGGTGCGGGATTTTCACGAGCGTGTGATCCGCTCGGTTGAAGGAGCCGTGGAGTATGTTTGTGAACTCAAGTTTGACGGGGCATCGATAAGCATTACCTATCTGAGGGGAAGGATGCAGAGTGCCGTAACCAGGGGCGACGGCACCAAGGGTGATGATGTGACTGTGAATGTAAGGACCATTTCCTCGATTCCTGTCACGATCACCGGGGAACATGTCCCCGGGGAGTTTATAATGCGTGGCGAGATAGTCTTTCCGCGGAGCGCATTCAATGCCCTAAATGAGGAAAGAAGCCGGGAAGGATTGAACCAGTTTGCAAATCCAAGGAATGCAGCTTCCGGTACCCTGAAGATCCTCGATCCATCGGTAGTCGCTTCCAGGAAGCTTGAATGCCTGTTCTATTTCCTTTTGGGGGAGGACCTTCCATCCGGTAGCCATTATGAAAACCTTAAAGAGGCAACCCGCTGGGGATTCAATGTTCCTGACACCCTTAGGATATGCAGGAATATTGATGAAGTGATCGATTTCATCAATTACTGGGAAACCAGGCGCGACTCGCTTCCCTACGATACTGACGGGGTGGTGATCAAGGTTAATTCCCTTGAACACCAGGCGATCCTCGGGACAACCGCAAAATCGCCCAGGTGGGCAATCGCATATAAGTACAAGGCAGAGCAGGCACTTACCAGGCTCTTGTCGGTCGCTTTCCAGGTAGGCAGGACCGGTGCCGTAACGCCGGTTGCCAACCTTGAGCCGGTACTACTGGCAGGGACAACGGTAAAAAGGGCATCTCTCCATAATGCCGACCAGATCTCAATCCTCGACCTCCATCTCGACGACATGGTGTATGTTGAAAAAGGCGGTGAGATAATACCGAAGATAGTCGGCGTTGACCAGGATTCACGCCAAATCGGCAGTCAGCCTGTGAGGTTTATAGATACCTGCCCCGAATGCGGTACAAAGCTTGTTAGAAATGAAGGAGAAGCCAATCATTTCTGCCCGAACTACCTGCACTGTCCCCCGCAGATAAAGGGACGCATTGAGCACTTTATCAGCCGGAAGGCAATGGATATTGAGGGCCTTGGCGAGGAGACCGTTGATCTTCTGTTCAATAAGGGACTCGTGAAGAATGTGGCGGATCTGTACGACCTGAAGCCCGGTCAGATAGCCAGCCTTGAAAGGCTGGGACCAAAATCGGAATCAAACATCCTTAACAGCATAAGGGAGTCGCTAAATGTACCCTATACACGCGTCCTGTTTGCCCTTGGCATACGGCATGTCGGGGAAACCGTGGCAAAGACAATAGCAGCCAGATTCAGATCGATCGACGAACTTATGAACTCAGCCTCGGAAACTCTAACAGGCGTAAGGGAGATCGGGCCGAAGATCGCAGCCAGCATCGTCTCCTATTTCAGTGATGAAGAAAATATCGAGATCATCAAAAGGCTACGGGAAGCGGGACTTCAATTCAGCTTGGAGGGTGAAGCAGTGCCCGAAGGGTCTGTACTCGAGGGTAAGACTATCGTCATTTCAGGGGTATTCACAAAACACTCGCGCGAAGAATATGCCGGCCTGATTGAAAAAAACGGAGGGAAGAATGCATCATCCATATCAAAGAATACGTCATTCATACTGGCTGGCGGGAACATGGGACCATCGAAAAGGGAAAAGGCTGAGGAACTTGGAATTAAACTTATGCCGGAGGAAGAGTTTCTGGGAATGATCGGTGAAGAATAATCACGGCAGCATGTATACTTTTACAAAAAACTGTTAGGTTTGCACCATGGAATTATTCATGCGCTTAAGATTAAGAGCCGGCAAGGCTCTTATGACCGGCAAACTTGCCAAGATCAGGAGAAAGCCATACTACACTGACTTCAGCAGCATAAAAAGCATCGGGATCGTATGGGACGCATCAAAGCCTGAAGATTTTCAGGCCCTGACAAAGTTCTGTCAGAAGATGTCGGCCCTCAGGATAGAATCTGAGATACTTGGGTACTTCCAGGGCAAAAAGCTGCCGGACCAGTATACCGCAATAAGGTTCCTCACATGCCTCAAGAGACAGGACCTCGATTTCCTTTACAGACCGGTTCCATCCGTGGCAGGGAAGTTTATTTCAAAAGAATTTGATGTTCTGGTCGATCTGAATTTCGGAAAAATTTTCCCACTTGAATATATCACCTCATTATCGTGCGCCAGATTCAAGGTTGGGGTACCGGGGCCGAAACCGGAGAGTTCACCTTACGACCTCATGATATCACGCGTAAATGCTGCTGGCATTGAACCTTACCTTGAACAGGTGATTTTCTACCTAGAAATGATAAAGTCAGATTCAGCTAAAAAAGCTGTCTAAACACTCCTGAAAATGAAGAAATTTAAAGGAATCGGTGTTGCTATCGTAACACCTTTTAAAAGTGACCTGAGCATAGATTTCTCGGCACTCGGGCGGATCATCAGTCATGTCATTGACGGCGGCATCAGCTATATAGTTGTGATGGGTACCACCGGGGAGTCGGTGACAGTTGCAAAGGACGAAAAGAAAGCGGTCGTTTCCTATGTGCTCGAGACTGTTGACAAAAGGCTGCCTGTCATCGTCGGGATCGGCGGTAACAGCACCCAGGAGGTAATAAACACGATAAAGCACGCAGACCTCGAAGGGATCGACGGCATCCTTTCTGTTGCACCGTACTACAACAAGCCTTCACAGCGCGGGATATACCAGCATTTCAAGGCAATTGCAACCTGTTGCCCGATTCCGGTCATAATGTACAATGTGCCAGGCAGGACCAGCAGCAATATATCGGCAGAAACCTGCCTTCAGCTTGCAGCTGACTGCGAGAATATTACCGGTATAAAGGAAGCTTCAGGCGATATCAACCAGATCATGAGGATCATTAAAGGCAAGCCTGACGGGTTTTCAGTGATCTCCGGCGATGATATGATGACACTTCCGATCATTGCCACAGGCGGAAGCGGAGTTATCTCCGTACTAGCAAATGCTTACCCGGCACAGTGTTCCGATCTTGTAAACAATGCCCTGAAAGGCAATTTCAAGACTGCGAGGGAGATCCAGATCCGTTTCCTCGAAATGACCGAGCTGCTGTTTGCTGATGGCAATCCCTCGGGGATCAAGGCGATCATGAGCGTAATGAACCTTTGCCTCAACACCCTACGGCTGCCGCTGGTCCCGGTCAGCAGACCTGTCATGGCAAGGATCCAGAAAGCTGTCGACGAAATAAAGAATTCCTAGCAAGCCCGTCAGTTGGATCTCATGTTCGGGGCAGAAGCCTGCTGCTGCATTCCATGGCAGTTCTTGAATTTCTTACCGCTGCCGCACGGGCAGGGGTCATTCCTTCCCACTTTCTTCTCAACCCTTACTGGCTCTACCTTCTGATTCTTGTCGGGACCGGCTGCACCTGGCTGGGTGGTGTCGGTCCTGGAGGTCCGGTACCTGCTCATGTCAACCTGTCTCCGGCGCTGCGCTTCTTTTACCTGGTCAGGGTCCTGGGTGGGAATATGCCCTTTCATAAGCGTGCTCACTACGTCCTTGTTAACCTTGTTGACCATAGTCTTAAACAGCTCGAAAGATTCAAACTTATATATCAGGAGCGGATCTTTCTGCTCATAGGTTGCATTCTGGACAGAAGTCTTAAGCTCATCCATTTCGCGGAGGTGCTCTTTCCACGCATCATCGATGGTGGCAAGCACCACTGTTTTTTCGTAAGCCCTTGCCAGCTCCTTTCCTTCCGATTCAGCCGTTGCCTTCAGGTTCGTAATTACCTGGAAGACCCTGACGCCGTCCGAAATCGGGACAACCACATTCTCGTAAACATGTGACATCCGTTCGTATACGTCCTTGAGAACAGGATAGGCCTGCTGGGAAATTGTATCGACCTTTCTCTTATAGGTATCAAGTACCTTTGCATAGACCCTGTCGTTGATCTCCGCGGCATTGCCCCTCTGGAATTCCTCCTTGGGCACTGGTGAATCCATTGAGAATGAACGGATAAGGTCAAAATCAAAATCATCAAAATTACCCTCCTGGTGGTAAGAATCCACGAGATTCTCGACCACGTCGTACATCATATTGGCCACGTCGACCGAGAGCCGCTCACCTAACAGTGCATGCCGTCTTTTCTTGTAGATCACCTCACGCTGGGCGTTCATCACGTCGTCATATTCAAGCAGCCTCTTCCTGATCCCGAAGTTGTTCTCTTCGACTTTCTTCTGAGCCCGTTCAATCGATTTTGTGATCATCGGATGCTGGATCATCTCTCCATCCTTCAGCCCAAGCCTGTCCATGATGCCTGCGATCCTCTCCGATCCGAAAAGCCTCATCAGCTCGTCTTCAAGCGAAACGAAGAACTGGGAGGATCCCGGGTCACCCTGGCGGCCGGAACGTCCCCTGAGCTGACGGTCGACACGTCTCGACTCGTGGCGTTCTGTACCGATAATAGCAAGCCCTCCGGCTTCACGTACCTCCTGTGACAGTTTTATATCGGTACCTCTACCAGCCATGTTGGTTGCAATAGTGATCGTTCCCGTTTTCCCTGCCTCAGCGACAATCTCAGCTTCCCTCTGGTGCAGTTTGGCGTTCAGAACGTTGTGCTTCAGTCCTTTCATCTTGAGCATCCTGCTGAGCAATTCGGAAATCTCAACTGAAGTTGTCCCGACAAGTACCGGGCGGCCCTGCTTGTTCAAGTTTACGATCTCATCGATGACCGCATTGTATTTTTCACGCTTGGTTTTATAAACGATATCCTCCCTGTCGGACCTTATCACCTGCTTGTTTGTCGGTATGACAACGACATCCAGCTTATAGATATTCCAGAATTCGCCAGCCTCCGTCTCGGCAGTTCCCGTCATCCCTGCAAGCTTATGATACATCCTGAAATAGTTCTGCAGGGTAATTGTGGCATAGGTCTGGGTGGCCTCTTCCACCTTTACATTCTCCTTCGCTTCAATAGCCTGGTGAAGCCCGTCGGAGTAACGCCTTCCTTCAAGGATCCTTCCGGTTTGTTCATCAACTATCTTTACCTTGTTATCGATAACGACATACTCAATGTCCCTGTCAAACAGCGTCCATGCCTTAAGCAGCTGCGTCATGGTGTGTACCCTTTCGGACTTTACGGCATAGTCCTGCAGAAGCTCATCCTTCCTGACAAGCTTTTCCTTTTCGCTAAGCTGCATCTTTTCAAGGTCCGCAATCTTCGAGCCGACATCCGGCAGAACAAAGAAGCTGGCATCCTCGACTGATGTTGAAATGAGATCAAGCCCTTTCTCGGTCAGCTCGATGGTGTTAGCCTTTTCATCTATAATAAAAAAGAGCTCATCAGTAACCTTTGGCATTTCTTTGCTGTTGTTCTGCATGTAGAAATTCTCGGTTTTCTGAAGCAGAGACCTATTCCCTTCCTCACTCAGATACTTGATAAGAGCGCTGTTTTTGGGAAGCCCCTTGAAAGCCCTGAGCAGCAGCAGTCCTCCCTGGTCCGTCTTGTCCTCGGCAATAACTTTCTTGGCATCTGCGAGTATCTGTGTCACAAGTCTTTTCTGGGCATTGACAAGCTTGTCCACCTTTGGCTTCAGCTCATCGAACTGCTGTGTATCGCTTTTTGCCGTGGGTCCTGAAATAATGAGGGGAGTACGGGCATCATCGATAAGGACAGAGTCAACCTCATCGACAATGGCATAGTGATGCTTCCTCTGGACAAGGTCCTCGGGATTAATTGCCATATTATCCCTGAGGTAATCAAATCCGAACTCGTTATTCGTTCCGAAAGTAATATCGGCAAGATAGGCTTTTCGCCTGTCGGCCGAGTTAGGCTGATGCTTGTCGATGCAGTCAACCGTGAGGCCGTGAAATTCATAGATCGGGCCCATCCACTCTGAGTCACGTTTCGACAGGTAGTCATTCACGGTAACGATATGGACGCCTTTCCCTGCCAGCGCGTTTAGGAATACGGGAAGTGTAGCCACAACAGTCTTCCCTTCCCCTGTAGCCATTTCTGCGATCTTTCCCTTATGGAGGGCGACACCTCCGATCAACTGGACATCATAATGAACCATGTCCCACACGATCTCGTTGCCTCCGGCCATCCATTTGTTGCTCCAGAAGGCTTTGTCACCCTCGATTGTAATGCTTTCCCTCGTAGCTGCCAGGTCCCTGTCAAATTGGCGGGCAGTGACCTCAAGAACGCTGCTTTCCTTGAAACGGCGGGCAGTCTCTTTAATGACTGCAAACGCTGTGGGGACCAGCTGGTCCATTTTAGCCTCAAGCTTTTCGTCAATCAGCTTCTCGGTCTTGTCGATCTCATTGTAGAGCTCCTCCTTCCTGTTGACATCCTCTTCAGCCTCAGCCTCGGCTTTTAATGACAAAATGGCCTTTTCTTCCTCCTCCACCGAGGCGAGGAGCTCGCCCTTAAGCTCAACAGTCTTGTCCCTGAGCTCGTCATTCGTAAGATTTACAACCTTTTCGTATTCAACCTTCGTCTCATCAACATAAGGCCTTATCTCCTTTATGTCCCTTTCATACTTATTGCCGAGAAAAACGCCAAGGACCTTTGTTACTATGCTCATTTTTAATTGTTTTTCATTTCTGGAAATAAATTGCAAAATTAGCTTTTTTAATAATCCGAACCGACACCCGGTTTTAATAAATAACAGTGCCTTCAAAAAGCCGGCCAAATATTTCCCGGTTTTGCCTTTGACAGGAGCCTACCTGATAAGAAAATACCTGAAACTCCTGCTGCCGCCTGGATCACCGATGACTATGAAATAGAGGCCGGTGGGGTAGCCTGATATATCAAGCACGGCGCGGCCGTCATAGAATCTGCCGTCCCCCAAAATACACTGGCCTGTGACATTGAATACCTTAAGGCTCAATCCACCGGAAATTATGACATTGTCGACTGAGACTGTAATAATTCCGTTCCCCGGGTTAGGATATATGCTGATACCGGCAAGCCTGGTTTCCTTTACATCATCGATAAGCCGACGGACCTTCAGGTCATCGACCACCCAGCCCCATCCATGTGCATAGGGATCAGAATATAATCTGAACCTGATAAGCAGGGAATCGCCATTTGATATCCTTCCTGAAATTTTCGGATAAATGTTATGTGTCAGCATCATGGATTCAGTGCCAATGAAAGTTGAATTCTGGCCGTCGGTTGAACTGTTGTATGCGCTTTCCCATGCGGAATTAAACCTGCAGTCATAGCCATCAGCCATCGGGAACCATGTTCTGCCAAAGTTCTTTGATCCTTCAACTATCACATAATCATAAAAATCCGAAGAGCCAAATGGTGCTTCAGGCTCTCCCGGTTCAACAAGTGCCAGCTCCCTGTAGCTGATAACCATTCCTGCGGTGTCGAACACAACCGGGTGTCTCAGCACTGAACTGAAATTCAAGTACTTGCCATCCACCTCAGGGCTTGGATACGGATGTCCGGAATGCAAAGCCGGGCTCCCGAATCCTGCAGGCTGGGTTATCGAAAGGCCTGAACTGAAGAAGTCATCGCCGGCATCAGAAAAATCAGTGGAATAGCTGTCCACAACCTGCCTGAGCGCTTCAATCTCAACAGTGAACCAGCCTGATGACGGCAAAATGGCGGTATTATGTCCCGCGGCCCTGTCGGCCGCAACTATCCTGTAGTTAAAAGCATCTCCCCCGGAAAGCCCAAGCGGCCTCACATCGATGACCTTCCTGAATTTATCGTTCCCGGAGCCAGTCATCCCAAATTCCCGGGACACACCTCCATTCACATTATACTCTAAATAGACCGTATCGACCCCCAGGTTATCGGTCACAGTCGCATCGAAGCTCATCGAATCGATCTTCTCAAAGTAGTAATCAACCGGCCTATGAATTATTGACGGCCTGGCTGTGTCGGTCCCCACGAATATGGTGTACGGGGCTTTTCCTGCGAGTGAAGGCGAATTGTAGACTCGCCCGAAAAAATCTTCAGCGGAGAAATAGTAACTCACCTTTGTGTTATATGACGGTATCGTGACCGTGCCGGTAAAGTGCCCGGATGCCGGGGTCTCGCTTAGCCGCAGGCTGGCCGAAGTCGTGAAATTATCATAGGAATATACAAGGCTGACATTGTTTCTATTATATGATGTATCTGACTTTATTGATGCCGAGAGCGGCACTGATGCAAGATGCTCCTCCGTATCCTTCATTTCCTGGGGCACAATTCGCGTGTTTATCCATCCAAGGTCCCCGAGTATTGACATTGTAAGACCGCCCGGATCATGAATGGCCTCTCCAAAATCGATATATGGGGTCATAAGCGAATTAACCTCTGAGGTCCTGGTCTCATCCAGATGCGACACGCTCGAGCCGGGGTCCCACGTAGACGGAGCGAACAGGCGGGCCCTGTTATTCAGAAGATACCTGAAGGCGAGCGGCCCGTTAAAATAGAGCTGCCCCCCTGTGAGCTCAGTTCGCAATGCGGCACTGTTATTTGAAAAGAGAGTGGTGTCGGTAAGTTTTTTCCCCGATATGTTCTCCACAAACGTATCGTAGATTACAGGCGCACCTGATAAACCATAATAGCCCTCATTCCCATCAACATTCATGCTGTCGAAAAAACCAAGACCGTGGCAGAGCTCATGTAGGACCACCGTCACAAGGTCGTACCGGTTAGTCGGCGTCTTTCCGTCCGTCCCGTAATACCACTTTATCGAGCTGTTCAGTTCGAGCCTGATATCGGCCTGGTAATCATCGTTAAGGCTTTTCCCTGCAATCTTCTCGGCAATTGTCACAGGATAGTAAACCGCGGGATTGAGAGCATCGACGGTCCACCCTGCGACAAAACCGGTAATTGATGAATTTCCGAGGACACCGGCTGAAGCGATAGTGGTCCATGATACATGAACATTTACCTTAAAACCTGGAGGGAGCATCTCCTCAAGAATGGATGCTGCAAATCCGACGGCATTTTTTGCCTCGGTTGTCAGCCCGGTATACTGTACCGCAATCGTTCCTCCGGCGGCGGAGCTTTTTCTGAATACCGGCTTTATACGGGGAGGAATGTAGATCCTGTGGACCTTGTTCCCGGCGTAGCAGATTCCGGAATACTTCGAATTTGGGATCAGTTTTTGCCCGGCAGCTTCGAAGGAGAAGGCAATCATGCCGACTATGCAGAGGTATGGCAGGAGTTTTATCATTCACCAGCTGAATCTGATTTACTGCCGCTCCCGGGCTCCTTGCCATCCTTCCCGGCACTGCCTGATTGCGGACCGGGCCTCTGACGCAGAAGGTCTTCGATCTTTTTCACAAGATCGGTTACTGAGAAGGGTTTTGAATAGACCGCATCTGCACCCAGCGCCCTGGCCATCTCCAAATAGCTGGAGGGGCCTGCCTTTCCTCCCCCGGAGATTGCAATGGTCCTGATCCCAGGCTTAAGCTCCTTCACTTTAATGATAACTTTCAGCCCATCTTCTTCGGGCATAATGAGGTCAGCAATGACCACGTCGGTTACTCCCGGCTTAAAACGGATAAGCGCATCTTTCCCATTATCAGCCTCAATAACCGTATAATCTTTCCTCAACAGGGCAGTCCTGAGCATCTCGCGCAGTTCGCTGTCATCTTCTACTAAAAGTATTACTGGCATTGGTTTCTTGCGGATATGTTGGTTGTTAAGGGTTGTTTGCAGCATTGCTCCCGGTCATTCTACCGGGATTGGCCAAAGCAACTGATTTCTTACTATTTGCAAATGTACAAATTCCTTCCTGATTCCCTCCCTTCCGGGAGTGTAATCACCTGTTTCCCGGAAGCGGCAGGTAAACGTCAAATACCGAACCGGAGCCCGTTTTGCTCGAGACAATTACTTCACCCTTCATGGCGGATATAATATCATGAACGACGGAAAGGCCCAAACCGGTTCCCCTGCCCTTCTCCCATGACGTAAAGAGCGGTTCGAATATCCTGTCTGCCAGGCTCTTGTCCATCCCTATGCCGGTGTCCCGGAAGCGCACCAGGACGTAAGTTCCCGGCCTGGCTTTCACGGCTAGTGAAATCTTTGCCTTCCCGGCCTCCACAATGACGGTGCTGACGGAAAGGAGGCCACCTTTCCCTTCCATTGCCCTTATCGCGTTTGAAAGAAGATTCAGGAAAACCCTGAAAAGCTGGACGGGATCAGCATCAAGACAAGCGGCTTCCCTGCAGCACCTGACCCTCAGTGTTATCCCTGAGGATTTTCCGGGATCCGCAAATTCACAGGTTTCTTTCAGGACCTGGTTCACATCAACCCTGATTTTTTTCTGTTCAAGGTTCCTGCTGACCATTAGCAGCTGATCGGTAAGGGACCTTGCCCTGCTCACCGCCAGCAAGATCTTTTCTGCCTTGCCCCTGACAGGATCATCGCCCGGGAAGTCTTCCCGGAGCATTTCGGCATACCCCGATATCGTGGAGAGGATATTGTTGAAGTCGTGCGCAATGCCACCGGCCATTACCCTGAAGGTCTCATCTTCCAGTGAACCGGTGTCGCTCTTCATTGCAGCACGGGTATCCGCCGGGTTTTCCCTTTCTGTTTGAGGTTTTGTTTTCAACTTTTCCCCGTTAGTTATTCTGTGGGTCCGGCAGAATGGCCATCAGAGGAAATTCCATTCCTGCCCTTGCCTGAATGATATCAGTTAACTTATATCCAGGTTGAACGCTTTCTTAAAATCTTTCAGAACCGGATATTTCGACACCAGGTAATTAAATTTCTGTTCGTCAGAATAGAGTATCTCGTTTGTTTCCGAAAGATCTACAGCAGTCTCAATATCAACTTCTTTCATATCAAACCGGCTGGCAAGAAAGCCAGAAAGCCGTTGTTTGTAATTCAGCGCGAACAAGTCCTTCTGGGCCGCATTGCTGAGATGTATCCTGATTAGCTGGTCGTTCTCTATGTCAGGCTTGATGGAATTGAACATACTCACGACCCTCGTACCTTCTCCCCTGAGCTGCTCCTTAAATTCGGTCCATGCCTTTTCCAGGTTCCCCTGGTTGAATTCCCGGAAAGATGCAGGTCCGGGTGAATCTACTGCAGGTTCAGGGACAGGAATCTCATTCCCGACCGCTTTCTTCTCCTCATTCATTATCTCCTTTATTGAAAAGGACTTCCTGGTCTTTTCAATTACGGGAGAATGGTGTGAAACAGGAGCGGGCCTCTCGGGCCCGGGAAGCTGCGGATCAGCCGGCTCCCTGGTAATTTCGGATTTTGAAGGAACGGGGATTTCTTTCTCGCTTTCCCTGTCACTCCTTACATCAGGCTTTTTTTTTTCAGGTTCCGCATCAGCAGGACCTGCAAAACGGCAAAGCCGGATCAGGAATAATTCAGCCTGAAGCCTTGGGTTCTTGCTTGTCTTGTAAGAGATATCACAGTTGCTCCCTGCCTCCAGCGCCCTGAAAAGGAAATCTTCGGTACATGCCAGTGTCTGGTCAAGATAGCGCTGCCGTACTGAAGGGGTCGCTTCAAGAAGGCGAAGCGTCACCTCGTCCCTTGCAACCAGCAAGTCCCGCAGATGGCTGTTCAGCCCTGAAACAAAATTATGACCGTCAAAACCCTTTTCTAGCACTTCATTAAATGTGACAAGGACCGAGGAAACATCTCCTTTCAGTGCCGCGTCAACCGTGCGGAAATAATATTCGTAGTCAAGGACGTTAAGGTTTTCTATTACATCTCTGTACGTGACCTTTTTCCCGCTGAAACTGACTATCTGGTCAAAGATCGAGAGGGCATCCCTGAGGGCACCGTCAGCTTTCTGGGCAATGACATGCAGCGCCTCCTCCTCGGTTTCCACTCCCTCGTTTTTTGCGACGAACGCTAGGCGGCCTACAATATCTTCCACCCTGATCCTGTTGAAGTCAAAGATCTGGCAGCGCGACAGGATGGTCGGGATTATTTTATGCTTTTCGGTGGTAGCCAGGATGAAGATTGCATGCGACGGCGGCTCCTCGAGCGTCTTCAGGAAAGCATTGAATGCCGACTGTGAGAGCATGTGCACCTCATCTATTATATATACGCTGTATCTTCCGACCTGCGGGGGGATCCTTACCTGGTCGGTCAGGCTCCTGATGTCATCGACTTTATTGTTCGATGCTGCATCGAGCTCATGAATATTGAACGACCTCAAAGTATTGAAAGAGAGGCATGATTCACACTCATCGCATGCCTCGCCGTTCTTCCTGAGATTGCCGCAGTTGATGGTTTTTGCAAATATTCTCGCACAGGTGGTTTTTCCGACTCCCCTGGGTCCACAGAAAAGGTAAGCTTGTGTCAGGTGATTGTTCAGGATAGCACTCTTAAGCGTGTTGGTTATTGAGTCCTGACCGACAACCATGTCGAATGTAGCAGGCCGGTATTTTCTTGCTGAGACAATAAAATTCTCCATCTTGCGCTCTCTCCAGTCCGGTTAAAAAATAGGAGTAACAAATATAGTCAAAAACGTTCCAAAGCGGATAGCGGCCAGAATTTAGTTATCAGTCCCGTGTGTTGAAACTGATTCGCTGAAAACACCTATTTTTGTAAGTAATATATTTTGGTTTATAAAAAATAATTGTACTTTTGCGAGCCGAAATCATTAACAAATAAACATTTAATTAATCACTATGTTGAACCAGTACGAAACCGTTTTCATTGCAACTCCCGTTTTGTCTGAGAACCAGATGAAGGAAGCGGTACAGAAATTCAAGAAGGTCATCACCGAGAACAATGGTGAGATCGTTCATGAAGAGAACTGGGGCCTGAAAAAGCTGGCCTATCCTATTCAGAAGAAGTCGACAGGCTTCTACTACCTGATTGAATTCAGGGGCACCGGTGATCTGATCGAAAAACTCGAAATCCAGTACCGCAGGGATGAAAGAATCATAAGGTTTTTAACCTTCAGGATGGAGAAGTTTGCCATCGAATATGCAGAGAAGAAAAGAAAGCAGAAAGAATCAGTAAAAGCAAAGGAGGAATAAGATATGGCACAGAATGAATCAGAAATCAGGTATTTGACTCCGCCGACTGTTGAGGTCAAGAAGAAAAAGTACTGCCGTTTCAAGAAAAACAGGATCAAATATATCGACTACAAGGATCCTGAATTCCTCAAGAAATTCCTGAACGATCAGGGAAAAATTCTTCCCCGCCGGATCACGGGAACTTCCCTTAAATACCAGAGGAAGGTTGCCAAAGCGGTCAAGAGAGCCCGTCATATAGCTCTTCTTCCTTATGTAACTGATCTATTAAAATAAGGAGGGCTGATTATGGAAGTTATTTTATTGCAGGACGTCAACAAGCTGGGACAGAAAGATGATATCGTTCTCGTTAAGGACGGATACGGAAGCAATTACCTTATACCGAAAGGATTTGCGGTAGCCGCTACCCCTTCAGCCAAGAAAATGCACGCTGAGAACCTGAGACAAAGGGCTCACAAGGAAGAGAAGATCAAGGCAGTAGCACAGGAGGTGGCAAACAAGCTGGCTGACACAAAGCTGGTTATAGGCGCAAAGACGAGCTCGTCAGGCAAGATCTTCGGATCGGTCAATACGATCCAGATCTCCGAGGCTCTTAAGGATAAGGGATTTGATATTGACAGGAAAAGCATCACACTTCCCGAGGACCAGATCAAGGAGATCGGAAAGTACAAGGCAGTCGTGAAGCTGCACAGGGAAGTAAAAGTCGAGGTCGACTTTGAGATCGTGGCAGAATAGAGCTTTCGAAAACTTATATAAGGGACACTCCGGGATTGGATGTCCCTTTTTTTGTTGCACAGAGAGGGCACATTTATTCTCTGAGCCTTCTCCGTGCTGCTCTGTGTAAGTTTTTATGGATCAATAGTACTTATCGTGGAAGTCCTTGCGGCGTTCGTACTTGAGGTCCCTGAGGACGGGCGCCTTAACGCGGATAGTAAAGTTCCACATCTTGAGAGTGCCGTTAGGCACCCAGTTGAAGCTCATTTCCCAGCAATGCAGGTCGCGGGTTATCCCGATCTGGGTCATGGTAATCTCCTTTGCCTTGAAATCAAAGCCGCTCATATAGGTGATTGCCATTTTCTTGGTAAGCGACACATTTCCGCTTACCGACAGATTCTGGGTGACCGTTGGCTTAAAGGCAGGCTTCGAGTAAACGAAGGTATAGCTAACCCTCATCGACCAGGGCACATCAAAGATGGAGTAGCCGTATTCATCGGTAAGTGCTGTTTTCTGAACCGCTCCCGGGGTTGGCCCCTGGGGATTCTCCTCACCAGGCCCCCTGGGCATCTGGCCTGCAGGAGTCTGCTGCCGGCTGGTGGATGAACCCTGTTTGTTTTTATCCCCTTTCAGCAACTGGCCGAGGTCAAAATCGACACTCATCTGGAAATTGGTGAGTCTCATAAGCTTACCGTTCTGGGCAAATGCAAACTTGCCGATAGGCCTGCCGGTTTTAGGATCAATGCCATAGAGGGAAAAATTACCTGTCCCGTTGATTCCGATGTTATTGAAAATTGTTGTCCGCAAAGCCATGACAACCGGGTTCCACTTCATGGAATCGGCAAACAGGCTGTAGCTGGTTGATATGTTAAAATTGTCGATGAGCTTGACCTTCTTAGGCTTGCCGGTAGTGTCATTCCGGTCAAACACCTTAGCTTCCAACAGATTGGTAAGGTTGAATGTAAGGGCCGCACTCCGTTTCGCCAGCGACGGCGTTTGGAATAAGTTCCCTTCGTAAATGGAATATGATCTGAAATGGCCCAGCGTATCAGACTGATATGTCCTCCACATCTTGCTGCTCAGTGACGAGAATGCAGGAGTATAGCTGAATCCGACCGAAGGTTTGATCACATGCCTGATAGCCTGTATCTTCGATTCAGGCTTGAAGGAATAGACACCGAACACCTGGGGGCTGTAGCTGGCGCTTATCGACGGGTTTATTGCCTGGCCGTAAAATACCCCCCGCAGGGTGTCGGTGATAACTGACGGGACAACCTTGTTCTGAAGCTCATCATAGTAGTTGGGATCCCAGAACCTCTCAATCTTCTGGGTGAATACGACTCCGGTATATGTGACCGACGGAGAAATTGAAAAGTTCCTGAAAGGACGGATCTGCAAACTCAGTGGTGCCTGGTGCTGGAATCCGCTCTGCAATTTTTTCCAGACTTTATTGGTGAACAGGATGCTGTCATCGGTATTTACCTGGTTATTAAGCGAAGCAGAGTACTGGAACTGAAGTTCCTTCCACCACTTTGTCTGACCCGGGTTGTTCCTGCTTTTGAGGGGGTAGATCCTGTTCATGGTGAAGATCATCTTCGGCAGGTTTACGCTTACATGCTTGGTACTGACATTCTGGCTGTGGTTCATACTTGCCGAAAGGTTGAAAGGCGTTCCGTCCCAGGTTTTTGAATAGCTGACGCTCGACTGCCTCTGGGTCGTAACATGCTCCGTCACATTATAGCTGTTTGTCTTGTCATACCCGCTCGAGCTCATGTTAACGTTGGCGGAGAAGCGGGAACCCGGATGTGCCTTGACATTCTGGTTATAGTTCCAGTTGATCTTGTAGTTTGTTACCTTACTGTAATCCGACAAGCCCTTATGCCCAGAAATATTGTTGGCATAGCTGAATGAAAAGAGCCCGTTGTATTTGTATTTCCGGTTATAATTCGATTCCGCTGTCAGTATCCAGGTGCCGTTCGTATATATGCTCCCCTTCAGGGCCAGGTCGATATAGTCGTTTATTGCGAAGTAATACCCGCCGTCGGTCAGATTGTATCCCCTGAGCTGTTCCTGCCCGATCTTTGGGATCAGTATCCCGGAGGCAGCCCTTTTGGTCTGTACGGGGAAGAATCCGAACGGAAGAGCAACCGGGAGCGGTATATCTTCCAGCACCAGGTAGCCGGGCCCCGAGATGATCTTTTTCCCCGGGTATACCTTTGCCTTTGCCAGGCTTATGTAGAAATGAGGATGCTCCGCATCGCAGGTCGAGTAGGTACTCCGGGAAATATTTGAGCTCCCGTCGTCAAGCAGCTTTGTTATCGAACTTCTCAGGAGGCCCTCATCCTGCTTGGTGACAATGTTGTATGCAATAGCCTTCTTGGTCAGGAAATTATAGCGGAGCGAATCACATTTGTATTCCTGCGAACCTTCCTTGAAGACCGGCGTCCCCTGCACTTTCCCTGCGGTATCCGCGATCCCCGCAGCAAATACGGTATTGGAAGCCATATTGAAGACAATTGAATCGGCATTGATCTGGGTGGTCCCGTACGTCACTTCAGCCTTGCTGATCAGGGTAGCGGTTTTATTCACCAGGTCATTTTTCTTACTCCCTTCTGCGCTGTAGGTAACCTGCTTATCCAGAGACCCTGCGGAAATCAGTCTTAGACCAGTGGTATCTGCAGAGATAGTATCAGTGCGGACAAGGTTGGTGTCCTTTACCGGGAGCTGCTCCTGAGAAAACAGATAAAAGGATTGGACCATCACAAGGAACAATACAACCAACCGCTTTTCGTTAAAAAAATACAACTTAAATACTANNCATCTCAATATCGCCATAATCGACAACAGCATCCTTGACAAGAATGACCATTTTTGCGACCACATCACGTTTGATATAATCGGCCGCCTTATACTTTACCTGCTTGTCAATACCGCTTTTTGATGGTCTTTTTACTCCCGGGGGAATTGTGTCTTTTCGGATTGAATCCTGCTTTACAAGCAGGGAATCAGCATGCTTAATGCTTTCCTGGGGGAACAGCATCACAGTCTGGAGCACCATCAGGAGAAATATGAGGAACCGCTTTTCTTTAAAAAAATACAACTTAAATACTATTTTTGTACAGTTTTTGTGTGACGTCCACTGTCAGCCGCAAAACTAATTAAAAAACCTTAACTGTAGATGGGAACCGTGATTATTAACGGCAAACAACGTACCAATAATATCATTTATTGGAAGTTACTTCTCCTGTTTTCACTTTTGTTCATAATTCCATGCCAGCCGGGCCGGGCATTCCCGCAAAAGACCAGGATCATTGTGATCGATGCCGGTCATGGGGGGAAAGATCCCGGGGCACTCGGGGCCAACAGCAAGGAAAAGAACATTAATCTGGCAATTGCATTGAAGACCGGCCAGTATATCGAGAAGAACATAAGCAATGTAAAGGTGCTTTATACCAGAGATTCGGATGTGTTTCCGGAGTTACGCGACAGGGCGGAACTTGCAAACAAGAACAAGGCTGACCTGTTTATCTCGATCCATTCAAACTGGGCTAAGAACAAAAATGTCAGAGGCACCGAGACCTATATTATGGGCCCTGCCAAAGACGAGCAGAATCTTGAGGTCGCAATGAAAGAAAACGAGGTCATTCTCCTTGAAGATGATTTCTCGACCAAGTATGAAGGATTTGATCCAAAATCGCCCGAGTCGTATATTATGTTCACGGTGATGCAGAACACCTTCAAGGAACAGAGCACGTTGCTTGCATCACTGATACAGAGCCAGTTCCGGAATCGCATAAACAGGGTCGACAGGGGTGTCCAGCAGGCAGGTTTCTGGGTCCTGTATATGACGACAATGCCAAGCGTACTGGTGGAATCGGGCTATATCACGAATGCGGATGAGGAAAAATACCTCTGCTCAAAAGAGGGGCAGGATTATATTGCCTCTGCCATCTACAGGGCCACGAAGGAATACCTTTACGAAATTGACAAAAAAAGCAATATTACCACTGTTGCGACGGAGACCGCAGTTCAGCCTGAGGATTCATCGGCGGAGGAACCGGAAAAAGCCGACAGCGGACTGATCTTCATGGTGCAGATCGTCTCATCACCTGAAAGAAAGGATCTGAGTCCCGCAAATTTCAACGGTCTCTCCGGCATAACCGAACTTCCTTCAGCAGGCTGGTTCAGATATGCATCGGGTAGCTTCCGGGAGTATTCCGAAGCGGTCAGCTACCGGAAAAAGCTTGGCTCCCTCTTTCCTGATGCATTCGTAATCGCTGTCGAGAACAACAAAATATTACCTTTGCAGGACGCACTCGAAAAGAAACAAAAGAAATAAAACCTCCCCTAATGAAAAAAATCAGCAACGAAGTAAAAGTCGGAGCGGTAACACTTATAACGATCCTGGCATTCATCTGGCTTTATCATTTCCTCAAGGGCAAAGATCTTTTCACAAGTACAAATCATTACTGGGTGGTTTACGACAAGGTCGGAGGTCTCACTGAAACAAACCCCGTAGAGGTCAACGGGTACAGAGTCGGAGTAGTGCAATCATTAAGGTTCCTCGATGCAACCAGCGGCAAGCTTCTTGTGGAACTCTCTGTTGACAAAGATTTTAAATTACCGGCCAATACCCGTGCTGAAATAACCACTGCCACACTGATCGCCGGAATGAAGATTCAGCTCGTATGGGGGGACGGACCAGGCTTCTATTCAAACGGTGACACATTAAAGGGAGAATTGGCCCAATCGATCATCAGCAAAGCCGAAACCATGTTCGCCCCTGTCAAGGATAAGGTTGACCATCTCATATCAGTGCTCGATTCGGTAATCTCCTCTCTTAACGACATAATGGACGAACAATTCAGGGCAAACCTTAAAAGCACAGTTTCCAGCCTTAAGAATACTGCAAAAGGCATTGATGAGGCAGATCTGAGGGCCACTCTTAAGAATATCAACGAATTTACAAGGATGCTGTCGGAGAACTCCGGCAAGATCGCCGGGACCCTCAGCAACCTCGAATCCGTTTCCGATACCATAAAGGCTTCGGACATATATGGTTCCATAGCGGGACTGAAGAACACCCTGGAGAAGACATCCTCTCTGCTCGAGGGTCTGAATGAAGGAAAGGGGACTGCAGGTCAGCTATTGGCCAGCGATTCGCTTTACACAAACCTTAATGCCTCTGTAAAGGACCTTGATCTGCTTTTGCAAGATCTCAAAGCTAACCCAAAAAGGTATGTACATTTCTCTATCTTTGGAAAGAAAAATGTTCCAGCAAAATAGGAGATTTGTAAAACAGTGAATGTCTTCATCTTAAAAAGGGTTAGTAAAACAATGGCAAAATTTTCCTAATTTTTTTATCATTCTGTCAAATTTGGACCATCAATTCATAATGGATTGTTATACACTGTCAAACTCTGACTCATCCTATCATGCCATTGATTTTCAAGCTGTTACAATGACTTACTTTTTTTTAAAATATAAGTTGCTGATGTCTAAAAACATATACTTTTTTTGAAAAAATCAAGCGAAAAAAATTTTTTTTTTAACTTTTTTTTTTATCAATATTGCTTACTGAATCAGCAAGACTGGAACCTTAAACTACTAACACAATAAATCTCCATGAGTAATTCACATGTTGACATATGGAATAACTGTTTACAAATCATAAAGGACATTATTCCATCTGTCAGTTATAAAACATGGTTCGAACCGATCATCCCGCTTAAACTTGAAAACAATGTGCTCACAATTCAGGTCCCCAGTCCCTTTTTCTACGAATACCTTGAAGAACAATATATTGACATATTAAGAAAAACCCTTCGCCGGGAAATCGGTCCGGGTGCCAAGCTTGAATACAATGTCGTTCTCGAAAATGCCAATTATTCCGACGGCAAGCCTTACACTGTAAGATACCCTTCACGGAACAAGGCTGATCTTAATAACAAGCCCGTTCAGGTGCCGTTCGATGTGACCCAGCCCTCGATCAAGAACCCTTTCGTGATCCCGGGGATAAAGAAAGTTCATTTCGACCCGAAACTAAATCCCGAATACAACTTTAACAATTATGTTGAGGGCGAATGCAACAGGCTGGCAAGGTCAGCGGGAATAGCAGTGGGAAACAACCCCGGAGGCACGGCATTTAATCCACTTATGATCTACGGGGATTCGGGCCTTGGAAAGACCCATCTCGCCCAGGCAATCGGCATCCTCGTGAAGGAGAAGCACCCCGATAAGGTCGTCCTTTATGTAAATGCCAATAAGTTTCAGACACAGTTTGTTGAATCTGTAAGAAACAATAACAAGAACGATTTCCTGCATTTCTACCAGATGATTGATGTGCTCATCCTGGATGATGTTCATGAATTTGCCGGGAAGGAAAAGACACAGGATACCTTTTTTCACATTTTCAACCATATTCACCAGTCGGGAAAGCAGCTGATACTTACCTGCGACCGGCCGCCGGTTGAGTTGCAGGGAATGGAGCAAAGGCTCCTGTCCCGGTTCAAGTGGGGTTTGCAGGCCGATCTCCAGCGCCCGGACTATGAGACCAGGCTGGCAATCCTGAAGAAAAAGGCATATAACGACGGGATAGAGCTTCCAGAAGAGATCTTCGAGTTCCTCGCCGCCAATATCACGAATAATATCAGGGAGCTTGAGGCCGTACTGATCTCCCTCTATGCGCAGTCGACCCTCAACCGGAAAGAGATTACCCTCGACCTGGCACACCAGATGGTCGAAAAGCTTGTAAGCACCTCAAAGAGGGAAATAACGATCGAATATATCCAGAAGATAGTCTGCGACTATTACAAGATCCCTATCGACCAGATACAAGGCAAGACAAGGAAGCGCGAGATCGTCCAGGCAAGGCAGGTCTCGATGTACTTCTCGAAAAGCCTCACCAAGGCTTCTCTTGCAAGCATAGGATCGCATATCGGAGGAAAGGATCATGCCACGGTCCTGCACGCCTGCAAAACCGTCAATAACCTGATAGATACCGATAAGCACTTCAGGAACCAGATCAACGAGATAGAAAAGAAACTCAAGATTTGAGCGCTTCTCGCGGGAAGATCCTGCAGCTCTCGCCTTTGGGCGCACTGACCATGTTCAGTTCTTGCTTTTTATCTTTAAATTCTTTGTATCCACATCCTTTACGCAGCGGAATCCCACTGTGGAGCACCGGTCAAATCCGGGAAATACAAGCAGGAATATCTGTGTCTTATCGAGCTCCTGCGGACCGCCCTGGATATACCACCAGCTCGAATCGGGCTTATAATAGCTCCCTCCTCTTATCACGGCACAATAATCTGACCCGTTGAAGTACATGTCATTGGTCATCTGCCACACATTCCCCACAAGATCCATGACGCCATAAACGCTGCCACCCTTAGAGAAAGCATCGACCGGGGTGGGTTTGTCGAACGCATTGTTGCAAAGAGTACCGTGAAATTCATTTCCCCAGGGCCATTTCCTCTTGTCGGTCCCCTGTGCTGCAAGCTGCCATTCAGCTTCAGTAGGCAGACGTTTGCCTGCCCATTTTGCATAGGCTTTCATATCCTCGAGGCTCAGGCCGACCACCGGATACCTCTCCTGCCCCTGCCTGTAGATACCATCCTCCCATTCCCTGAGATACCGTGTGGTATCAGAAGGGTGGTATCCCGTTGCCTCGACAAACCCGTAAAACTGGGCATTGGTCACCGGGTACCTGTCAATAAGGAATGTATCGATTGCCGTGATTTTGTCGCTCACATCGGGATACGGAATAAAATCCTCACCGGTTGAAACCTCGTATGAGAACTGCATGCCGGGTATCAGGACCATATCCGGCGGGACGGCGGCTGCCCTTTCTGTCCTGGCAAGCTTGCTAACCAGCCATGGCTTGCCTCCCCTGACTGTCAGGATATTCTCATCCCTGAGGATCCTGTCACTGACAAGCTGAAGGACAAGCTTTCCCTCATAAAAGCCAAAAAGGTCGGTGGTCCTGATAACAGTGTCCCGGTTTAGCTTTAATTCCTTAAAGGCCGTATTATATGAGGGATTCCCTTTCCACACAAGGAGGGTACCTTCTCCAGGTATCCTGACCTGTAATGAGTCCCCTTTGAGCCGGGTGCTGAGAATTGAAGGCAGTCCGGCGATGCAGTCGACTGAACCTTCCCTCCGGGTCCCTGACCAGGATGACGGCCACCCGTCAGCCTTTACCGGGATCCACCAGGAGCTGCTGTCCTTCACCGGGACCACATTTTCATGGTTCCATAGTGATATAAAATGGCGGCTGCTGTCGGGCTTCACCCTGAAGAGGGTGTTGTCGAAGCCTTCTGGCCTCATATTAAGTACGGTATAAATGCTTTTTTCACCGGTGTTCCACTGATTAACATAGATCCTGTCGGCCGAAACCGGGACAAGCGGTGTCCAGTTCCAGTCGAGAAACGCATCGTTGTTCTGCCTGAGGATCAATGTCGTATGAGCCAGGTAATCCATATCCTTTCTGAAATCATCCCCTCTCCCGCCTGGCCTCATCATGTTGAGTTCACTTCCGTAGCCGTTGAAAAACGCGATAGCAAGCTCCCGGTGTATAAGGTCTTCGCCGGGGTCGCACACCCTGAAGATCGCAAAATCGGGCCTTATCAGCTTATTCATATTCAGCTCGGGGCTCAGGTAAATTGCATTGTGAACCCGGCCTGCAATAATTCCGGGCATATCCTTTGTGATGGCCATGCCTTCGGAATACATGATCACCCCTTTTCTGACGCTGTCGGCAGCAGCCTGGAGCTCACGGCTCGAATTTCCCCTGGTGTCGAGTACGACCCCGTCTGCTCCCGTTTCCGCAATGATCTGTGCCATACCACGGTAATGATCCTCGGGTCTTGTACTGTTATCCCAGGGATTATAGGCTATGAAGAACCTGGTCCCAGCCTGGTGGGAAAATGTAACAAAATTCCTAAGCTGCCCGATCCCGCCAGGCAGGTCACGGTACATATCCCACTGATTGCGCTGGTCAAGCCCGAGTCTCGGCCATGTGGGCCAGATACCGTAAACATCGATATAACCAAGTATTTCGGCATTCCTTCTTATGTAGTCGGGGAAATTATATTTCCCTGTGAGCCTGTCGAAAAATTCCCTGTCCCAGGCCATCTGAAGGATGATTACATAACATTTCCGGATCCAGGCAAGGTCGCTCCTGTCATAGAGAGAGTTGTCAAAACCCTCAATATCATAAAGGTATTTATCCCTGAACATATGTCTCAGTCCATTCTGCCACTCTCCCCTGAATATCCCGCCATAGAAGTTATAGGACACCTTTGCACCCGGAGGAAGGATTGTCTCATAGCGATGCTTCTGTCCTCCTTCAGTCTGCTTGCGTCTTGTTATAGCGCATACGGAAACATTTTTATTGATTTCGAACGAAGTGTACCCCAATTCCCAGGCATTATCGGGAAGAATGATTCTTACAGGTGTGAGCCCCGGCAGGAACAGATATGCTCTCGCCAGGTCCCAGGGTCCTTTTCCGGTAATTACCACTGACTCATTATCCTTATCAAATGGTATTATATTGCTCAATGTAAGAGTGTCCGGGGAAATATTCTCAAAGCCGGCAACGCATACAAGCTCACGGTCTGAGGAATCCGGTCCCGAAATTATCAGCCTTATCCTGTTATCAAAAACCTGGTGAAAGGAGTTCCCTTCCCTGGTGGCCCGGCTTTGCAGAGTCGTGTAACTTTTTTCGTTCACCAGGAAACTTAAAAGAGGTTTTTCCCGTTTAAATACCAAATCAGAACTGTCGGAGAGCCTGAGACTGTCAACAGCCAGGCCGGCCTGACCGGAAATATGGAAATAAGAAAGATCCTGTGATTTAATATATTGTGATGATAAAAGAGTCAGGCAGGTCAGAAAGGCGCTCCTGGCGACATTGCGAATGTTCATTGCCGGTACAAACTTTAAATGATAATTTAATTGCAATTTATAACTAAACTAGCACTTTAGGAACAGTTCCCATAAATGCTTTTATGTTAAAAAGTAACCTGGAGATGATAAACTGGAAGGAAAAAAGAACGGCAAATCCGACTGGCCGGCGAAAATCATGGAATCTCATCAGGCAGACTCTCAGGAAGTCGCCAAAATATCTCGCCCTTATCATTGTAGTTATCCTTTTCACAGCTTGTGCATCAGAAAGAAACAGCCCGTATTACCAGAAGAGAACGACCAGGGCTTCAGATACCAATGCGAACCGGCTTGGAAGGAACAGGTATTATTTTTCCGATTCCTACCAGAAAAAGCTAAACAAAAGCTATAAAAGGAGGTAGACTGAAGGGGTCAATCATCACAGAGGAAACTAAGCCCGTCATAAGCCAGTTGAATTTCAGGCGGCAATCCCGCCGAGATTTCACTGTATCGTCCCATCTGGTGACTGATATGGGTGATAAATGCTTTCCTTGGGGAAATCTGGCGGATAAATTCCACGGCTTCCCTGAGGCTGAAATGTGAAATGTGCTTTTCTTTTCTTAATGCATTTATCACTAAATACTTAACTCCAAACACCTTTTCCTTGGTCTCTTCAGGTATGTAGTTTGCATCGGTGATATAAGCGAAATTCCCGATCCTGAAGCCGTATACGGGAAGCCTGTAGTGATATACCCTGAGGGGCTGGATCGGGATCCCCCTGACGCTGAAAGCGAACTCGTTTATCGCATTCAGTCTCATCCTGGGGATACCGGGGTACTGATATTCTGCAAAAACATATGAATATTCCTTCTTCACTGCTTTCTGGACCCTCTCCTCGGCAAAAATATCAATCGCATCCTGGCTCATATAGTTGAATGCCCTTACATCGTCGAGACCGGCAATATGATCCTTATGTTCGTGTGTCAGCAATATTGCGTCAAGCTTTTTGACATGTTCCGTGAGCATCTGCTGCCTGAAGTCAGGACCTGCATCAATTACGAGGCTGGTTCCGGCCGACTCTATCAGCACTGACGTTCTCAGTCTCTTGTCATGCGTATCATCCGACAGGCAGGTTTCACATTCACAAGCAATTACAGGAACTCCCTGCGAGGTGCCGGTGCCGAGAAACGTTATTTTCACACTAATTGAATTTTCGAAGCAAACCTACTTCAAAAATCCCGAACTGGCAAAAGAGCCGGTCACTTTCTGAGTGTTGCACCGGTTGTTTGTTATGGTTAAATTTATGACACTAAACAACTCACATGGCCGGAAAGATATATCTAATACCAGTTACCCTTGGCAGCAGTGATTATCAGTATGTTATCCCTGAAAAGGTAATTACTTTAATAAGAACGCTCAGATTGTTTACTGTGGAGGACCTCAGAAGCGCGAGGCGTTTCCTGAAAATGATCGACAGGGAGTTTCCGATTGACGATACGACATTTTACGAACTAAATGAACACACAGATGAATCGGAAGTCGCCGGATTCCTCGGCCAGGTGAGCGCGGGAAAGGACATGGGCATCATGAGTGAGGCTGGTCTTCCGGGAATAGCCGATCCCGGAAGCCTGCTGGTAATTGCGGCACACCGGAGAAGTATAAGGGTAGTTCCTCTTTCCGGTCCCTCATCAATTATTCTCGCCCTGATCTCCTCGGGTCTGAACGGCCAGAATTTCACCTTTAACGGATATCTGCCTGTGAAGCCTGCCGAAAGGGAAGCGAAGTTGCGTGAACTCGAGAAACGCTCACATGAAGGATATTCACAGATATTTATGGAAACGCCTTACAGGAACCAGAAAATGCTCGAATCGATCCTGCAAACCTGCAGGAGCGAAACCATGCTCTGCATCGCAACCGATATCACCCTGCCAGGGGAGAAAATAATTACACGACCGGTTTCTGAGTGGAGGAAGAATATCCCCTCAATCAATGATCATCCGGCTGTTTTTATCCTGAAATGATCCCTACCTGGCTGAGTTCTTCTTCAGCCTGACAAGATAGATATCGAATAGGATGGGCTCGTAACCGCCAATGGAGATTGACTGGTTTACCGTACCCACTTCCCCGAAGGCCAGTGATGAAGGAACCAGGAGCATCGACTGGCCGCCCTCGCGCATGTATGTAACACCTTCGTCAAATCCCTTAACCGCAAGCTTTCCAAGATTGACCGGAAAGGCCACGGTATCGGTTGAACCTATATTGGTCTCGAAGAGCTGGCCGTCGAGCAGCTTGAGGTTGTAAAATACGAATGCCGAATCTCCTGTTTCCGCCTGAGGCCCGGACCCGACAACAACATCGAGGTAATACAGGCCGCTTGCCTTCTTTTGAAAAGCCAGGTTGGGATTCTTCGCCAGGAAATCCTCGATCTTTGCCTGTTCCTCCTCCCTGAATTTCTTCCTCATGTCACACGACGTCAGGGCTGCACCGACAAGTAAAGCAACAATCACTGATTTGTTAAATCCGCTTATTCTCATAATACCAGTTTAGGTTCTGAATTTTACCGCAAAAATCATTCCGTGCTTGCACTTAAAGTATTTTCACCTTATAAATAATTATGGCCCTCGGAGGTATCTTCGAACCATCGCCGAGAAGGCCGAAAGCCAGGTGGGGCGGAATGATAAATGTTGCCTCAGCTCCCGGGGAGAGTAGCTTAAGCCCCTCACTGAGACCTTGCTCAATTTTTGATTTTCCAATAATTATATCCCTGGCCCCGGAGATGTCGGAGGAATAACACCTGGTCCCGTCAAGAAGGTCACATTCAAAGTTAAAGACCACCCGGTCATTTTCCCTGAAAGTGTTTCCGCTGCCGTTTTTATCAATGGAATACCACAGGCCGGTCGGAGATTCGGTCATTTTAAGCCCCTTCCTTTCTGCATAGCTTTCAATTATTTCCCTGTCTTTCTGAACCAGGTACTGATTCAGGTTTGCCATGTCATTCTTGTCCGGCTTCTTTACTTCCGATGGTGTATTCTTCCCTGACTGGCATGAAACCAGGAAAGCCTGAAGCAGCATCAGAATGAGGACCACCTCAATTCTCACCTTTAAGCAATGTCTCATTTTCCTTCAGCACTTTAAGAAAATATTCAAGGGCATTCTCAAGGGTACCGGCATATTCGCCACCTGATGCATTTAAATGGCCTCCGCCAGAAAAATATTTCGCTGCAAATTCATTAGATGGGAAATTGCCCTTTGACCTGAATGAAAACTTGACGAAATTATCCTTTTCAATAAGAAGGACCGAGAATCTTATCCCTTTAATTGACAGCGGAAGGTTGACAAATCCCTCGGTATCTCCCTTTACGTGCTTATACTCTTCCAGGTCGTGCCTCGACAGGGTGATGTATGCCGTCCTGAGGTCAGCAAGGACTGTCATCCTCTGGTTGAGTGCAAGCCCCTGGAGCCTCATCCTTTCGGCAGAAAAGTTGTTGTAAAGGACATTCAGTATCTTTTCCTTTTCTATTCCGGATTCGATGATATCTGCAATAATTCTCATGGTCCTGCCGGTATACGGGCCGTATTCAAAATTGCCGGTATCGGTCACGATCCCCGTATAGATTGCCTCGCGGAATGGCTTGGCTGAAAATGGCTCCCCGTTGAGTTCGGTGATTATTTCATAGACTAGTTCGGCAGTCGAGCACTTTGACGGGTCAGTAATAATATAGTCTGCAATCTTATGTGAATCAAGATGGTGATCGATGACAAACTTTGGCGCTTTCGATTTCATGACCAGCTCTTCAGCCTCTCCAAGCCTGTTTGGCTGATTGAAATCAAGCATAATTATCAGATCGGCCATCCCAATCAGGTCTTTACAGGTATTCTTTTTTCTCGTAAAAATATTGATCCTGTCACTGCCTTGCATCCACTTAAGGAACTCCTGGAGGTTATTGGGCGAGATCATGGATACATTCCGGCCTTTCGACGTAAGATAAAAGTACAGGGCAAGCTGCGAACCGATAGCGTCGCCGTCAGGGTTAATATGGCAGATCAGCAAGATATTCTGCGAGGATTCCAGAAGTTTTGCTAATTCTTTTATATATTTGGCATAATCAACCAATGCAGCATTTTTTCGAATAAGAGGTCAAAGATAAGAAATTATCACTTAGACAGGTTGATGATACCTTATAACATTTCCAGCATATGAACGGTAATTTTACATTTGCGATCATTAAACCCAATGCCGTCAGGACCGGGAAATCAGGACCGATACTTTCGATGATCAATGAGGGCGGATTTGAGATTGAAGCGCTTAAGATGGTTCAGATGACCACTGAACAGGCAGAATCGTTTTATGAGGTTCACAGGGGCAAGCCATTTTATATCGAGCTGGTCGAATTCATGACCAGCGGGCCCGTGATTGTCATGGTCCTGAGGCATGCCCATGCGGTTGAAGAGTTCAGGAAGCTTATAGGCGCCACGGATCCGTCAAAAGCGGAGCCCGGAACCATCCGTAAATTATTCGCCGTTTCGGTTAAGATGAATGCTGTTCATGGCTCCGACAGCGATGAGAATGCAGCACGCGAATCAAATTTCTTTTTCCCGGCAACAGAAAGATTTTAGCCGTATTTATCTTCTAACCACTGAGTTATACAGGGTTCAACGAAGAATTGGAAATTATTTCTCCGGGTAACTCCATAGTTTAAATGTCATAGACTGAAACAATGATCTGTTTTAGCAACATGCATTGTAAGTTTTGCAATTAATACAGAGTTATTAATTTTGCGAAACTTTTTAAACTCATATATGGATTTCACATTTCCGGTTGATTTTTCAGATAAGAAGCTTCTCGAGAAATATTCCTCCTCCTTCACGCTCTCCGATATGGAGGTATTCATTTTCCCGGAGCTGTTCTACCCGCTTGTACTCGCAAACATAATGTCCCCCATAATATGGAAATGGCGGGATGATACCTGGTTCAGGGATGTCGAAAAGAAGAGCTTCACGTATAAGGTGAACAGGATCAAACAGTATATTATCGACAATTATGTTTTCAACCTCGACCTTTCCACCTGGGGACTTACGACCAAAACCAGGGAGATAGCCAGGTTCAGCGATTTCTTCGACATGGATCTCCTGAGGCAGTCTAATGCCCTTTTCGGATACGAAGGAGACAAGTACTATTTTGATATCGATATAAGGAAGCATTTCGGGCTGGATAAATTCAATTCCGATATCATCCCATACTGGAAGACTGAGACCGTTGAAGCGATGTCAGCTTTCAGGCACAAGGACAACTTCTCGACAGGTGCCGGGGAATGCGTTTCCCTTTCAGCACTCTATGCAGCAGCATTATTTATTGTAGGCAGGATACCCCTTGAAAAGATCTTCCTTCTGGCTACACCACTGCATTCCCAGAATTTCATCGCAGAAAAGGAAGGAGTTATCACAAATAACAGAAGGATAGTAACCAAGAATATGTGGTTCAACGGCACTTCGCTTTCGGAAAAGGCAAGGCGGGCACTTGAAAATGAAAAAGTTACAATAGTCTCCCATATTTCCGGGCATATTCATACTCTGTACAATGAAGCTTCTATAGACAGAAAAGCCTATGATGATTTTTCTGCCAGGCTGAGGGAATTCCTTGCGACGGGGCTTTCCGACACTATTTTTATCAATTTTCTCCGCTTCAAGTCAAAGTACAAGAACCTCTTCCAGTACCGTTCGGAAGCTTCAGGCCGGCAGAGGTATATCAACCTCGAGAAAATGTTCGAATACGAGCATACAAGCAAGTACAGTGTTTCATCAGACACACGGGAAATGCTCCTGAACGAGATCGAGGGTGATGATTTCCATCTGAGCCCCCTGCAGGGCAAAATAATGCTGAACGATATCGAAACGGTACTTGCCGGCGTAACAGCCGTGAACCTCGATGAATTCCGCCGCGAATTCGTGCGATCGGCTGATAACATAGATCCCTGCGTGACAGACGCCATGTTTATTGACCTTGAGAATTTCATTTTCACCGATCCCAACCTGCCTGATACCAACAAACAGTATATAAGGACTTCCCAGCCTGAAATTTCGACGAGCAACAACAGGGAGCAGATTATCGGGATCCTCGATTCCATGGCAGGTCAGTCGGAGACTGCACTCCTGGCGCTTTATGTCTACCGTGCCATGAAAAAGATCGACTGGCTTCCGTTCGTGAAGGCAGCCATTGAAAGAAATCCGGTATGTTTTAGCGAGCTGTGCGGAAAATCGCCCCGGGAGGTTTACGGGATGCTGCAAGGAATGCCCGATGAATCGATCTATAACGAAGACAGGCTGGCCCTTCCGGATGAGGTATGGAATTTCCGGAGAGGTGACGGAACTGAGAAAGCATTCCTGCTTGCAGATTTCATCATGTTAAGCCACCCTGATGGTTCGGTGAAAATAGACATAAGGAATGACGAAGTAATGCTGTCCTATGGCGGAGAGGAATTCAGGTTCGCCTCGGCGAAGTCGCTTGAAAAGACCATTTCAATTGACGGGACCGCTTACACTGTTTCCTGAAAGATGATTATTTCAGGACTATCTCCTTGATTATCTGGCTGCCCGCTTTTTCATTCAACTTTTCCCTGAGCGACTCCCTCAGCATGAGAAGTTCATTCCTGACGACTGATGAATCGAGATGTATGAACAGAACCTGGTCCCTGATATAGATCCTCTTCGTTCTCATTGCAATTGCCTTTCCTACTATCTCCTCCCATGAATTAATCAGGCGGACCTCTGTCAGCCCCCGTTCAAGGTTCATCTCCTTCAGGTAGTCGGTAAGCGCCTCGGCCAGTGATATGGTTTTGCTCCTCCTCATTGTCTCCTGATCCCGTTTCCTGCAGTTTCGACAAGTCCTGAATCCAGGATCCTGAAGAGCATGAATTCCGTATCGAGCTCTGTCAGTATCCTGTGAAGCCTCTCCTGGTCAGTATCTGTTATAAAGATCTGCCCGAAACGGTGGTTTCCCACAAGCTTGATTATCTGGGCCACCCTTCCCTCATCAAATTTGTCAAATACATCATCCAGAAGAAGTATCGGGGCGACCCCGGCTTTCCTTTTGATATAGTCGAATTTGGCAAGCTTAAGGGCAACCAGGTACGACTTCTGCTGCCCCTGTGACCCCAGCGACTTGACCGGGTAATCGTCCATCTCGAAGATAAGATCATCCTTGTGGATGCCGACCGTGGTATATTCAAGCGACCTGTCCTTGGGAAGAGCTCTTATAAGCTGACCGGTGAAATCGTCTTCCGATAAATGAGACTTGTACGACAGGCGGACCTTCTCCCTTCCGCCCGAAATCATCGTGTAGTATTCCTGGAATACCGGGATGAGCTCCTTTACCAGCGATTCCCTTTCAGTGTATGCGATCTTCCCATATTTCCCGAGCTGGGCATCCCATACCGAAAGCATCTCATAATCAAAGGTATTCGAGCTGCCAAAATCCCTCAGCAGCTTGTTCCTTTGCTGGAGGGCCTTGTTGTAATTCAATACCGCATCAAGATATTCCGGGCTGTACTGGCTTATTATCTTGTTCAGGAACCTGCGCCTTTCCTCACTGCCTTCCATAATAAGTGCGCTGTCGGCCGGTGAGATCATAACTACAGGGTATTTTCCAACATGGTCCGAGAGTCTCTGGTATTCCTTCCCGTTCCGCTTAAGGGTCTTTTGCTTCATCCTGTGGAATGAACACATGATGTTGTCGTCCTCTTCACCGGTAAAAGTGCCCTGGATAATAAAAAACTCCTCGCCGTGCCTTATGTTGGCACTGTCAATATTGTTGAAAAAGCTTTTTGTGAGTGAGAGATAATGGATGGCGTCGAGGATATTCGTCTTGCCCACCCCGTTATTCCCGACAAAGCAATTGATCCCAGCACAGAAACCCAGCTCAGTCAGGCTGTAATTCTTGAAGTTCGTAAGTGACAGTTTCTTAAGGTACATAATTCCGCGGCATCGTTTCCTGATCACATGGCCGGAGCCCTCGCCGGCATTTCACGGCCCAGCCCCAATGCTCCATCATTTATCCGGATTTTGAGTCAAGTTAGCAAATCAAATCTCCTGTCACAAAGTTAATAAAAGATCTTTTCTAACATAATTTCTTTCAAACAATTGTGGATCACCACTTTACTGCACCGGCATGTTCGGGTGGAAATTTTTTGCAATTCTTTCAGATTTTACCCTAAAAGAACTACTTTTGCGAAGTTAAATTTTAAGTGTTTTAAGCATAAATCGTTATGGCAAAGAAAACAAAGGAAGAAAATCCTCAGACGATGAAAAGTGTTGAGGAGACACTGACAAAGACCGAACAATTTCTTGAAGAGAACTATAAATCATTGCTTATCGGACTCGGAACAGTTGTCGTCATCATTGGTTTATTCTGGCTGGGGAAGCTCTACCTGAACAAAAGGAACAATGAAGCCCAGTCGCAGATGTACCAGGCTCAGAAATACCTTGAATCCGATTCTTTAAAACTTGCCCTTAACGGTGACGGGAACTACCTCGGGTTCCTCGATATTGCCAAAGAATACAAAAGAACCAATGCCGGCAATCTTGCACGCTACTGTGCAGGAATATGCTACCTCCATCTTGGCAACTACCAGGACGCAATTGATTATCTGAACAAGTACAAAAAGAAGGATCAGGTTATCGGATCCCTCGCGCTGGGTGCCACCGGGGATGCCTACGTAGAGCTTGGGAACACTGACAAGGGTTTATCAAAGTACCTTGAAGCTGCAGATTATGCTAACAATTCATTCAATGCTCCGCTTTTCCTTATGAAAGCCGCTGAGTTGTACGAGCAATCGGGCAAGTTTTCCGATGCTCTCAAACTATATGAAAAGATCAAGGACGATTATCCCGAAAGCTCCGAAGGCGCCACCATTGACAAGTATATTGCCAGAGCCAAGCTTCTTGCTAAATAAATGAGTACCGACGACCTGTCAAAATATGATGCCGGATCAGTTCCCAACGCAGGGGATATGAGGTTCGGGATCGTGGTTGCTGACTGGAACCAGGAAGTTACTTCCAGCCTTCTCAGGGGAGCCCTGAGCACCCTTAAGAAACATGGCGCCACCGACAACAACATTGTGGTAAAACATGTTCCAGGGAGTTTTGAGCTCACACTCGGCGCACAATTCCTCGCTGAATATGATGATCTGGATGCCGTGATCTGCCTGGGTTGTGTGATCCAGGGTGAAACACCGCATTTCACCTATATTTGCCAGGGTGTCACCTATGGCATTACCGAGCTTAACCTCGATTACAACATCCCTTTTATTTTCGGCGTTCTGACAACTCTTACCCTGGAACAGGCGTTAGCCAGGGCAGGCGGGGTTCATGGAAACAAGGGCGATGAGGCTGCGGTCACGGCGATAAGAATGGCTGCCCTGCAGCGCGAAATGGAATAACCGGTTTCTATCTCTGGCAAAGCCTCCTGTAGGCGCAATAGCTGCACTTGCCGTGATTCCCGGTCATCCTGAACGGCTCCGCCGGGCTGAATATGGTTTCGAGGAGAAGCCTGAGACCGGAAAGGAATCCGGACCTGATTTCCGCATAATTCAGAACAACCGTTTCATTAGCCTTGTCGATCTTTATCCTGAGCATGTCCTGAAATTTTTCGGTTGTTAATTCTTTAACAATATATACGGCAGGACGGATCATCGTTCCGGGATTTCTTGCGAGGTAAGCTTCGCAATACAGCAATGTCTGAAGCCAGCAGTCTGTCTTCTTGTCGCGGTCCTCTTCAAACAGCTCCTCAATACCTGCAATCCTGTCGGTGACGCTTCCGGTCTTGTAATCGACCATCCTGCCCGTTCCTTTCAGAAAATCAATCCGGTCGATATAACCGCCGGTCCTCACGGAATGGAACCCTCCGTTCAGGCTGAACTGCATCCTGAATTCATGTTTCTCCTCGAGCCCGACAAGAGTGAAAGGTGTAATGGATCTGTCAGCCTTGATGATTCTTGAGAGGTATATACCCA
>DCFQ01000089.1 GCA_002319915.1 Bacteroidales bacterium UBA1800 | reverse complement strand
TGTTTCTGGTATATTTCAGGTTCTTGTCCATCAGGTATAAGTATTCTCCCTGTCAGATATTGATTAAAAACGGAAATGAGCAAAAGCCTTGTTGGCTTCGGCCATCCTGTGTGTATCCTCTTTTTTCTTGTATGCGCCGCCTTCCAGCTTGTAAGCAGCCATGAGCTCGGCGGCAAGTCTTTCAGCCATTGAATGACCCGTCCTTTTCCTTGCGAAAGAGATCATATTCTTCATACTGATGCTGACCTTCCTGTCGGCGCGAATTTCCATTGGTACCTGGAATGTGGCTCCGCCAACCCTCCTGGCCTTGACCTCAACCTGCGGAGTTACATTCTCGAGGGCCTGCCTGAAGATCTCGAGAGGGGTCTTGCCTTCATTCTTGAATTTGTCACCGATAATGTCGAGCGAGTCGTAGAATATTGTGAAAGCTAAATTCTTTTTACCACTATACATAAGATTGTTCACAAACCTGGTCACGTACGGATCGTTATATTTCGGATCCGGCAACATAATCCTCTTCTTTGGTTTTGATTTTCTCATGATCTTATCTCTTTAAGTATTATTTCTTTGGACGTTTTGCACCATACTTCGATCTTCTCTGGGTACGGCCGTCAACGCCGGATGTATCGAGAGCGCCGCGCACAAGATGGTAACGGACGCCCGGAAGGTCTTTCACCCTGCCTCCCCTGATAAGGACGATGGAGTGTTCCTGGAGATTATGACCTTCACCCGGAATATATGCGTTTACTTCTTTCTGATTAGTAAGCTTTACCCTGGCCACCTTCCTCATAGCTGAATTAGGCTTTTTTGGCGTCGTCGTATAAACGCGCACACAAACGCCTCTTCTCTGAGGGCATGAATCCAAAGCAGGAGCCTTGCTTTTGTCGATCAGTTTTTTCCTGCCTTTCCGTACTAATTGCTGTATTGTCGGCATAAATTCTATCTATTTAACATTAAGTTTCTTCCTGAAAAATCGGACTGCAAAGGTATTGTTTTATTTCTATAATGCAAAAACGATTATTGTATTTTATAATTTATTATAAATCACACATTTATCATACAGGGCCAAAACAGATTGACCAAGCATCAAAACGTCTTTTAAAATAGAATATCTTACTTAATATTGTAAGTTATCGGCAGGTTGCTTCCCGATCTTTCCTGTGAATGTGCGTTTTGTAAACTTACCTTGAAAGAAAAACCGGTACTCCTGTATTTCAAAAAACTGGTGCAAAGAAAATAAAAAATTCTTAATTATGTACTCTTTTTTAGCCCGTTTTTAAAAATTTGTTATTTTTGTCCCCTCCAAAACACCTTGATATTAAATAAGTATAATCCATTACATCCAGCATTTATGAAAACATACCAGACTGACCAGATAAAGAACATTGCACTTATCGGCAACTCAGGATCAGGAAAAACAGTACTTGCCGAAGCCATGCTCTTTAACGGCGGCATTATTGAAAGAAGAGGGACCATCGAGGGGAAAAACACCGCTTCCGATTATCGTCCGATCGAACAGGAGAACGGCAACTCGGTATTTTCCACCGTGATGTACACAGAATTCAGGAACAAGAAGATAAACATACTCGACACCCCGGGTCTCGATGATTTCTGCGGGGGTGTGATTTCATCCCTTTATGCTGCCGACAGTGCTGTCATGACCATAAATGTACAGAACGGGGTTGAGGTGGGTACGGAGATCCATTTCAGGCATGCCGAGAAGGTTCACAAACCGCTCATCCTTGCCGTTAACGGCCTCGATCATGAAAAAGCCAATTTTGAAAAGTCGGTCGAGATGATGAAAGACAGGCTCGACAATAATGTCATCCTGGTCCAGTATCCCGTGAATGAAGGAGTGGGTTTCAATTCGATCATCGACGTTTTGAGGATGAAGATGCTCCAGTATCCCAAGGAAGGAGGAGCGGCAAAGATCGTCGATATCACGGATGATCAGAAAGCCAGGGCCGAAGAACTTCACAGCGCCCTTGTGGAAAAAGCCGCAGAAAGTGATGAAGCGCTGATGGAGCTTTTCTTCTCGAACGATACACTGACTGAGGAAGAGATAAGGAAAGGCATCACCAAAGGGCTTCTTTCCAGGGGTATGTTCCCGGTGTTCTGTATTTCTGCAAAGAACAATATCGGTGTGGATGTCCTGCTCGATTTTATTGCCAGCGAAGCACCTTCGATCGCCGACATGCCGACACCGAAGAACAATAAGGGAAATGAGGTGAAGCCCGATCCTGCAGGACCGGCTTCAGTTTACGTTTTCAAATCCTCCATCGAGGAGCATATCGGTGAAATAAACTACTTCAGGGTCTATTCCGGGAAGATCACCGAGAACCTGGATGTTGTCAACAGCAACAACGGGACAAAGGAAAGGCTTTCCCAGCTTTATGTGTGCGCAGGAAAGAACAGGACCAGGGTACCCGAACTGAATACCGGCGACCTCGGAGCATTTGTGAAGCTTAAGAATACCAAGACAGGTCATACCCTCAACGCACCCGGCAACGACTGGAAGTTTGAAGGGGTTGACTTCCCGGAGCCGAAATTCAGGACAGCCATCAAGGCACAGAGCGAAAGTGATGATGAAAAGCTCGGCGAAGCACTCAACAAGATCCACCTCGAAGATCCTACAATCTCGATCGAATATTCAAAGGAGCTTAAACAGATAATTGTCTACGGCCAGGGTGAATATCATCTTAACATCATGAAATGGCACCTTGATAATATATACAAGATCCCGACCACATTCCTGTCGCCCAAGATCCCCTACAGGGAAACCATTACCAAGCCTGCACAGGCCGATTACCGTCACAAGAAGCAGTCGGGCGGCGCTGGACAGTTCGGGGAGGTTCACCTTATCATTGAACCTTTCGTTGAAGGGACATCCGAGCAGTCGATGATGAAATTCGGAGGGAAGGAAATAAAGCTTTCGGTAAGGGGCAAGGATGAGATCAGCCTCGACTGGGGAGGCAAGCTGATCTATATCAACTGTATTGTAGGCGGCTCCATCGATGCAAGGTTCATGCCTGCGATCCTCAAAGGGATAATGGAGAAGATGGAAATCGGCCCGCTCACAGGCTCTTATGCACGTGATATCAGGGTATATGTTTACGACGGTAAAATGCACCCGGTCGACTCTAACGAAATCTCCTTCAGGCTTGCAGGACGAAATGCATTCAGCATCGCTTTCAAGAATGCCGGCCCAAAGATCCTCGAACCTATCTACGACGTTGAGATAATGGTTCCTTCGGACCGCATGGGTGACGTGATCAGTGACCTTCAGGGCCGTCGCGGAATGGTGCTCGGCATGTCGAGCGAGAAGCGCTTTGAGGTAATCAAGGCACGGGTTCCGCTCGCTGAAATGAACAAGTACTCCACAGCCCTCAGCTCAATAACAGGCGGCCGTGCTATGTACACGATGAAATTCTCCGAATATGCCCAGGTTCCGGGTGATGTACAGGAGTCTGTCATTAAGGCTTACGCTGAAGAGGAGGAAGAAGAATAGGAGTCTCCTTCCCCCGCAGCTGCATCCAATTTCAGGTGAACACCCTGGGGACATATCAGAAATTAATTTTGCCTCAAGCCATTCCTTGTCTACCATTGTAACAACCTTGGTGAACATTGGAGGTAAATTCTTGAAACACAAAGGGACACAAAGGGAAACAAAGGACTTTTGGGATAGCCTCATTACAGGGTAAATCCAACAGCCACGAACAACTGCTTCCTGTCAGGATTGAGTACAACCTGTCCGGTCACAGGTATTGAGAATGTATCGGTCACCCTGATCGTTCTTGTGGTCCCAATTCCGAAATTGCAGAAACTGAAGCCGTACTCTTCCGTGTTCCAGCCATTCCCCGCCCCGGCCAGGATATTGACAGGGCCGAAATTGTACCCCGCCTGAAAATATACATCACCGCCCATTGTACCAACCCCGCCAGCCTCATTCAGGACACAGTTTGCGCTTAAACTGAATCCGCCCTTTGTAAAGCCCGCATTGATCTCAAGAGCGTGGCTCCCGTACTCCGCCGATGTTTCAAAAAGATCGAGGTCCGGGAAATAGTAATCCGTGAGCCCCAGGCTCAGCCCGAAAGGGAAAGAGTAAGACAGATATGTATCGGTCTCTGAATAATCCCTGAAATCGAATGCCCCCCAGACACCGGCAGTAAAATTTCCTGCAGTCATCCTGACTGTCGGCTGAACGGAAGGTCCATGGCCGTATTTTGTGCCGCGAAACAGGAAAGAGGAATAGAAGTCGGCGCTGGCTGTTAAATTCAGCTTCTTTCCGTCCTCCTGCGCAACGGATGCGACACTGGTGAACAGCATCAGCAGGGTCCCCGTGGTGAAAATGGCTATGTGTTTCATTGAGGTTGAGGTTGAGGTTGAGGTTGACAGGAAGCCCTTGTCAATGTAAAAATATCAATTTTTTCAATTGTGCTCTTAAAAACTTATGGTTTATTATAAAATATTTGCATTTAATGTCAATCAACTCCTGTTATTATAGGGTCTAATTGAAAATTACTACATGTTTTTTTCTGACCACCCCTGGTTTATTCAGGAGAGAAAACAAAAAAGGGTATCTGAAATTCAGGATACCCTTTTCAGATATTGGGGGGCTGTTCCCTAAGTCGTTTTCAGGACATCCCAGACAAAGGCCCTGATGCCGACTTCTTCATTTATCGAGTCTATCTTCCTGACCTTGTCAAGGATAATATCAACAACCTCATCCTCCACGATGGTGAGCAGACTCTTATTGATCTCAGGCCAGGCATGTGTTCCAAGGTGAGGAACGCCTGTGCGGGTACCTCTCCCCTGGACATTTTCCCACAGGGAAAAGCCTTTGACCTCCAGTTTGTCAAGCATATATTCTACCTTCTCGGTATGAGCCTGGTTATATAATATCATTATTGCCTTCATAGCTGATCTTTTTTTAAGCCGTTATTTTTCGATCCCGTTCATAAAGTCCATTTCCGAATAAAGGGCCAGCTGCTTGTTGCGTTCCCCGCGTTTTGCAAAGATAGCGTAGACCACAGGGACGAGAACAAGAGTTACCATTGTTGAGAATACAAGCCCGCCGATCACGGAGATACCCATAGGGCTCCATAGCTCGGCTCCGGCTCCCTTGCTCATTGCCAGGGGAAGCATCCCGAGGATGGTTGTGGCAGATGTCATTATTACGGGACGAAGTCGCGAGCGGCCGGATATGGCAATTGCCTCGTAAAGTTCATACCCCCTTTCTCTCATCAGGTTGATGAAGTCGACAAGCACAATTGCATTCTTCACGACAATACCGATAAGCATCACAGCCCCAATTCCCGATATTACACTGAGCGAGGTATGGGTCACGAACAGACCGATTGCCACACCTGAGAATGCAAACGGGATGGAGAACATTATTATAAACGGCATCTTGAGCGATTCAAACTGCGATGCCATGATAAGATATACCAGTATGAGGCTTATCACCATGAGCAGTGCAATATCCATGAACGACTCCATCTGGTCCTGGATTGCTCCGGAGATCTGGACCATCACTCCTGAGGGGAGGGTAAGCCCGCCGATGATTTTCTGCACTTCGGTCTGCAGCTCGGTAAGAGATCTCTTGTAGGGTGTGAATGAAACAGTAACAATGCGTTCCTTCCTTTTCCGCTCGATCGTTGGAGGAGCCCAGTATTCCTTAATCTGTGCAATCTCACCCAGCCTTATGGCCTGTCCGGTCTGGTTCGGGATGCCGATGTTTTCCACATCAGTGATAGTGCTCCTGGAGTTCTTGGTAAACCTTACCACAACATCGTATTCATCCCCAAACTGCCTGAGCCTGGTCGCCGTAAGTCCGTCGACCCTGTTCTTGACGGCAGATGAGACAAGTGCGGTGTTCAGCCCGTTCGAGATCATCTTGTTCTGATCGAGGATGATCTGAAGCTCGGGTTTCGACTTATCACGGCTTATCTTGACATCTTTGGCTCCCCTTACCTGCCTGATCTTGGTGGCAAGCTCCTCGGCAACCAGGTTTGTCTGGGAGATGTTGTAACCGTACACTTCGATGTCGACCGTATTGCTTCCGAAGCTCCCCATATTATCGGATGTACTGACGGTATAGTCTACAATTTCAGGGTACTTGGCAAATTCGCCCCTCATTTCATCTGCAATCTCAAATGAAGATTTTTTTCTTTCTTCAATAGGTGAAAGCCTGAGGCTGTAGCTGATCGTATGGGTACCCTGGGATGAAAAGATCGATGCAAATCCCCCCTGGTCATCATATCCCGAGGAGGTCGACATGATCTGAACTTCCGGGTATTTTGTCCTGATCATTTCATTGAGCCTGTTCGAGAGCTCGATCGTCTTGTCGACCCTCGTCCCGGTCTGAAGCTGCAGTGTTGCTGTTACCCTTGATTCATCAGCTTCCGGGAAGAATTCGGTGGCGACGAGTTTGAAGAGCGACATCGATCCGACAAATATGATCAACGCGGCAATCCCCACAACAGTCTTATGATGAAGCGCCCATCTCAGGGTTTTTTCATAAAAATGGTCAAAAGCGTCCAGGAATTTCCTGATGCTGCCGTCATATGTGTACCATTTTGCCTGCCTGTTGATCGGGTACCATTTCAGCAAGAGTGCACTTAATGTCGGGGTCAGGGTGATCGCAGCAAAAACTGATGTGACGATGGTGATGGTAACGCTCATTCCTAACTGCTTGAAAAGGACACCGGTGAGGCCCTTGACGAATGTAAGGGGGAAGAACACTGCCACCACGGTCAGGGTTGTGACAATTACCGCAAGCCAGACTTCATTGGTGGCATAGATAGCAGCCTCCCTCGGCCTGCTGCCGCGTTCTATGTGTTTTGTAATATTTTCCAGCACAACAATGGCATCATCCACAACCATCCCGATCGCTATCGAGAGTGAGGTGAGCGATATGATGTTTATTGATGCTCCTGTGACAAAAAGATATATAAATGCGACAATGAGGGAAATAGGTATTGTAAGGATGATAATGAAAGTCGCTCTCCAGCGCCCGAGGAAGAAGAGCACTACCAGGACAACGAAGATCGCAGCGTACATCAGGGTTTCCGTCAGGTTGCTTATCGAATCCTTGATGAATGATGCAGAGTCGAACAGCTTTTCTATCCTGACGTCGGGGGGAAGCTCCTTTACAAGCTGGGCAAGGTTCTTGTCTACCTCCTTGGTGACCTGGACGGTATTCCCGCCCGATTGTTTCTGCACATACATCGCCATACCCTTAACACCGTTGATCTTGGTGTCGAGCTTTGATTCACGTATCGTATCCCTGACAGTGGCAATATCCTTCAGGTATATGTTGCTCCCGTTGAAGCTGCTGACAACTATGTTCTTAACCACATCACTCTCGGGGAACTCGCCCTGGATCCGGAGGGGGTAGTCATTCTGCCCCATCTCTATGAATCCGGCCGGAGTGTTAAGGTTCTCTGCCCTGAGGATATTCCCTATCTGCTCTACCGTCAGATTGTAGGCCTCCATCTTCCTCGGATCAACATCAATATAGATCTTTCGTCCGGGAACGCCGGAAAGGGCGACTGATCCTACACCTTCGATCCTGTTCAGGGGATTGACCACTTTCTCGTCCAGGATCTTCTCAAGCCCGGCATAGCTCTCCTTTGCCGTTATGGCATAGAAGATGATCGGCATCATCGTGGTGTTGAACTTGATGATGGTGGGCTTTTCGCAGTCCGACGGCAGGTAGCGCTCTATCATTGACAAAGCGCTCCGGATGTCGTTTGATGCTTCATCGAGGTTTGTACCGTACTCAAAGTTCATGAAGATCACCGAAACAGCGTCGCTCGAACGGGAGGTAATCTCCTTAAGCTTGCTTATCGAGTTGAGGCTGTTCTCAAGCAACCGTGTCACATTGGATTCAATATCCGAGGCACTTGCCCCGGGGTATGTAGTGTATACTACAACATATGGAAGCTCCATTTCGGGGTAAAGGTCGACAGGGAGCTTTGCCAGTGAATAGATCCCTATAACTATCAAAGCCACAAAAATTAGGATCGTAGTTACAGGTCTCTTGACTGATGCACCGTATATACTCATTGTATTGTGATTGAGATTATTACTGATTTATTTCAATTTTGTCGCCGTCGAGAAGCCTCGATTGTCCTTCGGTGATCAGGCTGGTCCCTTCCTTCAGGTATTCTGAGCCGATTTCGAGCAGGTCATCAAACCTTTTGCCGAGGTTCACTTCAACTCTCTTTGCAACTCCCTGTTCATTCACAAACACGTACCTTGTATTGGTCCCTTCCTGCAGAAGCACTGCGGAAGCCGGCACAACGAATGTTTCGACCTCACCCAGGTCCAGTGACACCCTCACAAACATTCCCGGCTTCAGCAGGTCATTGCGGTTGGGAACTTCCAGCTCGACAGTGAATGATCTCGTTGTCGAATTGATCGTCGGATAGACCCTGTAAATGGTACCGTTGAAGATCTCGCCCCTGTATACATCTGCAGTCAGAGTGGCCTTCATTCCCTTCTTAACCATCGGATAATACTGCTCTGAAATATTCACATTTACCTTTAGCGGGTTTACCTGCATCACCGTTACCACAGCCGACCTGCCGCTTGCTGTGGTTGGGGACCCCGAGTACATTTCGCCGTTCTCAAAGTACTTGCCTGTGACTATTCCGTTAAACGGTGCTGTCATGAGGGTATTTTCCTCCATGAAATCGACATTTGTCTTCGTAACATCATACTGGGTCTTGAGCTGATCATACTGCTGCTGCTTGGCACTCCCGGTCTTGAGAAGCGTGTCCATGCGGGCAACGTCCTTAGCCAGGTTGCTCAGCTGCACTTTCTGCTGGTACAGCTGGGTCCTGTCCATCAGGAAGAGATTCTGTCCCTTGCTGATCCTGTCTCCCACCTCAACATAGATCCGGTCGATCCTGCCAGGACTTGAAGGAGCGACATTCACTTCTTCAAACGGTAGTATTGTGGCTGTATAATCAATTGTTTTTGCTATTTTGGTTTTCGACAGCCCGCTGACCTTAACTGGGATCGCAGCTTTTGAAACCGCTGTCGTGTCTGCCTTCACTGTTGAACTGGCATTTTGAGCTGTTTTGGATGAGCAGCTGTATAATAAAAGCGCACCCATCAGAATTACCGGAATTGTCCCTGAGTATTTCATTATTGTTGAATTAATTGGTTACTGTTTGGATAATTAAATATTGTTCATAAGCTTATCAAGCGCTAGTTTTGTCTGAAGAAGGTTCATCAGGGAAGAGATGTAATTATTCTCTGCCTCAAGGTACAGGCTGTTTGCCTGTGTGAGCTCAAGGCTTGAGGCCATGCCCTGCCTGAACTTGTTTTCCATGCTGGCATATACCCTTTGTGAAACTTCAACATTATCTTTCTGGCTTAAATACTGTTCGTTTGCGTTGATCAGGTTGTACCTGAGCTGCTTTTCCTGCAGAAGAAGCTGGTCGGTGACCATATCCGTTGTTGTGCGGGCCTTATCGAGATTTATCTTAGCCCTTCTGATCTGGGAAAACCTCTGTCCGCTGGCAAAAATCGGGACTGAGATCTGCAACCCTGCCATGGCGTTCGGGAACCACCGGAGTTCAGATACCTTATCGCCCATGCCGTTTGTACCATAGGAATAAAATCCCGATAATGTCGGAAGAACCGACGATTTTTCGGTTTTAAGGGCAAGTGATGAGATCTGCTCCTGTCCCAGCACCAGCTTATAGTCAATGTTATTGTTCAGATTGAATTCCTGTGCAAGAAGCGCTTCCACATTGACCTGATCAGTGAGGCTCTCCAGTGTTTCCGTAAGTTTGATCCCGGTGTTTGGATTAACCCCAAGCTGGAATCTCAGCAAGTTGTAATTAAGCTCGTTCGTACGAAGCAGGGAGCTTCTTGAATTCTCGACCATCGTAACATTTGAGGCCATCTGGTCAACGTCTGTCGATTCGGCCATCCCTGCCGCGAACATCGCTTTGGTTGACTTGAGCGTCTCCTTCAGATTGGAAATATTCCCGTCAAGGATCTCAAGCGACTTCTCTGAGACCAGGATAAGGTAATATGCGGTACTGACCGATTCCCGCGTATCGAGCTCGGATTTTGTCAGGCTCTCCTCAGTCAGCTTTGTTGCAAGCTTGGAGGTTTCGATCCCGATCAGCAGCGGTGCATTGAAAAGCAGCATCGATGCCTGGACTGTAGCACTTGAGTTGAACTGCGAACCAAAAGTCACAGGTATCTTGGTACCAGGTTGGCCAAAAAACTCGCCGGGTAAAAGGGTAGTCATCAGCTTAAGGTTGTTGACAAACGAACCGGAGGCACTTACCTGCGGCAATGCCGCTGAGATTGTCTCCCATACCGCTGCCCTGGAAGCTGCAACATCAGCCCGCGCAGCAAGCACCGATTTGTTGTTCCGGAGAGCAAAATCCTGAGCCTCTTTGAGTGTCAGGCTCAGACTGCCTGCTTCCTGACCCATCGATACTGCCCCTGAAATAAGAAATGATGCAAGGGCAATAGTTAAAACACGTTTTTTCATAAAGTAATTATTATTCTGAGGTTTAATGTTATTTAGCGTTATAAGATCTGTTATATTTTTTTCGCGGAGTTTGAAACTGAATTTTCGTACTGGTTAATCAGCTTAAGACCCCTCGGGGTGGAAATACCCCTGAGGTAGTTCAGATAAAGATTCCTGAGAACGTAGCTGTTGTTGAAACTGTCAGGAGGGAAGATTTGCTGATCGGCCGACATTTTGGCAACCTCCAGCATACATTTGTTCGTAAGCTCGACATCGATATCGCTTCTGAAAATTCCCTCATCGATACCTCTCCGGAGTATCTCGGCATTGTTATTAACATACGGGATCGCCCCATGCTCCTTTGTCATCTCCGCAGCCTTCTCATGGAAGCGCTTAATATCGAGAAGAAATGCAGGGCTCATCTTGCTGAAATGACTCTCCATAAGATCGAGCATGCTGAAGATAGCCTCTATCACGTTCCCAGATTCGCTGAAAATCCTGGTCATACTCTCCTTCTGCTTCACCGCCATCCATTCGATGACTCCTGCAAGCAGCTCATCCTTATCTGCAAAAACTTCATAAATGGTTCTTTTGGATATCGCCATCTGGTTGGCCAGCATATCCATGGTAACGGTCCTTATTCCGTAGATGCGGAACATCTTTGCTGCTTCTTCTATTATTCTTTGCCTGTAATCCATCTCCGATCAGAAAACTGCGCAAAAATGAGAAAACTATTTTAGTTTACAAAGTTTTATTAGTTTATTTCCGGTAAAATTCCGTAAAAAGTGGAAATTTACCGGCGAATAGCGGATCAGCGTAATGTACAATGGACAGGAATCTTATCGAAATCCTGCGTAAAACAAGTCATAATGAAGGATTCAAAAATAATTTTCCAGGTTGATGCATTTACTTCGAAGCCGTTCAGGGGGAACCCTGCCGGAGTTTGCATCCTTGACAAAAAGCCATCCGTAAAATGGATGCAGGATGTGGCGATGGAAATGAATCTCTCTGAAACGGCATTTGTTTTCCCCGGGAACAGGCATCACACTATCAGGTTCTACACGCCTGAGAGTGAAATAAAGCTATGTGGGCATGCAACATTGTCGACAGGGCATATCATGTTCGAAACCGGCATACATGGGAAGGGGGAGGAAATATCACTCCGTTCGAAAGCGGGCATCCTCAGGGTGCGGTATGAAAAACAATGGCTTATAATGAATTTCCCGGCTTATTCCTGTTCACCTGCTGATAATCGCGCCAGCTTTGAGAGGATGACCGGTATAAAGCCGTCGGAGCTCTGGCGGACTGCCAACGGCTGGATACTTGCGCTCGTGGACAGGGAAGACCTGGTCAGGGATATGAAACCGGATCTCAAGGCAATGAAGGGCACGGAATTCGGACACCTTATCGTCACCGGGCCTTCATCCGACAAGCGCTTTGACTTTTGTGTAAGGTGCTTTGCGCCTTCCTTTGGCATAGATGAAGATCCTGTGACCGGATCGGCCCATTGTGCGCTTACCCCGTTCTGGTACGGGAAAACCGGGAAGAAGAAGCTGGTATCGCACCAGGTATCAAAACGCGGAGGGATCCTTAAAGTCGAAATGAAAGGGGACAGGGTGGAGATTTCCGGTCAGGCCAAAACAATAATAAAAGGCGAGCTTATGGTGTAATAGTCCAGCTCGTAGTTTTGACCCAAAGGCTCCCCTGGTTGCAGAAGCTTTTAAAACATCAGGCAATATAGCTCTTTACGATCACAGAATTTTATCCCGTAATATTACGCTTTTCAATATGCACATTCTTCTCGTAGCTGCCGGTATCATTCTTCTTCTTGTTCTGATCATAGCACTGAAGATCAATGCATTCATTTCCTTTATTGTGGTCTCGGTACTGCTTGGCCTGACGGCCGGCATGCCTGCCCCAAAGGTGATCGGCTCTGTCCAGCAGGGCATTGGTGATACACTCGGGCTGATAGTCCTGATCCTCGGGTTCGGTGCGATGCTTGGCAAGCTGGTGGCCGACAGCGGCGCAGCCCAGAGAATAGCAACAGCTCTTATCAAAGCGTTCGGGATCAAGCACATCCAGTGGGCAATGGTCCTGACTGGCTTCATCGTCGGGATCCCCATGTTCTACAATGTCGGGTTTGTGGTGCTGATTCCCCTGGTCTTTACAGTTGCTGCTGCCACCGGTCTGCCCCTCCTTTATATAGGTGTTCCTCTGCTGGCATCCCTGTCGGTCACGCACGGGTTCCTGCCTCCTCACCCCTCCCCGACCACCATTGCCGCGATATTTGGTGCTGACATTGGTAAAACGCTTGCGTACGGGATTGTTGTCAGCATTCCGGCTATTGTGATCGCGGGGCCATATTTCTCCAGGACACTTAAGAAGATCAATGCCAGGCCGATCGCCGATTTTGTGAACCCCAAGGTGCTCACAGAAGATGAAATGCCGGGAACCTGGGTCAGTGTTATTGTCACCCTCCTTCCGGTTTTGCTCATCGGGATGGCAACCGTTTCATCCTTTGCCGTTCACGAAGGCAGCGGGCTCAGGACAGTCCTGATGTTCATCGGTGATCCTGTCAATGCCATGCTGTTGTCGCTTCTTGCGGCAGTATATTTTCTTGGCCTTGCCAGGGGGAGGAAGATGGAAGAGCTTATGGATTCGATTGGAAACTCCATAGGTTCGATCACCATGGTCCTGCTCCTGATCGCCGGCGCAGGAGGATTTAAGCAGGTCCTTGTTGACAGCGGCATCAGCAATGAGATCGCGGGCCTCCTTGGCAGGTCGAACCTGTCCCCTCTGCTGCTTGCATGGATAATAGCGGCACTGATCAGGATATGTGTCGGGTCTGCCACTGTTGCCGGCCTTACAACAGCTGGAATTGTTCTTCCGCTGGCAGCGCATGGGCTTGCCAGCAAAGAGCTGATGGTCCTTTCCATCGGCGCCGGAAGCCTGATGCTGTCACACCTTAACGACGGCGGATTCTGGATGTTCAAGGAATATTTTAACCTTTCCATTAAGGATACTTTCAGGTCATGGACAGTCATGGAAACGCTCGTCAGCGTTATCGGTCTCGGAGGAGTAATGCTTTTAAGCCTGTTTGTCTGACATGTATTGCGGAATATCAGGTCAAGTTGCCGATAATTGCCGTTTAATGATAAGATCAGTTAAATATCAGCGTTTAAACCTATAAACTTTTAAACTTTTAAATATGAGCGCCAACCCCGAACAACGATTAGCCGAGCTCGGCATTGAACTGCCAAAAGCTCCCAAACCGGCAGGTATCTATAAACCCGTGCTGGTTGTCGACAAATTTCTTTATGTCTCCGGCCACGGACCGGTGAAGCCCGACGGATCCCTGATCCTGGGAAAGGTCGGCAAGGACCTCGATATGGACCAGGGAAAACAGGCAGCAAGGCAGACCGGCCTGGCAATGCTGGCCAGCATAAAATACCATGTTGGCGACCTGAAAAGGATCAAGCGCCTCGTTAAGGTCATGGGTATGGTGAACAGCGCACCTGATTTTTACCAGTTCCCCGCTGTCATAAACGGGTTCAGCGAGCTGATGTCTGAGATCTTCGGAGAGGATTACGGAATCGGGGTGAGAAGTGCGGTCGGCATGTCACTTCCTAACAACATGGCGGTAGAGATAGAGGCGATTTTTGAACTTTACCAATAACCGGATGAGCGGAATCAGTCTCCAGGAAGAATCCTGGTACAGGGTCGGCAATGCAGCCGGGCTCAACTCCCCGTCACTCCTGTTGTATCACGATCGTATAGAGCATAATATCCTGAAAATGATCAACATTGCAGGCAGCGCCGACAGGTTGCGCCCGCATGTGAAAACACACAAGATACCTGAGATCATCAGGCTCCAGATGAGATTCGGGATCAATAAATTCAAATGTGCCACGATTGCCGAAGCCGAGATGACAGCCTCATGCGGGGCAAATGATGTTTTGCTTGCTGTTCAGCCGGTCGGGCCCAATTTGGGCAGGCTTGTGAGGCTGATCAGGGAATTCCCGGGAACCTCCTTCTCCTGCATCGCTGATTGCAGCGATGTTATTGTGGCACTGTCGGAAGCAGCAGTCAGCAATGGTCTGACGATCCCGGTGTGGCTTGATATAAATAACGGGATGAACCGGACAGGAATTTCACCCGGCAGCAAGGCTGAAAAACTTTATCAGCTTATCCATGAGTCAGCGGGTCTCTTGGCTGATGGATTGCATGTATATGACGGACATATTCACGAGCATGAATACCAGGTCCGTGAGAAGATGTGCAACGATGCTTTCGCGAGGGTGGAGATGCTCGAGGAGAAGCTGACCTCCCTTACCGGATCGCCCCCTAAAATCGTTGCAGGGGGCAGCCCCACCTTCCCGATCCATGCCAAACGGGCCGGAGTCGAAACGAGCCCGGGCACAACCATCCTGTGGGATTATAACTATTCCCAGTCATTCAGGGACCTGGGCTTCCTTAATGCCGCTGTACTCCTTGCCAGGGTTGTAAGTAAACCTGCAAAGGGCCTGGTCTGCATTGATCTTGGCCATAAGGCGGTCGGGTCGGAAATGCCTCAGCCGAGGGTATGGTTCCCCGGCCTGGGCGACTTCAGGATAATGAGCCATAATGAAGAACACATGGTCATCATGACCGAACTTGCCTCCGTCCTTTGCCCCGGTGACGAGGTATACGGGATCCCCTTTCATATTTGTCCAACTGTCGACAGGTACGATGCTGTCTCAGTGGTGAAGGAAGGGAATGCCTCTGAAACATGGTATGTAACTGCCAGGAAAAGAAGGATAACGATATAAATCCGACAGCGATGAACGAAAGGCCCCTCATTGTCGATGCACACCTCGACCTCGCGATGAACGCCATGGAATGGAACAGGGATCTCAGGGAGGAAATCAGGGAGATCCGGGAGCGCGAGAAAGGGATGAATGATAAGCCCGATCGGGCGAAGGGAACCGTCAGCTTCCCATCCATGCGCGAAGGCAATGTTTACCTGTGTGTTGCAACACAAATCGCCAGGTACGTAAAGCGGGGAAGCAGCCTTCCCGGTTGGAACTCCCCCGAGCAAGCCTGGGCGCATACCCAGGGTCAGCTGGCCTGGTACCGGATGATGGAGGAGGCCGGTGAATTATTCCGCATCACAAATACTGGAGAGCTTGAGACGCACCTTCAGATGCTGGAAACTGCAACCGGCAGGCTGCCTGTCGGATATGTTCTTTCCCTTGAGGGAGCAGATTCAGTTGTATCACCCGCCAGGCTCGAAATTGCCTTCGGGTACGGCCTGAGGGCGTTGGGTCCGGCCCACTTCGGGCCTGGTACATACGCCGGCGGTACCAATACAAACCTCGGGCTCGGCGCCAAAGGGCGTGATCTTCTCAGGGAGATGGAGAGCCTCGGCATGATACTCGACATTTCGCACCTGTCGGAAGAAAGCTTCAGGGAGGCGCTCGGCATGTTCCATGGCCCGGTCTGGGCCAGCCATAACAACTGCAGGAAGTTTGTCCCGGGAAACAGGCAGCTTTCAGATGAACAGATAGGAGAACTTGTGGCGAGAGATTCAGTGATAGGGGTTGTCCTTGACGCGTGGATGCTGGTCCCGGACTGGGAAAGCGGAGTTTCTGACCCGGCCGAAAGGGGTGTCACCCTCAGGCTTGTGGCCGACAATATCGACCACATCTGCCAGATTGCGGGAGACTCGCTTCATACGGGTATCGGCTCCGACCTCGACGGCGCCTTCGGAAAGGAACAGTGCCCCGCCGATGTGGACACAATTGCTGACCTCCGGAAGCTGAGGGGGATTCTTTCTGACTCAGGGTACAGCCAGGAGAGTATTGACAATATCATGTACGGGAACTGGATCCGTTTCCTGCGGAGGAATTTGCCAAAAGATTAAGAACTTTCACAGAGTTTCACATAGGTTCAGTGATCCCTATGATGCCTTTCCCTTGTTGCATGGAGCTTCAATCCAACCTTTTGTTCCATTTTTTGTTTAATAGAACAAAAACAAATCCTTTTATGAAAATTGACATTAGCTCCGTAAACTGGCTGGCAGTCGTTGTCGCAGCCGCAAGCGCCTTTCTACTGGGATATTTCTGGTATTCCCCGATGCTCTTTGGGAAGAGATGGATGAAGGAAAGCGGGGTCACCCGTGAATCGGCAGGGAACTCCAATATGTTCCTGGTCTTCGGGCTCTCATACCTTCTTTCATTTATTGCTGCATTCTTCCTGGCCCTGTTCATCGGGCCGAAAGCCGGTGCTCACTTCGGAGCCATGGCGGGGTTTATGGCCGGTATTGGCTGGGTCTTCACTTCCATGGGGATTAGCTATATCTTCGAAAGGAAAACACTGACCCATTTCCTGATAAACTCGCTTTATTCAGTTGTCAACCTGACCATTATGGGGCTTATTATTGGGGTGTGGCAGTAGGGTGAATAATTTGTTTCCTGGTTTACTGGTTTACTGGTTTTCCCGGTTTTAGGTTTCTCGTTTATTTCAAAGGAATAATGAGCTATTTTGAATGCCGGTTGACCAGCAAAGAGTACCTAGCGTATAATATCTGCCCGTTGGTCAGCCAGCCGGCGGAGAATGAGCCAGACTGCAGGGAGAGCAAACCAGTTAACCAGCAAACCAGTTAACCAGTAAACCAGTAAACCAG
>DCFQ01000008.1:26933-28688 GCA_002319915.1 Bacteroidales bacterium UBA1800 | reverse complement strand
CGGCCCCCGCGTCCGGTTCCCACAAGTGCCGGAGGTTCGGACCATGCATATTTTGCCATGAACGGGGTCCCGACACTGTCGTTTGACATTCCCGATTCGAAAGGCTATGATTTCAACTATTTTGAGATCTGGCACACAGAGAACGACCTTTACAACAAAAGCATTCCGGAATACGAAAAGCACACTGCGGTTGTTACGGCAGTCGTAGTATTCGGGGTCGCCAACCTCGATCACCTCCTCTCAAGGGAAGGCCTTTATGCACCCAAAGATCTGAAGGAAGAAAAGAAATAAGCTCCGGATGAAACTCAAAGATATTGTCTTTAAGACACGCACCTACAGGAGGTTTGATGAAAGCTGCAGGATTGACCGCGAAACCCTTGAGGGAATGGTCGATCTTGCAAGGCTCTCAGCATCAGGTGCAAATCGTCAGCCTCTCAGGTATATCATCTGCAATTCGCAGACGGATTGCGACCGGATCTTCCCGTCAGTCGCCTGGGCTGCCTACCTTAGGGAGTGGGACGGACCGGAACCCGGACAAAGACCTTCAGCCTATATCATCGTATTGGGCGACAAGTCAATAACCGAAGGGTTCGGAGTGGATCACGGGATTGCCGCCCAGAGTATCATGCTCGGCGCCACTGAGGCCGGTTATGGGGGCTGCATGATCGCTTCAATCAAAAAAGAGCTCCTGCGGAAGGAGCTGAAAATACCGGAACAGTTCGAGATCCTGCTGGTACTGGCTCTCGGTAAACCCGTTGAGAATGTAATCTTGGAAGAGATCAGGAACGGCGACGTCAAATACTGGAGAGACAGCAGCGGCGGTCACCATGTGCCGAAACGCCGGCTTGATGATCTGATTATTAAACTGTAGCAACTGTATTGCCTTGAAGAGAGGAATTCTGGCATGGCTTGTATTATTGCTTCCATTTATCGATGGATCTGGTCAGGATGTCAATCCTCCGGGTCCGCAGATACTCTTCCGGGGCATTGTCAGGGACGCCGTCACAGCCTCGCCCCTGAGAAGCGCCCAGCTGTTCCTTAATCATGACTTCATAACATCGTCAGATTCCGCCGGTACATTTTCTTTCCGCGTCAGCAGGAATGATACGGTACTGGTAAAGAATCTTGGCTATAAGCCTGTCATTTACATGATCAGCGATACTCTGGCAACAACTGAGATAATGGCAGGCATTTACCTGTCGACTGATACTATTTCGATCGGGGAAGTCATAATTATCCCGAAAAAGCCGAATCTCAGGTCTGAGATACTTAATTCACCGGCTCCGTTGAATCCCGAGCGTGAAAATGCAAGATACAATATGCAGCTCGCGGCATACCAGGGGAAAGTCGGAACCGGCAAGCTCGGCGATCCGGCGTCAAATTACGGAGTACTAAGGCAGCAGTACTCGAGAGAGGCCAGGGAAAGGGGGCAGATATCTTCAAATCAAATGGTCAGCATCAGCCCGTTCACGATTATCCCTGTGGCATACATGCTGCTGAAAGGGTTCCCTGAAAAGCCCGCACCCCTCAAACCGGGGCTCACACGGGAGGAACTCGATCAGATCCATCGGAAATATCTCGAATCCGTCAGGGTGAAAAAATAGGCACTATGCAATCATGCGATCATGCGATCATGCAATCGTGCAATCATGCAATCGTTCAATCGTGCAATTCGGAATGCCTAATACCGGTTAATTGCAGAATTGCAGAATTGCAGAATAAAGAATTCAGAAGACCAGTAACCAGCACCCAGCA
>DCFQ01000008.1:3512-26636 GCA_002319915.1 Bacteroidales bacterium UBA1800 | reverse complement strand
CGCCTTCCGCCTACCCCTTATAGAAAATTGCCTTGATGATATGGCTGGCCATTTTGGGATTCTCTTTCAGGCGCCTGGTTGAATAACCGAACCAGTGAGTGCCGAACGGTACATAAACCCTCATCGTGTGCCCCTGGTTGACGATGCTTTCCCTCAGTTTCGGAGTGACCCCGTATAGCATCTGGAATTCATACATGTTTTTTGGGACATTGTATTTTTCAAGCAGCCTGTATGCGCCCTCGATGAGCGGCTTGTCGTGAGTGGCTATTCCCACATGGATCTTATTCTTCAGCATATACTCAAGATCTTCAAGGTAATGCTGGTTGATCTCCTCGTATTTCTTATAAGCAATTGCTTCGGGTTCGACGTAAATACCCTTGCAAAGCCTGAAGCTGAGCGGATGCTTTTCATCGTTCAGATCGCTGAGTTTCTTAACCTCAGCGAGGGTCCTTTTCAGGTAAGCCTGAACCACAAGCCCTACATTTCCGGGAAACTCTGTCTTCAGTCTCCGGAAAAGCTCTATTTCCATGTCGGTGCAGGGAGAATCCTCCATATCGATCCTGACAAACCCGTTGTATGAGGCTGCCTTTTGAACGATCTGGCGGATGTGATTGTAACACAGCTCTTTATCAAACAGAAGCCCAAAGCTGGTCGGCTTGACTGAAAAATTGCCGTCAATTCCTGTCTTGTACGTATGATCAATCAGGTCAAGATACTCCTTTTTGTTAGCTTCCGCTTCTTCAGGCGTATTTATGAACTCACCAAGGACATCAAGTGTGATCTTGATCTTTTTGCTGTTCAACTCCTTTGAGACCCTCATGGCATCGTCGATTGTTTCTCCTGAAATATACGACTGTGAGAAGATCCAGATGAACTTTTTCGGAAAGTAAGGAAGGATTGAGGCAATGAGTTTATTTAACATTTCGCGGGATTTTGAATGTGACAAATTTACTAAACTGCTTTGATTACCCCTTCCGGGATAACGATGCTAATAAAAGTTATCCTACCTGTTTTTTATATGACCTTTGTCACATTATAAGGAGGAAAATGCTGGGTGGAGCCCATAGCCCCCGGGACCGGCATGGGTATCCCGGGCCGCATGAACATGTGTTTCTGAAGTGCATTGATATAAAGCTGATTACAGGCATTGTATTTTTACTTGATTGCCGGATGTCAGGATGATTTTTCAGCGGGAAACAGACCGGGCAGATCCTGTCGCGCCGTTAATAGCAGGCTGTGGAAGATAAAAATTGTTAACCTGAACTATCACTTTTTTCGAAATCCTTCGTTTAATAGGTAGTTGTTTAAGTTACTTGGCGCTAATTTTTAGTGGGAAACCTAACCAGATTGAGCTTGTCTAAAAGAATAATATATTCATTTATTCTGTCGTTCCTGATTTTTACAGACAGTTTCAGCCAGGATCCTACATTCTCACAATTTTACGCAAATGCCCTCTATCTTGCACCGTCTTTCGCCGGAGCAACGGAGGAATACAGGCTTGCGATCAACTACAGGAACCAGTGGCCCGCAATACCTGGTGTTTTTCACACATACAGCATTTCATTCGACAAAGCACTCGTTAATTTCAACTCAGGCATCGGGGTCCTTGCGACATACGACGTGGCCGGGTCCGGAGAATTGAGTACCACGAATATTGGCCTTCTCTATTCCTATGATTTCAATATCAACGAGAACTGGCATATAAGACCCGGTGTTAATTTCAAGTTCAGGTATCTTGGCCTCGATATTTACAAGCTTGTTTTTGCCAGCCAGATGACAGGAAGCGGCAATGTTCCCTCTGTCTATCCTCCTCCCTTCAGCAAGGTGGCTGATGTTGATTTTGCAGCCTCTGGACTGGCATACAACGACAGGTTTTGGGGAGGTTTCACGATCGACCACCTGCTGACACCCAAGCAGTCATTTTACGGTGACGATTCAAAGCTCCCGATTAAGATGAATGTTTTTGGCGGAATCCAGGTAATGAGAAAAACAAGGCTGAAGCAGACTTTCCAGGAGGTTCTTTCCATTGCAATGAACTTCCAGAAGCAAGCAAATTTCTACCAGACCGATATAGGATTATATTATTACAGGAACCCGCTGATATTCGGTGTCTGGTACAGGGGGATCCCATTCATGACCACACAGGCAGGTGATGCCATTATAGGACTTGTCGGGATCAAGACCAAGCAGCTTCATATCGGCTACAGTTACGATTTTACGATATCAAACCTGATTTCCTCGACCTCCGGTTCGCATGAGATATCGATAGTATACGAATTCAACTCCTTATCACTGGGGCAGCGCAAAAAGATAAGGGCAATACCCTGCCCTGAATTTTAGTTGCCGCCCCTGTTAGCGGTGCAATACTACGGATTTTGCCGGCACGAGCCGGGGCATCACCTATAATTAGATACCAATGTTATTCTAAATTATTAACTTTTTTTATCTTTGCGGCTGACTTATGTTTAACGTATAACCTGTTTCAAATGAAGAAATCGTCTGTCGCTCTGTTTGTTATCCTTTTTTTGGCTGTAGCAGCCCTGTTTGTGCTTCACTTCACCGGTAGCAAGAATGGCAAATCACCCAGTATATCAGGAAACAATATTAGTACCCCCGTCAACGGCATCGCGTATGTCAATATTGATACGATAGTGCTGAAATTCGGTATGTATGCAGATAAAAAGGCAGAATTCCTTGACCAGCAGAAAAAGGCGGAAGCCGAGCTTACCTCAAAGGGGAAAGCATATGAAACAGGTGTGAGGGATTACCAGGATAAGGTTAACAAGGGTCTCGTGACCAGGGCGACAGCTGCTGAGATGGAACAGGCTCTCCTTCAGCAGCAGCAGGAACTGGTAAACCTCAAGGACAAGCTTCAGCAGGACCTTGTGGAAGCTGACCAGGTGATGAACCGCCAGATACTCGAATACATCACCACTTTCCTTGAGCAGCATAAAGCAGATTTCAATTACCAGTATATCCTCGGCAAGAGTTTCGGCAGCGTCGTGCTTTACGGCAACACCACCAACGACATTACGCCGGTCATACTCGAAGCGCTTAACAAGCAGTATCATTCTGAGAAAAAGTAGCATCCATGGGCTTCGCCTCTGCCTATCTTTCAGGCAGAACCGTTTTCCCTCAATTGATTCAGGAAAGGCCTGATCCCGGCACTGGTTTGATCATAGTCATCCCGGCCTATAACGAGCCGCAGGTGACTGATGTGCTCGATTCCCTTTCAGAATGCACTCCACCCGGATGCGGGATCGAAGTGATTATAGTCGTCAACTCTCCGCTTTTAGCCTCTCCATGCGAGAGGGAGCTTCAGAAGGTCACGATCGGAAATATCCTCAGCTGGAAATACGATCACCCGGGATCTTTTTTCAGGCTCCATGCCATCGATTCAACTGAATTGGAACCGGTGGATTGGGCAGTCGGGCTTGCCAGGAAAACAGGCATGGATGAAGCTGTAAGGCGGTTTGACCAGGTGGGGAAGCCGGACGGGGTAATCGTGAGCCTCGATGCAGACTGCAGGGTTGAGGCGGGCTATCTTGCGGAGATCTGCAATCAGCTTTACAAAATAAACGGAAGATCAGGATGCTCGGTTTATTTTGAGCACCCGCTGAAAGGTGAAGCATTCCCGGACAATTACTATTCTGCAATTACCCGCTACGAGCTGCACCTGAGGTACTATTTTCAGGGACTATCATTCACCGGGTTCCCATGGGTGCATCACACCGTGGGATCTGCCATTGCAGTCAAAGCCCTGGCTTACGTAAAAGCAGGGGGGATGAACAGAAGAAAAGCCGGGGAAGATTTCTACTTTGTCCAGAAGCTGGTCCAGGGAGGCGGTTATTTCAATCTCAACACCACTGCAGTATACCCATCTCCGCGGGCTTCGGGCAGGGTCCCATTCGGAACAGGGGCGACTATTGGCAGGCTTACCGGGATCCGGGGTGAGGTCATGCTTACCTATAACATTGAAGCATTCAGGGACCTGAAAAGATTGTTTTCGCTGGTCAGCCAGGAGTTATTGTACAACAGTGCCGATGAAACCTGCCTTCATGCCAGCCTTCCTGAATCTGTCAGATCATTCATTTCGGGAGAGGAGTGGAGCAGGAGGATCAGGGAGATAAGAATGAACACCTCGGGCGAAAAGTCATTTGCCAAGCGATTCTATAGCTGGTTCAATATGTTCATGATTGTCAAGTACATGAACTCGGTCCACAGGGGATTTTATAAAAAACTTCCGGTCGGGGAGGCTGCCTCTGAACTTCTGGCTGAAATAGGGCACAAATCTGAACTGAAGGATCCTTCAGACCTGCTTGAACAATTCAGGGGCCTTGAAAGGGCCTTCTAGTTATTCCTCCTGTTGACTTCACGGTTTTCCCTGGGAGTGAGGACGATAAACAGGTCCTCATCAGGTTTTTTCATCCTGTATTGCTCCCTGGCAAATTTCTCGAGGTTCTGATCGTCAGTCTTCAGCTCATGCAGCTTTTTCCTGTCGGCTTCGATCCGCTCTGTATAATACTCCTTGTCGGCTCTCAGTTTTCTGAGGTTCCTGATATCGCGGACCCTTGAAATGAGGTTATTGGAATCTAGCAAAACGATCCACAGCAGGAAGATCAAAAGGGTCAGAACGTACTTGTTTCTGAACACAGGAGGTACCTTTTCGATGAATTTGAAATTTATCATTTCAATACAAACCTACAACTTTTTTTTTATCCGCCGCTCATAAGGTAGATCATCTCTATATTATCACCATTGTTGACCATGGTCGAATCATACTCATCCCTGGGTATCAGCTTCCCGTTCACCCGGATTATCCTCATTCTGAATGTGAATTTCTTCAGTTCGAGCATCCGGGTTATGGTCATCCTCTCCCCGGTTAATTCTTCTTCCCTGTTGTTAAGTATTATCTTCATAATTCTCTCAGGATGCCGGTTTGTTTAACAGGATTTCCAGGACAGTATTTGCCTGCATATTGGCCACAATGCCGACCCTGGGGGCAAGCGGCGGCATCTCATCGCTGGTTTCGGATGTTTCGTCCCCGCATATGAACAGATGCCTGTCAATCTGCCTGCATTTCAGCAGATCAGTCATCCCCCAGCCGGCCAGACCAGATCCGACCACAAGGGGTGTTTCCGGGTATACCCTGCAGACGGTTTCGATGATCATTTCTTTCATCTCAGCACTGTCAAAAGCCTCAACGATCACATCGCAGCCCTGGAAGACCGACGGGATATTCGTCACGTCGAGCCGCCGGTTATGAACAGTTACTTCCAGCCCTGGACGTATTGCAATCAGGTTTTCCTTCAGTGCTTCCGTCTTCAGCATCCCCACCTGCCTGCTGAAATAGTACTGCCTTGAAAGGTTTGAATCATCGACAATGTCAAAATCGGCGATTACGAAGCTTCCCACGCCGGCCCTGGCAAGTGCTGCCGCGCAATTGGATCCCAGCCCGCCTGCCCCGGCAATTCCTACCCTGAACTTCTTGAGTCGATTTTCAATTTCCCGGATCTTCATCAGGAACTTTTTAGGTTTCTCATGTGTGTTTACTGCAAATATAAGTACTTTGAAAACATCATGTCCAAACCAGGGCCCCAATGCCTTCCATATTGATTATTATCATTCTAAAGTTGCTGCCAAAATATTATCTTTGGGCATCATTGTCAAACTGCTGAATATTAGATTGCCCAGTTATGGATGTAAATGAGATTAAATCGAGACACCTGCAGATCAGGCGTTGGGATTACAACTGGACTCCGCTTTCCAGAGGGTATACGGACAAGGTCCTTTACATTAATGCGGGAACAGCCGAAATAAAGGAAAAGGATGTCCCTCCCGTTATGAAGGAAAAATTCATTGGTGGCAAGGGGTATGGCCTCCGGCTCCTTTGGGATGCGACAAGACCCGATACCAGGTGGGATGATCCCGATAACGAGATAATCATCTCATCGGGACCTATCGGGGGGATTACGCAGTATTCCGGGACCGGAAAATCGCTCGTGGTCAGCATATCGCCCCAGACTAATTCGGTTATGGACAGCAATGTCGGCGGTTTCTTCGGGCCGTTCCTCAAATTCTCCGGATTTGATGCCATCGAGCTGCAGGGAAAGGCTGAGAAGGAGGTGATTATCTTTATTGACGGAATAAATCATTTTGTGGAAATATTCGAGGCTCCCTGTGAAGCAATTGACAGCCATGTTCTTGCAGAACAGCTGACGGAGATGTTTGCTGACAATGAAAGCGAGAAGAGGAACATCGGCGTTGTCTCCTCCGGAACAGCTGCGGAACATTCCCTGATAGGTATGCTTAACTTCAGCTTTTACGATTCCAAGAGGAAGAAGGTGAGGTTGAAGCAAGCCGGAAGGGGAGGAATAGGATCTGTTTTCAGGAATAAGAGGATAAAGGCTCTGGTATGCAAGATACCCGGGGTGAAGGGAAATCTTAATAACGTTGTCGATCTTGAGGCCATTTCGGGGCGGGGCAGAAAGTTTAACAGGGAAATTCGTGAGCTTGACGACAAGCAGTGTCAGATGAGGCAGGTGGGAACTGCCCACCTCATGGAAATCATGAATGACCATGACCTGCTCCCGGTTCACAACTATAAGTTCGGAAGTCATCCGGATTCGTATAAGATCGACTCGTCGGTGTGGAAAAGGAGTTTTACCCAGGGCGTGCCGGACGGATGCTGGATTGGTTGCAACATGTCGTGCGCCAAAGCAGTCGATGACTTCGTTTTGACCAGCGGGCCCTACAAGGGGCAGAAGGTCATAGTCGACGGCCCGGAATATGAAAATGCTGCGGGACTGGGATCTAACTGCGGGATCTTTGAGCCAGGGTACATCATCGAGACGAATTTCTACTGCGACACCTATGGCATTTGCACAATAACATGGAGCACCCTATCGGCATTTGTAATGGAATGTTACGAGAACGGGATCCTGAACAAGGAAAGGACAGGAGGCCTTGAGCTTAATTTCGGAAATTCACTGGACGCACTTGAACTGCTTCACAGGGTCTCGAGGGGGGAAGGATTTGGAAAGATCGCCGGCCTTGGCATCAGGAAGATGAAGGAGCTGTTTATCGGGAACGGTTGGGGCGATACCGATTTCCTGAATGATATCGGCATGGAAAACAAGGGGCTCGAATATTCACAGTACATGCCCAAGGAGTCGCTCGCCCAGCAGGGCGGATTTGCCCTGACGAATAAAGGACCCCAGCATGATGAGGCCTGGCTGATCTTCATGGATATGGTCAATAACCAGATACCCACTTTCGAGAACAAGGCCGAAGCCCTTCATTATTTCCCGATGTTCAGGACCTGGTTCGGTCTCGTGGGGCTCTGCAAGCTGCCATGGAACGATGTGGAGCCCGAGAACAATGCCCAGACCGATGAACCTGCAAAGGTCCCGGAGCATGTGGATAATTATGTGACAATCTATAAGGCTGTTACAGGAAGGGAATTTGACAGGAAAAGGCTGATCGAAGACTCGGAAAGGGTTTACAATTTCCAGAGGGTCTTCAACCTGAGGCGCGGGTACGGAACAAGGATCCATGACAGGCAGCCTTACAGGGCAGCCGGTCCGGTAACCAGGGAAGAGTACGAGTCGAGAGCCGAGAGATATGATAAGCAGCTCAGGGAGAAGTTAAAAATTGATCCCGAAGGAATAGATGTCGTGGAGAAAATGAAGATTCTCCGCAAATACCGTGAGGATCAGTACGAAAGCCTGATTGATGCAGTTTACAAAAGGAGAGGGTGGAACAATAACGGAGTGCCGAAAATCGAATTTCTGAAGAAAATAGGGATTGATTTCCCCGAGGTGATCGAAGTTGTAAAAGACTACCAGTAAACAAGATCATGCGGACATTTGTCTCTTTTCTCAGAGGAGTGAACATGGCAGGTCATAACATGATCAGGATGACGGACCTTGCATCGCTTTTCAGGGAAAAGGGCTTTACCGATGCTGAAACTTTCATTCAGAGCGGGAATGTGATCTTTTCTGATCCGGGCGGCAGGTCTGTTAAGGAAATAACAGCACTAGTCGAGGAAGCGATCTCCGGACGTTTCGGACTGACCATTCCAGCCCTCGTCAGGGATATTCCTGATATGAAAAAGATCATTACGAAAAATCCGTTCCTTGACGAGCCTGGGTTTGACCCGACTAAGATGGCCGTGATGTTCCTTTACGGGGAACCTGATGAGGAGCGGCTGGCAAAGCTGAACGAACTAAGTTATCCTCCCGATAAGTTCGAAGTAATTTCCAGGGAGGTGTTTATATGGTGCCCGAATGGTTTTGGAAGGACAAAGCTCTACACAAACTTCTTCGAAGGCAAATTGAAAGTGAACGGGACAGCAAGGAACTGGAATACCATCAATACAATTCTCGGGATTGCAGAAACCAAAGCTGCGAAGTCCTCAGGATCAGGGAAATAATGTTTTCCGGTCCATCAATTAAAATATTTTTCCCATGAAACATCTCCTATATCTCACACTCTTTTCCGGGGTCCTCCTGGGCGGATGCAGGCACGGCTCCGCTGTAAAGAAAAAGGACGTGATCATATTCCATGCCGGCAGCCTGTCGGTCCCTCTGAAGGAGATTGCCGGTGAATATGAGAAAAGGCATCCGGGTGTAAGGATACTGCTCGAGCCGGCCGGCAGCCTCGTCTGCGCGAGAAAAGTGAGCGAGCTGAAAAAGCCCTGCGATATCGTCGCCTCCGCAGACTATTTTGTCATCAACGAGCTGCTGATCCCCGCCTATGCATCGTGGGGCATAAGGTTTGCCACAAATGAGATCGTGATTGCCTTCCAGGATAAGGCAAAGTACTCATCGGAGATAACTCACGACAACTGGATGGAGATCCTGCTCAGGAAGGAAGTTACCTTTGCCAGATCCGACCCTGACTCCGATCCCTGCGGTTACAGAAGCGTCCTTCTCTTCAAGCTCGCTGATAAATATTACCGCAGTCCGGAACTGAGTGGAAAGCTGCTCGCGAAGGACACGGATTTCATACGTCCCAATGAAGTTGACCTGGTTGCCCTTATCGAATCCAATGCAGTTGATTACATGTTCCAGTACAAGTCAGTTGCGATTCAGCACAACCTTAAGTATATTTCCCTGCCTCCCGAAATAAACCTGGGGGATCCTGCAAAGGCTGAACTCTACCGGACCGTTGAGACCGAGGTTACGGGGAGCACTCCGGGCAGCAGGATAAAGGTCAGGGGAGACTTCATCAACTATAGTTTCACCATTTTGAACGATGCAGTAAACAAGGACAGCGCGACGGATTTTGCCTCATTCCTGCTCAGCAGCGAAGGGATGGGGATCTTCAGGAAGAACGGGCAGGATCCCATAGAACTGTTCCTTGCCGAGAACCCCGGCAATGTACCGGCTGAGCTCAGGAAGTACATCTCGACCAATAGAAGGAATTGACCGATGGTAAAGAATAGCCTGTTCAGCTGGATTGCCATGGTGCTTTCATCACTGGTGCTGCTTTTTATTGTGGCACCCCTGGCGGGTATGTTCCTACATACGGGAGCCGCAGAGCTCCTGGAAACCGCGGAAGACAAGGAAGTCATCCGGAGTGTCTGGCTTACCCTGTGGGTGTCGTTTGCAGCAACATTAACCTTTGCCGTAGGGGCTGTTCCCCTGGCGTGGGTCCTGGCAAGGAAGAGCTTCCCGCTGAAAAAGATTGTCCAGGGGATAATTGATTTGCCGGTAGTTCTCCCTCATACAGCCGCGGGGATCGCCATACTTGGATTTATTTCGCGTGACGGCCTTCTCGGGAAAGCCGCTGCCTCAGCCGGCATAACACTCATTAACAGCCCGGCAGGGATCGCCCTTGCCATGGCTTTTGTCAGTCTTCCGTTCCTGATCAATTCAGCCCGTGACGGCTTCGCAGCTGTTCCGGAACGACTGGAAAAAGCTGCCCTGACACTCGGGGCCGTACGTTCGAGGGTGTTTTTTACCATTTCCCTTCCCCTTGCCTGGAGAAGCATCGTGACAGGATTCATTATGATGTTCGCACGGGGTATGAGTGAATTCGGCGCTGTTGTGATTGTTGCCTACCACCCCATGATCGCGCCTGTCCTTATATATGAGAGGTTTACGTCATTCGGACTGAAGTATGCAAGGCCGGCATCAGTCTTTTTTATAATTGTAGCTCTGGCATTTTTTGTAATTTTGCGGCTTATCTCGATGGGGCCCAAAAAAGCAGAAATATCCCGCGATGCTGAAGCTTGAAAGAATAAGCAAACAACTTGGCAGCTTCCTGTTATCGGAAATCGATCTCGATATTCCCGGCGGCGAATACTTTGTCCTGCTCGGCAGGTCAGGATCCGGGAAAAGCCAGCTTCTGGAGCTGATAGCGGGATTGAGTGATCCCGATTCCGGGAAAATCTGGCTTGACGGAGAGGACATAACATGCCGGAAGATCCAGGAGCGGCAGGTGGGGCTGGTATTCCAGGACTATGCTGTATTCCCAAACATGACAGTTGCTTCTAATATTGCCTATTCACTGGAATCGAGGGGGTTCAGCAGGAAAAATATAAAGGAGCTGGTCGCGGGGATCTCAGGCGAACTGAATATCACAGGTATACTTGACCGTACCGTGACAAACCTGTCGGGAGGTGAACTGCAAAGGGTTGCCCTGGCAAGGACCCTTGTGACATCACCAAAGCTTCTGCTCCTCGATGAGCCGATGGCATCTATCGATGCCAGCCTGAAGGACGATGTGAGGAATTCGCTACGGCAGCTTAACAGGAAGGGGCTGACCATAGTTCATGTCACTCACGATTACCGCGAAGCGATAAGCCTCGCAACAATGGTCGGCGTGATCCACAATGGCAGGCTGGTGCAGACAGGCTCCCCTCACGAGGTCTTCAGCAGTCCCGTAAATAAGTTCGTTGCAAGGTATGCCGGCATCAGGAATTTCTTCAGGGCAGATTTCTTCTCCGAAGGAGGAAAATGGAAGGCAAGGTGCAACGGAAACATGATCTTCTCGATTTCAGGATCGGATTATCCTTCAAATGGACTGCTGATTATTAAAAGTGATGAAATTAAGATTCACGATTCCGTACCTTTGTATCCGGGTGAGAATTGCATCAGGGGACTGGTCAGGGAGATAAATCCTTCGGAGTTCGGGGTGGAGATCACCGTAGATGCCGGGGAAAATTTCTTTATCGATGTGACCCGGAATGAATTCAGGATGTTGAATATAAAGGAATCATCCGAGGCATGGATCACCTTTGACCCTGCTTCACCAAAGTTCCTGTCAGGATCATAATGCTGGAAGATATTTACATGATACAGTTTGAAGAGGCATATGAAATCGTAATGAACTCGGCCAGGTTGACCGGGATTGAGAATGTTCCGTTCCAGGATTCCTTTGGCAGGGTCCTTTCAGAGGATGTGCTGAGCGATATAGACTTGCCTCCGTTTGACAAATCATCTGTTGACGGGTTTGCCTGCCGGAAGGAAGATCTGGACGGTGAACTCGAGGTTATTGAAACGATCCCGGCAGGAAAATGGCCCGTGGAAAAGATCGGGAAGGGCCAATGCGCAAGGATCATGACCGGAGCGGTGGTGCCCGGGGGTGCCGATTGCGTTGTTATGGTTGAGCATACGGAAACAGGCCCGTCGGGAAAAATCAGGTTCCTTGGAAAGTACTCAAAGCCTAATATTTCCTATAAAGCCGAGGATGTCAGGGAAGGAGACACCGTTCTCAGCGCTGGGAAACTGATTGGCCCGCAGGATATCGCTGTCCTTGCCGCAGTGGGAAAGATTTCGGTGCCTGTTTACAGGATGCCGGTGGCTGCGGTATTGAGCTCGGGGAGCGAGCTTGTTGAACCCGGCGAGAAGCCTTCCCGTTCACAGATCCGGAACAGCAATTCCTGGCAGTTGCTTGCTCAGATCAGGAGGGCCGGGGCTAGCGGCAAGTATTACGGCATAGCCGGGGACGATCCTGAGGTCATATATTCGATGGTTACAAAGGCAATCGGGGAGGCTGATGTAGTTATAATTACAGGCGGGGTTTCAATGGGTGATTTTGATTTTGTTCCGTCGGTCCTTGATAGGGCCGGAGTTAAGGTCTATTTTTCGAGGGTTGCCGTTCAGCCTGGGAAGCCCACCACTTTCGGCGTTCATCCCGGGGCGCTGGTCTTCGGGCTCCCGGGGAACCCGGTTTCATCTTTCATACAGTTTGAGCTTCTCATCCGCCCGCTGTTGTGCAGGATGATGAATTATGACTGGAGCCCTTCCGTAAGGATGCTGCCGATGAAGAATGACTATACAAGGAAATCCGTAGAGAGACTCGGGATCATCCCTGTGAGGATTACGAGCGACGACCATGTAGTGCCGGTTGAATACCACGGCTCGGCGCATATTTCGTCCCTCCCTGATTCTGATGGTTTTATTTCAGTGCCGGCAGGTGTTAAGTCGATAGGCAAAAACGAGATTGTAAGTGTTAGACAGATATAGCAGGCTGATAAATTATCTCCGTATTTCGGTGACCGACAGGTGCAACCTGCGGTGCAGGTATTGCATGCCGGAGGAGGGCATCAGGCTTCTCCGCCATGAGGATATCCTGACTTATGATGAGATTGCTGGGTTCACCAGGGTTGCTGTAAAGTCCGGAATTACAAAGGTAAGGATCACAGGAGGGGAGCCGCTTGTCAGGAAAGGGATAGTGACCCTGACCGGGATGCTGGCAGCCATCGGGGGGATTCATGACCTCTCCATGACGACCAACGGCGTCCTTCTCGACCGGTTTGCCGGCGATCTCGCAAAGGCCGGGCTTCAACGGGTCAATGTAAGTCTCGACACCATAGATCCTGAACAGTACAGCTTTATTACAAGGGGCGGGGACCTGAACGACGTATTGCGCGGAATCGAGGCCGCCAAAAAAGCCCGTCTTCTACCGGTGAAGATTAACTGTGTCATTCACGAATCGCCCGATGAAACAAATGCAATTGAGGTGGCGAGATATTGCAGGGAAAATGACCTGGAGGTACGGTATATAAAGGAGATGGATCTTGAGGAGGGCAGGTTCTCGGTTGTGATGGGAGGTTCCGGCGGGAACTGTGCCGGATGCAACCGCCTCAGGCTCACGTCGAACGGAAAGCTTAAGCCATGCCTCTTCAGCGGTCTCGGATATGATGTCCGGACACTTGGCTACGAGGAGGCGATAAAACAGGCGGTAGGACATAAGCCGCAGAGAGGCAGAAAGAACATTAACGACAGTTTTTATAATATCGGAGGCTAAACAATGGACGAATTAACACACACCGACAGTGCGGGGAAGGCTGCAATGGTAGATATCAGCGCCAAGGAGGAGCAATTCAGGAGCGCCAGGGCAAGCGGTCATATCAGGCTTACCGGGGAGACTCTTGATCTTATCAGGGACAACCAGGTAAAGAAAGGGGATGTTCTGGCTGTTGCCCGCATCGCCGGTATCAATGCCGCGAAACAAACATATTCCCTTATCCCCCTTTGCCATAACATTCTAATCAATTTTATCAGCGTCGATCTCATCCCTGATGAAACCGGGATCACCGCCGAAAGCGAAGTACATACGATCGGGAGGACCGGTGCGGAGATGGAAGCGATCACAGCCGTCAGTGTTGCCCTGCTTACAGTTTATGATATGTGCAAGGCAGTGGACAGGATGATGGTGATAGATAAGATCTTGCTTACCGAAAAGACGAAAAGATGAGGCTTCCCGAAATATTCGAAGTCCTGGTGATAACTCTCAGCGACCGGGCTGCAGCGGGAGAATACTCAGACCTGAGCGGTCCGGCAGTCCGGGAAAGGCTTGAAGCATTTTTCAGGGAAGAGGGCTGGAAATCGGTCATCAGGATGGAACTTATTCCGGACGATCCGCTGAGATTGTCAGAGCTCATAAAGGACAGCGCGGAGAGTGCCAATCTCATTATAACGACCGGAGGCACGGGGATTGGGCCAAGAGACATTACGGTGGATACGATTGCTCCGCTGATAACCAGGGGAATACCAGGTATAATGGAATTTATCAGGGTGAAGTACGGGATGGAAAAACCGAATGCCCTTCTCAGCCGCGGCATCGCAGGCATAGCAGGTAAGTCACTTATCTATACCCTGCCGGGTTCCGTAAAGGCCGTGGAAGAATATATGACCGAGATCCTGAGGACCCTTAAGCACACCGTCCTGATGCAGTACGGGATCGATTCCCACGCCAGGCATTAATTGGTCAGGCGGTTCAGAGTATTGGCAGTCTGGATCCCTATTACCCTGTCGAAGCGCTCCAGCGGATTCCTGTAGTACAATATCACTGTATAATCATTTTCGGTTTCGTAATGGCTTCCTTCAAACAGGGTCGCAACACTGTCGCTGGTTCCGTCCCTGCGGAAGATATATTCGTAGTTATACCAGCCCTGCTTGAGCAGCATCGTGCACTCGTAAGCCTGGTGCTCAGGGCTGTAGATCATTACGTTATTGCTGTCAAAGTTCCAGTTGTTCAAGGCACCGGAGACATACATTTTCCCGCCTTCAACCATATTGCGGGAGGGTAAGGTGAAGTAGACATTGACATAATCCGCATCCGTATCAGGTTTTTTTTCTTCCTGGATTGCTATGTAATACTTCCCGTTAAAATCCTGCCAGTAAAAATATGGTTTGAACTCCCTGTTTTCAGAGGGGAACAGGTACACCTGGTAGTTGGATTGTGCAAAATCGATCCTTCTTACAAATTCCGACTGGTACCTTATGCTTCTGATGTCAAAGTACCTGTATTCGTTCCCGCCGGCAAAAACGTTTTTATCCGACAGTGAGCCGTACTTCAATTCGTTGTTGCCGTAGAAATCTGGTTTGAGGTTCTTCCTGGCATTGTCCCACCGGCCATTTTGGAGGATGAACGCATAGAAATCCCTGTAAGGATCATTTACCCTGAGGCCGGAATATTCCGCCGTAAAATCGATCTGCTGATTTTTGTCCGTGTCGGCTGTCATTCGGGGCCTGTGCGCCGTCATACTGATCCCCGCTGCATCTTCAGTAATAACAAAACGCTGGGTCAGCACGGGCTTGTCCGGCTGGTCCGAGGTGTAAATCCATAAGACATAGTTCCCGGAAGCAGTCAGCTTTATCCTGTCGTTGGGGAAGTTCACCCTGTAATGAACATAGTGGACCGTTGTATTGAAGGAGCTGGTATAATCCTCGACAGGATTCTCATAGAATCCGTCGGAATAATCGGCAGGGAAGATATCTGATCTTTGCCAGTCCTTGGTACAGTGGATGAATGTGTAATAGTAGCTCTCGGCATTGTCTCCCAGCAGGTCAAAGTTGAGGACAAGCTTATCGCTGCCGTTGAGGGAAATGAAAGGGTAGGAAAGGTTCCATCCATCCTTGTAGAGCTGCACGGTTTTGATATTGCTGTCAAAAACATGGTTCGTATAAAGGAGCGAATCAGGATCAGAGGATCTGGCTTTTAACGTCCAGGGCAGGAGAAAAACTGCAGCCAAGAGGCATAGTTTCATTTTCATTTTCCCTATCATTTGGTTCAAAATTAATGCAAAAAAAGAAGCCGCCGATAAAATTGCCTTACAAATAAGCAGACTGGCGGCAGACCAAATTTTCGATTAATTTTACCGGAAAATTTTGCGATGCAAAAATACCTGGTACTGTTATCTGTAATCCTTTATTCATTGCTGACCTCCTGCAGTGACAAAGCTCCTGAGTACGAAAATTTCGGAGGTTTCATACAGGGGACCACCTACAGCATGATTTACCGGAAACAACGTCATATCGATACGGAGACCCTGAAAAGCCAGGTAGAAGAGATACTTCACAGGTTCGACATGTCCCTTTCGCTTTACGTGGATTCCTCCATCCTTTCAAGGATCAACCGGAATGAGGATGTGGTGCTCGACACCTTTTTCCTTGAAGCTTTCCGCAGATCGGCAGAGATATACAGGCTGAGCGGCGGGGCTTTCGATATAACGGTTGGACCTCTTGTGAAGGCCTGGGGGTTCGGACCTGATTCCCACAGGAATTTTTCCGGCCCGAAGATAGACAGCCTCCTGCAGCTGGTAGGAATGAATAAAGTCTCGGTAAAGGACAAGAGGATCGTGAAGTCTGATCCGCGTATAAGCCTTGATTTCAATGCCATAGCACAGGGATTTTCAGTTGATGTGATCGGCAGGTTCTTTGACAGCCTTGGGATTCAAAGTTACCTGATTGAAATCGGCGGAGAGGTCAGGGTAAAGGGTGATAAGGGGGGCCAGTTCTGGAAGATCGGCATCGACAGGCCTGTTGATAATAACCTGGTCCCGGGCAATGACCTTGAGGCTGTCGTCAGGCTGAAAGACCGGTCTCTGGCCACTTCCGGAAATTACAGGAAATTCTATATCGAGAACGGGATAAAATACTCCCACACCATTGACCCGAAAACCGGGTATCCGGCAAAGAACCAGCTCCTGAGTGCAACAATTGTAGCAGATGAGTGTGCAGTTGCCGATGGGATTGCGACTGCCTGCATGGTGATGGGAAAGGATAAAAGCATTCAGTTCCTGGCTGATCATCCGGAATATGAAGGCTTCTTCGTGTATTCCGATGATTCGGGAAACTTCATGACCTGGACCTCCGAAAAGCTGGCTCAGTTCATAGAAGTGGGAGAGAATTAGAAGGTAAAGAACTTACACTGAGAACACAGAGGAGGCGCAGAGATCTCCGTGTCCCTCTGTGTAGGTTCTTATGTTTTCCTCCCGGCCGCTAAACAACAATCTCCTTTTTTTGTTTAACCTCTGACACATATTTAAAAAACCACCTGAACATATGGATCAGAGTATTAATGCGAAGGAGAGTAAGGTCGACAAGGCTGCTGTCCTCGCTGATTACAGGCTGGCAAACCTGAGCCGCAACTTAAGCATTATTGGAAGGAGGGAGGTACTCACCGGCAAGGCAAAATTCGGGATTTTTGGTGACGGTAAGGAGATCGTCCAGATAGCCATGGCAAAGCAATTCAGGGATGGTGACTGGAGATCAGGCTATTACCGCGATCAGACCTGGATGATGGCAATGGGTCTTTACAGCGCCCTCGAGTTCTTTCACCAGCTTTACGGTAATACCGACAGGGAACTGAATCCCGGAAATGGCGGAAGAGTCTTCAACAACCACTTTTCGGTCCCGAACATCAATCCTGACGGATCTTGGAGGGACCTCACAAAACAAAAGAACTCTTCATCCGACATTTCCCCTACGGCAGGGCAGATGCCGAGACTGCTGGGCCTTGCATATGCGTCGAAGCTTTTCAGGCAGAATAAGGATCTTGGCAATTATAAAACCCTTTCGCTGAACGGGAATGAGGTTGCATTCGGATCGATAGGCGATGCGAGCACTTCGGAGGGGCATTTCTGGGAGACCATCAATGCTGCCGGGGTCCTTCAGGTTCCGGTGGCAGTATCAATTTATGATGACGGTTACGGGATCTCGGTGCCAAAAAAATATCAGACCACAAAGGGAAGCATTTCTGAAATTCTCCGGGGCTTTGCCGATGAACCCGGGAAACCGGGAATATTGATCTATAAAGGCAAAGGATGGGATTACCCGGGCCTCATTAAAATGTTCGCGGAGGGGATTGCAATCTGCAGGAGGGACCATAAGCCTGTGGTTTTCCATATCGATGAAGTCACCCAGCCACTGGGGCACTCGACCTCCGGATCGCATGAAAGATACAAGAGTGAAGAGAGGCTGAAATGGGAAGAAGAATCAGATCCCATAAGAAAGATGAAGGAATGGATCGTGAGTGAAGGCATTGCTTCCCCTGCTGAGCTCGATGAGCTTGCTGCCGATGCTGAAAATGAAGCCAGGGAAGCCAGGAAAAAGGCCTGGGAGATGTTCCAGAACCCGATAAAAGTTGAAAGGGATGCCCTGGTAAAGATCATCGAGGACAGGAAATGCAGGTGCAATGAGGCTGAGAAGGAAGCCAGCATTGACGAGATAACGGAGAACCTCAAGCGGGTCCTTGCCCCGATCAGGAAAGATAATTTCATGGCTGCCAGGAAGCTGCTTAGGAATATCTGCAACAGCTGCCTGCAGTCGGATCATTTAAGGGAGTCTCTCGAAGGCTGGCTGAGAAGGAATTACAGGGACGCCGAGTTCAGCTACGATAAATACCTTTACAACGAAACCACCACATCGGTCCTGAACGTGAAACCCATTCCGCCGGTATATTCCCCCGGATCACCTGAGGTGCCGGGCCGCCAGATACTGAGGGATAATTACGACAGGCTTTTTGCCAGGTACCCGCTCCTCCTGACCTTTGGGGAAGATACAGGCTATATCGGGGGTGTGAATCAGACGCTTGAAGGCCTTCAGAAAAAGTACGGTGAGCTGAGGATAACCGACACGGGAATCAGGGAAACAACAATCCTCGGCCAGGGGATCGGCCTGGCGCTTAGGGGATTGAGGCCAATCGCCGAGATCCAGTACCTTGATTATCTCATGTATGCGATACAGACGCTTAGCGACGACCTGGCAACCACTCACTACAGGACGGCAGGGCGGATGATCGCCCCGCTGATCATAAGTACCCGCGGCCACAGGCTCGAAGGGATCTGGCATTCCGGATCGCCCATGAGCATGCTGATCAATTCCGTCCGCGGGATCTATGTGTGTTCTCCGCGGGACCTGACCCAAGCGGCAGGCTTCTACAATACGCTCCTTGAGGGGAACGACCCGGCAATAGTTATAGAACCGCTCAACGGCTACAGGCTGAAAGAAAGAATGCCCGATAACCTGGGGGAATTCAGGATCCCGCTCGGGATCCCGGAGGTTCTTGCAGAGGGTACCGACATTACGATTGTTACGTACGGTTCAACGGTCAGGATTGCAGCGGAAGCAGTAAGGCAGCTCTCGGCCCACGGTATTTCGACAGAGCTAATCGATGTGCAGACACTCGTTCCGTTTGACAGGAGCAGGACAATCGTAAACTCCCTTAAGAAGACCAATAGAATCCTTTTCCTCGACGAGGATGTTCCCGGAGGGACCACCGCGTACATGATGCAGGAAGTTCTCGAAAAGCAGGGCGGCTGGCCCTTCCTTGACAGTCCGCCGAGGACCCTTACCGCCAAGGAACACCGGCCGGCATATACCACCGACGGTGATTACTTCTCGAAACCGAGTGCCGAGGATATATTCGATATGGTTTATTCCATGATGAAGGAGGCTGTGCCGGCCAGGTTCTTCTGATATCTCCGTGCCCTCCGTGCCTTCTCAGTGAACTCTGTGCAAGTTCTTCAAAATTTTTGTGACACAGAGTGACACGGAGGAGGCACAGAGGATTGCTACCCCGTAATCCCGATTATTCTAAGCAGTTCAGTCGCCGCCTCACGCGGGCCCGTAGCCTCATTGCCCGGGATGCCCAGGCGTGTTCTCATCTGGCCCACGAATATCCCGGTTCTGAAGAAAGACTCAAAATAACGTCCGGCGATCTCCTCGTGGAGCTCCCTGTATTCCGGGGGGCCGAAGATATTGGCAAAATATGAGTGGACAAGCCCTGTCGAAGTTGTAGTACCCTTGCTCATGACCGTACCCTCGCGGAAAACGTTCATGGCTTTTTCCACCGAATCAAACCTCTCGATTACAGGATGTCCGGGATCGGTATCCTCATAGTTGTTGGCGTAGAGGATATAGTCGATATGATGACCATGGGTGATGGTTTCGTAGGTTGTGACCGGGAACACTATCCTCGCATTTACCTGGCTTGGATTCATGATGATGGACCTGTCGAGGTGGCCGTAGGCATACCCCGGCTGCAGGTCGTCAAGCCTCAGGAATGCACCGATCTCGGTCCCGAACCCGACCGGCCGCCCCTCCTGGTCAAGCTCGATCGATCCCATGTCGTCGGCAATTATCCTCATGTCGCGGATGTATTTTTCACCGAGCACCCTGAATGCTTCGAGGGTCTCGGACTTGCCTGCACCGGTATCCCCGATCATCAGAACGGTTGCCTCCTTGTTCCCGTGCAGGAGGATCTTGACCATTGCGCCATGGAACGGCAGCTTTCTTGCCTTCATGACAATGGAGTTGTGAAGGGTCAGGATCATCTTTTTGAGGTATCCGAAATATCCGAATTCAGGCTTCCCGGGAATCGCTCCCACAAAAAGCTCGTTTGGCTCATCATTATAAAACACTGTCGGGTACTGCGTCAGGCCATCCATGAAGTTCCCCTGGATACCGTAAATGAATACTGCATCGGGCTTTCTTTCAAGATCAGCATCCACTGCCAGCTGGAAAAGATTGCATAATGAAAGTCCAAGCTCAAAGAAGGTAATATGGAAATAGACCATGATGATGAACTTGCCCACCCTGGCAGGAAAACAGAGCCAGTCGTCGGGATTCAGCATGGTATGGTCGACGGGATTATGATCGATCCTTTTGAAATCGCCGGTCCTCTTGTTCATAGGCTGCTGGATCACCAGGGGCGGATAAATCAGGATCTGCCTTATGACAGGGATCGAGTTAAGCTTCCTGTAGTTTTCCGAGGGCCATGAGACCTCCTTCGGAAGGGAGATCACAGCCATCTCTGCCCCGGCAGGTACCTGCCGGTACACAGTAGGGTGGCTTCCGGTAATATTTTCCTGGATGTGCCTGTAAATGGTGCGGATCAGGTGCGTCAGATGCTCAATGGTCTCATTGAATGTCCGGTAGGGCCGCTTATCGAGCCTGTCGCCTTCTGAATCATTTATAAGGAACCTGTCGAAATGCCTCCAGTAATCATAAAGATGTTCGACAAAGCTCGTAAGCTGGTATGTATTCTTTAAGAATGATGAGGATCCGTCGAAAATATGGGCGACAATTTTGCTTTCATACTTAACGAGCAGTGAAAGGGTCTCGACAAGATCATCAGTGCCCTGTTTATCGACGATACTGCCCGAAAATATTTCAAGCAGCGGTGACTCCTTAGCCTTCAGGTTGTTCAGGCAGTGATCGAGTACCGTCCTGAATTTTTCACTGGCAAGTAATTCCTCGGGAGTTTCACACATTCTCTCCCTTACATTAAGAATTGCTTTATTTCCTGTAATTCGTAATGTACTTTTTTGCATTATGTTTGTTTAACAAAACAGGCAAAAGTATTACATTATTTAATTCTTATGACTTAAATACTTTATTTTTTTTAAAGCCGGGACAATTGAAGGGATTATCAGGGAATAAGAAAAATTATAAATTTGATCTATAAAATTTTGCAATGAAAGAAGATTTCGATTTTTTTACGATACTTCCGGGGGACAAGATCCCCGAAAAGGGGAAAATCCTGATATCGGAACCTTTTCTGGCTGATACGTTTTTTAACAGGAGCGTTGTCTATCTTACTGACCATGATTCAACAGGATCTGTCGGGTTTATCCTCAACAAGAAGCTTGATGTGTCGCTCTCGGATGCTGTTACCGGGTTCGAAAGCTGGAATGAGAGCCTGAGCATGGGTGGTCCTGTGGCTCCTGATACACTTCATTACCTCCATACACTGGGACGCCTTGTTCCAAACAGTGTTCTGGTTGACGACAATGTTTACTGGGGCGGCGATATTGATGCACTAAGGGACCTTATTAAAGAAGGTCAGGTCAAACCTCATCAGATCAGGTTTTTCCTTGGATATTCCGGGTGGTCGGGAGGACAGCTGGAACGGGAGTTGAAGGAGAATTCCTGGGTAATTGCCAAGGTCAAGCCCGAAATAATCATGAGCAGCAGTGGTACAGACAGCTGGAAGCGTCTTCTGCGGACATTCAACAACAAATACCGCATGTGGGCCGATTTTCCGGAATCACCGGAAATGAACTGATTATCCGGCAGGTATTTGTCCTAACCAGGCTTTTATTAAAGATGGAGGATCCTGTAGACAAGTTCCTTCAGAAGGTCCCCGGGGTCGGTGGTGATATTTCCGTAACCCTTTGATTTCATGTCGAATGTCCTGAGAAGGCTTATCACCTTCAGAGTCTTGGCTACGCTGTACCTTGAGGCAGCGGCTTCGTAATCCTTTACAAAAAAGGGATTTACCTTGAGGACCGCTGCAATGTTGTTTTTTGACTTGTCGGGGGTATAGTGGTAGATCAGAATCTTTGAAAAAAGGGTGAAAAGCGATGAGATCGTCCGTATCATCGGATTGCCATTCGGATTGTCAATAAAATACTTCACTATCATGTTGGCCCTCAGAATATTCTTTTCGCCAATGGCTTTCTGCAGCTCGAAATTATTGTAATCCTTGCTGATCCCGATATTCTTCTCAATCAATGCCGGGGTGATCACCCCTTTTCCTGCCGGCATGGTGATCAGGAGCTTATCGAGCTCATTTACGATCTTATTGAGATCGGTTCCGAGATACTCGGTAAGCATGGCTGACGACGACGGGTCGATCTTAACCCCCTTTGACATAAGGTGCCGCTCTATCCATGGCGGAACCTGGTAATCACGCAGCCTGACTGATTCGAAATAAATCCCGTGCGCCTCGAGAGCTTTGCAGAGCTTTGTTCTTTTATCGAGGACATTATATTTGTAATTGAGGACCAGAATTGTCGATGCAAGTGGTTTTTCAACGTAGATAAGGAGATCCTCTATCTTTTTCAGCGACTGAGCCTCTTTCACTATTATAACCTGGTGGCTGGCAACCATAGGGAATCTGCGGGCAGTCTCGATGATCGCATTCACTGACGTGTCCTCCCCGTAAAGTATCAGCTGGTTAAAGGCTTTCTCCGGTTCCGTCAGCACCTTCTCCCCGATGTACTCGGTGATAAAGTCAATGTAGTATGGCTCATCGCCCGCCAGGAAGTATACCGGTCTGAACAGACGTTTCCTGAGATCGGATATTATTTCTTCGTAGGTTACAGCCATGTTCAGAATCTGAGGTGTTTGACCGATATTCCGTTATCCCTGATCTCCTGGAGGGCATCTATACCTATCTTCAGGTGGATCTCAGTAAACTTGTCCGATACCTGTTTATCGCTCTCCTCTGTCTTGATCCCGGAAGAGATCATGGGCTGATCGGTCACCAGCAACAGGGCCCCAGTGGGGATCTCATTCGCAAAGCCTACTGTAAAGATCGTCGCCGTCTCCATGTCGATTGCCATTGCCCTGGTTTTGACGAGATACTTCTTGAACCGGT
>DCFQ01000008.1:0-3162 GCA_002319915.1 Bacteroidales bacterium UBA1800 | reverse complement strand
GCGCTTTGCAGCTTGAAAGCAGGCAGGGCAGGTACCTCTTCGGGGAGATAATCATTTGACGTCCCGTCGCTCCTGATCGCAGCGATCGGGAGGATCAGATCCCCCAGCTTGTTCTTCCGCTTCAGGCCTCCGCATTTCCCGAGGAAAAGCACCGCTTTGGGCGATACGGCACTGATGAGGTCCATAACGGTGGCTGCATTCGGGCTGCCCATTCCGAAATTAAGGATCGTGATCCCGTCATGGGTGGCGCTCGGCATATTCTTATCCTTCCCTTCAATCACCGCGTTGTTCCATTTGGCAAAAAGCTCAACATAGTTTATGAAATTAGTGAGAACGAAATAACGGCCGAAAGTCTCGAGCTTTTTGCCGGTATATCTTGGAAGCCAGTTATTAACTATTTCTTCTTTGGTTTTCATGCAGCGGCACGTGTTAATTATATCTCAATATATTTGTAACAGCATATAACTACCAAACATCAAGCTCAGTTTATCTGTGTCCCAAAAATACAAAACTAAGTTGAAAGAGCTAAATATGCCTCAATATTCATTCAGGCTGACAGGAAAAGAGGAGCCTGAAATGATATTCGATGAGATAAGAAAAAGATATGTGAAGCTGACCGATGAGGAATGGGTGAGACAGAACTTTGTCCGTTACCTGGTGTCTGAAGGAGGTTACCCTCCGGGCCTGATCGTGGTGGAGGGGTTCTTCAGGTGGAACGGGCTGAAAAAGCGTGCTGACATAATTGTGCATAACAGGAGGGGAGAACCGGTCCTTATCGTTGAATGCAAGGCAACAACCGTGGAAATTGATGATTCGGTGCACGGACAGCTGGGTGAGTATAACCTGAAATTCCAGGTGCCTTATGTTCTTTTCACGAACGGGCTACGGCACTACGCGTTCAGGTTCTATCACGATCGCAGGGTGTATGACTACCTTGCAGAAATACCGCTTTATAAAGATATAATTGACGAAACGCTGTGATCAGGGTTAGCTGCGCCATAATCCGCAATGAGGAGGGCCGGGTCCTCATTGTTCAGAGGGGAGAGAAGAGTGACCATCACTTCAAGTGGGAATTCCCGGGAGGGAAGGTCAATCCGGGAGAGACAGATGAGGATTCCATAATGAGGGAGATCAGGGAAGAGCTTTCGATGGATATAGTTATCTGCAACCGGATGCCCGATGTCGTTCATGATTACGGGTTCAGGCAGGTTACCCTTATCCCCTTTGTATGTGACACCCTTGACGAGCTTCCTCTGCTCTCCGAGCATATATCTTTCCGATGGGCTGAGCCCGGGGATCTTCCATCAGTTGATTTTTCCGAAGCTGATATAACGGTTGCCGGGGACTATTTGAAATTGCAGCCGGGCGGAGATGAAAAAGACAATCCTCCGGCGCCAGGAAATTCAACCCGGGTCAATGACGAAGAGCTCCGGACCATGGTCGCAGGTATCAGGGGGACTCGCGAGGCAGAATTCCTTGCAGCTTCAGCTTCTGAAAATCCGGAAGTGCTGGGGAAGATCATTGAATATTCATTTTCCGGGGACAAAAAGCTTTCGTTCCATGCTGCCTGGGCATTGTCGAAGACATGCGACAAGTACCCCGAAGTAATTGTCCCGTTCCTGGCCAGTCTTGTGGATTCACTCGGCAGGGTTGAAAATGAAAGTGTGGAACGTTCATTCCTGAGAGTGGCTTCGCTTGCCGACCTTACACTCCTGGGCACCAGGCACCAGGGAATGCTTACCGATCATTGCTTCAGGGCTCTTCGCTCGGGATATTCTGCCATTGCAGTGAAAGCTTACTCAATGGAAATACTCTACAAGCTTGTACTGATCTATCCCGAACTTACCCGTGAGTTTACCGATACTGTCAATCTGCTCAGGGGAGAAGGATCGGCCGGGATCATTGCAAAAGGGAAGATAGTGATCAAGCGGCTCGAACGCGAACTCAGAGGGAGAGGATCCAATCCGACATGATCCTGAGGATCTCGGGCGAAATAGTCTCCTCGATCTCACCATATTCTGCCGGAAGCCCGGTTTTGCAGTGCTGGAACAGATGATTCAATCCTGCCAGCCTCACTGTTTTGATCCTCTCATTCCCGCCCTTTTTGAGGGCTTTTTCGATTGCAGGAAGATTGATATCCGCATCAACCTGGAGATCCTTCTCGCCGTTGAGAGCAAGGACAGGACATTTGACCTTTTTCCAGAAGGTAGCAGGATCGGTGAACAGGAAGTATCTGAACCATGGGCTGGTGATCGTCGCAGTGCCGGCAAGGAACTGATCGGTCAGCTTCTTTGTTTCTTCGCCGGACTTCTTTTCTCTGGCGAGTGATTTTTTTACTTCGGCGAGCATCTGAGAGACAGCTTTTGCATTATCGGGTTCTTTCCTGATAATGCCGTAAAGCTTCTTGCTTAAGGCGTAGGATGATTTAAGCTCCTTTTCATTAGTGCCCGATGCCTTGCTGATATCATATGCCTGCTTCAGGATGATCTGTTCCCCGCTGACCCCTGTTCCGGCGAGTGAAACGATAAATGCCACGTCAGGGTCACGGGAAGCAAGGATGGGGGCTATAAAGCCGCCTTCGCTGTGCCCGGCGAGGCCGATCATTGACGGATTTATTCTCGGATCCTTCTTAAGAAAATTGAGTGCTGCCTCCGCATCCGTTGCGAAATCAGCCGATGTGGAGCCTGCCGGACCGGCTTCGGATTTTCCAACGCCCCTGTCGTCAAACCGGAACACGGCAATTCCGTTTCGTGTCAGGTAATCGGCGATGACAAGGAACGGTTTATGTCCCATCAGCTCCTCATTCCGGTTCTGGGCTCCAGATCCCGTGATAAGTATCACAGCCTTGAAAGGCCCGTTTCCGGCAGGGATTGTGAGAGTTCCTCCCAGGTTTATGCCCGCCTTTTCGTTTCGGAATACCACATCCTCAACAGAATACGGATACGGGGGTTTGGGCTCTTGCGGCCTGTTAAGGACGAAGGCGGTTTTCATCTTCCCGAGGTCGAGGGGATATGTCATGCCGGCCTGGGTCCATTTTCCCTCGATGAGAGTATCATTCCTGAATGTCCCGTTGTATTTACCTTTCAGCCTGGCGGCTGAGATCCTGATACTGTTCCCGTCAATTGTCACAGGGCCAATTTTTATCCCTTTCGCACCCTGGTC
>DCFQ01000053.1:23495-23849 GCA_002319915.1 Bacteroidales bacterium UBA1800 | reverse complement strand
GGGGGCGGCGGAAATCCTCTGACCAGCCTTGATATTTCGAAAAACACCAGCCTCGGAGTAGATGAAGGATACTGGGTCACCTGTTGCCTGGAACTGGGCAACATGCCGGATCTTGGCAATGTATGTGTCTGGACAGTCCCGTTTCCTCCCCAGGGTTTACTGATGTGTACAGACGGGAGCCCGAATATCCAATTTACCACAGACTGTTCGAAGTAAAAGTCTCATGATCAGCTGATCCAAGACTAAAGACTCACGACCCAGGGCACATCTGCCCAGCAACAGGCTCTGCAATCGTGTCGGAGCAGGGCGCAGACCCCGACCAACGCGTTGGGGCAATCATGCGATCGTGCAATC
>DCFQ01000053.1:0-23217 GCA_002319915.1 Bacteroidales bacterium UBA1800 | reverse complement strand
TGCAATCGTGCAATCGTGCAATCATGCAATCATGCAATCGTGAGACCGATGAACCAGCAACCAGCACACCTGGCCGAGCGTCAAGTCCCGACGTAGTATGTCGGGATAGCGAAGGAGCCAGAATGCAGGGCAGGCAAAGTTAACCAGCACCCAGCAACCCTCCTTCGTCACTCATCGTGACTTCGGTGGACACTGCCAGCACCTAGTTGCCCTTGACCGGCCCCCGGCAGGTATAGCCAATTTCGCTGTAAAATGAACTTGACTTCGCTTTTTTTAGGGTGTAACTTTAATAACCTAATTCTCATCATTATGAATAGCAGGTTATTAGCTATACTGTCTGCTGTCAGATCCAGGAGGATGGCATTTTTGCTTTCCCTTGCAGTTGCGATCCTGATGATTTGCCTGTTCGATGTTGGCGGCCGTAGGTTTAACAGACCAATGCAGATCATAGGCTTTGCGTTGCTTTTCTATTCCCTGCTTCATCCCTGGGAGAAAAAAGGCCTTCTTTATTATGGGAGCCTCATAGGATCATCTGCTATCATTTTTTTGCTTTTAATATTCGTTGGGATTCATATTATTAGCAACATTTCGCTTCCGGGTCATATGGCTGAAGATAATGTCTGAACAATCGGGATTGCATGTGTTATCGGTTTTTTGCCGGGCTGATCGGACTGGTAGTGTGAAGGTTAACGGTTGGCGCTCAAAGGACGGCCGATGTTGGAGCTCCAACCCATGGTGTAACCCGGGGCTTTGAAGTTTGGCGAAACATATGAAAAGCCTGAGACAGGCTCTCCTAAGGTATACCTGGCAGATAAACTTGACTTTAGCTTTTCGGCAGAGTAATTTTGAATACAGTAACTTGAACAATAATCTGTATCTTATGAAAAGGATTGTCTTAATTAGCCTGATAGCAGTATGTTATCCTGTTATATTGGCTGCACAGCAGGATACCGTTTACAGGATATTCAAAACACGGATCATCCTGAATTATCCCCAGGCAAAGGATTACGGGATTTTATATGCGGTGAAGGATTCCGCTGTTGTTCTGGCCGGTTATGCAAGTCGTAGAGACCTGCTTGCCGGGAACATTTATGCAACAACAATTGACTATAAAAACATCGCCATCATTAAAACCCGTAATAAGAACAGCGTGATCTACAGGACTTTGGCCGGCCTCGCCATAGGAACTGCAGTCGGAGCGTTAATTGGGTACAGTCAGGGGGACGATCCGCAATGCGAGTATTTCTGTTTGTTTCAGATGACTGCCCGTGATAAGGCAGGGGTCGGCGGGTTCCTGGGTGGATTTACAGGTGCATCGATCGGGGCCCTTTGCGGACTAATAACGATCAATATCCCGATTAACGGGAATCTTCAAAAATTCAAAGAGAACAGGGACAGGCTGAGAAAATATGCTTTTACCCATTAATCGGGGTTCTGCGGCTGTCAGGCGATTGTGTGAAAAGGCGCCATTGTTATCCGCAAGGCAGCCCAGGCTAATTTTTGTACTTAACTCCGATCTATTCAACACACAAAGCCAATCAATCCTTGCTCCGAAGGAGCAAATAACAACATAACCCCCGGTGCTAACCGGGGGATTTGAAATGCTCTAAGGATCAGAGCCCTGCAGGGGCGAAACCTGCCTGGGACAACGTATAATGCTAACCGCGTCGATCTCATGGCGATCTTCAATTATGAAGTGAATAAGTATGACATTGATTTTTCTGATGTAAAAGGGCAGGAGAATGTCAAAAGGGCTATCAAGGTGGCAGCTGCCGGGTTTCATTATCTGATAACAAATACAACGATTTAATAGACGTAATAGAGCAACTTATTTCTCTGGTTCTCTCGCAGACTTGAAGACGAGTTTACCAATATCAAATTTGGAGGCGTTTACATCATATTTTATAATTTCCATTTCATAAGAAGATACTGATCCGCTAAAGACTCCGAGACCAATCTCGCCGACTTTATATTTGGTGATTACATTGGTACCAGTAGTATAATCTTTGAAGAGACTCTGTGGAACAGTCACGGAGAAAGTTCCATCTGCATCTGTCTTCGCTTCAGGGTTCAACCGTGGTCCACTAACACTGGAATCACCAATTTTGTATTTGAATGTCCATTTACTTGTTTTCTCATTTAGGGTTCTTTCTGTACCGCATGAAGCATCAACGGCTAATAGAATCCCATTTTTATCAGTACCCTTATAACGAATTACGGGACCAAGGGTCTTAGAGACTGGCATTACAATAATGGTCAAATTAGCAATCGGTCCTTTTTCGTCGGCCGCTATCCCATTTATTACAAACTTATCTGATGCGGTAGTCATTGTTTGGGCTTCCAATACTCCTCTGTTAAAAGTAGATGCAAGCATCATAATGCATATTCTTAAGAATAACTTAGTTTTCATTACCGACAGATTTAGTTAGTAATTAAGAAAAAATGATAGTGCAAAAACTTCCAATAATCTCTTGTGAAATTCTAAAATATCCAAGTGAGCCAGAGTTGTTACTCAAATAGTTAGACAAATTTATATTATAATGAAATCAAAGTCAATTTTAATTTGGTCGGGACATTTAGTTATTACAATCCATATTTAACATTATCACGATCGGTCCTCCCGGGGCAGGGAAGACCATGCTTGCCAAGTGGCTGGCAACGGCCTCCACTTATTCTCGAGGAGGCCCTTGAAACGACCAGGATCCACTCGGTTGCAGGGAAGATCGATGACCGCAGCCCGCTTATGTACAAACGGCCCTTCAGGAGCCCTCACCATACGATCTCGGAGTAAGCTTTTAGTAATTATGAACTGCTAAATGTGTTTCTAGAAGTTTATAAACATCTTATAAAGGAGGACCAAAAATGGAAAACTTTTTAAACTTTGGGGAGGGTCATACTTAACCTCCTGTTGAGACTGAGAAACTGTCTTAGACGACGACATTCGCTGATTTAGTTATATTCTCATTCAAATGATATCAACAGCCTTGTGAAGACGACCTGGATTTAGTTGCCTTCAGAAGTCAGAATGCTTTAATAAGCCAGCACCTTGGCAGGATTAGCTGTGAGGTAATGTGTCGAACAATGGAGTAAGCAATTAAACCGATGGCAAATCACGAATTACTTTTATCTTTTTCCCTTTGTCCTTTGTCTTTCTTTTCCTATATTTGGTATAGTGTTTCCTTATGTGCTAAATTCTTGGGAATATGTTGGTAAGAACCTTTGCCAGTGCGGTAAACGGCATTGATGCCGATACTGTGACCATTGAAGTCAATGTATCTCAGGGTGTCAGGTTTTTTCTTGTCGGGCTGCCAGATGTGGCGGTTAAGGAGAGCCAGCAGCGGATTGAGTCGGCGCTCCGGGTCCTGGGGTTCAAATGGCCGGGAAGACAGGTGGTGATAAACATGGCGCCGGCGGATATCCGCAAGGAAGGATCATCCTATGATCTGCCACTGGCGATTGGGATCCTGGCTGCCGATGAGAAACTCACCTCCCGGGACCTCGAATCGTATGTAATTATGGGAGAGCTCTCTCTCGACGGGACACTTCAACCGGTAAAAGGAGTCCTCCCGATTGCCCTCAGGGCGCGCGAGGAGGGTTTCCGGGGAGTGATCGTGCCAGCAAAAAATGCCAGGGAGGCTGCGGTCGTGAACAACCTGATGGTCTACGGTATGGATACACTGGGGGAAGTGGTCGATTTCCTGAACGGCACAAGAAAATTTGAGCCTGTCCGCGTCGATCTCATGGAGATCTTCAATAATGAGGTAAATAAGTATGACATTGATTTTTCTGATGTAAAAGGGCAGGAGAATGTCAAAAGGGCCCTCGAGGTGGCAGCTGCCGGTTTTCATAATCTGATCATGATCGGTCCTCCCGGGGCAGGTAAGACTATGCTTGCTAAACGGCTGGCAACGATCATACCTCCCCTTACCCTGGAGGAGGCGCTTGAAACGACAAGGATACACTCGGTCGCAGGAAAGATCGAAGACCACACCCCGCTCATGACTAAACGGCCTTTCAGGAGCCCTCACCACACGATCTCAGACGTCGCCCTGGTCGGCGGCGGCACTTTCCCGCAGCCGGGGGAGATCTCCCTCGGCCATAACGGGGTGTTGTTCCTCGACGAGCTGCCCGAGTTCAAGCGCACTGTCCTCGAGGTTATGAGACAGCCCCTGGAGGACAGGGTGATAACTATCTCGAGGGCAAAATCGACTGTGGATTATCCAGCAAGCTTCATGCTCGTTGCTTCAATGAACCCCTGCCCGTGCGGGTTCCATAACCATCCTGAGAAGGTGTGTATGTGTTCAGCAGGGATGGTCCAGAAATACCTGAACAGGATCTCGGGTCCGCTCCTCGACAGGATCGATATCCATATCGAGGTGGTGCCGGTCAAATATGACAAGCTCTCCGATTCCGGCAGGGTCGAGAAATCTGCCGTGGTAAGGGAGAGGGTGATCAGGGCCAGGGATATCCAGGCAAAACGCTTTGAGAACACGAAGGGCATATATTCAAATGCCCAGATGTCGTCGTCGATGCTGAGGAGGTACTGCCAGCTCGATGAGGCGGGAGGAAAGCTGCTAAGAAGCGCCATGGATATCAGGGGCCTTTCGGCCAGGGCGTATGACAGGATCCTGAAGGTGGCGAGAACGATCGCCGACCTGGCTGGCGCTGAGAATATAGGGGCGGAGCATATTTCTGAAGCCATCAACTACCGCAACCTCGACCGGGAGGGGTGGGCGGGGTGAGAGAGAAGGAGCTGGCACGGAGCAAGACTGGAGGAGGTACGTAGAGCACGGAGAGCTCATTCGAGAAGAAGTGCGGCAGCACCTATCAGTCCTGCGTCGCTTCCTGCCTCGGATTCAACAATAGCTATCGGATCGAATATCATGTCCCTCGCAAGCTCATAGAATTTCTCCCTGATCCTTTTCATGTACATGTCGCCCAGGTTGCAGAGGCCGCCGCCCAGGATGATGAGGGGCGGGTTGAATACCTGGAATATATTGTAGACGCCGATCCCGATATAATCGGCGCACTCCATGACTATTGACGTGCAGAGCGGATCGCCGGCGGCCGCTCCCCTGCTCACGAACTGGCCGTCGACCTTCTCCCATGAAAAGTCCGGGGGCAGCTCTAGTGTCGTGGTGGATCCCTGCTCAATCTTTTTCCTGAAATGATATGGGAGGGCAAGGCCGCATGCACAGCCCATCAGGCACCCTTTGTTGCCGCAGGTGCACACGAGGTCGCTGCGCGGATCCACGATAGTGTGGCCGAACTCCCCGGCAGTCCCCGTGATACCCCTGTAAACCTTCCGTTCGAGGATTATGCCTGCCCCGATGCCCGTGCTGATCGTGAGGAAGATAAGGTCGTTGTACCCCCGCCCGGCACCGTACCTGAGCTCGCAGTAAGCCTGGGCATTTGCATCATTGTCGAGCTTTACATGCACGGAGAAATTCTTCTGCAGGCTCTCCTTCAGCGGGTAACCCTTGAATCCCTTAAGGTTGGAAGATGTTATGGTGACGCCGTCCCTGTAGCGGACATGGCCGGGAAACCCGACGCCGATACCCTCGAGGTCATCCTCGTCCAGGCCGTTTGACCCGAGCAGCCGGCGCACCGTGCCCGAGATTTGTTCCACAATCTGGTCCTCGGGCTTCCCCCGGTGGTCGTAGGCAGTGATCTTTTCAATGATTGTGCCGTCCTTCCTGATCAGGCCGGCGGACAATTTGGTGCCGCCAATATCGACTCCGCATAGGATCTTTTCCATGGTTCCGTTTATAGTGTCTGTTCGGTTCTTGCAATTATGTCATCCTGGGTGTCGGGCGAGAGCGAGGTGAAGAACGCCGAATAACCTGCCACCCTCACGACAAGGTCGCGGTGCTCCTCCGGATGCTTTTTCGCCTCGAGAAGTATCGCACGCGATACAATATTGTACTGCACATGCCAGCCCTTCAGTGTCTCGAAAAATGCCCTAATTATGGATATGAGCTTCTCCTTCTGCTCTACCCCTGCGATCGTCGAGGGCGACAGCTTCTGGTTCAGCAGCACTCCGCCGCAGATCTTTCCCGTGGGGAGCTTGGCCACCGATTTGAACACTGCCGTCGGCCCAAGAATATCGGTCCCCGAGGTTGGCGAGCATCCCTCGGCAACAGGGGTGAAGGCTTTCCTTCCGTCGGGCGTTGCCGGAACGACCGCCCCCGAAGGCACATTGGCCGAGATGCTCGAAGTGCCGGCATAATATGCGCACCCGATCGGCCCCCTGCCTGCGCGGGTGGTCCTGAATTTCGGGAGCTCGTCGATGAAGCAATTGTATGCTTCGACGAGAAGCTTATCGACGTCATCATCGTCATTCCCGTATTTCGGTGCATAATTCAGCAGCAGCTGGCGCACCTTCTCGCCTTCGATCCCCTCGAAATTGCTTCCGAGGTGATACATCAGCTCCTCCCTGCCTATCCTGGACTCCTCGAAAACAAGCTTTTTGACAGCGGCGAGTGAATTCCCCAGGTTGGCGATCCCCACCTGGAGCCCGGAGATGAAATCATAGACCGAACCGCCTTCCTTGATCGTCTTTCCCCGCCTGATGCAATCGTCGACGAACGCCGAGCACAGGATATCGGGGACGAGCTCTTCGAGGGCAGTATCGACCGCAGTGTCCGTTTCGGCAGCAGCTTTTGCATAGAATTTCACCTGGTGCTTCCATGCCTCCATCATATCGCCGAATGACCGGAAATCCCTGAAATTCCCCGTCCCGGGGCAGAAAGTCTTTCCCGACATAGTGTCCAGGCCGTTGTTCATTGCCGCCAGGAATACCCTCATGAAGTTCAGGAAGCTCATCCCGGTGCAGCGGTATCCCCATTTCCCCGGCACAGCCACCTCGATGCAGCCGATAGCCGAATAGTTATATGCATCTTCCCTTGAAACCCCGAGGCTGATGAGAGAAGGGATTATGATCTCGTCGTTGTTGAAAGCCGGCATACCGAAGCCTTTTTCAATTACATCGATGCACCCCCTCAGGAAAACTGGATCTATATTCCGGTGGAACCTTACCGTCAGGTTCGGCTGTGTCAGCTTCATCATTCCCACCGATTCGAGTATAAGGTAGCTCAGCTGATTGACAGCATCCCTGCCGTCAGCTGTCTGGCCGCCGATTGTCACATTCTGGTAAAGGGGCCCACCGGCTGAGAACCTGGTATGCGACCAGGATCTTATCTTGTTGACGGAGAGCAGTCTGATCCAGGTGTTTTCCAGCAGCTCGAGAGCGAATTCCCTGGTGATCTTCCCTTCTGAGATGTCATTCCTGTAGAACGGGCAGAGGTACTGGTCGACCCTTCCAAGCGACACTGAGTGGCCATTGCTTTCGATCTGAAGGCACAGCTGCACAAACCAGGTAAGCTGAAGTGCTTCATAAAAACTTTGGGGAGGATTCACGGAGATGTTCCTGCAGTTACTGCTGATCGTCAGGAGCTCCGATCTTCGCTGTTCATCGTTCTCATTCCCGGCAAGCTGCGCTGCAAGCTTCTCAAATCTCAGGATAAAGGACTCCATTGCACGGATCCCGATTTCCAGAGCATCATAAAAATCTTTCCTGCCATGGTTCTGTTCATTCACTTCTCCCAAAAGTTTCCGGTATTCAGCAACCTCTGCCAGGTATCCTCCCAGCCCTTTCTCCAGGATCCTGGCGAAGTTCACGGATATATGTGCATCACCGGAGGTCAGGTTTCCTTCAGCCCTTATTATGGCCGCATCGTGTATCTCCTTGATCTGCTGTGACATGAGCGAGTAACCCCTTTCTAACAGGGTCCTGCCTTTCCACCATCCGCATATCTCCCTCAGCTCGGCTTTCTGATCTTCGGTCACAAAGAACGCATCACCGGGGCGCTTGTCGAATTCATCGAGCTCATCGATGATCCATGCCGTAACATATTCGGGAAATATGGGAGCGGCCCTGAGTTTCGACGACATGTTGCCAACTATCAGCTCTCCTTCATCTATAAAGAGTGTCATCTCCCTCAGGGTCTGCTCAAGCGCATGGGCCCTCTTGAGGATGACAGGGTAAGAATCAAATTCAGCATAAGCCATGGTATAAATCCTTGCCCTTTCGGTGCAGATCGTCGATCGTGACGACAGCAGCCTGTCCCTCATAGCTTTGATGCGGGGAGAAAGAGTGCGTATACCGGTTACAGGAATATCCATCAGTTGAGAATTTTGGTGGTGATACCCATTTGCGAGGCATAATCTGCATATGCCACCAGCTCCTGCTTGCTTACATCGGCAAAACCTTTATAAGTGTATGCCTTCCCAAGCATATGGTACTTCTCTGTTGCAAGGGAGTGATAGGGGATAAGATGAATTTCGGAAAGATGCTCCAGTCCGGCCGCAAAATCAATGATTGAAAATATCTCCGGTTCTGAATGGTTAAACCCTGGGACTACAGGCACGCGGATCACAAAAGCTGAGCCTGATGCGTCAAGCTTCCGGAAGTTCTCGAGCACGAGTCCGGCATCTCCGCCGGTATATTGTGCAAACTTAAGCGGGTGGGTATGTTTAAGGTCGGCCAGGAACATATCCACCAGGGAAGTGTACTTTGATACTTTTTCCCATGGAACATGCAGGGAAGTCTCGGCCGAAACGTGGATGCGCTTATCCCTGAGCAGGAGCAGCAGCTCCCCGAGTTCCTCCCCCTGTGCAAAAGGTTCTCCTCCCGACAGTGTGACTCCGCCTGAGCTCATGTCATAAAAGGGAAGGTCTTTTTCAACCCCGGCAGCTATCTCTGCTGCGCTCATTTCCCGTCCGGCGACCCGGAGGGCCTTTGAAGGGCATACATCCATGAGCTGCCCGGGATCCCCGATCTTTTCCCTGTCGATCACCAGTGCCCCGTCAGCTTCATATATCCGGCCATCCGCGGCCTTTATGCACTCACCGAACCTGTTGCACAATCTCTCATCAAACATCACCGACGGCAGGGGATCGATACTCTCGGGGTTATTGCACCAGAGGCACCTCAGGGGGCAGCCCTTGAAGAAAATGCTCGTCCTGACGCCATTTCCGTCATGCAGGGAGAAACGTTGTATATTGAAAACCGTCAGCATCTGCGAAACCTGGTAAGCTTCATTAAGCCCTGATCGATGGCTGGTTACGATGTTCCTGATCGGGATAAATATAGATATAAATTCAATAAATGGCGAGGAAAGGGAAATTAATCATCCTTTTTTACGTTTATCACAAGTATCGTGAACGTAGCACTAGGTGCATGGATTCAATCCAGAGCTTGCATAAGAAGATAACCAGGGAAAATCTGGTATTTGCCTTCAGGGGTGATGTGTCAGACCGTAATTCCCTTGCCCTGCTGACCCTGCTCGAGAATGAGATGAAGGAGGATTCCTTCGGTGCGTCGGGAAGGAGGCGGCTTTTCATGTATGTCCTTGAGAGCCTGCAGAACATGGCTAAGCATGGCACCCATCTGTATCACACCGGAATGTCAACCGTCACCTACTCAAAGACTGACGGGGGTTATACCGTGACGACCGGTAACGTGATGGACTCGGCAAGCGTGCGGGACCTCAGGAACAGGCTTGAAAGGATCATCACGCTCGAACCGGAGGAGATCAAGGAGCTTTACAGGCAAATCCTCAACAACTCGGAATTCAGCAAAAAAGGCGGAGCAGGGCTGGGGCTTCTCGAGATGGCCATCAAGACCGGCAACCGGCTCGATTTTGATTTTGTTCCCATCGACAGCGATCATACTTATTTCATACTGAGCAAGACCGTGGGTTCTACGGGGACCAACCTCAGCGTAACCGACCCCGGCAGGAAGTTCAGCAGCAAGGCAGTTCTTGCGTTTGAAAAGCTTATGACCGGCAATAATATTCATATGATCTGGTCAGGGCATGTCACTTCAGAGATCGGGGAGGAAGTGTTGACGCTGACTGAATCGAAATTCGATGAGGAGGATATTGACACCAGCCTCCGCAAGAGGGTTTTCAGCATAATGGCAGAGGCCCTCGAGAATGTGTCAAAATATAACCCGGGACAGGAGACTGAGACAAAATACGGGATGCCGGTGGTCATTCTGAGGTTCAGGGATAACAGGTTCCTGCTTACTACCGGGAACCTTGTGGGCTCAGGTAATGTTGTGAGCCTCAAGGAAAAGCTTGATATGGTCAACAGCCTCGACAAGACGGGCCTGCGTGATATGTTCTACAGGTCGCTTTCGAAGCAGACCATTGAAACCGACAGCACCGAGAACATGGGATTGCTGGCAATTGCCCGTAAATCGGGCAGCAAGCTGGAATACAAATTTGAAAAAGTGAATGACGGCTACTCCTATTACGTGTTGACTGTGGCTGTGCAGGATGATGCCGGTTAATGCACCCGGAAAAATCCAAGATCATTGCCGTCCCATACCGCATAGCTTCCATCCATTACCCAATCGCCCAGGAATATTACCTCTGCCCCTCCGGCAAGCTTTATGTTCATTTCAAGATGGCGGTGCCCAAAAATGAAATAGTCGATCTTCTCTGCAGCCAGGACCGATTTTGCATACCTGATAAGATCCTCTTTATCTTCTCCCAGGTAATCGAGCTTTATTCCTTTCCCTAGCCTCGAATTGAGCGACCAGCTATGGCCGAACCCGACTCCCACGGAAGGATGGAGTGCGGAGTAGGCCCTCCTCAATGCCTTGTTCCTGAATATCCACAGCAGGATACTGTAGAGGGTATTGGTGGAGCCGAGACCCTCACCATGGGCAAGATGGAACTTCTTCCCGTCGAAGTCTGCCGTAAGCGGACCGGTATGGGAAATTACGCCGCATTCATCGGTGAAATAGTTCCTGACCCACATGTCGTGGTTTCCCGTAAAGAAATGAACAGGAATGCCTGCGTCGGTCAAAGCGGCAACAGTTCCAAGGAACCTGGTGAATCCCTTGGGAACCACCAGCTTGTATTCCCACCAGAAATCGAAGATATCGCCGAGGAGATAGATCTCCTTCGCCTCCGGGGCAATCCCGTTCAGCCAGCTGACAACCTTCCTCTCACGGTCCAGGGGATCCGATCCGGTCCTGAGTCCGAGATGAAAATCAGATGCGAAGAATATTTTGCCTGGTCCTTTCAACTCAACAGGTTAATTAAAGATCTGGTTTAGCTTGATCTGCAAAGCGTTCCCGTGAAGGTTAGTCCCGATTATGTTGCCCTCCCTGTCGAAAAGGAAGTTGGCGGGCACGGCCCTGACATTGAACAGCCTTGCATTCTCGGGGTTCTTCGGGTCATCCTCCCTCGTGTTTATCCAGGGAAGCTCGTCGAACCTGACCTCCTCCCTCCACCTGGCTTCATTCTCATCAACGTTTATCTGGTAGATCTCTAAACCCCTGCTTCTGTACTTCCTGTAAGTCTCTTTAAGGCTCAGGTTCTCCGCGATGCAGTCTTTGGAATCGACCGACCAGAATGTAAGGAGGACATACTTGCCCTTCAATGATGACAACGAGATCCTTTTGCCGGTAATGTCCTTAAGATCAGGGTTAAGTGATTTTGAGGGCTGTGTTTTTGCGTATGATTCCAGGCGGTTCGCATACATCTGCTCGAGCTCCTTTTTGGTGTCGGCGGCAAGGGCCTGGACATTCTTTGAATGCGGATAGTAGCGAGTAAGCGAGTCGGAGACGATCTTCAGGTATTGCAGGTCGCGCGGATCATAAAGCACATATGTGTTTTCATCGATGCGCTGGTAGAGGGCTTTTATGGAAGCCATCGACTTTGTATGGGTGATGATGAACGCGATGTTTTTCTTTCTGAGCTCCTTGATGAGGCTTGTGAACTGAGCATCGAGCTCTGGTCCCCTGGTGCTGAAATCGGGCAGCTTTGACGCTGCATCATAAACGACTCTGAGCGAATCGAGCTTTTTCTTTGTTGCAGAAAGCTGGTCATCCAGGACACGGACCTGCTCCGAGCCCTCCGATCCGGTCACCTTGTACCCGTCGTAGAGATTCTCACTTCCGAAATCGATCCTTATCGCCTCGGACGGTTCTGCCAGGAGTGTAATAAAATTCGAGACTGAGAACCCGAGCTGGTAGAATTCAGGTTCACCGGCTTTTACCTTGAATGAGAACGAGCCCTTTTTGGAGATTGCCGCGGAATCGATCAGAACAGGGGTGTTGACATCCACCCTGTTGAGGTAAATATATTTGATCCCGGTATTGTGGATGGTTCCTTTAACAGTAAAGCTGTGTTTATTCTGGCATGAAGTCACCAGTAATACGGGCAGCAACAACAGGATGGCTCTTTTCATTTGCAAATCGGTTTCCGGTTAGGTCTAATATGTTTCAATTTACTTAAACAGTTCTTCGAGCTTTCTATCCAGGGCTCCTCCCCTGAGGTTGGATGCGATTATACGCCCCTCCTTGTCGAGGAGGAAATTTGACGGGATCGCTTCTATGTTGTACATGGGCACAACATCTGATTTCCAGTACTTTACATCACTCACATGGATCCATTTATCGAGGTGGTCATCCTTTATCCCTTTTAGCCAGGCCTCACGGGTCTTGTCGAGGGAGACCTGGAAGATCTGGAACCCGAGGTAATGATACTTTTTATAGGCTTCCACCAGGTTGGGGTTCTCGGCCCGGCACGGACCGCACCAGGATGCCCAGAAATCGAGCAGGACGATGGATCCCCGGGTTGAGGAGAGCCTGATCGTATCGCCTTCGGGTGAAGGAAGGGCGATCTCCGGAGCAACCATGTTTTCGCCCGTCCCTGCAGCGGTTGAAGGGTTGTCCCTGTAAACCATCTTCAATTCCTCGACCTGGCGGTGCAGGGTTTCAACAGGCTCATAATGAGGATATCGGGGGAATAGTGATGAATCGACCTTAACAAAATATGAGAAGTCCTTCTTTGGATTCAGGATGTAAACTTTGGGAGCGACCTGCTGGTAGAGCGCAACAAGGCTCACCAGGGATGAGAGATTCCTGTCGATGTAGTCTTTCGTGAATTTGTTCATATCATTCAGATACCCTTGCCCGAGCTTGTCGAGGGAGTCGACTATTGCCGGAAGCCCCGGATTCCCGGCATTCTGGTCATAGATCGCGCTGAGCCCTGATATTCTGGCAATTGTCTTCCTGAGTGTGTGGTTATATTCGGCCATCAGCATGGTTCCAACCGATCCGGTAACGGTGACCGGATAGTTCAGGGAATCATTGTGGGATGTCAATTTTATTTTCTGTCCCGGCTCCAATAGCATTGTAAGAAAGTTATTTTGATTAATTTTGAGCAAATAAAATGAGGGCGATTTTATCTCCCTTTTAAAGTCAAACCTGCCATCTGCTGATACCATGACCGAATCAACTGCCAGCAGCTCGTTAGATTTAAGCTCATCGAGGAAGATATATTCTCCTTTCTGCGGATATTCGAGAATACCCGTTATTTCAACGCTGTTGTCATGGCACGCTGCAAGCAAGACTGCAGCAATCGCAAGGCATAAAAATTTCCTGCTCATCGGGGTATTGACTGGTGAAGAACTAAATTGAAATTAGGAAAATGCAAATTTACTTTTTTTTTAAACTGTTGACGCTTGTGTGGTGTTTTATAATGACAGCAGGGACTAGATCACATTTACAGGCACTGACCGACAGAATTTCGTGACGGTTTGTGCTCTCTTGCAATGTTCAATAAAAAACAGTATCTTAAAAGGCTTTTTGACATCTGATTATAAAAACTGATTTATGAGTTATATAAAGTTCGAAAAGGAGCAGATCGTAAATCTTGAATACTCGCTTTCAAGGGAAGTCATTCGGACGAACAGGGCGGGGTCCTATTCCTCGACGACCATAGTGGGCTGCAATACAAGGAAGTATCATGGTTTGCTTGTTTGCCCGGTCGATGCCTTCGGGGGGGAACGATATGTTCTTCTGTCGGCATTGGATGTTACCGTAGTTTACAATGAGAGCAGCTTCAATACCGGGATAAGGAAGTACAAGGGTGATTATTACAGCCCGAAAGGCCACAAGTACATTGAAGAGCTTGAGATGGAGACCATACCTTCGAGGATCTACAGGGTGGGAGGGGTCAGGCTGAGGCATGAGAGGCTGCTGGTGCATTACGAGGAACAATACCTTGCCCGGCTCACAATACTCGAAGCTTCGGAACCAATGAAGCTGCAGATCCGGCCCTTCCTGGCTTTCAGGAATGTCCACCAGCTCACGCATGCCAACCTTTGCGCAAATACCAAGGTTGAATTCGTCGAGAACGGGATCAGGTCATGCATGTACGAGGGATTCCCTGATCTTTACATGCAATTCTCTACAAACGCCGAATTCATACATGTGCCCGACTGGTACCTGGGGGTTGAATACACCGAGGAGCAGAAGAGGGGGTACGATTATTCGGAGGACATTTTCACGCCCGGATTTTTTGAACTTGAGGCAAAGCAGGGTGATGTGATAGTTTTTTCTGCTTCTACCAAGCCGGAGAAGACCTCAGGGCTGAAAACGAAGTTCACTAAGAACGTGACGGGAAAGATCCCCAGGAACAACTATGTCAACTGCATCCGTAATGCAGCACAGCAATTCATTGAAAAGCGGCATGGGAAGACACTTATAATAGCAGGATATCCCTGGTTCGGATCGTGGGGGAGGGATACCTTCATCGCACTGCCTGGCCTCGCGCTGGCCAGGAAGAACAATCTTGAGCTGTACAGGGAAGTGCTCGATACCCAGGTCGGCAGAATGGAAAACGGCCTCTTCCCCAACATGGGAGGTATCAGCAACCCGGCATTCAATTCGGTCGATGCACCGCTTTGGTTCTTCTGGGCCGTTCAGCAGTATATCGGAGCCGGAGGAAAAGATGCTGCCGAAAAATACTGGGCTCCCATGAAAGCCGTGATAGGCGCCTTCACGGGCGGCACTGCTTACAATATCCATATGAGGGATAACGGGCTCATTTACGCGGATGCACCGGGCAAATCACTTACATGGATGGATGCCGTAGTGAACGGTGTTCCCGTTACCCAGAGAAAGGGTTATGCGATCGAGATAAACGCACTGTGGTACAACGCGGTCAGCATAGCGCTTGAGATTGCTTGGGAAGCCAAAGATAAGAAATTCGTAAAGGAATTCAGCCCCCTGCCTGATCTGATAAAAAAATCGTTCCACGAAGTGTTCTGGAATCCTGATCGGGGGTATCTCGCTGATTATGTTAATGATGAGGAGGGTAAGAACTTCCTCGTACGGCCAAATATGGTGATTGCCGTTTCACTTCCCTTCTCGGCGCTCAGCGAGGAAGAAATGAAACGGGTCCTTGACGTTGCCGATAAGGAACTCGTGACACCGAGGGGGCTGAGAACGCTTTCGCCCAGCAGCCCGCTGTACAAGGGAACCTACAGGGGCACCCAGGAAGAACGTGACAGTGCTTACCATAACGGTACAGTGTGGCCATGGCTATTCGGGCCTTTCTGCGAAGGGTGGCTAAGGGTTTACGGCAACCAGGGAGTCAATAAGGTCAGGAGGCTCATTTACGGCCTTGAGGAGGTCATGAGCGAACATGGCGTCAGTACTATTTCCGAGATTTATGACGGCGATCCCCCTCATGCTCCGAACGGCGCAATATCACAGGCCTGGAGCGTAGGGGAGGTGCTCAGGATAATTGATCTGCTTGAAAGCAAGTATTCAAATTTATAAAACTGGTTTCATATGCGAGTCCTAATGTTCGGATGGGAGTTTCCGCCACATATCTCAGGTGGACTGGGGACAGCCAGTTACGGTTTGACGAAGGGAATGTCGACCCTGGATGACCTTGAGGTGATCTTTGTCGTCCCGAAAGCATGGGGCGATGAAGACCAGTCAACAGTCAGGCTTATTGGTGCAAACAAGGTACCGGTCGCTTTCAGGAAAGTGCATTATAAAGGTTTCAGACGCTCCCTTGAAAAGATCGAAATTTCTTCCCGCGTTGTCCCATACACCAATCCCGACGAGTTCTGGAAACGTGTTAAATCCGATGTTGCCGGGTACAATATGGTTGTGCAGACCAACAACAACGGGACCATAGATTTCTCAGGCAAATACGACGGATCGCTGCTCGATGAGATCTATAAGTATTCGGTTGTGGCTGCAGTGATTGCCGAAGAAAACGAGTTTGACATCATACATGCCCACGACTGGCTTGCTTACCCTGCAGGTATAGCAGCAAAGGCTGTTTCGGGCAAGCCGCTTGTCATCCATGTCCATGCCACCGATTTCGACCGCAGCGGAGGGAATGTCAATCCTGAGGTCTACAGGATCGAAAAGCAGGGAATGGATGCCGCATCAAAGATCATCACGGTAAGCAACCTGACGCGCGACATTGTCATAAACAAGTACAACATTGACCCCGACAAGGTGGAGACTGTTTACAATGCGGTAGAGCCTGTCAGGCTGTCAGAGGATGTCGTCGTTGAAAAAGGCTTCAGGGAGAAGGTTGTTACGTTCCTTGGCAGGATAACGATGCAGAAAGGGCCGGAGTATTTTATCGAAGCAGCCTACAAGGTACTCAAGGTAATGCCGGATGTGAGGTTTGTCATGGCAGGTTCAGGTGATATGATGGAAAGGATGATGAGACGGGCAGCCTCCCTCAAGATAACCGACAGGTTCCATTTTACGGGCTTCCTCAAGGGGAAAGACGTATATTCGATGCTCAACCTGAGCGACGTCTATATCATGCCTTCGGTGTCCGAGCCGTTTGGAATTTCCCCGCTTGAAGCAATGCAATCCAACGTCCCCGTGATCATCAGCAAGCAGTCGGGCGTTTCTGAAATTCTCACCCACGCCGTAAAAACCGACTTCTGGGACATCGATGCAATAGCCGATGCCATTTACGGGATATTGAATTACCCTGCACTTGCCAAGATGTTCATCAAGAACGGCAAAGAGGAGGTGGTCAGGCTTAAATGGGATAACTCTGCACGTCACGTGCGGGATATCTACCACAGAGTAATTGCGCAAAATAAGATCCAGATATGAGTGAAACAGGCAAAAAAGCAATTTGCTTTTATTTTCAGGTGCATCAGCCTTTCAGGCTTAAACGATACAGGTTCTTTGACCTGGGGCACGATCATTACTATTACGATGATTATACCAACGAATCGATAATGAGAAAAGTGGCCGGGAACTGCTACCTTCCTGCAAATGAGATAATGCTCGATCTCATTCAGAAGCACAAGGGGAAGTTCAAGGTGACATTTTCCCTTACTGGACTCGTGATCAACCAGTTCAGGCTCTATGCCCCGGAAGTCCTTGAATCATTTAAGAAGCTGGCAGAGACAGGCATGGTTGAATTCCTTGCCGAAACCGAATCGCATTCGCTCGTATCGATCAAGACAAGGAGTGAGTTTGAGCAGCAGGTGAACGCCCACCGGGCAATGATCAAGGAATTCATCGGAACGGAAACCACCTCATTCAGGAATACCGAGCTCATCTATTCCGACCAGATCGGATCGTGGGTTGCCGATATGGGATTCAAGTCGATGCTGACGGAAGGAGCCAAACACGTCCTTGGCTGGAAGAGCCCCAACTACCTGTATTGCAATTCAATCAATCCAAGGCTTAAAATACTTCTGAGGAATTTTGTCCTTAGCGACGATATTGCATTCAGATTCTCCAACAAAGGATGGAGTGAATGGCCGCTCACAACCGACAAGTATGCGGCATGGCTTAACAAGCTTGCCCCGAAGAGCGAGCTGGTAAATATTTTCCTCGATTACGAAACCTTCGGCGAGCACAACCACAAGGATACGGGGATCTTTGATTTCCTCGGGCATCTTCCCGGTTCTGTGCTTAAAAAGACACCGTACAGGTTTATGACTCCGACTGAGGTGGCCGATACCCTCCAGCCGGTCTCGGCAATCAGTGTTCCGTCACCGATTTCATGGGCTGATGAGGAACGCGATATCACTGCATGGCACGGCAACGAGCTGCAGGCCGCAGCACTTGATAAGCTTTATGATCTGACCGACAAGGTGCACAAATGCCAGGACAGGCAGATCCTGAAAGACTGGGAGTATCTTCAGGCAAGCGACCATTTCTATTACATGGCTACCAAGTTTTTCTCCGACGGCGCGGTGCACGCCTATTTCAACCCGTATGATACCCCCTACGATGCCTTCATGAACTATATGAACGTGCTGAGTGATTTCGAGATCAGGATCAACCGCTGCATTCCCGACAATGTGCAAGCCAATGAGATTTCAAAGCTCAATATGCTCATAAGGGAAAAGGAACAGATCATTGATCTTCAGACGGCTGAAATTGATATGCTGAAGAAGAAAAGAGCTGTCAGGAAAACGACAGCCAGGTCAGCCGGAAAAAAGAAATCCTCCGGATCAAAGTCATCCGCAAAAAAGAAAAAGGTAAAAGAGGCCACAGCTTAAGAACTCTGGTGGTCAATGTATAAATATGGGTAAATTCAGGTTTCTAAAAAATAACTTACCTTCAGCCCCGTTAAAATAGCTCTGATAATTAATTGAATCTAAAAAATAGCTGATGAATGTTGAACTAGTTTTTGAGACCAGTTGGGAAGTTTGTAACAAGGTTGGAGGAATTCATACTGTAATCTCAACCAAGGCGCTCAATTTTGTAAATGAACTTGGTGACAATTATATTCTTATAGGCCCTGATGTCTGGCGTGAAGAAGTGACAAACCCGGAGTTCATACCGGATGAAGGATTATTTCTCGAATGGAAGACGCTGGCGGTAAATGACGGGCTCAGGGTGAAAACCGGAAGATGGAACATTGCCGGCAAGCCGATAGTGTTCCTGATAGATTTCACGCCATATTTCGGGCAGCAGAACGAAATCTTTGCGAAGTTCTGGGAGACATATAAGCTCGACAGCATAACAGGCCAGTGGGATTATGTGGAGCCGGCCCTTTTCGGGTATGCAGCCGGGAAAGTGATAGAGAGCTATACCTCATTCTACCGCGAACGCAATAATATCATTGCCCAGTTCCATGAGTGGATGACCGGCACGGGAATTCTTTACATTGAAAAGTATGCACCCTGGATAGCCACTTCCTTCACGACTCACGCCACTGTTCTCGGAAGAAGCATAGCAGGCAACAGTCGGCCCCTTTACAGCAAGATGAAGGAATACAATCCCCAGCAGATCGCCAGGGAGTTCAATATTGTGGCTAAGCAGTCGCTTGAAAAGTTGTCGGCCACGGAAGCGGATGTATTTACATCCGTCAGCGAGCTTACCTCCCATGAATGCAGGCTTTTCCTCGGGAAGGATGTGGATATCGTTACCCCTAATGGTTTTGAGGATTCCTTTGTCCCTTCGGCCGACACCTTCGAAAGCAAGAGGGTTGCTGCAAAGCAGAAGCTCAGGAAGGTTGCCGAGGTGGTGCTTGGTTACGGGCTTTCGGATGATGCAGTTTTCCTGGTGACCAGCGGAAGATATGAGTTCAGGAACAAGGGGATCGATATCTTCATTGATTCGCTCGTGGAGCTGAACAAGAATGAGAATACTTCGAGGGAATGTGTCGCTTTTCTCCTGATCCCGGCATACCACATGGGACCCAGGCAGGACATTGTCGATGCCCTTTACGATAACGGTCCAGTTACCGGGAATGAAAGGATACTCACCCATGGCCTCCATTACCCGACAGCCGATCCCGTCCTTCAAAGGATGGCAAAGAACGGGCTGGTAAATGATCCGGGTTCGAAGGTCAAAATAATATTTGTCCCGTCGTATCTGAACGGGAATGACGGAATATTCAATATGTCGTACTATGAGCTGCTGATCGGATTTGACCTTTCGGTGTTTCCCTCATACTACGAGCCCTGGGGATATACACCTCTTGAAAGTCTCATGTTCTCGATACCGACAGTTACAACAACCCTGTCGGGATTTGGCCTGTGGGTCCAGAAATACTATGAGAACCCTGGAAATGGCATAGCCATTATCGAAAGAACCGATGATAACGAGACTACGGTCGTCTCTGAAATAAAGGATTTCATCAGCAGGTTTATAAGCCTCTCTGAAGGAGAAGTGGCGGAGGCCAGGAAAAAAGCGTTCGATATCTCGAGGATCGCGATGTGGGATAATCTTGTCAAGTATTATTATTCCGCCTACGAGATGGCGCTTACCCACAGCGCTGAGCGGCGCGAGGAACCAAGGGAGCTGATACAGTTTGTGGAAACGACAGGCCTTCCGGTGAGGAAACCTCACCAGATCCCGGTGTGGAAGGACATCTATGTACAGAGCGATGTCCCCGACAAGCTTTCATCCCTGAAAACCCTTGCCGAAAACCTCTGGTGGACCTGGAATACAAATGCTGAATCGCTCTTCAGAAGAATGGATCCTTCACTCTGGGAAGAGGTTCATCACAATCCCAAGCTTCTCCTCGAAAAAATTGACTACAAGAGGCTGCTGGTGCTGGAGGATGATGATGAGTATGTCATCGATCTTGAATCGGTATACAAAGAATTCCAGGAATACATGAACCGGCCTGATGACAAGGAGAAGCCGGTGGTTGCATATTTCAGCATGGAATTCGGTATACATCAGTGCCTTAAGATCTATTCAGGCGGCCTGGGAATCCTTGCAGGCGATTTCCTGAAAGAGGCAAGCGATTCAAATATCAGCATTATAGGAGTCGGGCTGCTTTACAGGTACGGCTACTTCAGGCAGAAGATCGGCCCAAGGGGTGAACAGCTTACCATTTATGAGCCGGAGGACTTTTCCCGGCTTCCGCTGGCCCCTGTCAAGGACGCTGCCGGGAAACAGCTTTCAGTCAATATAGTATGGCCGGGAAGAAGCGTGAAGGTAAGAGTGTGGGAAGCCAAAGTGGGCAAGGTTCGCCTTATCCTCCTCGATACAGACTGTGAGGAAAACTCGCAGGAAGACAGGTCAATAACCCATTACCTTTACGGCGGCGACCATGAGAACAGGCTGAAGCAGGAGCTGGTCCTTGGCATTGCAGGGATAAGGGCCCTGACTGAAATGGGCCTTAAACCGGGTCTCTATCACAGCAATGAGGGGCACTCCGCATTCATCAGCCTCGAGCGCCTCAGGACCCTGATCGCCGAAAGCCATCTAACATTTGGACAGGCTATTGAGGCGATAAGATCATCGACGCTGTTCACAACCCATACCCCGGTCCCTGCCGGGCACGACGCCTTCGAAGAGGATCTGCTGAGGAAATATATTTCCCACTACCACAGCCGGTTCTCGATAACCTGGGATGAGCTGATGGCTCTGGGCCGCTGCGAAGGAGATGCCGACCGCAAATTTAATATGAGCTACCTGGCCGCACATATGTCGCAGGAACTCAATGGCGTGAGCAAGCTTCATGGGCAGGTTTCCCAGGGATTGTTCAACAAGCTGTGGCCGGGATACCTGAAGGAGGAGATCTACATCGGGTACGTCACCAACGGCGTTCATTATCCGACATGGATTGCACCGGAATGGCAGGATGTCTATAAGGAACTGACAGGCAAGGTGAATTTTGACCAGACCGACAGGAGCCTCTGGGAAAGGCTCTATTCCTTCGATGATGCACGGGTCTATGAGGTCAAGACGACACTCAAGAAGAATCTGTTTACCAATATCAGGAAGAGGCTTCAGGCTGAAATGATGGAGAAGCATGTGAGCCCGAGGACCCTCCTGAATATCAGCACTCACCTCGATGAAAAGGCCCTGACAATAGGGTTTGCAAGGAGATTTGCAACCTATAAGCGCGCCTCGCTACTTTTCAGGGACCTTGACCGGCTTGAACGCATAGTCAACAACCCGGAAAGGCCAGTCCAGTTCATTTATGCCGGGAAAGCCCATCCAAGCGACGGAGGGGGGCAGGACCTGATCAAAAGGGTGTTCGAGATATCCCAGATGCCGCAGTTTGCCGGGAAAGTCATCTTCCTCGACAATTACGATATCGAGCTTGCCAAATACCTTGTAAGAGGTGTCGACATATGGCTGAACACTCCCACACGGCCCCTGGAAGCATCGGGGACCAGCGGGGAAAAGGCGGTGATGAACGGAACCCTCCATTTCAGTGTCCTCGACGGCTGGTGGGTGGAAGGTTACCATGCATTCGCCGGCTGGGCATTACCCAAGAAACGGACCTTCGCAAACCAGGAGCTGCAGGATGATATCGATGCGGAAACTATTTACAATATGCTTGAATATGAGATTGTTCCGGCATATTATTCGTTCAACGAACACGGGGTGCCTGTGGAATGGATCAGCCACATCAAGAACACCATGGTCAGGATAGCACCGGAGTTTACTATGAAGAGGATGCTCGACGACTATTATGAGAAGTATTATTCAAAGCTCTGGACAAGGAACAAGTACCTGGTTGCAAACGATTTTGAGAAGGCCAGGGATCTTGCGGCGTGGAAAAAGACCATGAGGGAGCAATGGGACAATATCGAGGTGATCAGCTATAACTTCGAAAGGCCTGAAGAGAACGTTTACCACTCGGGCCATGATTACCGTGCCGAAATTGCACTGGATATCAAGCAGATCCCAAAAGAGCATGTCGGAGTGGAATTCGTTTTCACCCACCTGAACAGGCAGGGGGAATATGAGTTCGTCGACAGCCAGGAATTCAAGCTGGTGAGCAGCAAGAACGGGAAATGCTTCTTCAGGGCTGACCTTATCCCTGAAAAAGCCGGGACATTTTTTTACGGGATCAGGATATATCCTAAGCACAAGGATCTTCCGCACAAGCAGGATTTTTACCTGCTGCGGTGGATAGATTAAATATCAGTGGCCCTCCTTACGGATTCCCTTTTAAAGACCTGGGCTGTCCGCGACGGCAGGTAGAGATAAAGGTAGAAAGGCGCGTCGAGATGCGGCTTTTCTCCTTTTTTTGTTGACATGTATACCTGGGTCTTGTCTATCCGTTCGAATCCCCCGAAATTCGAATCATCGGTGTCGAGGAAGAGATTGAACTTCCCTTTGACAGGTATCCCGTAGTCAGTAAACGACCTTGTCGGGTGGAAGTTGAATACCAACAGGAATTCACCCCTAGTGAAAGCGATCACCTTGTCGGGATTGTTCTCAAAGATCCTGTAGACCCATGGATCATCGAGTATCCCGAATTCCCGGTGAAGGGATATCATCCTGTTGTCAAATTCGTAAAGGTAGGCATACTTGAGGTCCTTGTTCCTGACCAGCTGCCACTGCCGGCGGGCATATTTATAGCTCCAGTTGTTACCCTCCCTTGGGAAATCGATCCACTCGGGATGGCCGAATTCATTTCCCATGAA
>DCFQ01000075.1:48549-51517 GCA_002319915.1 Bacteroidales bacterium UBA1800 | reverse complement strand
CCCCGACCAACGCGTCGGGGCAATCGTGCCGCCTTAACCAGTAAACCAGTTAACCGATAAAACCCTCTTTACTCTACTACAAGCTCCTTTGTCTTCAGCTTTGACGGCATGAATATCCCGAGCACACCTTTGAGTCCCACACTCATTACTATGTTGAAGAAGAATGCAGTAAACCCGATCAGTATCAATGTCCCGGATAATGCTGCAAGGACCATGTAAATATTGAATTCACCGTTTACATAAAGGGTTCTTCTCAGCATTCCGTGCAACCCGGCCATTCCCATGAAGGCACCCATTCCGATGCCGCCTGTCAGATGACACCAGAAGTGAATATTGACCAGCTTCTGGCTGTAGATCCTTGCTCCGTTTGTAACAATCGGGAAAAGAATGTAAATTGCAGAATAGAGCGTCATTGTAAGGCCGACAAGAACAGCGACGTGAACATGAGGCCCGACTACCCACTGGGTATTATGGAGGATCCTGTTGAGCCCTACATCGGCTTGCATTATCCCGGCAGGAACGGCCAGGGCGAAACCAAGCAGCCCTCCAAGGAGGAACTTGAGCGGATTTGTCATTTTCAGGGGACGGGCGCTCCAAAGCGTGGCCAGGGTTATGAAGAATGCAAGCCCCTGTGTTATCAGCTCGAAAGCCGTTACCATTTCACCGGAGATCACCTTTAGCACGTTTGGCTGGGCCTGATCTGAGAGAAGATGATGCGACCAGACTGTCCATGATACGACCAGTTCAACAAGCAGAGCCGCCCTGGCTATATTCTGCATATATAAAGGCTTGTTCGTAATAAGCATGGCAAGGAGGTACCAGGTTCCTGCAACAAAGATCAGCACGAGCCCGTCGGCAATAAGGTCGAGACCCCACCAGAACCAGTTCTTGTAAAGAAGGGCGTCTATCGCGGTCTGCTTCAGGTCGAAGCCGAGTATAGCTGCAATCATATAAACCAGGATCAGGACACCTGTGAACAGGATAACAGCGGTGTTGAATGCCATATCGACGCTTCCCCTGGCAATTGCTGCCACTGGCAGGGAGACAAGGTGCTCCTTCTTATTCTTCCTGAAAAGATTGTTGAACCCGGTCACGCCCAGTGCAGAGGCAAGCAGCGGCCCGACCTGCTGTCTTTCCCATCCTTCGGGCGTATAGGTAATTGTTTTGAAAATATTGACAATGAATAGTCCAGTTCCGGCCATGACAAGGGCAATCCCGGCAATAAAGAATGTGCCTCCCCATACGCTGAACTGTGTGAAGTCGGCAGGAAGCGGCCAGTAAAGTGTGTAAAGAGGGGCATAATGACTGATAAAGCCTGAAAGCCAAAATACAAATGTGCCGCCGGCAATCAGTATAAATGTGGCATTCCCCATTTTAATGCTCCAAAGAGGCTTTTTCATAAGGAATGGAACGAGGAACAGGAACGCTCCGCAGACTATCGAATATGTTGATCCGAATATCCCGACCAGCGGATGAGCGGTGAGTATTGCAAAAAACTGTGGTTGAGTAATGAAGGGAAGCGGTCTGACTTCAAACAGCCTCATCAGCATACCTTCAATAACCACAAAACCGAAGTATATCAATCCAATTACAACGAACCTGAGGGTCATCTTTTGCATCGGGGCGAGGGTCTCATGGACGAAAAGTCCTCCCTCTCCGTTTACCAGTGTTTTTGTGAAGCTCATAGTTAAGTGAATTTTAAGGTTTTCAGAATCCGGATTTCTTTACTTTGATTCGCCGGAGGGAACAACTTCAACAGCATCCCTTGCAATCATGAACACACCCTTGGGCCCTGAGTATTCTGTAGATCTGATCGAAAAGGTGCCAGGCCTGTCGAACAGCCACAGCATGTCATTCCTGTGTCCCGGTACGACCTGCATCTGGAAAAGCATGCTATTATCGTCCCTGAATAAGCCAAAGCCATAGGTCAGGTCCTCCGATTTTACGTCAAACAGAACCCTGTCGTTTACGTTGATCACCATCTTTTCAGACGGTAACCTGAACTTATGGTCCTTAACACTGATCACAAAGGTCTTGTCAGGCTTGTAGCTGTTCCTGTCCAGATCGACCTTTGCCCAGGGAATGGTGTTGTAGGTGATGAGGTGAAGCGAGACACCCAGAACTGTAAGAAGACCAACGAATGAGTAGAATAGGGCCGGCTTTACCGCTTTGCCCTTACCGCTTGCGGTAACTCTCCAGGCAAACCAGGCCACCAGAAGAATGATTACGATACAATAGATCGTGTAGGCCATAGTCTGGCCGGTTAAGACCATTTTTGAATCAACCATAGAACCTCCGTTTTAAAAATTAATTATATTGATTTATCAGTCTTTACTGACTACCAGCAGCTCAGCCAGGGATGTTTTTTCAAGAAGTTCAAGAAATTCAGTCCTCATTCTTACCCACAACGGATGCATCGAACATCCATGATTGAACGGGCATACATCAAATCCCATGGCACATTTGCTGAAATTCTCAAGTCCCTCTGTCGCCTCAATTATTTCTGAAAGAAAAATCTTTCGAACGTCCCTGGCAAGGCTGAACCCGCCTGTCCTTCCCCTCGAACCGCTTATGAACCCCCTTGTTGACAGGTTTGACATTACCTGGCGCAGGTACGAGTAGGGAATACTCAGCATTCTGTTCAGATACCTGGCGGACATGACCTTATCCGGATTCCTCGACATATAGCTAAGAATATTAAGAGAATAAGCCGTTGTCTTGCTGAAGTTCATAATTGATATATCTGTGTAGCAATATATAATAATTATCCGGATCTGCAAATAAGATCCTGGAAATTTTGGCAAATTGGGTAGGATTACCAACTCTTCTGCAGTCGGGCAGGGTGACTTTGTATTGCGGCGGTTTGATTGGAGAAATCTTTGGTGATTTGGGAGGGGTTGCACATATGTGTAATTACCCATTTGAGCATTTATCTATAGGGGCATTTGCCCCTAGGGATATTTGCCCC
>DCFQ01000075.1:19515-48278 GCA_002319915.1 Bacteroidales bacterium UBA1800 | reverse complement strand
TGCCCCTAGGGATATTTGCCCCTAGAGGTATTTGCCCCTAGGGATATTTGCCCCTAGAGGTATTTGCCCCTATACACAATTACCTCACGATCGTGCGGACAATTCTGCTACCTTTGCAGGATATTAACTATCAGCTATATGTCAAGGTACAAGCTTACAATAGAATACGACGGAACCCGGTACTCAGGGTGGCAATTGCAGAAAGGCATCAGGTCGGTGCAGGGTGAAATAATAGATGCCTGCCGTGACCTTTTTACCGGCGGCCAGCTCGATCTCTACGGTGCAGGACGTACCGACGCAGGAGTCCATGCAATAGGACAGGTGGCCCATCTGGATGTCTCATCCGACCTGCAGCCGGTTAAGATAAAATATGGCATCAACGACAGGCTGCCTCCGGATATCTGCATCCTCAATGTCGAGCACACGGATCCGGATTTCCATGCACGCTACAATGCAACAGCCAGGAGCTATATTTACCAGATTAGCCGGAGAAGGACCGCTTTTGGAAAAAAATATGTCTGGTGGATAAAGGACAAACTCGATATTGGCCTTATGAACATCGCTGCCGCCAACTTCAGGGGACTGAATGATTTCCGCTCATTTACCGACCCGGACCAGGAACAGGGCTCGACAAGGACAGAAATAAAACATTCGGTCGTAAGCGAATTTGGCGACCTTATAGTTTTTCATGTAATCGGTTCACACTTTCTCTGGAAGCAGGTCCGCAGAATGACAGGAGTAATTGCTGAAGCAGGACGCGGCAAGCTTCATCCTGACGATATCGGGAAATTCCTGAAGCACAAATCGGATATCCCTGCCAGCCTCACCGCACCACCAAGCGGGTTGTTCCTTGAAAGGGTCTATTACCGGGGAGAGGAGATCTCTTTCATTTCAGACCCTGTTATCAGCTTGAGATCAATTACCGGGAAGGCCGGGGCATGAGTCCGTTATCCCGGCAGTAGTACCTGCGGAATTACCCTTGCGGATCGGCGGGCATTTGCAGATAAGGCAACAATTCAGTACTTATTTTGTCTAAATTATAAATCAATCTTGGAGACCTATGAAACGCCGTGATTTTATCAGAACAGCGACTATGGTTGCCCCGGTTATGGGGATATTCCCGCCTGATCTTTCATCCCTTGTCCGGCTTGAACAACCGGGAAAGCTTGAGAAAAGATCGCTCGGAAAGACGGGTGAAATGCTTTCGATGATCGGATTTGGCGGGATTGTCGTAAAGGATGCAAGCCCGGAAGAATCTGCTTCCCTGGTCAGGCTTGCCATTGATGCGGGTGTGAACTATTTTGATGTCGCACCTTCATACGGTGATGCTGAAATTAAGCTCGGACCTGCTCTTGAACCCTTCAGAAAGAATGTATTTCTCGCCTGCAAGACCGGCAAGCGAATGAAAGATGAAGCAAGGGCGGAGCTCGAACAATCCCTTGCACATCTTCGGACTGGTCATTTTGATCTTTATCAGCATCATGCTGTGACATCACTGGACGATGTGGATGCGATTCTCGGGCCGGGCGGTGCCAATGAAACATTTATTGAGGCCAGAAAGGAAGGTAAGATCAGGTACATCGGATTCTCTGCCCATTCTGTCGAGGCGGCGCTGGCAATGATGGACCGTTTTGACTTTGATACGATCCTATTCCCCTTTAATTACACCGTATGGTATGCCGGAAATTTTGGTCCGCAGGTCATGGTAAAGGCAAAAGAGAAGAACATGGGGATACTGGCGCTGAAGGCAATGGCCATGGGGCCGTGGCCGGAAGGGGCCGACAGATCGAAGTATTCAAAATGCTGGTATGAGCCCCTGACTTCAAGGGAAGACATCAGAACCGGACTCAGGTTCACATTGTCTCACCCCGTAACGGCTTGCATACCCCCAGGGGAGGCTTCATTGTTTAAAACTGCACTTGATCTCAGAGAAGACTTAAAACCTCTTTCAGATTCTGAGATTAACGATATAAGGTCAAAAGCTGAAGCTGGTGTGCCCCTTTTCCGGTACGAGCCAAAAGCCTGAATGCTCCGGTTTGTATTATTCCCCTTTACCGGTGTATTTGATCCTCAGGTTAACATCAGTGCCATAAACATAATAACATGGTTCATCGCACTGATCCTCCGCGTATTTAACACGTGGATCTGCCGACGAGACGGCTACGTATTTCTTGTCCCCGATTATGTAAGTGGCTGTCACAGCATATTTCTTATTGAGAGGAACATCGATCGTGTAATCGCTCCATGTCGTCAGGTCAGAATGATATAAAACACTGTCCTCCAGTTTTCCTTCGTAGATCTTTACCAGAATAGGCACCTGTGGCTGCGAAAGCTTGATATTCAGGTTCGCGGATTTCGGTTCATCCGGAAGGCAATCTTCGCATTTTACAAACCATCCTTTTTCCTCGCACGATAGTAATACTACGAGGATAACAAAAATAAACATGATCATTACTTTCTTCATCGGTTAATGCCATTTGATAACTTTCCGGGGGGAGGTGATCCTGTCGGCAAATAAACTGATTGAAAAGCCAGCCCTGCCCCATAGGGAACCTAGCTTATAGAATTTTGTTTTCATATAATCCACTCCGGTAAAGAAAGAAATGCTTTCCTTCCGGATTGTGAATTCTGCTGATGGTATAAGCTTCAGCTGGTTCTTAATTTTCAGATCGGTACCCTTGAAAATATTTCCCGTCATCCAGGCTGCCGAAACGGAGCCGGAAACAGAAAGCCTTAATCCTGAAGAACTCTCAAAAACCTGGTACTCCTTAAATATCCCGGCATACAGGACCGAATTTTTATTGTAGTACTGGAAGTAAACGTCTTCAGGGGTTTGCATCAGCACCCTTGTATACCAGAGCTTCAGATCAAATCCGGCAACTATGCCGCCGTTCAGGATCGATTCTTTCAGCTTGACCCTTACCCCCGAATAGATATCATTCAAATTGAATTTGCTGGTGATAGAGATTTCGATTTCGTTGATTCTGTTACCGGTTTTCCCCGGAACATTTTTACGCTCCATCATCCTCACCATATCCTTCCTGTTGAAATCATATGCGATCCTGTACGGATTAAGTCCCTCTTGCCGGGTAGTGCTCCATTGATCTCCTTTTTCAAGAAGAAATGCCACGGCATCAGTTTTATCACCCGCGATTGCCAGGTCGAGGGCATTGAAATTCTTCACGTTCCTTTCGTAAAGATCGACCCCACTTCTGAGAAGCATGCTCATCAAAAGTGTATCGCCGTTCTGGGCAGCTATAAGGAAGGGTGTGAATCCGTCATTGTCTCTTGCCTCAGGGTTGGCCCCGTTCTGGATCAGGAGGTCTGCAATTTCGGCATTGCCGGCCCATACCGCAACCATAAGTGCAGTGGTGCCGTCGGCCGATTTTCGGTTGCAGTCCGCTTCGTAATAAAGCAGCAGGTCCGCTACAGTAAAATTCCCGTAAAGTGCTGCAAAATGAAGCGGTGTTGCTCCATTCCCGTCACTGCGGTCAATATCGGCACCGTTTCGGATAAGCAGCTCAGCCATGTCAGCGTTTTGGTTTTTCACCGAGATCATCAGCGGTGTCTCATAACGATACGTCATCTTGTTGATATCCGGATTGTGCGACAGGATTGTTTCTACGGTGTGCGGGTGGTTGTTAATGACGGCATACATAAGAGGGGTGACACCTTCTATTGAAGTTGTATTTATATCCGCTCCCTGAACGACAAGCACCTCTATTATCTTGTCGTAACCATCTACAGCTGCAAGGAGTAAATTATAATTCCTGGCGTTCTGGGTATCCTCATGAATGTACTGGGAAGTGTCTATGGATTCGCCGTCATCCTGTGCCAACAGAGCTTCCAGTGGGAAAAATGAAGTGGAAAATACTAAAATGCAGTAGATTACAGTTCTTGTTGATAACATGTTTGCAATGTTGGTTCTTCCGGGCTGCCAAATAACGGTATAAATATAAAAATTAAAGAAATTTGCAACACTGTTTTTTTCTGAAGCGTTATACATTTATGATTGCAGGGCAATGGCAATAAATGAAAACTTTTTATTTTTGTCAGTGAAAAATTCTGAATTATTGAACGCAGGTCGTAAGATATTGCTGACATTCCTTATGGTTATTGCCATAACCTACGATCCGGGGGCAAGTGAAAACCCGCTCAATATATCCGATAAGCTTCTTCTGGCAAATCTCAGGTTGACAAATTCATTTTCTTCCGGTCCGGGATTTGAAAGGGGAGAGGATGCAATCAGGACATTCATGCACCGGTGGACCATTGAGGGTGCCTCGGTTGCCATCGCCAGGGAAGGACGGCTGGTTTATGCAAAAGGATTCGGATTTTCAGATACCGCACGCAGGGAAGTCACTCAGCCTTTCAATAAATTCCGTATTGCCAGCATTTCAAAGCTTGTTACTGCCGTAGCGGTCATGAAGCTTAAGGAAGAGGGAAAGCTGTCACTCGATGATAAAGTGTTCGGACCGGCCGGGATCCTGAACGACACTGCATTCTGCCATCCAAGGGACAAACGGGTTTTCAATATAACAGTTGCTCACTTGCTGAGCCATGAGGGGGGGTGGACCCAGAGATGGGGTGATCAGATGTTTATGCCGCTTGTGATAGCCCGCCAGATGAACGTGATGCCTCCCATAGATTTAAAGACTATTGTGAGGTTTGCACTCAGCAAGCGGCTCCATTACACGCCCGGGACAGGACGGGCATATTCAAATCTTGGATACAGCATCCTTGGACTGGTAATTGAAAAGGTGTCAGGGATGCCATATAATGAATACTGCAGGAAAGAGATATTTGAGCCTCTCGGGATTTATGATATGATGCCCGCGAAAAACCTGGTCAGTGAAAAAGCTCCTTTCGAGGTGACATATTACGAACCTGCCGGGATGCCTCTGAAACCCTCAATTTACGGTAATGGCGAAATGGTTCCCACCACTTACGGAGGGAATGACATCGAAGCCCTGGGAGCAGCTGGTTCATGGCTCGCCACTACCCCGGACCTTATGCGGCTTCTTCTTGCAATTGACGGGTTTAGTACCAGAACAGATCTGCTTAGCGACGAGAGCATAAGGTTTATGACCGACCTGAACAATAACTATGCACCTGTTGGCTGGAAAGCTGCCACTGACGACGGAACCTGGATTAGAACCGGTTCCTTCTCCGGAACGGAAGGAATGATGAAGCGTCAGCCTGACGGAATTTCCTGGGTGGTCCTGCTGAATTCAAGCACCTGGAACGGCCCGGAAATTCACTCATACGTAGACAGGATGATGACCAGGTTCATTTCACAGATCTCGGAGTGGCCGGATTATGACCTTTTCGAAAATTCGCTGCCACTGCCTCTGAAGATTGAATTATCAGGAATAAACTGAGGAAACATGTGTTTTTCCGTCAATGTGAATCTTGTAAAAGATGAACTGGAGAACAGGTATGGGGTATCATTTCCGGATTATAACAAATATCACCCCAGTTATTACTATCATGCGTTCAGCCTTCCCGATATCCCTGCCATCTGCTCCGGATCGCCAGGCAGGATCCGCCTGCTCAAATGGGGCCTGATACCCGCCTGGACACGAAGCATGGCAGATGCCGAAGAAATACGTCTAAAAACTTTCAATGCAAGAGGGGAGACGATAAGCTCAAAGCCATCCTTCTCGGGAGCATTCCGCTCGAGGCGGTGTCTAATCCCGGTAAAGGGTTTCTATGAATGGCAGCATCGTGAAGACAGGAAGGTCCCCTGGTACATTTATCATGCCCGGGATGAGATTTTCTCTATTGCCGGCCTGTATGAAAACTGGGTCGAATCAGTAACCGGCGAGGTTTTTGACACATTTTCAATTGTCACGACAGACGCAAATGACCTTATGGCAGTTATTCACAACTCAAAGAAGCGAATGCCAGTTATACTTGACCGGGAAGGTGAAAAGATATGGACTGACCCCGGAACCGCTCCCGGGGAAGCATCTTCACTGATAAAGCCCTGTGACTCCGCTTTGCTTAAAGCTTACACAATAAGCAGCTTAGTCAATAACAAATCGGCTGACAGGAATACCCCGGAAGTGATCAGGCCGTTCAACTGGGAAACGGACGGCAATTCCTCGGGAAAGTTATTCTGATTATTGAGCGACGAAGAGGTAAGTAAGAGTGCCCTTTTGGATCTTCGGAGCCTTTTCATTGGCATCAAACCTTGAGATGAGGGCAGTCTGGAGGGCTGTCTCGATCAGGCACTCGTCGCGTGTGGTGCTTTCCGATTCGACTATTCCTGCGTTTTCCACTTCTCCTCTCTGGTTGACCTGGATAAGGAGGACCACTTTCCCCGAACCTTCGCATTTATAGATAGGGATAGGAAGATAGGTATGGGTCCGGCCTTCAAGATCATAATAGATCCTTGTAGGGCCTTTGTAATTGGCAGCCATCTTTGTCGATTCCTGCTGCTTATCTTCCTTCTTCTGCTTGTCATCTGCCTTCTCCCTGACAGCGAGTTCCTCATCTTCCGTACTCTGGCCAGGACGGTTCGGATTATCTATATAGTTATCCGTGCTGAGCTTTCCGCTCTTGATGAGCTCATTCTTTACCTGGTTAATATAATCCTTGGGATCGATCTTTACATCGCTCTTGCTTGCGAGATTCCTGGCAATATTCAGCATCTCCCTGTCATCATGAAGCACGTTCTCAACTGAGGTGGGAGGCGGTTCGGGAGGTTTCTGCTTCATCTTTTCCTCTTCAACTGCAGCAAACTCAATCTCAAATTTCTGCAGCTGGACCTCCTTTGTTTTCAATGAATAGAGCTTGAACGACATGAAAACTATACCTGCTGCAAGGTGAATTATTACTGTACCGAGGATTGCTACTATTTTGCCGTTATATCTTTTCACGCTCCTTCTTCTTCTTGTTTCGCACCTTGATTTTTGATTTCGGTGGTTTATCAAAGTGCTGGTTCTTGAAAAGGCCATGCTTAACCCCGTTAATGAATTTTGCCCATGCGAAAGGATTAAGAAGATTATTTGCCGGATACTGGTGACCAACAGCCTTCAGGTCAAAATTCTCATTCATCGCATACCTGTACCCGGCCTCGGGTGAAATCTGAACACCGACACTGTTCGAAACAGCTGCCGAAACAGATTCTATATTCCTGTTCATATTCTCAATTTCAGGCGGGACAGGAGTCTCTTTTGTCATATCCTTGATAAATTCGCTGTAAGTCTTCCATGGGATAATGACGACATTCTCAATCGGTATGGTGTCGGGATGAAGTACGACATCCAGGTTGAAACGTTTATCCTCATAAACCCTCGGAAGGATAACGAACTTTTTCTTAAAACCGAGAGCTTTGAATAATATTGTATCACCAGGGGTGCTGATTATGGAATAAATCCCAGTGCCCTCACTTAATGCGCCTCTCTTGAGTTTCATCGAGACTACCCCGACATTGGTCAGTGCCCTGTTGTCTTCATCGGTTATTATCCCGCTAACCTGAAAGAACTTCTCCTGGCTCAGCGCCTGACCCTCTAAAGCCCCAGAGAAGAGAGCTGTTAAAATGAGGATATTCGCAATTTTTTTCGGCACTTCTGATCGTTTAAAATTTCGGAAACATGCAAAGTAAGCATTATTGCCGTTAACACTAAAACTTTTATTTAATTTTTAATCTATTTCAAATGTTAAGTTTAACAGGTATTTTTATACCCTGTTTGAATCAAATATTACTTAAACAAATAATATGCAAAAACAGCTTTTGCTGGGTGATGAGGCGATAGCGCTGGGTGCCGTTGATGCCGGATTAAGCGGCATGTACGCTTATCCGGGGACCCCTTCGACCGAGATCATGGAGTGTATCCAGGCCGCACCCGAATCCAAAGCAAGGAATATTCACAGGGAATGGTCTTCGAACGAAAAGACTGCCATGGAAGCAGCGCTTGGAATGTCGTATGCAGGCAAACGGGCAATGGTGGCAATGAAGCATGTGGGATTGAATGTTGCAGCCGATCCGTTTATAAACTCGGCGGTTACCGGAGTCAATGGCGGGCTTATCGTCGTCTCAGCCGATGACCCGTCGATGCACTCGTCCCAGAATGAGCAGGACTCAAGGTTTTACGGCAGGTTTGCCCTTGTTCCCATCTTTGAACCATCTGATCAGCAGGAAGCTTACGATATGGTGTTTGATGCCTTCGAGCTTTCCGAAAAATACCGGATTCCGGTACTTTTAAGGATCACCACACGTCTTGCCCATTCAAGGGCGGGAGTTGTAAGAAGGGAGCCGGAGCCGGAGAACCCGATAAGGCTTCCCGTGGACCTGCGCCAGTTCGTCCTTTTGCCGGCAATAGCCAGGAGGAAATACAGGGAGCTTCTTTCAACACACGAAAAGCTTAAATACGATATCCGTCTTTCCAGGTATAATACCTTTACTGACGGCGCTGACAGGAAAACTGGCGTTATTGCCAGCGGCATTGCATACAATTACCTGATGGAGAACTTCAGGGACAGGATACCAGGATTTCCTGTACTTAAAATATCCTCATATCCTTTCCCCAAAGATCTCATAAAGGACATTACCGGGAGATGCGAAGAGATACTTGTCCTCGAAGAAGGCTATCCTGTGATCGAGGAAATGATAAGGGGAGTGCTTGATGAGGGGCCCAGGGTTATGGGCCGGCTCGATGGGGCTGTGCCCCGAGACGGTGAGCTCAATCCTTCGTTGGTGGCCAAAGCATTGGGTGCTGAAGTGCCTGAAACGCTTCCGGTACCCGGAATCGTAAGGCAGCGGCCACCCTCATTCTGCAAGGGATGCGGCCACTCGGATACCTTCAATGCAGTCATCGACGCGCTCAGGCCATTCAATTCCGAAGGAGTCTTTTCAGACATTGGATGCTACACGCTTGCGGCACTTCCGCCCTACAGCATCATAAATTCATGCGTCGATATGGGTGCGTCGGTAACCATGGCTATAGGCGCTGCCGATGCGGGCCTTTTCCCCTCGGTGGCAGTCATCGGCGATTCAACATTTACACATTCTGGAATGACAGGACTGCTGGATGCCGTTTCCAAAAACTCCCCGATTACCATTATAGTCTCTGATAATTTTACCACTGGCATGACCGGGGGTCAGAAATCACAGGCTACCGGGAGGATTGAAAAAATCTGTGAAGGGCTCGGTGTCGATCCGGGGCATATCCGGACCATAACACCGTTGCGCAGGAACCACGAACAGAATGTTGAGATTATGAAAGAGGAGTTTGGATTCCGGGGTGTCTCGGTTATCGTATCCTCCAGAGAATGCATTCAAACGGCCTCGCGGCGGCGGAAAGAAGAAACTGCAGATAATAAAAGTGAATAATCACCAGGATGAAAAATGATATTGTTTTGTCAGGAGTCGGTGGCCAGGGAATCCTCTCCATAGCGGCAATTATTGGTCTGGCAGCGGTCAGGAAAGGACTCTTCCTGAAGCAGGCTGAGGTTCATGGCATGAGCCAGAGGGGAGGGGATGTGCAGTCGCACCTGAGGATCTCGGACAAGCCTGTGGCTTCCGACCTGATACCGTACGGAGCTGCCGATCTGATAATCTCCGTCGAGCCTATGGAATCACTTCGTTACCTGCCCTGGCTTTCCGGTAAAGGCTGGCTTGTCACAAATTCCACCCCGTTTATTAATATCGAGGATTACCCTCCCGTGGAAGAAGTTCTTGAAGAAGTCAGGAAGGTGAAGAATCACAGGATAATCGATGCCGATTCAATTGCAAGGGATACCGGGTCAATCCGGTCAGGCAATATGGTTGTCCTTGGAGCAGCTTCACCTTTTATCGACATCTTGTTCGAAGATCTTGAGGATGCTGTCCGTCAATTGTTCGGGAAAAAAGGTCCCGGAATAGTCGATGCAAATCTGAAAGCTCTCAGGGCGGGGAAGGATGCCAGTTTCGAATGAGGCATCCTGCCGGATGACCTGAATCTCAGAAACTGAACAGGGCATTAAGAAAGATCAGCCGTGATTCCGGGGAAGCAGTGCTGTATGGATAATTCCCCTGGAAATCGATTGCCAGTTTGATCTTCTCGCTGAATGTTTTCTGCAATCCGGCAACCAGGAATTTCCAGTCAAGAACATAGTTCCTGGGGTTCAGCATGCCTGGTTCTGTTGATGAAGTTGAATAGTCAAATCTGGTGAACAATTCGAGCGATTTGGTCAGGCTGACACCTCCCGTCGCTGAAAACCCGTAGGCATTATGACCGCTGATGAGATCAAGGTTTGTCTTTCGTGTGAACTCCGCACCTATGAACTCTGCCTCCCTTCTGATCCCCGCAAACAGGATGATTGTATTCTGCCACACGCCATACACCCGGATTATGTCTGAGTAGATTCTAACGGCAATTCCTCCGGGAGGAGTAATGGTAAACCCGAGGGAAGTTTTGAGGCTGTTGCCAAGCTGCAGGTCGGAATATCCCTCGCCATTCATCAGTGAAATGCCTGCCTTCACGATATCGCTGAACCTGTAATCGGCCACTGCACCCAGGTCAGCCACATATCCGTATCCGTTTATTGTTTGTTAGGTGTTGGCAATATACCTTTTACCTTAGAACTTCTGCTGAAAATCGAACAGCCTTGTGCTGGTGATGCCAAGATATACCGTAAGCTTGTCATCCGTATACGAAATTGATGCTTCCCTGAAGTATGCATACCTTCTTGGAGTGGATCCCTCAGCAAGATCCTCGGGATTCCCGATATTTACAATTATCGTTCCGGCAAAGTGGCTGTCGGGGAGGAATTTATATCCAAAATAGGCCCTGTTGACTTCAAAACCGGTCTTGTTAACGGTATCTTTGAGGTTGACATGGAAATCGGTGAATATCTCTGCAATCGGTTTGCCGGTTATCCCAGATTTCTGGCAAAAGCCTTCACTGCAAATCAAAATTGCAAGTGCAGAGGCAAAAACGATCTTTTTCATTTGTCAATGCCGGCTTAGGTAAGTTCCGGGTGTGTGCAAAAATATAATTATTGCCGGTATCCATCCGCTGGCATCCAAATTTTCTTGAAAGCCCCTGTCCCGATAATCCTCCTGGCATCGCATTGGAAAAAGCAGAGACCGGTCATTTGCCGGCCGGTCTCCTGAACACGATCGCAGCGGGGGCAAGGACGATCAGGACAACGATTCCACTTTGGCCTGCTCCTTCTGTTGATTGAGAAACAGCACATCATGGATGACAATCTCCGTTACGGACTTTGCCACACCATTCTTGTCCTCGTAGTTCCTGTAAGCGATCCTTCCTTCGACAGCAACCTGTCCTCCCTTCTTAAGATACCTGCTGGCAAGATCAGCAAGTCCGTTCCATGCCACAATGTTGTGCCAGGTGGTCTCCTTGACCTTCTGGCCTTCGGCATTTTTAAATTCCTCGGTAGTGGCGAGGGTGAAATGCGTTACTTTTTTGCCGCTGTCCAGACTTTTCATTTCCGGATTCTGGCCGAGATTTCCGATCAGGTTTACCCTGTTTCTGAGTGAGCTCATGCTTTAAATGATTTTGTTCAACAATTCAATTGATCTTTCAGCAAACTTAAAACATGATTACCGGCCGACCCGGTTAAAAATTATTTATATATGATTCTAAAATATTTAATATCGTTTACAATCGTTTTGGCACCGGCTTTTCCTATTTTTATCAAAACAATTGTGCTGTGGAAAGGATATGTCTCGATTGCGGCGCCACAATCCGCGGCCGCACCGATAAGAAATTCTGCTCTGACCAGTGCAGGAACAGCTATAACAACAGAATAAACCGTGAATCAAACAACTTCATCAGGAATGTTCACGGTTTACTCAGGAAAAACAGGAGGATACTGGCTGATCTTTATGAAGAGGGAAAGCTGACAGTCCATAAGGATGCCCTGTTCGCCCTCGGCTATAACTTCAGCTTTTTTACCCACGTGATCGAATCATCGGGCGGGCAGAAGGATCATTACTGTTTCGAGTATGGGTACAGGGAAACAGGAAACGATTTTATCGAACTGAAGCAGAACAGCCGGTATATTGATTATCAATAAAAGGGGAAATACTTCTTGAGATTCTCCTTTGTCAGCGGGGTTCCGTAACCGGAATCCTGGAAGGCTTCGCAATACTTCACCTTGGATCCCTTTTCTTTGCCGTAGAGTTCGATCAGCTTGGAACGGTACTCATTTGCATTTGGTCTTTCAACCCTCGATTTGGCCAGCCAGGCTCTTCTTTCTGCATCGGTCTTGGGTACCTGGTCGAGTATCCCTGCATTGAATGGCAACCATTCGTACATCTGCGATTTATGCTCATGATACATATCCAGCTTCTTTTCAATGACATCGTCAATTGATACGACTACATCCGCCTTGAATGGCTCGGGATGAATGAACCCGTCGCTCATGTAGAGGAACATCGGGTTCTTTTCAAGGAACGGCACCTCCGGCAGGATCTTAGGTACAGTAACCATATACGCTGCATCGAGCACAAGGGTTCCTGTATACCTGTGATCCGGGTGATAGTCATATGGACGCGGGAAAATAACTATGTCTGCCTTTTGTTCCCTGATGAGCTTGATCACCTGCAGCCTGTTCTCGTAAGTGGGCATTAGTGTCCCGTCATGATTGTCGAGGGTAATGTATTTGACTCCGATCACTTCGCCAGCCCTCCTTGCCTCTTCCCTCCTGACCTTGGCCAGTGTTACGGGATCGAGCGACTGGTGCCCTGCATCCCCATTGGTAAGTGACACCATCTCAACATCACAGCCCATCTGTGCCCATTTATAGGCTGTCCCGCCAACCTTGTCGGGATCATCCGGATGCGCCCCGATAATAATTATGTGAAGCTTGGCTTTCGATTTGTCGGCCTGCCCCATCAGATTGGAAAATGCTGCAATCAATATGCAGGCCTGGATGATAAAGAATTTGATTTTCATATTATGTACCATTTTTAAGTTACACTTATGTTAATTTGAGTATCGGTTTCAGTGGAGGATTAAAAGCCGTCACAAATGGATCTACCAGCTTCCGTTTACCAGGTCATATACATTTGCGTATGATATCTTTACGATCTTTTCCATAATATCCCAGTTGAGCGTACTGACCTCATCAGAGGGTGTATGGTATTGTTCGCGGTGGCCGGGCTTGAACCTCATGACAGGCACCCCTGCCGCAACGAACGACCTGTGATCGCTTCCCCCCGGAGGATCCTTTGAAGGCTGATAATCGACATTAAGGTCGATGCCGTACCTGGTGAGGTTGCCTTCTGTTATGGTCCTGAATTCAGGGCACGACTCAGTATATGTCATTATCACTTTTTTCGGGTCATCGTCAGAGATGTACCTCGAGATCATATCGAAATTGACATTCAGCCTGAGGTCCTTTAACGGATATGCCAGATTGTCGACATAATACCTCGATCCGAGAAGTCCTTCCTCCTCGGCGGCCCAGAGCGCAAACACTATTGTTTTTGCCGGCCTGATGCCTGTTTCCATGAAGGCTTTTGCCAGTGTAAGCACTGCCACTGTCCCCGATGCATTGTCATCAGCCCCGTTCCAGATATAGCCGTTGGCCATACCGAGGTGATCGTAATGCGCGCCGAGAACGATCACCTGTCCGGGATTGGTCCCCTCGATCATCCCAAGAACGTTCCTTGCCCTTACCGTTTCAGTTTTCACATCTGACCTGAAATAGATGAATTTCCCCTTCAGCGTAGGTAGGGGATTTGGTGTGTTGTTCTCCGACCTTTTGATGTAGGCATCGGAATCGAACCCCGAGTTTTTAAGTATCTCATTTGCAGTTTTGGCAGAAATAATGATCCGGGGAAATCTGTCAGGAATGGTTTTCCCTGGTATAGAATAATCGGTATAGGGCCTTCCCGAACGAGGATTGTTTTCTGCCGGCGACAGGTCGAAAGGAGCATTCTGGAACTGGCTTCTCACCACTGCTGAACCCGGGTTGAATTCGAGAATGCCCAGGGCTCCCGCAGACCTCAGCATCCTTTCGGTTTCGTCCGCTGATGCAGAGATTTCTGAAGGTGTGAGTGCCTGGCGTGCAAAGCCTGGGGTCCCTGCAATCTTCAGGACAAACTTACCCCTGACGTCGAGCCGGGCAAAATCGTTGTATTTCAACTGATCGCTTCTGAAACCATAACCTGCAAATACGACTGGTGCTTCAATTTCAACCTCAGCTTCAAGCGGCCTCACATAATAATCGATTCCGAAGCTGAAACCCGAAGTTTCTGTGCCGCCTACGTCAACGGACTTCAGCCTGAGGATCTGTCCTTCTCCCGGAGTGATTTTAAGCAGCAGGAAATTCTGAAAATAGGTCCTTTCGCTGCCCTTCTGGATATTCTTGTAGCCTCTTGGTTGAGGATAATCACCTGCCGGCTTAATACCGTACAGCTGAAGCAGGCTCGCAATATAGTCGGATGCCATGGCTGCTCCCTTTTCGCCAGTTTCCCTACCCTCTGTCCAGTCGGAAGCAAGGAACCCTTCCTGTGCTTTCAGGACATCCTGGGTGATTGCCTTCATTCCCTGGTCAGCCGGTTGCTGCCCGGACATTTCAGCTATCCGGATTACTATGGCTATGAATATAAAGACCAACTTTTTCATCGGATTCGGTTAACAGATTCAGAATAGTTGACTAAGGTAATTATTTATATTAAAATCATCCTGCCGGCCGGGTGACTTAACTTTTTTTAACTAACAGGAAGAGCCGCAGGGACAGCCGCATCAAGGCTCTGCACCACTTCCCGCATGACCATCGGGCGTTTAAAATTTTTATCCGCCAGTCTTCACCAGTTTCCACAACCGCTTATCTTTGCTCCCTTTAAAGGAACGTAAGATGAAGATAAAACCGATATTAATTGTCATAGCTCTTTTAATAGCTCCACAGCTGCGGAGCCAGGATCGCCAAACCTATCCTGAGGGGTATCTTGTGAAGGTCGGAGACATGGCTCCGGTATTTACGGTTAATGAAGCAGGAGGAAAGTCGTACAGCCTTTCCGCACTGCGTGGAAAAGTTGTGATGCTCCAGTTTACTGCAAGCTGGTGCAGCGTATGCAGGAAGGAAATGCCATTCATCGAAAAGGAGATATGGCAGCCGTGGAAGTCAAAAGGTTTGATGGTTATTGGCATCGACAGGGATGAACCTTCAGAGACGGTTAATGATTTTGCAAAGACCATGGGAATATCATATCCGCTTGCCCTGGATCCCGGGGCTGATATCTTCGGATTGTATGCCTTAAAGGAGGCCGGCGTCACAAGGAATATCATAATTGACAGAACCGGTGAAATCGCATTTGTGACCCGTTTGTTTGACAGGAAGGAATTTGATGCAATGAAGGGCGTTATCTCAGGTCTGCTTTCGGAGAAATAACCAATCACTGCAGTCGTTTCAATTAATCCGTGGAACAAAATCAGGCGCCTACTGAAACATTTCAGCGATTCTGTCCGTTATAAACAGGAATGTAGTCCATTCAGTTTGCTGATCTGATTATCTTGTCTAACTAAACATTGAAGATGATGAAACGACTTATTGTAATTATCCTGGTCATTTTGGTTGCAGTTCCTGCATTCTCACAGATCAAATTCGGGCTTAAGGCCGGCGTCAGTACAACCAACGTGAAGATGGCGGACCTGAAGACCCTTACATCAGGGAATACCAGCTACACGGTTGAAGCCATCAAAAATGCAAATTACGGATTCCATGCTGGGGCTTTTGTGAGGTTCAGCCTGATGGGCTTTTACCTGCAGCCTGAGCTTTTGTTTACATCAAGGACTGACGAATACAGGGTGACAGATCTCTCGAACCCTCTTCAGTCAATTGAAACTAAACAACAATTTAACCGCCTCGATCTGCCGGTTATGCTCGGCGTCAGGCTTGGCCCGCTGAGAATCAATGCAGGGCCTTCTGCCAGACTGCTTATCAACTCGCCTAAAGACCTTATCTCAAATCCCGATTTCAAGTCAATGTACAATAACCTGACTTTCGGATACCAGGCAGGATTAGGGGTGGATTTCCTTAAGAGGATAACCCTTGACCTGAGATACGAAGGAAGCCTGACCGGGTTCCAAAACCAGATTGATGAAGCCGGGAACGGGAAGATCAAGCTCGACGACAGGCCGAATGCATTCCTGCTGAGCGTGGGCCTGGTTTTCTAGGGAATTGGGGTTAAAGCGGAAATGATTTCCGCCGGAAACAGGAAACGGATCAGGGGTGCTTTGATTACCCTGGTGCCATAGAAGGATGATCCTTTGCGGTTGAATGTAAATACCTTCAACCCATAGGATCATCTGGTTTTATCGCTGGTACTGTTATTTTGTTAACAGCATCCTTGCAGCAACCAGCAGAAGAAGAACGGCAAATATCTTCTTAAGTAACCCCTGCGGCAGGGTCAGGGCAAATTTTGAACCGATATATGATCCGATCAGAAAGGCTGCAGCAAGGATCAATGCAAATTTCAGGTTCACGTGTCCCGCCTTGTAATAATTATATGCCGCAATGATCCCAATGGGTGGGAGCATTACTGCCAGGCTGGTGCCCTGTGCGTCGAGCTGGCTGAAGCCAATCAGGAAAACGAGGGCCGGGATCATGATTATTGCCCCGCCTATACCGAGCATTCCTGCGACCGCGCCGGTGACAATCCCGATGGCTGCAAGAATTAAAAGGACTGAAACGGACATTTTTTCGTTTTTAATAATATAACATTTAAAATCCTACTGGTAAAAATAATACCTAATTTTAGAGCCTGCAATAATACTCATGATAAAGAAACGATCCGTATATTTCCTCGCCGTTGCATTGCTTTCTGTGTGCCTGGCCGGCTTGTGGTTTTACCTGCGTGTTTTCGGGGTGAGCATTTATCCGCGGAACGGGGATGCGGTGATCCTTATACCTGATGGTGCCAGATGGCTACAGGTAAAGGATTCTCTGAGCGCTCACCTGGACATCGGAAACATCAACCTTCTTGAATGGGTCTCCCTGAGGAAGCATTACCCGCAGGCGATCCGGCCGGGCAGGTATGTCGTCAGGAAAGGGATAAGCTGCAACCAGCTTATCAACATTCTGAGGGGGGGAAGGCAGTCCCCGGTGACAGTTACATTCAACAATATCCGGACGCTCTATGATCTTGCCGGCAGAGTTGGCGGCCAGATAGAGGCAGATTCCTCAGAATTGATCGCCTTCCTGGCTGACACCGGCAGATACTCGAAGGACGGGTTTAGCAGGGATGATGTGATTTCGGTCTTCATTCCTGACAGCTATGAGTTTTTCTGGAATACAGGTGCCGACGGATTCTACAGGAAGATGCTCAAGGAATACAGGAAGTTCTGGACTGATGAAAGGAGTGAAAAGGCAAAGGGGCTTGGACTGACCAGGAAAGAAGTATCCGTCCTGGCATCCATTGTCAGGGAAGAAGCAACCAGGTCCGATGAGAAGCCAAGGATTGCCGGTGTTTATATCAACAGGCTGAGGAGGGGTATCCCGCTTCAGGCGGATCCGACGGTAAAGTTTGCTGTTAATAATTTCACAATCAGCAGGGTGCTAAAAAAGCATCTCCTCATTGACTCGCCATATAACACATACATATACCAGGGATTGCCTCCGGGCCCGATCGATTGCCCTTCAGCTGAAGATATTGACGCTGTTCTGAACGCTGAAAAACATGATTACCTGTTTTTTGTTGCAAAAGCTGATCTTTCCGGATATCACAATTTCTCCAGGACTCTTGGCGAGCATAACCGGTATGCCAGCGAGTATCAGCGTGAGCTGAACCGGCGGAGGATATTCAGGTAGTGCCGACTATCTCAACCTCCCTGACAAGGTTGATGCCGAATTTATCGTAAACCGATTTCCTTATTTCTTCCGAAAGGAGCCAGATTTCTTTCCCTGAAGCGTTCCCGTGATTGATAAGGACAAGTGCCTGCCGTTCATGAACACCGGCATCCCCGATCCTTTTGCCTTTCCAGCCGCATTGTTCTATCAGCCATCCCGCTGCAAGCTTAATTGTTCCTGATGGTTCCCTGAAAACCGGAAGCTTGGGGAATTTCAGCTTCAGTTCTTTAACCGCGGCCTCATCCACAAACGGATTCTTGAAAAAGCTGCCGGCGTTCCCGGTCACAGCGGGATCTGGAAGCTTGCTCTGCCTGATGCTTATGACTGCCTTCCTGACATTGCCAAGGGAATTTGATCCGAATTTGCTAATCTCTTCTTTGAGCATACCGTATTCCAGGCTTAACCTGGGTTTCGTCGAGAGTCTGAAAAAAACTTTTGTGATCAGGAACCTGCCCTTGAAATCCTGCTTGAAAATACTGTCCCTGTAGGAGAACCTGCACTCGCTGTTCGTGAACTCCCTGACCTCTCCGTCATTCAGATCGATAGCTCTTACCTTTTCGATGCAGTCCTTTACCTCAGCGCCGTATGCACCTATATTCTGAACGGGCGCCCCGCCTACGAGTCCGGGGACGAGCGAGAGGTTTTCGAGTCCTCCGAAACCATAGCTGACAGTCATTTCAACCAGCCGGTCCCATTCAAGCCCTGCCCCGGCTGAGATCCTTACATAATCGCTTTTTTTCTCCTCAAGGGCAATTTCATCCATTACCGGGTGAATGACCGTCCCGTGGAAATCCTGAACGAAAAGTATATTGCTGCCTCCTCCTAGTACCAGTGAATTCTGCATAAGATCCCTGTTCTGCCTGAAGAACCTGGCCGCATTCTCCTCACCTTTGAACGATACCATCCGGTCGGCCCGGACATTAAGGCCAAATGTGTTGTACTTTTTTAGCGATATGTTTTCAGTTATCATTTCAGAGGTTAGTTCCCGGTGTAAAAATATAAAAAGTGAGCTAATCAAACAGGTTTAACAGATAAATTCGCTCTGTTTTTTGTACAGGGATTTTCAATAATTGTAGTATTTTGCATAACCTTGAAAATATTTAAAATCCAATATCCAACCCACATGAAAACTAACCGCCGTAATTTTCTTAAAGCCGCAACAATTGCTGGTGCTGGCTCTTTTGCCGGAGGATTTCTTCCTGGATGCACACCTAAAAATAAAATTTCCAACCTTGATGGCATTCTCGCATCAGCCGGCACTGTACATACTCAGAAGTTCAATATGTCGGGATATGCAGCTCCCCCCCTGCCAACTGTCAGAATAGGGATCATCGGCCTTGGTGACAGGGGGAGTGATGCCGTTCAGAGGCTCTCGTACATTGAAGGGATTGAGATCAAAGCATTCTGCGATAAAAGAGAGGTAAGCGTCAAATCTTCCCAGAAATTCCTGCAGGCGATCGGACGGCCGGCCGCCCTGGAATTTTTCGGGGACGAAAATGCCTGGAAAAAGCTTGTTGAACTCCCCGATATCGATCTTATCTATACATGCACGCCCTGGATCCTGCACACTCCGATCTGCCTTTATGCCATGGAAAACGGCAAACATGCGATCAGCGAAGTGCCGATCGCCAGGACAGTCGATGAAGCATGGCAGCTAGTCGAGACCTCGGAGAGTACAAAGAAGCATTGTATGATGCTTGAAAACTGCTGCTACGATTTCTTCGAGCTTCTCACCCTCAATATGGCCCGGCAGGGAATGTTCGGCGACATTATACACGGGGAAGGGGCATATATTCATAACCTCATGGGTTATAACTTCAAGAAGCCGCTTGACGACCGGCCGGTTGACGGAGCATATACGGATATGTGGAGGCTTAAGGAGAATGCTTCCCGTAACGGGGATCTCTACCCTACACATGGACTGGGGCCAATCTGCCAGCTCCTGAATATCAACAGGGGCGACAGGATGGACTATCTCAGCTCGGTCTCGACAAACGATTTTACCATGGGCTCCAAAGCCAATGAGCTTGCAGCCGCAGATCCCTTCTACAAGGATTTCGCCGGGCGCAATTTCAGGGGGAACCTGAATACCACCATCATCCGCACCGCGCTTGGCAGAACGATCATGCTTCAGCACGACGTTTCATCGACCCAGCCCTATTCGAGGATACACCTTGTCAAAGGGACAAAGGGCATGGCACGGAAGTACCCCAATGAACTCATTGCCCTCGGAGAGGATTGGCTGAGTGATGAGGAAACAAAGAAGATATGGGCTGAACATTCACCTGAGATCCTCAAGCGGGTGGGGGAGATGGCAAAGAAGGTAGGCGGCCACGGCGGCATGGATTTCATTATGGACTGGAGGCTGATGGATTGCCTGAGGAACGGGCTGCCGCTCGATCAGAATGTTTATGATGGGGCAGCATGGAGTTCAGTGGCTCCCCTGAGCGAATGGTCTGTCGCCAACAGGTCGCAGTCGATCGATGTTCCTGATTTCACTTGCGGTGCATGGAAGACAAACAAGCCGCACGATATAAATCTCGAAAAGGGAGGGACAACAAAGGTCCTGGAATTGCCCGAGATAAAAGAGCAGGCAATGAATGGTCTCAATCTCTCACGCCAAAAATCAGAAGCCTGACGCCTCCAAAATGACGCCTGTCGCCTGCCGCCTGCAGCCTGATTTCAATATCCTGCAGCCTGACCGTCCTTACGCGATTCGGAAGCTCCGTACCATACCTTGTTCCTGTCATCCCACATGATGGCCTGGTAACCCCCGTAACCACCCAGGTCCCATTGTATCTTGTAACCCATCGCAAGCAGCTTCTGGATGACTTCCCACCTGAAGCCGCTCTCGAGGAGAAGTGTTCCGCCGTCGGTCATCTGTTCCCCGGTCGGTTCGGATGATCCAATATGATGGATACGTGGGGCATCGCCCGCCTCCTGGAGATTCATTTTGAAATCGATGAGATTGACCACGATCTGCGCCTGGCCCTGAGGCTGCATATCGCCTCCCATCACCCCGAAACTGACCCATGGTTTCCCATTCCTGGTGATAAATCCGGGGATGATAGTGTGGAACGGCCTCTTCCCCGGGGCATAAACATTTGCATGCCCCTCTTCAAGGGTGAACATCTCCCCGCGATCCTGCAGCACAAACCCGAGTCCGGGAGGGCACATGCCGGATCCCATTCCCCTGTAGTTGCTCTGGATCAGCGATACCATGTTCCCGTATTTGTCAGCCACCGTAAGGTAAATAGTGTTCTGTGGCTCATTCCTGCCCGGATCGTAGATCTTTGCTGCCTTGTCCTGGCTGATTAGCTTGCGCCGTTCCGCAGCATACTTTTTTGAAATCAGTTGTGAGACCGGAACAGAACTGAACCTCGGATCTGCATAAAATATTGCCCTGTCCTCGTATGCAAGCTTTTTTGCTTCCGTGAAGATATGGATGTAATCAGCCGACCCGAAGCCCATGGAAGCAATATCAAATCCTTCAAGGATATTGAGGATCTGTAGGGTTGCAATCCCCTGTCCGTTCGGGGGCAGTTCCCATACATCATAACCCCTGTAGGATGAGCTTACCGGTTCAACCCATTCCGAATGGTACCGCGCCAAATCGTCAAACGACAGGAATCCTCCCTGCGATTTCATGAAGACATCGATGGTTTTTGCGATCGAGCCCTGGTAGAATTCATTTCTGCCTCCCCTGGCAATTTTCTCAAGGGTATTTGCCAGGAAAGGGTTCCTGAATATTTCACCCTTGGCAGGTGTTTTGCCGCCCGGCATGTAGGTCTCCTTTATATTGGGGTAATCCTTCAGAGACTGTGTATTACTGGCAAGATAGTAAGCTATCACCTCGCTCACGGGGAATCCATTCCGAGCATAGTTGATCGCAGGCTGAAGAATGTCGCGGATGGGAAGGCGCCCGAACATGTCGTGCATTTCAAACCAGCCATCGACGCAGCCCGGCACGGAAACTGAAAGCGGACCGTACGACGGAATCCGCGTCAAGCCATTGTTCCTGAAGTACTCCAGCTTAAGCGATCTGGGTGACTTGCCGCTTGCGTTCAACCCGTACAGCTTTCCCTTATCGGCGCTCCAGATGATTGCAAACAAGTCACCTCCGACACCAGAGCCTGTAGGTTCCACGACGCCGAGTACCGCGTCGGCGGCTATTGCGGCATCAATTGCGCTGCCGCCCTTTTTCAGGATGTCGAGGGCAACCTGGGTCGCAAGCGGCTGACTGGTCGCAGCCATCCCGTTCTGGGCGATTACCTCCGATCTTGTGGCGAAGTCCCTTCCCGTTATCCGGTCCTGCGCGACCGCGAAGGCAGGAATGATTGCGAGAATGATCAGAGGGAAGAGTTTTTTATGCATAGCTTCCGTTTGTTAGGTCGGGCTCAAAAGTACAAAAGAGTGCTAAATTATTTTGCCATGGCCTGAACTTTTAAGTGTTGCGGCATCTTTTCAATGGCATACCTCAGGGTTGTCCGGGGCATAATACCCCTGTTCTTCATGATAAAATCAAAAACCTCCTTTTCATGGGCCTGGCTTGCGACCTTCAGCATCCATCCGCAGCCCTTCATGACCATATCATCCCTGTCGGACAGGAGGCTGCCGGCAATCTCAAATACCTCTTTGAGGAAGAGTCCTTTTTTTGCCGGAACTATCAGGGATACCGCCGATGCCCTTCTCATCCACCGCTGCGGATGAACCGTCCATTGAATGATCGTCGGGATCTCATCGGGGAACATTTCGATAAGCGTTCCTACCGTATGATTGCAGAAGGTGTCACAGGACGCCCAGTTTGTAACATACTTGATTATCCATCTTTCAAAAAGAATAAGGTCGTCAGGATCAAAATACCTATACATATTGTATGACCAGTTGCAGGCGATAAACGATTCCTCGAGATAGCCCGAGCGCCAAAGCTCTTCACAGATCCGGAAAACATATTCCTTAGTTTCCCCTTTCACGGAAGTGAAGTGCTTTTGGCTTATCCGCGAGACTTCGGACGATTTAAGGCCGTAGAGCCGTACATCTTCCCTGAAAAACCTTTCCCCCGATATCCTTGTTTTCTCATCCGCATTCTCCTTAAGATCATTTCTGATCTCCCTGAGGAGGTCTGTCATGCTTTTTTCCATGGATCTTTTTCATTATGCAGAAAGCTTGCATTAATTGATTATAGATTATCTCCTCGTTATTTCAGGTTGCTCCAGAATCTTTCCTCCGATCTCCTGAACTCCCTCTTCTTTTTTCTTTCGAGGAAATAGAAATAAATGATCGCTGCAATACCGGCGAAGAGAACGCTCAGCAGGAAGTACTTCAGAATGTGCGAAAGTCCGGTGCCCGTTATCTGCCCGGCCATATTTGCAGCCGCGGGTTCCTGGAGATCTGTCAGCTTATGGCCAACATCTATTCCAAAGATGTTCTTTACGAAAAACAGGGAAAAGAAGGTCAGCAAGCCTGAAAGAACAGGGGTTGCTACCCATCCTATGCCGATCTCACCCAGTATCCCGAAATTGATATTCCTAACACCTTTGTACAGCCCAATCCCGATTATGCTCCCGATCATTACCTGTGTGCTCGAGACGGGTACCATCGGAATGGGAGGGAGGCCGATCCCTGTGATCATGGAAGAAAGACCTGAAGAGGAAAAGATAAACAAAACAATTGCCTGTGAGAAGACCACGACAAGCGCGGCTTCTGATGAAAGCTCCACAATCTGGTTGCCGACAACATTCATCATGTTTTCAGAATTTGTCAGTATCCCGGCGGCTATGGCTATCCCTCCCAGCAGGAAGAGCTGCTGTGATGACGAAAGGGTGAAGAGCCCCAGATTGAGCCCCTCGAGGTTAAAAGCCGGAATAAAGATACCGACAACATTTGCGATATTGTTCGCCCCCAGGCTGAATGCACCGAATGCTCCGACAATGATCAGACTGGTCCTGATCCAGGACTCAAACCTGACAAGATGGATCCCGGATTTTTTCTTCACTGCCTTCAACGCAATATACAGCAGGATTGCAATCGCAGCTCCCACTATCGGTCCGGATATCCAGGTTGAGACAATCTGGGTCAGGGCTTTGCTTCCTGTAGGATTTCCTGTAAAAAGGTTCCACCCTATTATTGACCCCACTATTGCCTGTGTGGTGGAGACCGGAATGGTAAGCTTGGTCATGAGGTGAACGGTGACTGCTGCAGCAAGAGCAGCAGTGAAAGCCCCGCCGATCGCGTTCACCGCACCTAGTTTATCGAGGGTTGCAGAGGCTCCCTTTCCCTGGAGGACCGCTCCGAGGATAACGAATACTGATGCAATGATTGCGGCCTTCCGGAAACTGATCATCTTTGATCCGACAGCCGAGCCGAAGACATTGGCGGCATCGTTCGAACCAAGGGACCATCCTAAAAAAAGTCCGCTAACAAGGAAAAGGAGGATCATTTACATAATTATTTTTATAGCCATGCCGGAAAGGATGTCCGCAGCTTTCTGGGCAGTGTCCGATATGTTCTCAATATGGTGAATAATATACCTGAGATGAGATTTCTGTGCAAGATCCAGGTCATTCATTTCCTGGAAAATGGTCTTCCTGATGCTCCTTGACAGCTTGTCGGTCTCACTTTCAAAGAAATATACTTTCAACAGCTTCTCTCTGACCGTGTACGGGGCGACAAAATATGCCCTTGCTGCAGGGATCAGCTCCTGTCCCGCACTTACAGATGCCTCCGTTATCGTCTCAATACCATGGTTCAGGGAAGGCGGGATGACTGGCATTTCGATGCTGATCTCGATCAGCGAACTTTTGATCGTGTCAATGATCTCATCAAGGACGTCAATTAGTGAGCTCACCTCGCTCCTGTGCTGCGGGAGGATCGAATGTGTGATCATCTCGTTTTCAATCGACCTCTGAAGCTTGTCTGCATTGCTTTCGAGGATCTCGATCTTGCTGATATGCCTCTCGAAGGTTTCCATGTCCTTGTCCAGAAAGGCCTTCACACCTTCCCTGAAGACCAGCAGTCCGAGATCAATATTGTCAAAGAATTCCTCAATCCTGACTATGAGGTTCCTGGTTGTGCGTGTAAATACTGCCATAAAACAGGAGTGTTAGTATGATAACAAATATATGAATTAGATTAAGATGATTTCATGCATGGAACCGGTGTCTAAGCATATTGTACGCGGGAATCGCGACGGATTTCTAGAATTCTATCAGCTTTTCGAACTTGTATCCCTTCAGGTATTGCTTAAGGATAACATGGATATCGTGGTTATCCTTTGTGGCCTCGATGCAGTCGTGAACAGCGTCGAGTCCGAAACCCATATCATTTATATTAAAATAGCCGTAGCCTACGAATTTCCCGTTTACGATCTTCACGGCACTTCGTTCATCATTGTCCCTTCCCCTGTCGATGATAAAGAAATTCCGCCGGGTGAACACGAATTCATCGGCCGCCTTTTTGGCACGTTCATTATAGTCGCGAGGAGTCTCTTCCCCGCAGCAAGCCCCTCTGCAGATCCCGACCTGGTGATGGAAGCACTGGCCGGAAGTATCGTACAGTCCAGCGAGTCTCTGGCAAAGCTGATATTTTTCGGTGAGTGATTCCATCCTTGATTTTGCCCTGCCTGAAGATGAGTAGACAGAGAGAGGGATATCGTCGTTTACTATCCGGCCATACCTGAAATTGATATATCCCCTGTTGTCTGTGAATGAGAAAATGCCCCACTGGAAACTGGTCTGCCGCTGGGCCCGATTGTAGACCGGCTTGTTGCTCTTGATCTCCGCCGACTCTTTCAGGAGGGCAATAAGCTCGCTCCCGGTTACCTCCCAGTCAATATCGGCTATGATGTCGCGCATTTCCATGGCCCTGGAGGTCGTATTGTTCGAAAGATGGGTCCTTATACGCTGCTGGAGATTCCGGCTTTTGCCAACATAAATCAGGTCCCCTTTTTCGTTATAGAAATAGTATATCCCGGGCTCTTCGGGAATCACATCGATCCTGGCAACATCGAGCTTCGGGTTAAGCTTGGCAATCTTCGTGTTCCTGACCAGGCCACGGCCTTTTCCGTTGACATCCCTGTCCCTGGTAAGGAGCTTCTCGAACAGTATGACCGTCGCAAGGGCATCTCCTGAAGCCCTGTGCCTCCCGTTAATGATAATGTTCAGGTCCTTGCAAAGATTTCCGAGGCTGTATGACTTGTGACCGGGGATCAGCTTCCTGGAAAGAGCTACGGTATCCAGGATGTTCCTCCTGAAATTATACCCGAGGGCCTTGAATTCCTGACGGATAAAGGAGTAATCAAACCTGGCGTTGTGGGCAACGAATGTCCGGCCTTCTGTAAGCTCGACCACCATTTTTGCAATTTCATAGAATTTCGGGGCATTCTCAACCATTTCGTTCGTGATCCCGGTAAGATTGGTTATGAAATAGGGGATGTTGCGCTCGGGATTGACCAGGGAGACATACTCCCCCGTGATCTTTTCACCGTCATGCTGGTAGATCGCAATTTCAGTGATCTTCTCCAATAATGCGCTTCCGCCCGTGGTCTCTATGTCTATAATGGCATACATGAACAGAAAAACCTGATGCTGCGTCAACCGCTAATATAAACAGATTTGGAACCAGAATTGCTCAGAGTTTGTAAATTTGTGACTCTAAAATGAATGAAATGGAAGAGTGTTACGGAAGAAATTTCATCCTTAACGGTGAACTTCAGTCAGACGATCAGTTCAACAGCGGGCTTGTATATGAAGGAGATTCGGTTTACGAGGTGATAAGGGTGATGAAAGGGAATCCCGTGTTCTTTTATGACCATATGGAACGCCTTGAAGCAAGTGCAAGAATGCAGGGCAGGGAGATACTTGCAGATCCCGGCATCATTAGGAAAGATCTGATAAAGCTTATTAAAGCAGAGAAAAGGAAAGATATCAATCTTAAGATCGTATTTAACTATAACAAGGATGTTGCAAGCTACCTGATCTATTTCATCGAGCCGGTCTATCCTTCTGAAGTCCAGTACCGCATCGGGGTGAAGGGGATACTCTTCCATGCCGAGCGGAAGGACCCTGAATCCAAGGTAATAAATCACAGGCTCCGGTCGTCGATCTACCACATGCTCATCCTTGAGGGGGGATACGAAGCACTTCTCGTTAACAGCAGGAACCAGATCACCGAAGGCAGCCGCTCCAATATATTCTTCCTCAAGGAGGATACACTGATCACCGCCCCTGACGAACTGATCCTTAACGGGATAACCCGGAAGCATATCCTCAGGATCTGTGATGAGAATTCTTTAAGGGTCGAATTCAGGTGCATTGATGCAGATTCCATCGGGGAATATGATGCCGTCTTCATGACCGGGACTTCCCCGATGGTGCTGCCGTTCAATAAGATCGACGCGGTACCGTTCAATGTTCAGGTACCTCTTATCACCATGCTGCGGAGTCTCTACGTGGAGAAAGCTGAAGAGAGCGTTCACGCTTTTGTCAGGAATAACTGAACTTTCAGTGATTTGTGAATCAGTTATTTTGCTATATTTGAGAAATACAGTTAAATCCAGGGCATATGGCAAGCGTCAGGCGGCTTAAAAAGGACATTGATTATCTGATATTTGAAGTCATTTCAGACTCTTTTACGTTTGGAAGCGTCCATCCCGACGAAAAGGAAGAAGACATAACGGGAATACTGGCCGATGCGGTTGCACTCAGGGAGGATCTGTTCAGGAGGGTTAATAATCCCCCGGAACCGGATGATCCAAAAGCTGTAAGGGTTCACTTCAACGCGGTCAAGAAGGATCTGTTCGTGGGAGTTGATAGGCTTTGCATGAGGCTCAGCGCTCTTGCTGAAAAGAAAAGCTGAAGTTTTCGTAAACACGATTCCCGCATTCCAGGCATCGGCCTTTCTCATCGAGCCCGGTATTCTGTATGAAATACCCTGATCTTTTCGTTACCACGGTTCCACAGCTTATGCATTTCGTATTCTGGCCCTTCATGGAAGTTGTGTTGCCCAGGTAAACATATTTGAGATTTGTGCTGGCAGCATCATACAGCCTGTCTAGTGTTGACTGAGGTGTCGGAGGATCATTCCGCCTGTATGCCGGGAAATACCTGCTGAGGTGAAGGGGCACCGAATCACCCAGCTCACCTGCAATCCAGGCTGATTCCTCTAGCATTTCCTCATCACTGTCGTTCCTGCCCGGGATGATGAGGGTTGTTATCTCAAGGTGCCTTCCTGCCCTGGATATCTGCTTTAGCGCATTTTTAACCGGCTCAATGCCGGCACCGGTAAGCTTTTTGTAGAAGTCGCCACGGAATGCTTTAAGATCAATATTGAAGGCATCGATAAACCCGGTTATTTCATCCATGAGCCCCGGATTTACAAACCCGTTGCTGACCATAACCGTATAGAGGCCCTCTTTTTTCACCTTCAAGGCAATATCCCTCATGAACTCGAACCAGACAACTGGTTCATTATAGGTAAATGCGACCCCGATATTGTTCCGGGCGGAACCTGCTTCTGCCGCTATCCGTTCCGGAGCCATGCGGCCCTGCTGCCTGTCGTCAGTACCCTGGGAGATCGCCCAGTTCTGGCAGAAATCACATCTCAGATTGCATCCGTATGAACCGACCGACAGGATTTCCATCCCCGGAAAAAAGTGGTAAAGAGGCTTTTTCTCAACGGGATCCACTGAGTATCCTGAAACGATGCCATCCGTTGCAAGCTCTATCTCTTTGCCTGTACTTCTTCTGACCCCGCATATTCCCTTTGCCCCCTTTGCAAGCATGCAACCATGAGGGCACAGGAGGCACTCGACTTTCTGATCATGTTTCAGGAATAACCTCTCCATGGCAAATGAATCTGCTGCAAAATTACATTAATTGAATTTATATGATCTTAAAATGATTTACATTTATCGACTGATGACCTAACCAGCAACCAGCAACCAGCACCCAGCA
>DCFQ01000075.1:0-19257 GCA_002319915.1 Bacteroidales bacterium UBA1800 | reverse complement strand
CCAGCACCCAGCAACCAGTTCCACCCCATGACCAAGATCTTCACAACCCTTCTTCTCCCCATTCTCCTGACAACGGCATGCAAAAATAATGAGAGCAGCCTGAAACTATGGTACAATAAGCCTGCATCGGACTGGAACGAGGCCCTGCCTGTCGGCAACGGGCGGTTAGGCGCCATGGTTTTCGGGGACCCGGCCAGGGAACGGCTCCAGATAAATGAGGAGAGTATCTGGGCAGGCTCAAAAATCAATAATAATAATCCGGAAGCTCTCACAAATTTCAAAGCGCTGAGGGAATCCATCTTCAGCGGGGAAATTAAAAAGGCCGAAAAGATCGCTGAAGCAGATTTCATTGGCACCCCTCCGCGTATCAGGTCGTATCAGCCTCTCGGCGACCTGCTGATAAATTATGAATGGGCAGATCCGGTTGACGGCTACCGGAGGGAGCTGGATCTGGCGTCGGGGATTGCTTCATCCCGATTCACGGTCAGGGGAGAGGAGTATACAGAGAAAGTATTTGTGCCGGCAGTCAGTAATGCGTTGGTAGTTTACCTTAAGGCATCAGGGCGTGGCCGCATAAACACTGTGATCAGCCTCAGCCGGGAGAGGGATGCGACTGTAAAGGCAGAGAGCGACGGCCGAATATTGCTTAAAGGGCAGATAGTAGATGCCCCTGATTCCCTGAGCGGCCCGGGTGGTGCGCATATGCGCTTTTGTGCTGAAGCCAGGATCCGGGCAGAAGGCGGTGATGCGGCCGTGGAAGGGAACGGGATCCGGATAAGGAATGCCTCCGGGATCCTCATAGTGCTTACCGCTGCCACCGACTACAACATCGAAAAGCTTGATACAGACGCATCAATTGATCCGGCATCGGTTTGCTCCGGGATCCTCGACAGGGCAGAAGGAATGGATATTAAAGCTCTTGAAAATGATCATCTCGAAGAGTACAGGGATATCTTCGACAGGGTCTCCCTTGATTTCGGCCCCGACTCCCTGAACTCCATGCCAACAGATGAAAGACTTGCCCGCGTAAAGAAAGGTGCTGCGGATAACGGGCTGATCGCACTTTATTTTGCATACGGCAGATACTTGCTTATGAGCTCATCCCGGCAACCGGGAGTCCTTCCGGCAAACCTCCAGGGTATATGGAACAAGGATCTTAATGCGCCATGGAACTCCGATTTTCATACAAATATAAACCTGCAGATGAACTACTGGCCGGCCGAGGTGTGCAATCTCCCCGAAACAGCAGTGATCCTGGCTGACTTTATCAAAAGGCTGACAATCCCCGGCAGCGTGACTGCAAGGGAAATGTATGGCGCAGGCGGCTGGACCCTGCATCACCTGGTGGATCCCTTCGGGCGAACGGGAGTTGCAGACGGGGTATGGGGAATTACGCCAACGGACGGCCCCTGGATGACCTTCCCACTATTTGAGCATTACCTGTTCACCCTCGATACCGGCTACCTGAGGAAAACCGCCTACCCGGTTATAAAAGGTTCCGTTGAGTTCCTCCTCGGGTTTCTTACAATGTCGCCTGAGGGATATATGGTGACCAACCCTTCGCACTCACCGGAGAACAGTTACAGGATTCCGGGAACTGGTGAGCCTGCCATGCTTACATATTCTGCAACGGTCGATATCGAAACCGTGAATGCGGTGTTCGATAATTTCATATTAGCCTCTGAGATACTGGGGATTGACCAGGAGCTCGCCAGAAGGGTCAGGGGTATTAAGTTTAAAATGCCGCCGGTAACCATAAATGCGAACGGTACAATACGGGAATGGATCAAGGATTACGAAGAAGTGGAGCCGGGTCACCGGCATATGTCTCATCTCCTTGCCCTGTATCCACTTGCCCAGATCACGCCCCGGACCCCTGAGCTGTACCGGGCTGCCGGGAAAACGATCGCAAGGAGACTGGCAAACGGCGGCGGCCATACCGGCTGGAGCAGGGCCTGGATAGTCAACTTTTATGCAAGGTTACATGATGGTGATAAAGCGTATTTCCATATCGGGGAGCTTCTCGGAAAGTCGACGCTGAACAACCTGTTCGACAGCCACCCTCCCTTCCAGATTGATGGTAATTTCGGTGGGACCGCCGGAATTGCCGAGATGCTGCTGCAGAGCCACCAGGGATTCATCGAACTGCTGCCTGCCCTGCCGTCAGGATGGAGCACGGGATCGTTCAGGGGGCTGGTCGCAAGGGGAGGATTTGTGGTCGACCTCTCCTGGGAAAAGGGAAAGATCACGAATGCAGTGATCCATTCAAAAAAAGGGGGGCAGTGCAGGCTGAAGTACGGGGAGAAGAGTTTTGAGTTCACTACCAGGGCAGGAGGGAAATACAACCTTAAAGGCTTCCTGTCCGGGTCTTAGATACTTGCTGTGCCTGCATTTGGAATACGAAACGTACGGTATGAACAACAGGATGAATTGTCCGGTAAAAATTGGGCTTTGTAATTTATATTGCTACTTTTAAGGATCAAATTCCTGGTCATTTTATACCAAAAACTTGCAGTCGATATGAAACGGAACTACTACCTCGTTAACCTTATTTTTCTGATATTCTTTGCGATTTCATTCCTTACAAATATCCTTGGGGCAATAAATCCCAATGCCAGCGACAGCTATTCCCTCAGCGGAACAATGACAGGACTTCTTCCCTTTTCATTTTTTATTGCATATGGCCTGATGTCAATTCCTGCAGGGATGTTAATACAGAAATATGGAGAAAAAATATGTCTTGTGTTTGCATGGATACTGGCATTTGCCGGCGCAATTCTTTTTTCTCTTGTGCCTGTTTTCCCTGTCTTCCTGGTCTCACTGTTCCTGATAGGAAGCGGAATGGCAATACTACAGGTGGCTATTTATCCCCTCCTTCGGGTAACAGGCGGCGAGGAGCATTTTGCTTTTAATTCAATAATTGCACAGCTCGTATTTGGCGCAGCTTCATTCCTGAGTCCCTTCGTATATTCATACCTGGTAATGCACCTTGGTGCTGATAAGCCCGCTGGCGGAGCCTTTCTTTCGGTGATGTCATTCCTGACCCCTGGAAAGCTTCCCTGGGTTTCAATTTACTGGATATTTACATTTGTAAGCCTTCTTATGATGGTGATTATTCTCGCATCGCGCTTTGGTAAAGTAGAGCGGAAAGAAGATGAGATTGTCGGCGCTTGGGCAACACATGTTGAATTGTTCAAACAAAAAACAGTCATTCTTTTCTTCCTTGGAATATTCTGTTATGTCGGTACCGAACAGGGCATTGCCAACTGGATATCAGAATTTCTGCGTACTTATCACGGATTGAGGCCGGAGGTTGAAGGTGCCAGGGCAGTCGGACTATTCTGGGGCCTTATGACTATTGGATGTGTCCTTGGCATGATCCTTCTTAAGCTGATAGACAGCAAGCTCGTATTGAAGTTATTTACAATTGCAGGACTGATTATCCTCACGACCACCCTTTTCGGAGGCAAAAATATGGCTGTTTTTGGTTTTCCGGCCCTTGGATTCTGTCTTTCCGTTATGTACGGAGTAATTTATTCCCTTGCACTTAACAGTGTCACAAAGTTTCACGGTTCCTTTTCGGGCATACTTTGCACAGGTATTGCCGGAGGAGCAATAGTCTCCCTGTTGATAGGAAAGCTTAAGGACCTTATCGGCCTGCAGGCTGGAATGACCATTCTCTACCTCACGTTGGCATACATTCTTTTCATTAGCTTCTGGGCAAAGCCGATCATCAGCAACGCCACGATCATTAAAAAGTCGGGCCCCCCAACCACCTGAAGGGGCTTTTAACGGCACGAGGCGTCAGGCGTCAGGCATCAGAAAACAGGTAACAGGCAACAGGCAACTCGTAACCAGCAACCAGCCAACACCATTTCCTTACCCGCTATTGCCGGAATTCGACATTTAATTATTACCTTAGATGTCTGCGCACGGCAGTGGATACTTCTACTAACCTCATATTATCATAAAATGAAAATAGTCAACCAAAAACCAGGTAGTCCGACAGGGATATCGCGCCGGAATTTTGTTAAGGTTGCCGCCTCAGGAGCTGCTGCCTTTACTATCTTGCCAAGCTTCACGGTCAGCGGGTTGGGGCACATTGCACCCAGCGACAAGCTATTAATAGCCGCTGTCGGATGCGGCGGTGAAGCCGCTGATGATATCCGCCATTATGCTATTGCCCCGAAGAAAAATGCAGAGATAGCATTCCTTTGTGATGTCGACGACCGGATGGCGGCACCGCGGATAAAGGAGTTCCCCAAGGCAAAATTCTATCACGACTGGCGGGAAATGTTTGACAAGGAGAACAAGAACTTCGATGCGGTTTCGGTTGCCATTCCCGATCACAACCATGCAATAGTGGGACTGAGTGCAATGCAGATGAAGAAGCATCTCTACCTTCAGAAGCCCCTTACGCATGATATCTATGAAGCAAGGATACTTACCCAGGCAGCTGAGAAATACAAGGTGGTAACACAGATGGGAGACCAGGGAGCATCATGCGACGGGATGAGGACTCTCAGAGAATGGATCGAGGCTGATCTTCTCGGTGATATTGAAGAGGTATATTGCTGGACTGACAGGCCGGTATGGCCTCAGGGAATTCCCTGGCCGTCAAATCATCCTGCAGTGCCCAAGGAGCTGAACTGGGACCTGTGGCTCGGAACGGCCCAGCACACTGACTATATTGACAATCTTGTACCATTCAACTGGCGCGGATGGTGGCAGTTCGGGACCGGGGCGCTCGGCGACATGGGCTGCCATATTATGGGACCGCCATTCAAGCTCCTGGAACTGGGATACCCGTACGAGGTATCCGGAAGCGCCAGCACGGTATATGAAGGAATTTTCAAGGAAGGTCAGTATCCCGACAGCGGGCCGGTCTCAAGCTCGATCCGTTTCAGGTACAAAATGAAGAACGGTAAGGATCTGCGCCTTTACTGGATGGATGGCGGAATTACCCCCGAAAGGCCCATTGAGCTCGAGCCTGACAAGAACATGAACGACATAATGGGCGATTGGCCGGGGCTGAACGATTACGAGGGTGCCACGCTCTTCATCGGTACAAAAGGAAAAGCAGCCTGCGGATGGGGAGGACGAAATCCTATACTTCTTCCTCTCTCCAGGAATAAAGACATAAATGTTCCGAAGAAATACCCGAGGGTCGAAGGAGATATGGACGGCCACTGGTGGCAGTGGATCGATGCCTGCATTGCAGGTTATGGAAATGCCGAGGTCGACTCTCCGTTTGTCGGTTATGCTGGACCGCTGACCGAGACCGTGCTCATGGGGAATCTCCTCCTGAGGAGCTTTAACATCAGGGAAAAGATCTCAAGGGTGGATCCTGTTTATGGCAAGATGGAAGGATTCATCTTCCCGGGCCGGTATATAACATATAAATGGGACGGAGCGAACATGAGAATAACCAACTTCGAAAAGGCAAATCAGTTCATCAGGAGGGAGTACAGGAAAGGCTGGGGTGAATTGAAAGTATGAAACAGGTTATTTATGACAATTATTATGAGCTGTCGGTAAATACAGCCAGGAAGATCGCAGGGATCATCAGGGAAAAGCCGGATGCCCTGCTTTGCTTTCCGGCAGGGGAAACATCCGTCGGTACTTTTAAGGAACTCATCCGTCTTAACAGGGAAGGGGAGATGAGCTTCAGACACTGCAGGATTGTCGGACTAGATGAATGGCTGGGCCTTGGCGAACGGAGTAATGAGAACTGCCTCTCATTTCTCAGGAAACATCTCTTTGATCATATCGATTATTCACCCGTCAACCTTTGCTTTTTTGACGGGGAATCGGGAAATCCTGAAGAAGAATGTTTAAAGACTGATAGTTACGTAAGAGAATACGGACCGGTCGATATGATGCTGCTTGGGATGGGCATGAACGGACACCTCGGTCTTAATGAGCCCGGGACACCTTTTGACACATATTCACACATAATTGAAATTGACAAGGTAACCAGCGAAGTAGGGCAGAAGTATTTCTCCGGGAAGGCAAAGCTCGAGCGCGGAATTACGCTGGGTATCAAGCAGATTATGGAGGTTGGAACAGTGATTTTACAGGTCAGCGGGAAGCGGAAGGCTGAAATAACCGGGCGCCTTCTGAGCACTCCTGTCACACCGGGTCTACCCGCAACAGTCCTGAAATCCCACCGGGATTCCTGGTTACTGCTCGATAGTGACGCCGCAGGAATCCTGTAAACTCACGGATACATTTATATAAATATGTATATAAATATGGATAAGAGTGAAATACTGTCAAGACTGAGGCAGGAAGATCCGCCCGAACTGAATGCCGTTCTGGGGTTTGATGCCTGTATTGATAATATTATCAGGGTGGTGAAGGGGAAGGATGAAGGCGGAAAGACGATCTACTTCGACGATAGCCGCGGGTTCGGCGATTTCCTGATCAGCCATCAGGGTATAAGCTGCGGGGTCGAGCTTGAAACAAGGGTTTCAAAGATCGGCGGAAATATGGTGATAATGGCGAACGCTCTTGGTAACCTTGGTGTTAAATCCCAGTGTATCGGTACATTCGGGCTCCCCGAGATACTTCCGGTGTTCAGGTCGATGTCGGTGAATTGCTCACTGTCCACCATTGGTGAAACAATTACCGCCTCTGCCATGGAATTCAATGACTCTAAAAAGATTATGTTCGATCCGGGCCCGTATAATTATCTCGGATGGGACGATGTCAAAAACCACCTCGGTCTAGGGAGGATAAGAGAGCTGTTTTCAGGGAAACAGCTGATTTCGCTTGTCAACTGGAGCGAAATTGCAAGGTCCTCGGAATTATGGGAAGGGATCATCAATGAGGTCCTGCCATTTGTAACCGGGACGGAACATAAAACCTTTGTCTTTATAGATTTTTCGGACTGCTCAAGAAAACAACCCGGTGAGTTACGGAATGCCTTGCGCCTGGTAAGGGATTTCAATAAGTTCTTACCCGTTACCGTGAGCCTCAACCAGAATGAGGCATCAGTGATGTTGGGAATTCTGGGTCTCGATGAAGCACTTCCGGATCATGATCTTTTGGAAGCCTTGCTGAAGGCTATGGGTGTCACCGAACTGGTTTTGCATCGTACCAGGGATGCAGTTGCTTACAGCTTCGAAGGCTTTGCCGGCCGCCAGACATTTTATTGTGCTGAGCCCAGGATCCTGACGGGGGGTGGAGACAACTTCAACGCCGGCTATTGCTTTGCCAGGTTCCTTGAATTGCCCTTGCCGGAATGCCTGCTTGTTGCCAATGCCGTATCAGGCTATTATGTTAAAAACGGCAAAAGCCCTTCGCGGCCTGAGCTGGCAGGCTTTCTGGAGAATAATTTTAGATGATAAAAATCACATTTTTTGTATCGAAAGGCAGTTTGATATCCCCTTCAAAAGTTCACTGATTGTGCCCCAGAGCATTTTTTAATCATTTTTTGCACTATTTAACATTTGTATTAAAAAAATGTTAAATTTGTGATGTGACCGCTAAAACAGAAAACCTTATTCATGTTTAGCCGTCTTACCCGGACCTAACAGCTTTATGGATTTTTGGCATCATTTTCATTCAATACTAACCTACCAAATAACATGACTATGCGAACTTTTTGGAATTCAATGTTCTCGTTAAGAGGATGTATGACGTTTCTCTTGTTGCTTGGCTTTGCAATAAGCTCGGCAAATGCACAGCAAAGGACAGTTAAGGGTACGGTTTCTTCCAAGGAGGAGGGACCCCTTCCGGGGGTCTACGTGGTGATCCAGGGCACATCTACTGGTACTACTACCGGACTCCAGGGAGAATATACCCTTAATGTGCCCGGGCCTGATGCTGTTCTGGTATTTACATTTATCGGCTACAACTCCCAGACTGTTACAGTCGGGACCCGCACCCAGATAGATGTAGAGCTGACCCCATCAGTCAGCGCCCTTGGTGAGATTGTTGTAACAGGGTACTCTACTCAGAAAAAGAGGGAGATCACCAGTTCAATCACCAGGGTCAGCTCCGATGAATTCAACAAGGGAAGCATCACCGCTCCCGAACAGCTGATCGTCGGAAAAGTATCAGGGCTTACCATCAGTAAAGCAGGTGGTGACCCGAACGGATCATATAACATCAGGTTGAGAGGTTTGAGCACCGTTGGCGCAAACACCCAGCCCCTGATCGTTATTGACGGTGTTATCGGAGGGTCGCTTGATAATGTCGACCCGAATGATATCGAATCGATGAACGTCCTTAAGGATGGATCAGCCGCTTCAATTTACGGTACGCGCGGATCAAGCGGCGTTATAATCGTTACCACAAAGAAAGGACAGAAAGGAACGGCTACCGTTGAATACAACGGTTACGTAACCAATGAGACCATCGCCAAGACAATACCGGTGATGAATGCCACCCAGTGGAGGGCTCTGCACAACGAGGTGAACCTCGGGACCGATTTTGGCGGAAATACCGACTGGTTCAAGGAAACAACGCAGGCAGCCTGGTCACAGGTACATAACCTCTCAATATCCGGCGGTTCCGATAAGGCCACTTACAGGGCTTCTGTCAACTACCGCGATGAAAGCGGTGTCCAGCTTACAACAGGCTATACGGAACTTAATGGCCGTCTGAATTTTACTCAGAGGGCGCTTAACGATAAACTGACCTTCGACCTGAATCTCAGCGCAACCAAAAGGGATGCAAAATTAGGATTTGCCGATGCATTCAGATATGCCACGATCTTCAACCCGACAGCGCCGGTGAAGAGCAGCGATGCAGCATATGCAATGTATGATGGCTATTTCAACCAGGTCCTGTACGACTACTATAACCCGGTACAAATTCTCGAGGAAAACAAGAATGACCGGCAGGACAGGCTTCTGAATGTGGCCCTTAAAGCTACCTACCAGATCCTGAAAGGCTTCACGATTGATGGATTCTATTCAGTCCAGAACAACCAGCAATTCAATGGAACCTATTACGACAAAAACAGCTATTTTGTTGGCTTGAACAGGAATGGGTTAGCTTCAAGGGAAAATAGGGTTGGATCAAGCCAGCTGTTTGAAAGCACCCTCAGGTATAATGGTGACATTATCTCTGGGCTGAGCCTAAACGCAGTGGGCGGCTATTCCTACCAGGATTTCACGAATGAAGGATTTTACTCCCAGGGCGGTGATTTCCTTACAGACGCGTTCACATATAATAATCTCGGTGCAGCGCTCGACTTCAAAAACGGTAAGGGAACCATCACCAGCTACAAGGACTCGAACAAGCTTATCGCATTCTTCGGCCAGGCTAACCTCAACTTCAGAGATACATACTTCATGACAATGAGCGCCAGGTATGAAGGTTCGTCGAGGTTCGGGACCGCCAACAAGTGGGGAATATTCCCTGCCATCGGCGGTGGTGTGGATCTTGCAAAGTTCCTGAATGTCGGAGCGATCGACAATCTTAAGGTAAGGGCCAGCTTCGGTATCACAGGTAACGAGCCCCCAGATAGCTACCTTTCGCTTCTGCGGCTCGGCCCCTCAGGCAACTTCTTCTATAATGGGGAATTTGTACCAGGGTATGCCCCACAGAGCAATGCTAATCCCGATCTGAAGTGGGAAAAGAAAGGTGAGTTTGACGCAGGATTCGACTTTTCATTCTTCAAATCAAAGGTATCAGGTTCGTTCGACTTTTATACGAGAACCACTACCGACCTTATATTCCAGTATGAAGTCCCGGTTCCGCCAAACCTCTTTACAGATGCATGGCTCAACCTCGGTAAGATCAGGAGCAGCGGTCTCGAACTCACCCTGAACTGGAATGCAGTGAAGAAGGCTGACTTCTCCTACACTGTTACACTGACGCCATCCTATAGTCTTGAAAACACACTGGTTTCACTTTCAGGAACCTACAACGGTGCTGAGCTGAAATATGGAACACGCGACCTTGGCGGTATGGGTGCTCCGGGACAGAGCGATGTTCCGCTGGTAAGGGCCCAGGAAGGCAAACCTATCGGCCAGATATGGACACTTGTTTTCAAGGAAATCGATCCCGACGGGAACTGGATATTCGAAGACAGGAACCATGACGGTACCATCGACCCGCTCGACAGGACGGTGACCGGTAACGGACTTCCAAAAGTTATCATGGGATGGGGCAATACCTTCTCATATAAGAACTGGGATCTCAATATTTTCTTCCGCGGTGTGTTCGGACATGACCTGATCAATTCATACAGGGCATTCTATGAAGTCCCCTTCATGATAAACTCTTACAACCTGCCGAAAACTGCAGCTGACATGAGAAACCCTGTAACCCATACGCTTCTTAACAGCTCATCAGGGATCCTTTCCAGCTGGCATGTTGAAAATGCTTCATTCGTTTCACTTGACAATGCAAGCCTTGGATACAGCATCAGGATGCCGAAAGCTTCCGGTTTCAGTAAGATCAGGCTATATTTTGCAGGTAACAGACTGTTCTACATTACCAAATACAAGGGCGCTGATCCTGAGCCCAGACTGGGAGATATCGAAAATGATAACAATCCTCTGATCCCGGGCGTAGACAGGAGAAACACCTGGTTCAGGACCAGATCGATTACATTTGGTGCCAACATTGTTTTTTAATCCTGTAAAATCTTAAGATATGATAGCTATATATAAAAATAAGATGAAAAGATCATTACTTCTGCTTACAGGCGTATTGATTACCTTGTTTGTCACTACTTTCAACCAATCGTGCACAAACCTGGATGAGAAACTTTACAGCGATGTTACACCAAGCAATTTCTTCAAGTCTGACGAAGAGTTTATTTCAGCCCTTGGGGCCGCATATACCCAGTTTGGCGGTTACGCTTCCGGTGATGTTTATAATACACAGGAGGTTTGTACCGACGAAATGGTAGTGCCTACGAGAGGTTCCGACTGGGATGACGGTGGAATGTGGAGAAGGCTCCATCTTCACTCATGGACCAATGAGGATGGATATACCGGTGGTGCATGGGACTTCGGCTTTGGCGGCGTTAACACCGCAAATAGGCTTATTTTCCAGTTCCAGTCACTCGTTCAGACCGGCCAGGTTGACCAGGCCAAGGCTGATGCTTATGTTTCTGAACTTCAGGCAGTCCGTGGCTTCTTCTACTGGCAGCTGATCGACCTCTATGGAAATGTACCGCTCGTGACTGATTTTGCGAATGCTCCCGCTGCTCCTCCAACAAATTCGAGGGCGGAAGTATATAATTTTATTGTCGGCGACCTTGAAACAGCTGTTCCCAAACTGTCAAAGGCAGTCGACGGAACTACATATGGCCGCTTTAACTACTATGCAGGAGAGATGCTTCTCGCAAAGCTTTATCTTAATGCAGGCGTATATGTTGGAACCCCGCAGTGGCAGAAAGCGATCGATGCATGCGACGAGATTATCAACTCGGGCAAGTATTCGCTGGAAGGAAGCTTCTTTACGAACTTCAATGTGAATAATTCCGGATCAAAGGAATTCATCTTTGCAATCCCCTACGACCAGGTGTTCTTCCAGGGATTCCAGATGGGTGTCCAGACACTTCACTACGGAAGCCAGTTCACTTATAACCTTACCCAGCAGCCATGGAACGGTTACTGCACGCTTGAGGAATTCTACAACTCCTTCAGTGATCAGGATCTCCGCAAGGGTGATGTCGGCACGCTCGATGCCCCGGCAGCCAAAAGAGGAAGCTTCCTTGCAGGATTCCAGTGGAAGGCAACCGGTGGACTCGTGACCGATGCAGGTTTTGAAACAGCAAAGCCGGACCGTCTTCCTGTTCCGCTGCTCGGTGACCCGGACGGCGAGCCGCTTAACTTCGGGAACATGTTCTCCACTCAGCCTCAGATAAACGAGCTTGGCCCCCAGTCGTACCGTCAGTCAGGAGTCAGGATCGGGAAATGGGAGTTTGAAATGGGTGCAGACCCCGCCAACCTGAGCAACGACTTCGGAGTATTCCGCTATGCTGATGTGCTCCTTATGAAAGCTGAAGCTTTATGGCGCCTCGGGAACTCCACTGATGCTCTGACACTTGTGAATATGGTAAGGGCAAGGGCAGGCGTTCCTGACCTTACAACCCTCGACGGGCCCCTGAGCTTTGACCTTGCAGGCGGTGATGTTCAGGGTGGTGAGCTGTTCAATGAAATGGGCCGTGAGATGTTTGCTGAGCATAACAGGCGCCAGGACCTCATCCGCTGGGGATTCTTCGGCGAGAATGAGAAATGGACCCTGCCGCACTACAATCCTCAGGACCTTCTCAAGACAGGTGCTTACCTGACTATTTTCCCGATTCATAAGGATAAGCTGGCCGCAAACCCGAACCTTACACAGAACCCCGGGTATTAATAAGTAACATTGAATTACCGAATATCAGAAGAGCAGGCAGATTCGGCCTGCTCTTTTTTTGTATATGAATGAAAAGGTAACACTGACGAAACCCGGAGCCCTACGGAGGGTGTATCAAAAGTCTGATTTAACCGCAAAGAACGCTAAGTTCGCGTAAAGTATGCAAAGGTAATTTGCTGAATTTAATCTCTTTGCGAGCTTTGTGGAATCCGGATAGCCATCGGGATTTGCGACCTTTGCGGTTGACGGATTTCGACTTTGAAAACTTCCTCAGGATTCCCTCCGTGAAACAAAAAATCGCTTATTAAATAAAAGTTGTCCTATTTTCTATAATTTTCCGGAATTAATTATGGATAACCCTGTTCCGGCTATGTCAGGAATGAGATACAGACATATTTCCATTAGCCTTCTGCTGATTAGTGTCTTCTGGATTTTCTCCTGCACAAACAGCAGTTTAAGGAACAAGGAGCCACGACTCTTTACCCTGCTTGATAAAAAACATACCGGTATCGATTTTGTAAACAGGGTTGAATCGACCGAACAGCTTAATACCTATACTTACCGGAACTTTTATAACGGCGCTGGCGTCGGACTCGGGGATTTCAACCGCGATGGACTGACGGATATCTTTTTCTGCTCAAACCAGGCCGGCAACAAGCTTTACCTTAACAAGGGGAATTTCGTATTTGAGGATATTACCGGAAAGGCCGGCGTCGGCTGCCCTGGTTCCTGGTCGACCGGTGTGACAATTGCAGATGTGAATGGCGACGGATGGCCTGACATATACGTCTGCAAGTCAGGTGCACCCGGTACACCAAACCGCTCAAATGCGCTCTTCATTAACAACGGGGATCTTGCATTCACTGATAAGGCATCGGAATTCGGACTGGCCGTTGAAGGCCTGTCAAATCATGCCGCTTTTTTTGATTATGACCGGGATGGTGACCTTGATTGCTATCTTCTCAATAACTCGTTCGAATCGGTCACGGATTTTGATATGAAGCCGGGGCAAAGGGAGATCCGCGACAACCTTGGCAGCAACAGGCTTTACAGGAATGATAACGGCCATTTCACTGACGTGAGCAGAGAGGCAGGTATTTACGGCAGCAAGATCAGCTTCGGCCTGGGCGTGAGCATTGGCGATGTGAACAGGGACGGCTGGCCCGACATTTATGTTTCAAATGACTTCTTTGAACGCGACTACCTTTACATAAATAACAGGAACGGCACATTTACCGAGTCGCTGGAAAACTGGATCCGTGAAATGAGCCTCGGGGCAATGGGCGCCGATGTGGCAGATATCAACAATGACGGCTGGCCCGACATTTTTGCAACCGAGATGACCCCGGAAGATAATGCAAGATATAAGACCAAGGCATTGTTCGAGACCTGGGAAATATACCGGAAAAAGGCAGAGAGCGGATATGGGAGGCAGTTTGCCAGGAATGTCCTGCAACTGAACAATGGGAACAATTCATTCAGCGAAATCGGCAGGCTGAGCGGTGTCAGCTCTACCGACTGGAGCTGGGGTGCCCTGATAATGGATCTCGATAACGACGGCTGGAAGGATATATTTGTGGCGAACGGGATATATAAGGACCTGCTCGACCGCGATTACCTTGACATTTATTCGAATCCTTCAATGATGCGCTCCCTTATAAGGAATGAAGAGAAAGCCATCCTCAGGCTCATTGATATGATCCCCTCCGTGAAGATCCCGAACTACGCCTTCCGTAATAATGGTGACCTGACGTTCACAAACCTCTCGGCTGAGTGGGGGCTGAATACTCCCTCGTTCTCCAACGGTGCGGCATACGGCGACCTCGATAATGATGGTGACCTTGACCTGGTCGTCAATAACGTGAACATGCCTTCCTTTGTTTACAGGAATGAAAGCCAGCTTCTTTCGCGGGAAAATTACCTGACGGTAATGCTCGAAGGCGTGCGAAAAAACTCAGGGGCTATAGGTTCATCCGTAACGCTTTTCTGGGATGGACGGCAATGTTACCAGGAACTTTACCCTGAAAGAGGATTTGAATCATCAATGGACACCCGGCTCCACTTCGGACTTGGCAAATGCAGCCTGGTCGATTCCCTTGAGATCGACTGGCCTGATGGTCAGTGCACTATCATGCGCGGAGTGCAGGCAAACCAGTTCATAGCCATCAATGAGAAGAACGCCGTCACTGTATGCCTGAAAAAGCCGGCACGTGCCGGGGACCAGTTTCTTTTCAGGCAGGCAGGCCAGCCGGCAGGTCTCGATTTCAGACATGTTGAAAATGACTTCAATGATTTTGAACGCGACAAGCTTCTTTTCACCATGCTGTCAAATGAGGGCCCTCATTTGGCTGTCGGTGATGTCAACGGCGACGGCAGGCAGGACATCTTTATTTGCGGTGCAAAGGATTCTCCGGGTGCACTTTATATACAGGAGGAGGGAGGAAGGTTCAGTAAAACTAATAAGCCTTTATTTGAGAAGGATAAGATATCGGAGGATGTCGATTGTGTTTTTTTTGATGCCGACGGCGACGGAGACCCTGATCTCTACGTGGCAAGCGGCGGAAGCGAGTTCCCGTCAAGCTCTTCGGCCCTGGCTGATCGCCTGTATATCAATGATGGCAAAGGCAACTTTACCAGGAGCAGGCAGGTTCTGCCGGCAGGCAGGTATGAAAGTACTGCATGCGTTGAACCGGCTGATTTTGACCGCGATGGTGATGTTGACCTTTTTGTGGGTATTCGGCTTCAGCCGTTTGCCTATGGTGTGCCGGCCAATGGTTACCTTCTCGAGAACGACGGCCATGGCAACTTTACAAATGTGACTGACAGGCTCGCTCCGGGCCTCAGGAATATAGGCATGATAACCGGTATGGCTTGGGCCGATGTCGACAACGACGGGGACCTTGACATGATGATAGTCGGAGACTGGATGCCGGTCAGACTTTTCATAAATGATCATGGAAAATTTAACGATGAGTCGGATCGCAGGGGGCTGGCAAACAGCAGTGGCTGGTGGCATGTCATCGCGGCAAAAGATATAAACGGAGATGGCAGGATTGATTTCCTTCTTGGCAATCATGGCCTTAACTCCTTCTTTAAGGCATCGCCGAAAAAACCTGTTACAATGTACGTGAATGATTTTGACCTCAACGGAAGCGTGGAGCAGATGATCTGCACATACCGCGGGGACACAATATATCCGCTTGCATTGAAGGATGACCTTGTGGGGCAGATGCCATCCCTTGCCTCGAAGTATCCTAAATATAAGTCCTACCGGAATGCCGGAATGGAAGATATATTATCGAAGGAGGTCCTCGGCCGGTCTGTCATTGACAGCGCGGAGGTACTTTCGAGTTGTGAATTAATTAACAATGGTGACGGTACCTTCAAGCTTGAGCCTCTTCCGGTGGAAGCCCAATTCTCGCCTGTCTATGCAATCATGGCCGACGATTTCGACCACGACGGCATATGCGATTTACTTCTTGATGGAAACCAGTACAGGTGCAAGCCGCAAACCGGGATATACGATGCAAGCTATGGTCTTTTCCTGAGGGGAACCGGCAATGGGAAATTCGTACCTGTTGCCCCCGGAGCTTCAGGATTCTTTGTCAAGGGTGAAATCCGGGATATTGGAATTATGACGGTAAAAGGGTCCAAAACACTCGTAGTAGCTAGAAATAATGATAACTTGCAATTCTTTTCATTAAAATGATTATGGGTCTTAAAGCAAAAGCGGTTTTATCCGCACTGGTCATGGGAAGCCTGATCATAGGTTGTTCGCCAAGGGGCAGATACGAAGCGAAACTAAAGCAGGAGCTTGCAAACGGAACAAGGAGTGATTCGATCTTTATGGGGATATACCTGGGAATGACTGAGAAAGAGTTCTATTCACAGTGCTGGAACCTTAACCGCAAGGGCCTGGTCAGGCAGGGTGAATCGAACAGTACGGTGCAGTACCAGATCAAAAAAGAGCTGAAATATCCGGCCACAATGGATTTTTACCCGAGATTTGTAAATGGCCGGATCGCAGAAATGCCCGTGAAATTCGCCTATACCGGCTGGGCCCCATGGAACAGGGCACTCTCGGCTGAAAAGCTTGAAGATGATATTCTGAGATGGTACAGGAAAGAATATGGCCGCGGATTCATGAGTGTGAGGGATCGTTTAAAAGGTACAGCCTGGGTAAAGCTTGACGGCAACAGGCGTATCTCACTTTTCAGGGAGGACGATCTTCACGTTATGGCAGTCTTTACGGATCTTCTCGCTCCAAAAGATACGGTCAGGCAATCTCAGCAGGTATCGGATACATTGACAAAGTCCGGGGAAAATGCAGGTCAGAATTAGGACGATGACCAAGGTTCAGTTCAAAAGGCTTATTTTAAGGGCCTTCCCCTTACTGCTCGTCCCCTTTGTTTATTCCTGTAGCGGCTCAGGCACAAAAGGTTCCGGTGCCAGGCTGTTCACATTAATGCCTCCTTCGGTTACTCATGCTGATTTTGTTAACCATCTTGATTACGAAAAGCAGCTGAAGACGAAATTCAATATTTATACCTACCGTAATTTCTACAATGGGGGAGGGGTCGCACTGGGAGATATCAATAATGACGGCTTGCCTGACATCTTCCTGACATCCAATATGGCCAAGAACGTTCTCTATCTGAACAAGGGCAACTTTCAGTTTGAGGATATTTCAGAAAAAGCCGTGATCGGGGGAAAAGGAAACTGGTCGACCGGCGTGAGCTTTGCAGATATCAATGGTGACGGATTCATTGATATATATGTCTGTAAGTCGGGCAATGCAAAGGAAGACGACAGGAGGAACGAGCTCTTTATAAATAACGGTGACCTCACATTCACGGAAAGGGCAAAGGAATATGGGGTGGATGATAACGGGTACTCCACACAGGGCGTCTTTTTTGATTATGACCATGACGGTGACCTCGATCTTTACCTCCTGAACAACTCCTCGAGGGCTATCAGCAGCTTCAATATGACACAAAATATGAGGTATACGCGTGATTCACTCGGCGGAGACAAGCTGTTCAGGAATGACGGTGTCAGGTTCACCGACGTGAGCGCCGAAGCAGGGATCTACGGAAGTATCATCGGTTTCGGACTGGGGGTCTCTGTCACCGATTTTAACAAGGATGGCTGGCCCGATATTTATGTTTCAAATGATTTCTTCGAACGCGATTACCTTTACCTGAATAACCGGAACGGGACTTTCACCGAGAAGCTTGAGGAAATGATACCCTCAATATCTGCCGCATCAATGGGGGCAGATATTGCGGACATCAACAATGACGGATGCCCTGAGATCTTTGCGACTGATATGGTCCCTGAACATAATGACCGGCTCAAGACTAAAACGACATTTGACAGCTGGGAGAGTTATAATGCAAGTGTAAAAAACGGGTACTATTACCAATTCACCCGAAATATGCTTCAGCTTAATAATGCCGACGGCACCTTCAGCGAAATAGGCCGCATGGCTGGTGTGAATGCAACTGACTGGTCGTGGGGCGCCCTCATAATGGACCTCGATAATGACGGATTAAAGGATCTTTTCGTGGCAAACGGCATCTTCAAGGACCTGACCGACCAGGATTATCTTCAGTATTTCTCGAACCGCGACATGATCATGTCAATCGTTTCAGGCAACAAGGTCGATTATAAAACCCTGATTGATGCTATCCCGTCGGTGAAAACCCCAAACTATGCCTTCCGGAACATGGGAAACTACAGGTTTGAGAACAAGGCGACCGAGTGGGGCCTTGCTGCGCCTGGATTCTCGAATGGCTCGGCATATGGCGATCTGGATAATGACGGTGATCTCGACCTGGTGATCAACAATGTAAACATGCCGGTATCCATTTATAGGAATGAGACTGATAAAAAGCTGCCTGAAAATCATTTTCTGAAGATTATCCTGAAAGGCGAAAAAGGGAACACTGAGGCACTCGGGACACGCATTACAGCGTATCATGACGGAAATCTTCTTTACCTGGAGCAGATGCCGATGCGCGGTTTCCTTTCGACAAGTGATGCTCGTCCGAATTTTGGCCTCGGCGAATGGTCTTCGCTCGATTCCGTTCGGGTCGTATGGCCAGACGGAAGGATGACGGTTCTTAAAGATGTTCAGGCCAATCAGACGTTGACCCTTTATCAGAAGGACGCAGCCGGGTATCCTGAACCGGGACCGGTTGCTGCAGGAATGGGCAATCAGCTTTTCACGGACATCACCGGAGAAGGGAAAATTGATTTTATTCACAGGGAAGATGATTTCAATGATTTTGAACGTGATATCCTTCTCTACCATATGATCTCGACCGAGGGACCGGGGATGTGTTCGGGTGATGTAAATGGTGACGGGCTCGCCGATGTATTTATCGGGGGAGCCAAAGGACAGGCAGGCTCTCTCCTCGTCCAGCAGAGGAACGGGACATTCAGGGCGGTTTGCCAGGAGCTGTTCAATGCTGACAGGATTTCCGAGGATACTGATTGCGCAATGTTTGATGCCGACAGTGACGGTGACCTGGATCTATATGTCGCCAGCGGGAGCAATGAGTTCCCGGAGAGCTCATCCGCGCTTTCAAGCCGGTTGTACATAAATGACGGCAAGGAGAATTTTACCCGGTCGAAGCAGGTTTTGCCTGCTGGACGATACGAAAGCTCTTCATGTGTCCGGCCTTGCGACTTTGATCATGATGGTGTGACCGAATTGTTCTCCGGCATCAGGTTGAAGCCATTCCAGTATGGGGTGCCTGCCAACGGGTATATACTCGAAAATGACGGGAAAGGGAATTTCAGGGATGTGTCTGCCGCCGTGGCCCCCGGGCTGAAGAACATCGGCATGATTCACGATATGCAGTGGGTGGATGTGGATGGTGACGGTGATCAGGACATGATCGTTGCAGGTGACTGGATGCC
>DCFQ01000072.1:5983-22870 GCA_002319915.1 Bacteroidales bacterium UBA1800 | reverse complement strand
TTACCGGGTCTGTTGCACCCCGCAGATAACAAAGAAGCAAGAATGATCAATATGTAAAATTCCCTTTTCAAATCATCTATAATTAAGGTAAAACCAGTAGCTCCTGCCGAACTCCCTTTCCATTTTCAGTGTATCGCTTCCTGATTCTGAGAAAAGCCTTGCATAGGACTGAAGCCGGCTTACCACCGATCTGTCCGTGATCATCGGAGCAAGTTCTTCAGATCTCTGCGGGACCCTTGTCAGAACATAGGCGATCGCTTCCTGGCAAGCCACAGGAAGATTGTCCCCATAAAGCTTCTTAAGGATATCCAGGCTCTGAAGGAAGCCGTCGAGATCTTTGTTCAGAAGATAAAAAGCCGCCAGGTATTCGGCTGCAAGCTTGTTTTCAGGGTTCGAAACAAGGAGGTATTTCAGGGCGATATCCATCCTCCGGTAATCGTAATAGAAATCGTACTTTGGCATCAGCCGGCGGATCTTGTCAAGCTCGCCGTCATCGTTCTTTACCGGGTCCGAATTGATCATACTGATGTATTTATCAGCCCACCTCCTGTAAAATACCGTATTCCGCGCCAGGGAAAGATATTTAAGCGCCGTGGCGTACTGGCCGTTCAGCAAAAAAGTCTCTGCAGCACGTCTCACCGACCGGATGGGGATCTTTGCATCCACCGTCGACTCGATTGTTTCCAGGGCATACATCTGTGAGAAATTGACCAGTCCAAGGTAGTAATATGTTTCGGATGCCATGAAAGGGGTCATCCCCTTCCTGACATAATTGATGAACAGGAAGTCCTTTCCCTGGTCAAAATCGAACATCCTGCCCGGCAACTGCCCGGTCTCCGCCAGAGCCAGGTTGACGGCGGCAACGGGGACCATCCCTGAGGGCATATCCTTTTGGGCTGTTTTTATTATCCTGTCCCATTTCCTATCATAAACCAGGTTTTCGTACCGTATCGTTCTCTCTTCCCTGGAGTCCACCAGTCTTGAAAATCCATATACGGAGACAGCGGAGACCAGGATGAAGAAAACACCGTTCACGAGCCTCAGCTGCCTCACATGCAGCCCGGACGGGATCAGTAATGATAGTCCTGCCAGCAGGGGGACCGACAGCAGGACAAGAACAAGCGGCAGGGGAAAGAATATCCTGACTGCGTACCAGGCTTCGGATACATAAGACTGCAGCAGAGTGTCAGTGAGAAGATATTTCCTTGCTGCCAGCGGAATGGCTACGGCGATTATTGTCAATAAGCCGGAATAAACCAATGATGCCCTTAACCCTCCCTTCAATGTTATCTCTTCCCCAGAAAACAGGATCAATATTACAGAAACCAGAGCAAAGACTATATATCCCGCTCCTGTCAGCCAGTAGAGCGCAGCCATTGTCAGAATACAGGCAGGTATCCTGAAACCCGGTTTTGAGCTTCTCATCAATATCAGTATTCCCAGGAGTGACAGGTCGAGCCCGATGAGCCCCGACAGATAGTAATACTGGTCTGCAAGAAGGAAAAAATATCCGGCCGGTGGTATCAGTGAATAAAGCTGAAGCTGCCTGCCCCCGGGAGTCAGCGACAAAATTTTTTCCGTCGCCCGCTGCAACAGGAAAAGCAGGGAAGTGATGATGACAGCGCCGGCGAACGGGACGCGGAAGAATTGTGTAAGGAATTCCCCAAGCCAGATTGAGAAGCCTCCCTGCACCGCCAAGTTTTTGAAGAGGTACGGGATAGTGAGCTGAAAAAGCTGCAGCTGTTCCCTCTGGTAAAGATGATTGTAATAAAAAATGCCGTAGAATACCAATGAGCCTATGCCTGATATTATCAGGCATAGATTCCTTACCGGCATTTTGACATCAGCTTCCATCCAGTGGTTCAGGTGGTTCAATAAAATCTCTTTTTCAGCTGGGCATCCCTTTCGATATAAGCCTTCCCGATCATTTCCGTGATGTAGTTCTTCTCAGACGAAGGAAGTGCGTCGAAGTAAACCTTATAGATCAGCAGTCCTATGCCGTTGCGGAGGTTTTCATTGATCATGCAGATATTATCGGAAAGGAAAACCCCGTTGATCAGTTCCGAATATGCAGCGAGGCTGTCGGCTGCCGGTTTGCTTATCCTGTCCTCATTTTTGCGGACGAAAATGTTCCATTGAATAGAATCATGGATCCGTTTCCTCATTTTCCATTCCTGCAGCTTGTCGTTGAGCCTGGTGCCGTAACCACGGCTCACGGAGTCAAGAACGGCAACGATCTTTCCTTGTTCGGGAATTATGACAAGGTCTTCTATGATCTTCGGATACTTTGCAGGGACGCGTAAAATTTTCACTAAGAAGGAATCGGCTTTGACCTCAAACGAAAAGCTTCCTTCGACTGCCATTGTCGAATCCACATTTTTCGTTACCGGGGCATCGAGTGCCACCAGGTAGACTTTTGATCCGAAGAAATCAGGATTCGTAATACGGCCTTCGACAGTGCATCTTGGGGATTCAGTGCAGGATATGCACATCAGCAAGGCAACTGAAATAACCAGGAATGGATTGCGCATAAAATGATTTTTCGGTAAAGCTATGGCAAGCCTGATAAACTTCAAAGCAGTAAGTAAAAAAAAGGGGCCTTTTGAGCCCCTTTTCCCAATTGACTATTTGCTTTTTGGTTTAAACATCCAGAACCATGCGGTGCCCCAGTCGCCTGTAACACCCGGTTCCGGAGCCGACAACACAAGCTGTGAATCGGTCAGCTTCAGAATATAGAATTCGTCTTCGATCTGATTCGAGAAGTTCACCTGTACCCCGTTGATGACTGTAACATTGGTCGTGGTAAGCTTGCCGACATCCCATCCGGCGCGGCCAACATCAAAGCTGAGGTCGAATGAACCCTTTGTAGTGCCTGCATATGCTGCCGGTGTTGATGCAGCTTTCAGGGTAAGGTTACGACCGCCGTTCAGGTCAAAGGTCATTTCGTCGGATCCGACGCCGCGGCCATTGATATCAGCCATGCTAACGGCCCACCAGCACGGAGCTGTGCAACCCCTGTAACCTCCGTTACCCCATGGTGCAGGCTGGGTATCGTCCCATACCCAGGTCTTCCCTGAAGCCAGATTGGTCAGGTAACCCCATTCAGGCTCCTGGAATGCACTTGGATCAGACTTTGTCACTGTTATCGTTTTCTCATCGGTGACAATTCCTCCTGCGGTGGTCGCGGTGATCTTTACGGTATATGTTCCCGGAACAAGCATCCTTACGGTATCGTGCTGCTTGCGGGTAACACCCCATGCATAGTCCCACGAGAACATCACTTCAGGTGTCATATTTTCAAGGTAGAGTATATAATCGTTCGTCGGATCATTTGTGATCGTATAGCTGAATTCCGAGGCCGGTACGATTGGTCCTGCGGCCTGCCTGTCCTCAATGGGAGTACATGCAGCTATCATGAACGCCACTCCGCCAACCAGACATAATATTCGATTTTTCATATGTTTACTCCTCATATATTATTTTGAACTGAATGAATATACAGGTGCTACTCCGGTTTCCCATCCAGGGTTCTGAATAAGGACACCCTCAGAAAGCTGGATCTCCTGGTTGGGTATCTGGAGGAATCCTCCGGTTTCAGGCCTGAAATCAACACCCTTCTTTATACCTGCCACGCCATTGTTTATGGTTGCTATTCCATTTTGGCTCTCAAGTAACTGTTCAACCTGTGCAAGGTTGCTCTTTCCGGCCCAGCGCAGCAGGTCGTAGTAGCGTACGCCCTCGAATGCAAGCTCAAACCGTCTTTCATCCTTCAGGGCATCGAGTGAATATGAACCAATCGGATCGAGGCCCACCCTTGCCCTAACGGCATTGATGCCGTCGACCGTCTGGGTGAGTTCCGAATGCATCAGGAGGACATCTGCAAAGCGGATGAGGACTATATCCTGCATGTTGTCGAGCTGGAAGTTCTTAGTAGCCGCATAAAGATCGACACTGTAATTGTGCCATTCATTATTCTTGTTAAGGTTGACCGGCCTGTATTTCTTCTGCCAGTATCCTGTTTCATCCATTTGCTTGTCGTGCAGGTCTGAGCCAAGGCCATAGCTTGGATCGATTCCTTCGGATTCGTCATCGACCTTGCAGACCGATCCTCTTTTCCTTATGTCGTTATCCGGCCATGCATCCCATAACTTCTTGTTGACAGTGCCCATTCCCCAGCCTTCGCCCATGGCACCTTTGTATGAATAGGCCCTCCAGCCGAAGAAGAGATCCATCTGGTTACTGTAGTAAATGCTTGTCCCCCATGAAGCGTATGTCGAGAACTTGAGGGCATACATCGTTTCTGCGTTTGCGCCTTCCTCGCCGTACCATGAGAGGTTGTTGTCAACGGAGAATTTATAGGGCACATCAGAATGAGCGGCATTGGCGACAGAGTATGGCCAGAGGTTCCTGAATTCGGGCATGAGCCTGTAACCGCTGTTATCCCGGCAATCCTCTAGCCAGGTGATCACCTGTTCTTTTGTGATCTCACCGCCGTCAACAAGAGGCAGGGATGTGGTTTCGTAGTACCCCGTATAGAAGAGGAATACTCTTCCCATTAGAGCCTCGGCAATCCATTTGTTGGACCTGCCCATATCCCCATAGGTTGCAGCGCTGTATGGCGTCGAAGGGAAGCTTTCGATGGCAGTTTTCAGGTCGGTTGCGATCTGGGCGTACGTCTCAGCAGCCGGTGCTTTCGGAAGATTCTGCGGTTCAGTCTTCAGTATGAGGGGAACCTCACCGAACAATCTTGAGAGATCGAAGTAGAACATGCCTCTCAGGTAATATGCCTGTCCTGCAACATTCCCCTTCTGGGCTTCGCTTTCCCAGGCGGGCTTGTCGATGTTTTCGAGAATCATGTTTGCACGGTAGATACCTGTATAGTAGCGTTGCCATGCTCCCAGGTACATATTCTGGCCGTCGATCTTGAAATCGCAGATAGCCCTTGGAGTAAGGTCGTTGTCACCGCCTCCCCCGAACCTGTCGTCCGACATAAGCTCAGAGATCATGAACGGATAGCTGTTCAGAACGCTCCCCGACGGACAGGTGACCATTGTAACATACGTAGCTGTCAGAGCCTGGTCCATATCAGTCGGAGTCTTGTAAAAGTCGGTATTGGTTTTTGATGTCAGCGGTTTGGTATCCAGGAAACTTTCGGAACATCCCGCCAGCAAGGAACCTGCAAGTAATAATAGAAATATCTTTTTCATATCCTTTGTCTGTTTAGAATTTTAAACTTGCACCTATCATGAAGGTACGGGGAGCGGGATAATAACCAATATCAATCCCCTTGGCCCAGTTATATGTACCGCCGCTGCTTCCGATCTCGGGGTCCATCCCTGAATAACTGGTGAAAGTGTAGAGGTTCTGGAGGGTCACGAAGAATCTTGCCTGAGCAAGCGGAATAGCTTTGACAAGACGCTTGAGGTCATAACCGAGAGTGACATTGCTGACCCTCAGGTAATCACCATCCTCGATGAAAATATCGGATACATACTGCCAGTTGACATTGGCACCGTAGGTAAGCCTGGGATACTTGTTTGAAGAGCCTTCACCATGCCATCTGCTGAATATGTCGGTGGTATAGTTGTTAAGAGGGCTGTCGGCCCAGCGGCGCCAGCTGCGTGCAATCTGCTGCCCGAAAGCTCCATTGGCAAGGACCGAGAAGTCGAAGCCTTTGTATGTGGCGGAAAGGTTGATACCAAGAATCACGTCAGGATTCGGATCGCCGATCTTCACCTTGTCGAGCTCTGAGATAACACCGTCATCATTCGTATCCTGGAAGATAAGGTCACCTGCCACAGATGTGGGTTGAATTACAATACCTTCCGAGTTCTTGTAATTGTTGACATCGGTTTCGGTCTGGAATACGCCGAGTGTCTTGTATCCCCAGAAGTAACCGATCGGGTATCCTACCTGTGCCCTGTAGCACTCTTCAGTACCCTGGCCGAGAACGTTGCCAGGCCCGTGGAAGATCTTCTCATTGTTTGCGATCTTCATGACCTCATTCTTGTTCATGGCTGCATTGATCCCGATATTGTACTGGAAATCACCCTTGTTATCGTTCCAGTTAAGTTCAATCTCGACACCTTTGTTTGAGACGTCACCCCCGTTCACATACGGTGCATTGGTTCCGTAGGATGCGAGCATCGAAGGATTGATGAGCCAGTCGTAGGTCGTCCTGTTGTACCAGTCGAATGTTGCCGTCAGTTTGTTCTTGAGGAATCTTGCATCGAACCCGATATTGATCTGGTCGGATGTCTCCCAGGTGACGTTCGGGTTCGGAAGGATATTCGGGTAACCGCCGGTAGATACCACAGATTTGTTAGGCCCGAAGAAATAATTCACGTTCGAGAATGAAATAGTTGCAAGGTACTGGAACGGAGAGATTGCCTGGTTACCGTTCTGTCCCCAGCTGGCCCTCAGCTTGAGGAAGTTGACGCTGTTTCTGAAAGCCTGGAAGAAATTCTCTTCAGAAATGACCCAGCCTGCGGATATTGACGGGAAGTAACCCCACCTTTTTCCCTTGGCAAAGTTTGATGAACCATCAGCACGTAGTACTGCGGTTGCCATGTATTTTTCGCGGTAGGTATAGGAGACACGTCCAAAATATGAAAGGATGCCGCCTATGCCCCACGGACTGCTTGACAGCGAAATTTTTGAAAGGTCAGCGACAGGGGTATTATTGAGGTATGCATGTTCAAAATCTGAGAAAAGTGAGTTCTTGTTTGACCCGCTGAGGCTCTCTCCAAGTCCGGATCTCTCTGCCGATGTACCGACAAGTGCAGTGAAGGCATGGTCTGAAGCTATCCTGAAATTATATGTAAGCGTATTTTCCCAGGTCCAGCTCGAGCCTACCCACATGCTGTGGTTGACTGCATCGTCTGTGCTGAAGGCTGTCGAGCTAAGCTGATATACCGGGGTATATGATCTGTATGATCCGGCATTCACGTTATAACCAAACGAACTCCTGAAAATAAGGTTTTTGACCGGCTGTATTTCGGCATAAAGACTTCCCGAAAGGTTGTGCCCCTTATTTGCATTCTGGCCCCTGTTATACACCATGGAAGCAATCGGGTTCGGTTCCTGCACGTTCCATGGAATTGCATAGTGATACGGATAGGCCGGATCTGTTTCATCAGTTGCGTACATAGGAAGGAACGGGCTGGTGATAATCGAGCTGAATACATCGTTCCAATACTGGTTCCCGGTCCCGATTCCGTTCGAGTTCGTGAACATGTACCTGAGGGTCTCACCTACCTTTAATATATTATAAGAATTGTCCTTGCTCTTTATCAGGATGTGCTCGGAATTAAGACGGACAGAATAACGCTGGAATTTCGATTCAACAGGGTTCCCAATGATACCTGTCTGATCCGAATGGGAAAGACCGAGGGAAAATGTGCTGAGTTCCGATCCACCCGTGATGTTCAGGGCGTTATTGATGATCGGTGCGTTCTTGACCGTAAGTTGATCGAGCCAGTCGGTTCCCTGCCAGGTTCCTGCCTGGATGCTTGCCCAGTCCGGCACGAGTGACGGAAAGTCAAGAAGCGGAAGTCCGCTGTTGACCCTTGCTTCGTTCACGATATTAGCATACTCCGTAGCCTTCATCATCGGAAGCTTCTTATACATGTTCTGCCAGCCGATTGAACCGTCGTACTGGATTGTTGCCTTTGCTCCGGATGGTGGCCTGACACCCTTCTTTGTGGTTACAAGGATAACCCCGTTGGCGCCCCTCGAACCGTAAATTGCAGAAGAGGCTGCGTCTTTCAGAACGTCGATGGTTTCAATATCGGCCGGGGACATGTTGTCGATGCTCCCTCCCGGTACGCCGTCAATGACATACAAAGGCTCTGAGTTACCGATGGTACCCATACCCCTGATGTTGACCTTGAATGAAGCACCAGGCTCACCGGTGCTTTTAATGATTGAAAGACCGGGTGTCTGACCCTGCAATGCAGTAAGCGGAGAAAGTGTGCTTTGCTTCTGGATGTCATCACCCTTTACCTGTACGGTTGCTCCGGTCACCAGTTTCTTTTTAAGGGTCCCGTAACCGACCACAACCACCTCATTAAGGCCCTTGACGGCCTCCTGCATTGTTACTTCGATGGCGTTTGTTGCGCCAATCACAATCTCCTGGTCAGCATAACCGATGAAGGAGAATTTCAGCGATTTGACTCCTGCGGGAACAGGCAGGGCGAACTTACCGTCAACCCCTGTTAGAGTTCCTGCAGTAGTCCCTACCGCCAAAACCGTTACTCCCGACATTGGTTGTCCTCCCGAGTCCTTGACAACGCCAGTGACACTCCGCTGGGCCATGAGACTCAGGTTAACCAACAATAAGAAAATTAATAATACACCTCGTTTAAACATAGTTTTGGGTTTTAGGATAATAAATACTACATAGATGTAATTTTAAGTTAAGACGCAGAATTGAAAAATTCCGGATCTGGTTTAGATTCTCTCAAAACTAATCCTAAATTTAATGGTCAGACAGGTCGAATTGTTAAGGATTGGGGGGGCAAATGATTATTCTTCCTTTTGCATGCGGAACTTTTCGGAATAGCGTGAAGGAAGAATGCCGAACTCGGTCTTGAAGTGCTTCCTGAAATACTTCGGATCATTGTAACCCACACGGAATGCAATTTCAGACACGTTCAGCTGGCTTTTCTGGAGAAGCTGGGCAGCTCTTTTAAGCCTGAGGGTCCTGATGAACTCGAGGGGCGGTTTTCCGGTAAGCGCAAGCACTTTTTTATATAGAAGGGTCCTGCTGATGCCCAGGTCGCTGCTCAACTCCTCGACAGTGTACTCAACATTTGACATGTTCTTGTCTACCAGCGATACTGCTTTCTGAAGAAACTGCTCATCGAGCGGGGTTATCTGTATCTCCTCAGGTTCCACACTTAGCTTCCTGCCAGCCTTGTGCCTGAGGTTACGGGTCAGTGCGATGAAATTGCTGACCTTGGCTTCAAGTATCTGGAAATTGAAAGGCTTAGCTATAAAATCATCAGCGCCGGCCTCGATGCTTTCATACTGAACGCGCTCGTCCGAATGGGCTGTTATAAGGATTACAGGAAGGTTCTCAAACCGCTTGTCGGCTTTTATCTTTTTACACAGGTCCCTGCCATCCATTCCGGGCATGATCACATCACTAATCACCAGGTCAGGGTTTGTCCTTACAATCATCTCCCATGCTTCCTGCCCGTCCGATGCCTCAAATATATCATATTGGTTTTTAAGGTTATCCTTGATGTAGAACCTTATATCATCATTATCCTCGGCAACGACGATCCTGAATTTCTCCCCGCTTCTGCCGGGGGTCTCAGATTCGGCCGCCGGTATGCCGGTGTCCCTTGACTGCGTCGCCTGACCTGCAATAGGAATATCCTTTTCGAGCCCGGCATTAAGCGGCAGGATCACGGTAAAGCGCGTCCCCTTTCCAACCTCGCTTTCCACGGTTATCTCACCATTGTGAAGCTTCACGAACTCCCTCACCAGCGAAAGTCCCAACCCGGTTCCCTGTGAGTCATCGGCAGAATTGACCTGGTAGAAATATGAGAACAGCTTATCTGTCTTATCAGCCGGGATCCCTATCCCGGTATCTTCGACAATTATCCGGATCCCTGCATGCCTGCCCTCAGGATACTCAGGGTTGCTTTTGTACCCGGGGATTAAAGATACAGTTATTGTTCCGTTTGCATGAGTGAACTTGAATGCGTTGGAAAGAAGATTGAAGATGATCTTCTCCAGCTTGTCCTTATCGAAAAATGCATTCAGCTCCTGTATCTCCGCTTTGAAGATCAGCCTGATCTGTTTCTGCTCACCAAGGTCGTTGAATGATGCAACGACACCGCCGATGAAAGAAACTATATTCCCGAAGGCAGGGTTGAACCTAAATCCCTGGACTTCCATCCTTCTGAAATCGAGCAGCTGGTTGACCATCATGAGCAGCCTTCGGGCGTTTTGCTGAATGAGCCGCAGTGTTTTAGCCTCCGGTGATGTTCCGTATTTTTCCATCAGCTTGTCAAGTGGCGAAAGAATTAGGGTAAGAGGAGTTCGAAGCTCATGCGAAATATTGGTAAAGAACCTGATCTTCAGTGAATCGATCTCATGGATGTGATCCGAATTGATCCTTTCCTGCTCGATCCTCATCCTGAGCCTTTCGCTGTAAAGGATAAGGTATCTCAGAAGTGCAAATGCAGAAAGGATAAGCAGAACGTATACTGTGTAAGCATACCAGCTTTTCCATAACGGAGGCAGGATCCTTATCCTGATTGAAGCGGCATAGTCGTTCCATATCCCGTCGCCGTTTGTTGCCTTTACCCTGAAGGTATAAGTCCCGTTCCGCAGGTTCGTGAATGTTGCAAAATTCTCATTGCCCGCCGCTGTTGTCCACACATCATTGAATCCTTCCAGGTTGTATGAGTACCTGTTCTTCTCAGGGAAGAAATAATTGAGCGCCACGAAATCGATCGTAAAGGAATTCTCCCTGTACCTGAGGACGATCTCATCAGTATTGAAAACGGGCTTTTCAAGGATCACCCTGTTGTTGATCTTTTCTCCCTTTGTGATCCTCCTGTTAATTATCCTGAAATCAGTAAAAAGGACCCTGGATGCTGTTGTGTCGACCTTTATCCCGAGGGGATTGAATGAATTAAGACCATCCGGACCTCCAAACCAGAGAACCCCGTCATTTGAGGCAAATGCGGCAGTCTCGGCAAACTCCTTTCCCTGGAGGCCGTCGCTTATGCCGTAATTCATAAAGCTGTAAAGCAGGGAATCGGTCCCGGCCTTTCTGGCGATCCTGAGCCTTGACAAACCGTTCTTTGTGCTGATCCAGAGATCGCTGTTCCTGTCTTCGAGTATCCGGAGGATATTGTTTGAAGGCAGCCCGTCGGCTTCGGTGAATATCCGGAACCTGCCCCGGACAGTGTCCATCAGGTTCAGCCCGTTGGCGGTGCAGACCCAGAACATTCCCCTGCTGTCGAAGTAGGTGGAGATCACATGGTTGTCGCTCAGGGAACCCGGATTTGCCGGATTGCTGAAGAAGCACTCGGCCCTGTTCAGGTCAGGATCAAAATGGATAAGCCCGTTGGCCGAGCTGATCCAGAGATTGTCATTCCTGTCGATTGTCAGGGAATTCAGGTAATCAAAACAGATCGGGCTGTTCTGCATATTGTATCTCCTGAATCTCCCTGTTGTGCGGTCAAATTTGTCAAGACCGCTGGTCAGGGTTGCTATCCAGAGATTCTTTTTGCTGTCTTCACAGATGTCATATATCCTGTCGTCGGAAACAGATGACGTATCGGATGCATTGTGCCTGTAAACCTTTATCCTGCCGGTTGCGGGGTCAAGGCAGTTCAGACCGCCCAGGTAGGTGCCGATCCAGATCTTCCCTTCAGAATCTTCGTATACAGAGACCACAATATTGCTGCTCAAGCTGTTCTGACTCCCCGGTTTATTGTTATAGCAGGTGAACCTGCCTGTCTTCCTGTTATACTTATTGAGGCCCCCGCCATTTGTTCCCACCCACAGATTCCCCTGCGAATCCGCCATTATGCAATTTACATCGTTGCTGCTCAGACTGTTGAGATTGCCAGGGTAATTCCTGTAGAGCCTGAACTTCCTCACATTCTTCCTGTAAAAATCGACACCTTTCTTTGAATTGCCAGCCCATACATTGCCTGAGCCGTCGGAGTAAAGCGATACAATCCCATTGCTCGACAAGGCTCCGCTTGCATATGGCATCTGGGTAATATTGATCATGGAATAATCAGGGAGTCTCAGGATGAATATCCCCCGTCCGTCGGTAGATACCCAGATATTGCCGTCAATATCCTGGCTGATCCCCGAAATCTGGGATTCGCTGAACAGCGAGCCAGTGTTATCAGGGAAACCTGTGCTCCAGGTTTTGCTGTCGGTGTCAAATATCGAAAGACCGTTATTATCAGCCACCCAGAGCTTGCCGCTCCTGTCGGCGAACAACCGGGAGATCGGCCCTCTTGATTCCCCTCTGCTTCTGAGGGGATCGAACTTCTCAAAGGAATTTGTATAAGGGGAATACTTAAGCAAAAATCCATTCTCCGTACCGATCCAGTACGAACCCTGCGTAGCCGGAATGATGGCAGTGATATTGTTGATGTCTGATGCACAGTTCGAATCTTCTATCAGAATATGATCGGATGTGCTTTTATCGATATCCTGGAAGAATAAGCCGTCGTTGGTACCTACAAGAATATTTCCGTTGTTGTCGGAGGATATTGCCGTGATGTAGTTGATATCCGAGCACTCGGAAGGGTATCTTGAAACGAGCTGCACCTTTCTGAAATTGAATGTCTCGCCGTCGATCACGCTGATGCCGTTCCTCGTTCCGATCCACAGGCTGCCGTTCCCGTCCTCGGCAATGCAGTTGATCGCATTGTCAGCAACTGAATTTGAGTCGGCACTGCTGCTCCTGAAAACCTCAAATTTATACCCGTCGAACCGGTTCAGTCCGTTTGCGGTGCCGAACCAGATGAATCCCCTCGAGTCCCTGAAGATACAGGTGACCCTGTTGTCGGATAATCCGTTGTTGACATCGATGTGGGAAAATGATATACCTCCGGCCTGCGGCAGTGCAGCCATGGGGTACAGGCAGATGAATGCCAGCACTGAGATGACAGCTTTCAGGGAATATGAAGGTTTTTTAACGGTCAGGTTCATCTTCAGGCGGATAAATGATCATAGGCTTTTTCCCGGTTGCCCGGGATCAGTTCTTCCGTTCTTAAAGACAGAGAGGTTCCACAATTTCAAGACCCCTAAATTACTCAAACATTTGGAAATAATTGCCGGGTCGGCAGGCAACTTAACATTTGACACCCAACATATGAACAAATGGATATTTAATAAAATCAAAGGAGAGTTCTCTGATTAACAAATGATACTGCGGGGTTAGCTGCCTAACATGTAATTTTACAATCGACCAAAAAGATGATCAGTAATTTCCTTCCCCGGAATAATTAAGGAATGAGCAAGCGCATTTTTAAGATATTCGAGATTTCCCTGTATGTTATCATCGCAGGGCTTATCCTGTTCCTGATCTCCAAGCTCTGATCCGACCTCTGCGTTCTCCGTGCCTCCTCCTGATCTCCTCTGTGAATATCAAGTTATTTTTATCCAATTAAAAAGATATTCGGGATCGTATTTTATCTCATTTTCTTCCAGAAACTCAAGATACTCTTCCCTGAATGTTCTTGATTCGTGATGTGCTTCCTGGCTATGTATATATCTGACTACCCGATCAATATGCGAGTGACTAATGGAAAACATCCCGTAACCTTCCTGCCACTGAAATTTACCTGGCATCCATCCTTGTTCATTTATGAATTTTGAAGAGAAGGCTTTTATATCTCTCACAAGATCTGGTATGGGTTGTGAAAGGTGATATCCAAAGAAAATATGGACATGATCACGCATAAAGTTTATCGCCAGCAATTTATGTTTGCGATTTTGAATGATGCCCGTAGTATATTTATGTAATTCCTCCTTATGGGATTGAGGTATTACATTTTCATGTCCCTTTGGAGTAAAAACCAAATGCAGATACACCTGGGATTAGGTATTTGCCATTCTATCGAGATTAAGATTCAAAATTCAGCGAGACGGGTAATTTTCTATATTCCTTACTGAAATATAGAGCTGAATCAAAGGTATTAGTAATACAGTTAAAATTTATGTCGTAAAACAAAATTACATGATATTAAATACTTAAAATGGTTAGCTGCTGACTGTATGCCGCTACATGGCTACAAACAGTACTAAACTACGTGGTTAAACTAATTTTATGATATCCCTTGTCCTACTATCAGAACGCCACTACGTGGCTATGGAATTGGAATAGCAACTTTTATGGCTACAAACTGAACGCCACCATGTGGCTACAATCAGATCGCCACTACGTGGCTGTGCTAATTGTAAAACATCCGTGCCCTACAAACTGAACCCCACTACATGGCTATTGAATCGGGATTGCAGCATTTGTTATTACAAATTGAATGACACTACGTGGCTATGGGACATTCATTATTCATTTGCCAACTGAACACCAAGATAGCTATGAATTATTATTGCAACAATTTTGACTACAAACTGAACGGCGCTATGTCCTATGAGTTCCGACAGGAACGAACTGATTGTAGCACAATGATCAATCATTAATTAAGGTAATCCGGTAGGGATGAACTGGACTAAATTCGCCTGTCACAATGAGTCTCGGCAAACCCAACCGTGTTCTCCGTGTCTCCTCCTGTTTTCCTCTGAAAAACCCCTTATTTCCTGAATTGATAAATCCCCGGTTCAGCCGCTTTCCCGACCGGTATTCGGTTACCAAAAAAATCCTCTTCGGGCGGATCCACCCCGTATTTTGATACGATGACCACTCCCCTTCCCCTGACCGGGGAATCGTCACGGAGTGTGTACCCTGTCAACCTGCCGAGCAAATACGGATCTGTAATTTCAGTAAGATACGGGTCCTTCAGCAACGGATCAGCCCCGACTCCCGCCAACCTTCCCCCCGACATCTCCTGACCGGTCGCTTTTGCCCAGACCCCTAGCGAGGTATAGCCAAAGATTGCCGACGGACCCTTCGTGCTCCACCATACATTCCCGGTGAATATGCTGCCGGTGTTCTTTCCTGATGTCAGGCCGCTCCCACCGATAAATATATTGTTCTCAAAAATAAAGTCCTGGTGATTTGAGGCGCCTTCATAACTAATGACCGGTGGGTTGGTGTTCCATGCAACGTTGTTATATAAATAACAATCCCTCAGCTGCCTGCTCTCCCCGCTGCCGTTCCATATGAAAAAGCTGCCCGAGCCTCCCGTTGTTGTTGCGTCATTAATGCTGACACAATATCTCACGACATTGCTGTGCCAGTCAGATGCTCCCCAGTACTGAAAAAGGCCGTAGCCTGCACCCTGGTTTTCATACGAGAGGCAATACTGAATGACCGAATTGGTCATCCCTCCGTCAAGATCGAACCCGCCCCCGTCCTTGCCACCTGCAGAGGTTTTGTTCCTGTAGCTTATGCAATACTGAATGGTCACATGATCGCTTTCCCAAGCCCATATTCCGACCGGCCCATTGCCCTGGCGGGGCATGTCCCAGCCGTTATTGGTCGCTGTGCAGTGATCGATGATGACGCTGTCGGAGACTCCTGCGAGTATCCCGTTCCCGCTGTGGTTATCCAGGATTGCAGGATCGCCCGGGTTGTTTTCAGCCCTCGAATCCTTGATGAGGATATTCCTAGAGAGGCTTCTCCGGGAACCCATCACATTTATTCCGCAAAACCCGTTATCATGGGCATAAGCCTTCCTGACAACGATATTCCTGCAATTGTACAGATCGATACCTGATACCTGGAATCCCGCTGAAACGACATCCTCAACGCAGCAGTTCCGTGAACCTTTAATTGCCAGTCCGTTGGCAGTGTTTCCTCCTTTCCTGCCATTGCCCCTGATCTCAATATTCCTTACCGAAACAAAGCTGCAACTGTCGATGATGATCGATTCCCCGTTGCCTCCATTTATAATCGCCCTTCCGGTCCCGTATGAACTGATCGTAACCGTGTCAGCGGATGTCCCCGACCTGCCCTTCAGCGTCAGGGTTCCTTCAAACAGCTGTCCTCCTGCCAGGAAGGCATCAACGGCCCTTTCTTTCATGATCTCGTTGAGCCGGGCTATGGTTTTCAACGGGTGCCTGATATTTCCGCTGTTTGCATCATTCCCTCTGACCTGGTCAAGATATACCTGCCGGTGGTGTGCCGGCGGGTTTGTGCCTTTCCTGCCGCATCCGCAGGAGAGGGCAGCTGACAGCAATAAAGCCGGGAGAAGTGTCCAGCAGATTTTCATACCTGGGATGTTATCACCATGATCATTCCACTACCCACTCATAGATCCCGGCTGAGAACCTCTTGTTCAGCTTTACCTTGATCTTCAGTGCAGTGGCTTTCACCGGATTGAACGAGACAGTGTTCCTGGCATCCTTTGTTACCTTGTATGAATTCCTGTTTTTTACCGGCTCCCAGGTGTTGCCGGTCAGGTAAAGCACTTCCCACTCATCGGGGATCCTGCACCCGCCATCCGGCCCGTCATCAAACCAATAAACGCTGGTCTTCGATATGGTTGCCGGCCGTGCAAAATCATACTCTACGAATTCCCATTGACTGGTATCGGGCCACCAATTGTAATTTGACACCGACGGGTCGTATGAGCCCGCAGGCACATCCTGGTCATTCACAGCGGCCAGCTCCCTTGTCATCCTGCTTGCCTTGACCCTGCTCGTGAATGCTATCGTGGGTGCGGGAGAAGGATGGGAAGCTTCCATCACTGTGGGTATCCAGACTTTCATCTGACCGGGTCCGCGGTTATTCCAGTATGCATAAGGGATCAGGGTGATCTGTTCCCCTGCAAGGGTGTCAGTTTTCCCATCGAGCCTTCTGACAGTCTGGTTCCCCTTCGTCTTTATTGTTTCCACTCCACCCATCAGCTGGGGGTTGAATCCGGCGCTGAACCCGGATTTCGGATTTATCAGCAGGTTGAGCACCTTCCCGTCCGGGTTGTCGGGCCATTCTGCACAGAAGACCAGGGGACCCCTCTGGACCGCGATCTTTCCAGCATCGTCCCTGACATGCCCGTCAGCCTCAACAGTACGCACCGGCATGGGAAGGTCCAGTTCTACCTTATCACCCTTCTTCCATTTTCTTTCTATGCTTGCATAACCATTGACAACCTGGAGCTTAACAGGCGCTCCGTTCAGTGCGATGGTAACCGAATCTTCCGAGACATTGCCAAACCTGTAAAGACTGCCGGGTATGGCTTCATTCCTGGCCCATCCGGGAATGCGCACTTTGAG
>DCFQ01000072.1:0-5669 GCA_002319915.1 Bacteroidales bacterium UBA1800 | reverse complement strand
GGAAATCCGGAGCGCTGCGAGACAGCGACCTTACGTTCACCCAATCTTATGGTTGCATCATTTGAGATGAAGAGGTTCACAAAGATGGTGTTCCCGGTGCTGGCATAAATGTATCCCGGGATCGCAGGGACAAACCTTGCAACATTCGACGGGCAGCAGGCGCATCCGAACCATGCCTGCCTGGCATGCTGTCCGTTTGACTCGAGCGGATTAGGATAAAAGAACCTGTCGCCCGACAGGGAGACCCCTGACAGCATTGAATTATATAGGGTCTTCTCGAGGATATCGATGTATTTCCCCTCGCCATGAAGCAGGAAGAGGCGGTGGTTGACGAAGATATCGCCTATCGATGCGCATGTCTCGCAATATGCCGACATGTTCGGAAGCACGTACGGATTGGCAAAGCCTTCGTTCCCGCCTGTGGCTCCGATGCCGCCAGTGATGTAGATCTTCCTGCCGACAATATCGTCCCAGATTCTTGTAATGGCATCGAGGTAGGCTTTGTCATTCTCAATGGCTGCAATATCGGCCATCCCGGAATACATATAGGTTGCCCTGACCGCATGCCCCACAGCCTCAGTCTGATCCACAACTTTTTTGTCAGCCTGGTTGTACTGCTGGCCTTTCGGGCCCCGGACGTCGAGGAAAAACCGGGCAAGGTCAAGATATTTCTTTTCCCCGGTCACGCGGTACAGCTTGACAAGCCCCATCTCGATCACCTGGTGCCCGGGGTAAACCTTGACCCTGTCCCAGCCAAAATCCTTGTTGACAAGGTCAGCCGATTTTATGGCGACATCAAGAAGCGATCTCTTTCCCGTTGCCTGGTAATGCGCAACGGCAGCCTCATATAAATGTCCCAGGTTATAAAGCTCATGGCTGAGGACAGAATCCATTTCCCACCTGTTTTTGCCTGCCCATTCATGAAGCCCCGCACCCCCGTGCTTTTCGGCAATCGTACGGTTCGTATAAAGGTACCCGTCGGGCTCCTGGGCCAGAGCGATCTTGCGGATGAGGGTGTCAAGGTAAGCCTCAAGTTTTGGGTCAGGAAAAGTCTGGAGGGAATAGCTCGCTCCCTCAATGATCTTGTAAACGTCAGAGTCATCAAACGGATAAATAGTCCTGAACTTTCCTGTATCTGTCCCGGCTGCAACCTCGAAATTCTTGACACGGCCCGATGACTCACAGTAGGAAAATGCAATCGGAATGGTTACCGTTGCATTTTTCTGAATCCTCGGCGCCCAGAAATTGTCAGTCAGCTTTACTGAAGTGAATGGCACCGGCCGGATCGGATAGTCAGCTGCCTGCTTCTTAGTACATGCCGGCAAAAGAAAGATGATTGCCCCGATAGCTATAGTAAGCCGCAAAAAATCTCTCATAATCTTAAGGTTCAGTAGATATTATTCTTTACCACCTGTTTTCACGGAGCTTATGTTAAGCTGTGCTGCAGAATCTGAATAATTTACTCTGTGCAATTACATACAAACTCCATATAACCCAGTGGTTAATAAAGACTTAATTCGATAGCTCAATAACCACAACCGATTTTGACGGCATCGTCACGGTAAGGGTGCCGTCCTTATAATTGAATCCTGTAAAATTAGTCGGTTTTACGGTTTCTTCCTTGTCAAAATCATTAAAATCACCCATTTTCTGAGCTGTCAGCACTTCGCCGGTTATTTTCCTGAAGGTCACGCCAATAATGGGGCAGGTCAGGGTTATCGCCTTGCCTGGGTTTAGATTGGCGATTGAGATGTGCAATTTTCCGGTATTATCGGTAGATGCTGATGCAGTCAGGGCCGGCACGGTGATCCCGTCATAGGTGTAATCTTCACATTTGAGGCTTGAAGGGATAAGATTTGCATCCTGGTGTACCCTGAACATCCTGAAAGCATAGTATGTGGGCGTCAGGACCATCTTTTCGCCTTTGGTAAGAATCACTGACTGAAGTACATTTGCGAGCTGGGCAATATTCGCCCCTTTTACCCTGTCGGAGTGGTTGTTGAAAATATTGAAATGGATGGCGGCCGTAATTGCATCCCTGAGGGTGTTCTGCTGGTAAAGGAATCCAGGATTGGTCCCCGGTTCGACATCAAACCAGTTCCCCCACTCATCCACCACCAGCCCTTTTCTCTTTTCAGGATCATACCTGTCCATTATGGCTGAATGATCTTTGATCACCTCGTCCATCCGGAAGTTTGCCCTGAATGTCCTGATCCATTCACCTTCGGTAAAACCGGTGGCTGCTCCCTTGTGGTCCCAGCCTCCGACGAGCGAATAATAGTGTACCGATAACCCCTGGAACATATCGCGAGTCGACGGGTCCTTCATAAGGGTCTCCGTCCAGGCGACATTGAAATCGGAAGGGCCGCAGGCAACACGGTAAAGTTCATTACCGCCGTAATTTCGAAGGAAGGTGGAATACTGCCTCATCACTCCGGCATAATAGTCTGCCGTCATGTTCCCTCCGCATCCCCAGTTTTCGTTCCCAATCGCGAAAAGCTTCACTTTCCACGGCTGATCCCTGCCGTTCTCCTTGCGAAGCCGGGTCATCGGGCTGTCTGCGTCGGATGTCAGGTACTCTACCCATTCCGACATCTCCCTGACGGTACCGGAGCCGACATTCCCGTTTATATAAGCATCGCATCCGAGCAATTCAGTCAGTTTCATGAACTCATGGGTACCGAATGAGTTATCCTCGGTCACGCCGCCCCAGTGCACATTCACGATTGAGGCTCTTTTCTCCTGGGGGCCTATGCCGTCCTTCCAGTGGTAGGTATCGGCAAAGCATCCACCTGGCCAGCGCAGGTTCGGAATCTTCATTTCCCTCAGGGCGAACAGGACATCGTTCCTTATGCCGTAAGTGTTCGGGATCTTTGAATCGGGTCCCACCCATAACCCCTCATAGATGCACCTTCCAAGATGCTCCGAGAAATGGCCGTAGATGTCCTTGCTGATCACCGGGCCCGGGTTGTTTGCGATTATTACCAGCTGGTTGACCGGCTGAGGCTCCTTTTTCTGGGCTGATACAGTCAGCGCAGCCTGGATAAGGATAATTACAAAGAACAGTAAAGTTTTTCTCATGGTGATTTAATTAAGAACATACACAGAGTCCTCTGTGAAACAATATGTTATTCAATTTGATTATCAAGTTTATTTTCCACAAACTGTCCAAGCTTCTTATACCGCTCGTATGCAATTTCGTATTTCCCTGCCCTCTCCGGATCGGGTGAATACACCTCTTCGAATCCGTTCCCCATGGCTTTCTGCGCTGAAGCAATGTCGGGATGGATGCCTGCCACTACAGAGGCAGCCATGGCTGATCCGAGCGCGCATGTTTGCTCCGATCTTGCAACCCTGATGGGCATATTCAGTACATCTGCGACGATCTGCATCACGAACGGGTTCTTTTTTGCCACCCCTCCGACAGCGATCACTCCCTCGACCGGTATTCCCTCCGAGATGAAGCGTTCATTTATGATCCTCGATCCGAATGCAGTCGATTCAACGAGTGCCTTAAAGATCCTGGGTGCATCAGACCCGAGAGTCAGCCCGGTAACCGCTCCTTTAAGGGCCTGGTTGGCGAACGGTGTTCTCCGGCCATTCATCCAGTCGAGAGCGGTAAGTGAAGAAGCGTCGTTATTGAGCCGGGCGGCCTCATGGCTGAGAGCGGCAATGACCTTATCGGCGGTCTCGGTCCTTATCCTGTCTGCAACTTTGCTGTCGAGCCAGTCCAACCCGGGGAGGATTCCCGTCAGCGGCCACATGAGCAGCTTCCCAAACCATGCGTAGATGTCTCCAAATGCCGACTGACCGGCTTCCAGGCCAAGCATTCCCGGAACGATCGATCCATCGACCTGCCCGCAAATACCTGCAACAAGCCTGCTGCCGAACTCATCCATCGGGGCAACAAGCATATCGCATGTTGAGGTGCCCATTACCTTGACAAGCTGGTAAGGAGTTATCTCCCCTCCGACTGCACCGAGATGTGCATCAAATGCCCCTGTTCCGACCTTCACCGACGTTGTCAGCCCAAGCCTGGCAGCCCACTCCCCGGTGAGAGTACCGGCCGGAACATCACAAGTCCAGGTGTCGGTAAAAAGCCTTGCCCTCAATCCAGCAAGTACCGGATCGAGCTTCACAAGGAATTTCTCATCGGGCAGTCCGCCGAAATCCTGGTGCCACATGGCTTTATGGCCGGCAGCGCACCGGCTTCTCCTGAGTGTGAGCGGATCGGTGTTGCCGGTAAGCAAAGCAGGGATCCAGTCGCAGTGTTCCACCCATGAATAAGCGGCCTCCCTTATCTTGCCGTTCGACCGTAAAACATGCAGCAGCTTGGCCCAGAACCATTCAGAGGAATATACACCTCCTTCAAATCTGGTGAAATCAATGCCGCCCCAGTTCCGGGCAGCATCATTGATGTCTGCTGCTTCCTTCACTGCTGTATGGTCCTTCCACAGGATGAACATGGCATCCGGGTCGTTTTCGAAGCCGGCTTTGAAAGAGAGTGGGACACCCGCCCTGTCGACAGCCACCGGAGTCGATCCCGTGGTGTCGATCGTTATCCCGGCAACTCCGGCCGTCACTTCCTTCCCGGCTTCCCTGAGGGCCTCCCTGATAGTCTGCTCCAGTCCTTCAAGATAATCAAGAGGATGCTGCCTGAACATGTTTGCTGCCGGATCGCAGTAAAGCCCTTTCTTCCACCTGGGGTATTCGAATACCGAAGTACCGGCTATACTGCCGTCAGCAGTATCAACGATCACGGACCGTACCGAGTCGGTTCCATAATCCACTCCAATTACATATTTCCCGCTCATTTAATCCTGTCTTATATAATAATGAAATTACTTCAGAATCACATTGATATCGAAAATAATCAAAGAGGTCGCATCAAAAATCCCTGTTTATCTTTTTGATCCCGATAACTAATGGGAGCTAACGGGATCTTTATGAACCCTTTGATTTATCCTGTCCGTAATATGCACCTCTCCCGTGCTTCCGGCTGAAGTGTTTCCCGAGCAAATAATCGTCGACAGGCACGGTCTGGCCGAGAACCACAGTAAAGTATGCCATCCTGGCTATCTCTTCAAGCTCAGTAGCCTTTCCTGCGGCATCCGGGGCATCCCTGCCCATGCAAAATGGCCCGTGGGAGTACACGAGCACCGAGGAGAACATCAGCGGATCGTTAGCGCCGATCCTTTCTGCAATCACCTTTCCGGTATTGAGCTCATATTCATTTCCGACCTCTTCACGGGTCAGCTTCCTTGTGCATGGGATGGCTCCGTAACAGTGATCCGCGTGTGTTGTCCCGAAAGCCGGGATATCCCTTCCTGCCTGCGCCCATGCAGTTGCGAAAGCGGAATGTGTATGGACAACCCCGCCAATCGACGGGTATTCCCTGTAAAGGTAAATGTGGGTCGGAGCATCTGTCGAGGGCCTGTATCCGCCTTCCACAACCCTGCCGTCAAGGTCGATTACAACCATGTCGCCCTCGTTCATCGTATCGTAGCTGACACCGGAAGGTTTAATTACCACCAGGCCGCTTTCGCGGTCAATCCCGCTGGCATTTCCCCAGGTCCTGACCACAAGCCCGTCCCGAACCAGATCGAGATTGGCTTTCAGTACCGTCCGTTTAAGTCCTTCGAGCATTTTTTTATTTTAATTATGCAATT
>DCFQ01000111.1:26153-29049 GCA_002319915.1 Bacteroidales bacterium UBA1800 | reverse complement strand
GATGGCCGAATTCATTTCCCATGAAATTGAGATAACCCCCTCCGGCCGTTGAGAATGTCAGGAGCCTGATCATCTTGTGGAGTGCGATCCCGCGGTCGAGGGTAAGGCTGTGGTACGATTTTGACATACCGGTGTACATCTCGGCATCGAGCATCCTGAAAATAAGCGTCTTATCCCCGACAAGCGCCTGGTCGTGCGATTCACAGTACGAAATTATCCTTTCTTCGGGCCTGTGCTGTGTAAGCTCATGAACGAGGTACCCCATCTCCCAGTTCTCGTCGGGTGTATCCTTCACAAGCTTTATCCAGAGATCGGGAACGCCCATGGAAAGCCTGAAGTCGAACCCATACCCTTTCCCGGCGGTGCTTGCCGCCAGCCCCGGCATGCCGCTCATCTCTTCTGCGATCGTAAGCGAATCAGGATTGAAGACATGGATCATCTTATTGGCAAGGTAAAGGTAGACGAGTGCATCGTCGTCCTGCCCGCCGTCAAAATACTCGCTGTAGGAAGTGAAGGCTTTCTCCAGGCCATGATTGTAGTAAATCATGCTGGTAACTCCGTCAAACCTGAATCCGTCGAATTTGAACTCCTCGAGCCAGTACCTGCAGTTAGACAATAGGAAGTGCAGGACAACATCTTTTCCATAATTGAAGCACAGGGAGTCCCACGCAACATGGTTCCGCCTGTGATCGGTGTGAAAATACTGACCCGGCGACCCATCGAACAATCCCAGCCCTTCGTTGACATTCTTGACCGAATGGGAATGGACGAGGTCCATGATTACCCTGAGGCCGGCCTCATGTGCGGTATCGATGAGTTCTTTGAGGTCCTCCGGTGTTCCGAACCGTGATGATGCTGCAAAGAAGTTTGCAACGTGGTATCCGAACGATCCGTAGAACGGGTGCTCCTGGATTGCCATCAGCTGTATGGTATTGTATCCGGATCTTGCAATATAGGGAATGACATCCCTTGTGAATTCCCTGTAGGTGCCGAGCTTTTCCTCAGGCGTGGCCATCCCGATGTGCGCTTCATAAATTACCGGAACAGTCGCTTTGGGCTTGAAATTAACGACCTTCCACCTGTAAGGTTCCGGCGGGTTCCATACCTGTGCGCTGAATATCTTTGTCCTTTCGTCCTGTACTACCCTGGCAGCATAGGAGGGGATTCTTTCCCCCCTGCCTCCTTTCCAGTGCATGGATAATTTATAAAGATCCCCGTGGTTCAGGAGCGGATGGGGAAGCCTGATCTCCCAGTCGCCGTGGCTGTTGATCCTTTTCAGGCTGTATTCCGGGGTTTCCTTCCAGTCGTTGAACCCTCCGATCATGAAGATGGAAGCGGCATTTGGAGCCCATTCCCTGAAGATCCACCCATTCTCGTCGTGGTGCAGCCCGTAATAGTAATGACCCATGGCGAATTCCACCAGGTTTCCTTCAGGAACAAGCTGCCGCTCTTTTGCGACGCATTTGGCGATCCGGGTATCGATTATGCACCTGAACGGTTCGAGCCAGGGATCAGACATATAGAATTTTGAGGAATTCATTTTATGGCGGCGCTTTTATCTTACCATAAAGTTACAAAATCTAAATCATAATCTTATCCCATTAAATTGCCTTTGCTAATTTTGCAGCTGAAACCGGAGAGCCATGTTTGTTCATGAAAAATATGATGGTCTGACCTTCGTAAAACCGGTAATAACGCTGGGTGTTTTCGACGGGGTTCACAGGGGGCACAAAGCCCTGCTGGAATATGTTGTGCATGTTGCCCGCCTGACCGGCGGTGAATCGGTGGCAGTCACTTTCAATCCCCATCCCAGACTGGTGCTGGGAGGAGATACGGGAGGGCTGTCATTCCTTTCAACGCTTGGTGAGAAGGAAAGCCTGATCCGCGAGACGGGAATAGACCATCTGATCGTCATACCATTCACCTGGGACATCAGCAACCTGTCTGCTTTTGAATTCATTAAGCAGATCCTCGTGGGTAAGCTCGGGGTTTATCACCTGGTTGTAGGGTATGACCATCATTTCGGAAGGGGCAGGAAGGGTGACTTTGCCACAGTTTTTGAATGCGGAAAGGAGTTCGGATTCACCGTTGAAAAGGTTGAAGAGGTCAGTGCACCGGAAGGGACCATCAGCTCGACTGCCATCAGGGAGGCTCTCCTGGCCGGCAGGCTCGAAGAGGCAAATAATTGGCTGGGATACAGTTACATGGTTAGCGGCAGGGTGGTGAAAGGAAAGGGGATCGGCCGCGGGCTTGGTTTTCCGACCGCCAACATCGAGCCTTCAGACAGTTTCAAGCTTTTGCCTGCCGACGGGGTATATGCAGTAGAAGTCCTTCATGAGGAATCATTGCTGAAAGGGATCCTGAATATAGGAACCAATCCCACTGTCAGCCCTTACAGCCGGATGAGATCGGTCGAAGTGAACATACTTGATTTCGACGGTGACCTGTATGACCGGGAGCTCACGGTTGTTTTCCGTTACAGGCTGAGGGACGAGATCCGGTTCAGCACCATCGCGGAGCTTGTAGCGCAGATGGAGCTCGATCGTCAAAAGGCCGCCGGATTGCTCTGAGGTGCTTTCTCCGGTCCCAAATTATTCTTACCTTTGTCCTCTTAACGAATTAATAGGGACATAATGAACCAGGCAGTTGAAAACAAGCCGTTTGCAGTCAGGGATATTTCCCTTGCTGATTTCGGGCGGAAAGAAATAGAAGTGGCAGAGAAAGAGATGCCGGGACTTCTGGCAATCAGGAGAAAGTACTCTGCGGAAAAGCCTCTCAAAGGAGCAAGGATCACCGGATCGCTTCACATGACAATTCAAACGGCTGTTCTTATCGAGACCCTGGCTGAGCTCGGAGCAGACGTACGGTGGGCGAGCTGCAACATCTTCTCCACCCA
>DCFQ01000111.1:0-25934 GCA_002319915.1 Bacteroidales bacterium UBA1800 | reverse complement strand
ACATCTTCTCCACCCAGGATCATGCAGCAGCAGCAATAGCTGTAAGGGGATTCCCGGTCTTTGCATGGAAAGGGGAGACCCTTGAGGAGTACTGGTGGTGCACAGTGCAGGCGCTGTCATTTCCGGGAGGCAAGGGGCCTAACCTGATCGTTGATGACGGTGGCGATGCCTCACTGCTTGTTCATCTCGGGTTCAAGGGGGAAAATGACCCAAAGGTCCTGGATGTCAAAGCGTCGAGCAATGAAGAAGCTATCATTTTGAATACACTTAAAGAGATACGGAAATCGGAGCCCGGCAAGTGGCACGACGTGGTAAGGGACCTGGCGGGCATCTCGGAAGAGACCACCACCGGAGTTCACAGGCTGTACCAGATGCTTGAAAAGGGTGAGCTACTGGTTCCTGCAATAAACGTAAATGACTCAGTGACCAAGTCAAAGTTCGATAATCTGTACGGCTGCCGTGAGTCGCTTGCCGACGGGATCAAACGCGCCACTGACGTTATGATAGCAGGAAAGGTCGTGGTTGTCTGCGGATACGGGGATGTTGGCAAAGGCTGTGCAAAATCGATGCGGTCATATGGCGCAAGGGTGATTATCACCGAAATCGATCCGATCTGCGCCCTTCAGGCATCAATGGAAGGCTTTGAAGTTAAGACCGTTGAGGATTCCCTCGACGAGGGCAATATATTTGTGACGGCGACCGGCAACAGGGATATAATCACGCTGGAGCACATGATGCGGATGAAGGACCAGGCGATCGTCTGCAATATAGGCCACTTTGACAATGAGATCCAGATGGACAGGCTTACGGGAATGCCCGGACTGGAGAGAGTGAACATCAAGCCGCAGGTCGACAAGTACGTTTTCCCTGATGGCCATGCTATCTTCATTCTTGCTGAGGGACGCCTCGTAAATCTTGGCTGCGCCACCGGACATCCTTCATTCGTGATGAGCAATTCATTCAGCAACCAGACCCTTGCGCAGATCGATCTGTGGAGGAACAGATACAAGGTAGGGGTTTACCGCCTGTCGAAACAGCTCGACGAAGAGGTTGCGAGACTCCATCTTGATCAGCTGGGTGTAAAGCTCACGAAGCTTACCGAGGAGCAGGCACTATATCTGGGAATTGACAAGGCGGGTCCGTATAAACCTGAACATTACAGGTATTAGGGACTTATTCAGGGTGTCTCAGATTACTTTTGAGACGTTCCCGGGGATGCGGTTCAGTTCCAGACCCTGAGGTACCTGTTGTAGGTGAGCGTGATGTTGTAATTCTTGAGAGGATACCTCCCGGGGCCGGAAGCAGGGGTGCCGAAAGCGGAAAGATCATAGGTCGTCCCGCATTCAGGGCAGACGGCAACGGCATAGTCTGCATTGATCCTGACACTCTTCCCGTTGGCGGCAAAATCGTAAGGGCAGGTCCTGTCGTAAGCGTGGAACTCATCAGGGCCCGAATAAACGATTATCCCGTTTCCGTCATAGCCTCCGGCGAGCGGACCCCAGTTGTGGGTGGCTGCATCAATTGTATCAAAGCTTCCGGCTACCGTCAGGCTGGCAAATTCCGGGTTTTCGAGATCGATTGTGAAATCCACCCGGACATCTGGTATGACGTCATTCGTGTGCTTTGAACAGGACGGAAGAAATGTGAGGAAGAGAGTCAAAAATGAAACAATATTGGTGAACCTCGAAAATTTCATCATATTTTTATAATAAACAGGAGCAAATTTAGTATTACCCGTATAATTCTTTATTTCTGCGACTCACTTTTTATAATCTTTTGCAATGAACATTTCCACAGGCACAAAACTTATGCTGTTCACTCTTTCGCTTCTGATGTTCACCGCAGTGAGTGAAGCCCAGAGGCCGGGGCCCGGCATCAGGGTGCCCCAGGAAAAGCAGAACGACAGGGCTCCGAAAAAGGGAAATAAAAAGATCAAAAAGCTCAATCCTGCAAAAAGCAAGAAGGAACAGGAGGCAAAAAAGAAAAAGGATGACAAGCAGTATGCTGAAGCTGTCAGGAAAAACAGGAAGCACGCCCTGGATATTCAGACACCGGAGGTCCGGGAACGCATGAAAAGTAACAGGAAGGAATCGGATTCAAACTACAAGATAAAACGAAAAAGAACAGTATCGGAATCCAGAAAGGCGGGAAGAAAATACAAGTAGGGAACCATAGGTTTAAGTATCTGTATAATACCCGATTTCATGTATTTTATTTGGTAGTTTGAAAAACCTTTATTATATTTGTTACTGAAGAGTTCCGGGATTTCCCGGGATTCTTCTTATTTTTTAACTGTAAGAGAAATGTCAGATGTTATTTATATAACAGGAGAAGGGCTGCAGAAACTTCAGGAGGAGCTCGACCATTTAAGGCTGGTCGAAAGGCCTTTGATATCAAAGCAGATTGCTGATGCTAGGGATAAGGGGGACCTTACAGAAAATGCAGAATACGCAGCTGCAAAGGAAGCGCAGGGGATGCTCGAAATGAAAATCTCCAGGCTTGATGATATTATTGCAAGGTCCAGGGTATTGGATGAATCCAAAATCGATACTTCAACCGTAAGGATTCTTAACCGGGTTAAGATCAAGAACAAGATCAACAACAATGTGATGGAATACCAGATTGTGCCTGAGAGCGAGGCAAATCTCAAGCTTGGCAAAATCGCCGTAAGCTCACCGATTGCCATGGGGCTGATCGGCAAGAAGGTTGGCGATACCGTTGAGATAAAGGTTCCGTCAGGAACTGTTGCATTTGAGATTGTTGGTGTTTCACTCTGAGAAAAATCTGGTCTGATGGCAACAATATTCACAAGGATTATAAACGGGGAGATACCGTCGTATAAGATTGCCGAAGATGAGAAATGCTATGCGTTTCTTGACATAAACCCGCTGAGGGAGGGTCACACGCTGGTCGTCCCCAAAGCGGAGGTGGATTATATTTTCGACCTCGACGAAGATTATCTTTGTCACCTTTTCCTCTTCTCCAAAAAGATCTCAAGGGCAATACGTGAAGCAGTCCCCTGCGCCAGGATAGGAGTGGCCGTGATCGGGCTCGAGGTGCCCCACGCCCATATTCATCTCGTGCCTATGGACTCGATGGAAGATATCAACTTCCGCAATCCGAAGAAGAAATTTACCCCTGAGGAGTTCAGTAAAACAGCAAAAAGTATCAGCGAAAAGGTAATTCTTTAGTAACTTGGCAGTGACAATTCTGTCCGCTGCATGAATTACTTTCCAGATCTGTGGGATGATTTCATAAGTCTCCTTTTCCCCAGGCTTTGCCATGGCTGCGGCAACCATTTGCTGCGGATTGAAACAGCTGTCTGCACCGAATGTTTTGTGCTGATCCCAAGGACAAACTTTCATTTGAAGCAGGATAACCCGGTGGCACAATTGTTCTGGGGAAGGTGCAGGCTGGAAAAAGCCGCCGCATTTTCATACTATACCCGTGACAGCAGGATCAGGAAGCTTATCCATTACCTTAAATACCAGGGAGGAAGGGAAGCGGGAAGCGAACTCGGAAGAATTTACGGGACTTCGCTAGGATCGTCGGGATTCATCGACGGGATCGATATGATAATACCTGTCCCGCTCCATCCTTCAAAGGAGAGGAAGCGCGGCTTCAACCAGAGTGAAATTATCGCCGAAGGGATCGCAGGACCATGCTGCCTGCCTGTAAGGAGCGACCTTCTGAAACGCAATGTAAAGACGGCGACGCAAACCAGGAGGACCCGGTATGACAGGTGGACCAACGTGGGAGGCATATTCGGCGTTACCGATGAGGGATCATTGACTGGGAAACATGTCCTCCTAGTCGATGATGTAATTACCACAGGATCGACACTCGAAGCATGTGCAAATGAGATCCTTAAGATCGAGGGGGCTAGGGTGAGCGTGGCGGCGCTTGCTTTCTCGGTTATGTAGATTCAGGGTTTCCTGACCCTTTTCGGGTTCTTGTTCATGAAATCCTTCCAGCTGTTATAGCTCTTTTCGCTAACGGGGGAATTTGTCTGGTAAAAATGGCACAGGGCTGCAGCCAATCCGTCAGTAGCATCAAGCTTCATCTTCATATCCCCGAATTTCAGGATCTTCATCAGCATCGATGCCACCTGCTCCTTCGAGGCCGCCCCCTGACCGGTGATCGACATTTTTATCTTCCTGGGAGCGTATTCAAAGATCGGGAGCGACCTCGAGAGGGCAGCTGCAATTGCTGCTCCCTGGGCACGACCAAGCTTGAGCATCGACTGAACATTCTTCCCGTAAAAAGGAGCCTCTATTGCCAGTTCATCAGGATGGAACTCATCTATAATGGATAGAGTCTGTTCAAAGATGTTTTTGATCTTCAGGTAATGATCATCAAATTTGGAAAGGTCAATTGCCCCGATTGTCAGCAATACAGCTTCGCGCCCATCGGTCCTTATGATCCCGTACCCGGTGATCGAAGTGCCCGGATCGATCCCGAGAATAATCCTTTCCGACGGTTCCTTTTTCAAATGACAGGGTTAAATATGGTTATTTATGTGGCTTATCGATTGAGAACCCGTTCGTCATCCATGCCGGCTTTTCCGAAAATACCGGGTTGCGATGGAATTCTCCGGCCCTTTTTGCCGTGAATCCGCCCGATTCGAGGTAATGGATCGATTCGTTCAGGCAGAGTTCCCTCCTGTCGTCAAAGTCATGCGAAACATCGTCGTCGGCATACTTTTCGGGCGCAAACCCTGCATAATAATCTCCTTCATTGACAGCATTGACCATTTTGAATGTGATTGGCCAGAAGAAATATTTTTCACCAATAGGCCATCCGTTCATCCCGACCGGTTTGCCATACGTTGTATCTCCTACGCCCACCACGTTTACGAAGGGTTTCAACCCGTTCATTACCGCCTCGCTGGCTGAGGCTGTCAATCTGCTTGTGATTACCACAACCCGCGGGAGGGAAAGTGATGACGATGATGACTGGAACAGGTAGGAATAATTCTGATCCTGGTTCTTGTCATTGTATTCCAGCTTTGCAAATACGGAATGATTGGATGCGAGTGTGTTTCCTGCAATGTAGCTGGCGAGGTCCTGTGCGATGTCAAGGTAACCGCCGCTGTTATACCTCAGGTCAAGTATCAGGTCGGTCACATTGCATTGCCTGAACCAGGCGAAAGCGGTTGCAAGCTCCTGTGCCGAAGGTGTGATGAACTGATCGAACACAAGGTGTCCCGTGATCCCTGATGTGAGATGCAGGGTATCATAAAGTATTACGGAATTGAGCGTGAAAGTTGACTTGGTGGAGGAGATCGTAGTCTCTGTTCCGTCGGGTTTTTTGAAAACGAAGATATTCGTGACTCCGGCTTCGGATGGCCCCAGGGCATTGTCATAGGCGGTTTGGTCACCTGAGGCGAGAATCGGCGCCATATTGTTTCCGTTAATGGTTTTGACGATCCATCCCCGTCTTACACCATTGGCGTAAAGAGGGGAACCGGAGTATATCATTGCCACCCTGGCAGTCCTGTCTTCAATGTCATAGGAAAGCCTGAAACCATGTCCCACAAAGGTGCCAAGCATTTCAGCAAGAAATTTATCATAATCCTCGACAAAGCTCCACTTATCCACCGGCCTGTACCTCATTGCCTCCATAAGGGTATAGGGATCGGAATAGTTGTCCTTGTTGACGGCCGGCATATTACTGTACCAGTAATACCATTGGTTCAGGAGGAGATAAAGGGAATCCCTTGCCATCTCTGGCGTCGGCCCTCCGGCGGGCCCGGGGGTATCATTCTTTTTGCATGATGAAAATGCGATCAGTATTGTAATCAGGAAGATAAATAATTTTTTCATTTGCCGGTTTATTAGCTGCAGACCCGTTTGAATTTTCAAAGATAACCAAATGCCAGATTTGTTATTTTCTGCCCTGCACCAAAATTCCCGAAATTATCAGCAATAACCCTGCCGGAGTTGTATAGTAAACAGGTTCTTTTATTATAAAATGAACTAATACAAGTGAAAGAAACGGCGCAAGGTATACCAGGTTGCTGACTTTGTCGGTGGTGGGAGCGAGCTGGAGCGCCCTGAGCCAGAAATAGAATGTCACCCCCATTTCAAAGAGTCCGATATAGACCGATGCTGCCAGTCCCTTGATGGAAACCGGATCTGGAAATCTGCCCGTGACAATAATTGCAATTATCAGGTATATTGATCCCCATGTGAAGTTCAGGAAAAGCTTCACCGCCTCTTCCCGCCTGTCCTTAACATTCAGGATGAAGTAAAATGCCCAGAAGACCGAGCTGCCCGTAGCGAGAAGGATACCCGGCAGATTGGAGCCTGCAGGGTGGAAAAGCTTTCCCTGCGATGATATCACGTATACTCCTGCGAAGCTTATGAAAAGGGCAGCAAAGCTCCGGGCCCTGATCTTCTGCTTCAGGAATGGAATGGAAAGAAAGACGAGGATTATCGGCCAGATCATGTTCAGCGGCTGTGCGACCTGGGCCGGCAGAAGCTGGTAAGCCTTCAGAAGTATCAGGTAATAAATAAAGGGATTGATCAATCCGAGGATTGCAGAATTAAGCAGATCGCGGGGTGAATTCCGTTTGAGCAGGGCAAGTTTGTTTTCGGAGGTCAGGATGATGAACAATGCGGCAGCCGAAACAATTGATGCGATGGTAAGAGTGGGAAGAATACCAAGGTTTGCGAGGGCTATCTTGAACGCGGTTGGAATTGTGGCCCAGAAGAATATTGCTGCTCCGGCATATAAATAGGCAAGACGGGTCTTTTCCATGGGATCAGGTACTGGCTGATTTTTTAAATACTTTCGAAGCTGTCCCAAAAGTAATATTAATTATTAATCAGCCTTAGTGCGACTTTGTGCCGACCTTCGTGAACCTTCGCGGTAGATTATAATCAATTGAAACACAAAGGTCCGCTAAGGTGGTCACCAAGGTAAACAAAGGACTTCTGAAATGGCCACTGAACCGGCTCTCTTTTTAGTCAATCACATCAAATCCGGTGTAGGGCACCAGCACCTCTGGGATATTGATGCCATTTTCAGCCTGGTTATTTTCCAGGATCGCAGCGACGATCCTTGGCAATGCCAGGGCGCTTCCATTGAGCGTATGGGCAAGCCTTGTCTGTTTGTCGCCCTTGCCCTTGAACCTGCATTTCAGCCGGTTTGCCTGGAATGATTCAAAATTCGACACCGAGCTTACCTCGAGCCAGCGCTTTTGTGCCCCCGACCATACCTCGAAGTCATATGTCATGGATGATGTAAATGACATGTCGCCCCCGCAAAGGCGCAGGATCCTGTAAGGCAGGCCAAGCTTCGCCACCAGGCTTTCAACATGGGCCACCATTTCGTCGAGGGAGGCATAAGAATGATCGGGATGGTCAATTCTCACGATCTCCACCTTGTCGAACTGATGGAGCCTGTTGAGCCCTCTCACGTGTGCACCCCAGGAACCGGCTTCCCTCCTGAAGCAAGGAGTGTAGGCGATGTTTTTTACCGGCAGCTGCTCACCATTCAGGATCACATCCCTGTAAATATTTGTTACGGGCACCTCGGCAGTCGGGATCAGGTAAAACCCGTCGAGGCCCACAAAGTACATCTGGCCCTCTTTGTCGGGAAGCTGGCCCGTGCCGAATCCCGAATCCTCATTCACCATGATAGGCGGCATTACCTCGGTATACCCTGCTTTAACACCTTCGTCGAGGAAGAAGTTGATCAGGGCCCTTTCAAGCTTGGCGCCTTTGCCTTTATACACAGGGAATCCGGCACCGGTCAGTTTTATCCCAAGATCGAAATCGATTATATCATACTTCTTGATAAGGTCCCAATGGGCAAGGGCATTATCCGGGAGCGACGGCATTCTGCCTCCTTCCCTGACCTTTACATTATCTTCGGCTCCGTGGCCGGGAGCGACGAGCTCATGCGGCAGGTTCGGGAGCCTTACCAGCTCCGTTTGAAGCTCCGAATCGAGCCCGGCGAGCTTTTCTGATATAACCCTTACCTGATCTTTCAGGTCGTATGTCCTTGCTTTCGCCGTTTCAGACTCCTCCTTCTTTCCCTGCTTTATCAGGTTTCCGATCTCCTTCGAGATCCTGTTCATCTCGGCCTGCATGGCATCCGATTTTACCTGGATCTCCCGCCTTGAAGCATCGAGCGACAGGATCTTATTTACGATCTCCCCTGCTTCAAAGTTCTTCACCTTAAGCCTATCTATTACAAACTCTTTTTTCTCCCGGATAAGGTTGATTGTAAGCATATGCGGTTAATTTTAATGGATACGGAAAAACGAACTGTTAAAAATATGAAAACTCCCGATAATGCTTTCCTGTACGGGAAAGAATTTCGGGAGTTGCAGTACGGTGATCTGTAACCTTATTCAGTTACCGGTTTTACCGATACATAGATCTTATCGCCTTTTTTCTTCCTGAATTCAACCTGTCCGTCAGCAAGAGCAAAGAGAGTGTGATCCTTTCCGATGCCGACGTTCTGTCCGGCATTGTGCCTGGTACCCCTCTGGCGAACAATAATGTTCCCGGCTTTTGCAGTCTGGCCACCGAAGAGTTTCACGCCCAGACGCTTACTTTCAGAATCGCGGCCATTACGCGAACTTCCTGCTCCTTTCTTGTGTGCCATATTCTTGTGTTTTTACGAAATTACTATTCCTTTTCTTTAGATTTTGAAGCTTTCCTGGCTGCAGGTTTTTTGGCCGGCTCTTTCACAACAGCGGCTTTTTTGGGTTTTGCTTCGGCTTCCTCTTTTTTCACTGCCGGCTTTTTTGCGGCTGTCTTCTTTGCAGCCGGTTTGGCTTCTGTTTCTGCTTTTTCAGCAGTCAGGACCTCCGGTTCAGCAGGTTTTGCGACGGCTTTCCTGGCGACGGGTTTGGGGGTAGCGCCTTTTTCTCCGATCCTTGTGATCTCGATCTGGGTGAAGTTCTGGCGATGGCCATTCTTTACCCTGTACCCTTTCTTCTTTTTCTTCTTGAATACGATAACCTTATCGCCCCTGACGTTAGCCAAAACCTTTGCCTCCACTACCAGGTCAGTGATTACAGGCTCACCTACCACGATCCTGTCGTCTACTTCGGTGAGGAGCACCTTGTCGAATTCGACGCTGCTTCCTTCATCAGCCTCGAGCCTGTGAACAAAAATCTTCTTGCCTTCTTCAACTTTGAATTGCTGACCTGCAATTTCTACGATAGCGTACATCTGGTGTCAATTTTTTGTTTTTCCGGGAGGCGTGTGCGAATCCTTCTTCACACAGCTTTAAACGGCCCCGCAGGATTTTAATAAATTCGGACTGCAAAGATATACAAATTCGTTTATTTCCAAACCGGATACCCGAATTTCTTTTAAAAATCGCAGTGCAGGAATATTGATCCTGCAGGTAAACAATTTCAGAATGGATATGTAATATATTCTTCCGGGAGAAGTGCGGAGGATGTTTATAACTACATGGGACCGCGTAAAAAAAGAAAGGAAGTGAATCTTTGTCTTACTGTTATTATCTTTATATTTGTCATGATCAGCGGATGAGCCGATATCCTTCTGGTTATTAATTGAATGTTATGCACAGAGTAAAGCTAAAGGTACTGGGAATTTCATATAGCCAGACTCAATCGGGGGCATATGCGCTTATCCTGATCGAAGAGAACGGTGACCGAAGGGTCCCGATAATCATAGGCGGTTTTGAGGCTCAATCCATCGTGATCAAGCTTGAGAACCTTGAACCCCCGAGGCCATTGACCCATGATCTTTTCAAAAGCTTTGCGGATGAGTTCAATATCACCCTGATAGAGGTGATGATTTATAAGCTGGAAGAGGGCGTTTTCTATTCAAGGCTCCTCTGCAATAACGGCGACAAGGAGCTGTCGATCGACAGCAGGACATCCGATGCGGTCGCACTTGCCCTGAGGTTCAGCTGCCCGATCTACATAACAGAGGAGATCCTCGAAAAAGCCGGGATCACCATAACTTCTTCGGGTGATGAAACGAATCCCGAGAATGAGAATGAGACACTGTACGAGGGCGGCAATTCAGGTTTTGAGAGCTACTCCGATGAGGAGCTGTTTAAAATGATAGACGAATCTGTGAAGACGGAGGATTATGAGCGTGCCGCCTCCATCAGGGATGAGATTGAAAAGAGGAAAAAGAAAAAGAAGAAATGAAGCAGTATCTCGATCTTCTCGATCACGTCCTGAGCGCTGGTGCCCGGAAATCAGACAGGACCGGAACAGGGACAATAAGTGTGTTCGGATATCAGATGCGCTTCAACCTCGGGGAGGGATTCCCGCTGCTGACAACAAAAAAGCTTCACCTTAAGTCAATATTGCACGAACTGCTCTGGTTTATTTCGGGCGAGACCAACATCAGGTACCTGAAGGAGAATGGAGTCAGCATATGGGATGAATGGGCCGACCCGGAGGGAAACCTTGGCCCGGTATACGGCTACCAGTGGCGTTCGTGGCCGGCTGCCGACGGAAGGAAGATCGACCAGCTTAAAAATGTCATTGAACAGATCCGCAGATCTCCCGATTCGCGCAGGCATATTGTAAGCGCATGGAACGTAGGGGAGCTTGAAAAGATGGCGCTCCCGCCCTGCCATATCCTTTTCCAGTTCTATGTGGCCGACGGGAAGCTCTCGTGCCAGATGTACCAGCGGAGCTGTGATATCTTTATCGGGGTACCTTTCAATATTGCCTCCTACTCCCTTCTCACACTGATGATTGCACAGGTGACGGGATATGAGCCCGGCGAATTCATCCACACACTCGGGGATGCCCACATATACCTGAATCATGTCGAACAGGTCAGGATCCAGCTTACCAGGGAACCATATAAGCCTCCTGTAATGACACTTAATCCTGCCATAAAGGAGATCACGGAATTCAGGTACCAGGATTTCACATTATCCGGTTATACGGCCCACCCGCACATTAAAGGTGACATAGCAGTATAAGAAATTCAGATATGATCTCGATAATAGTAGCTGTTTCAGACGATTGGGGCATCGGCTCGAAAAATGAGCTGTTGTGGCACATTCCTGAAGACATGAAAAGATTCAGGAAGCTTACCATGGGCAATACAGTCATAATGGGAAAGAAGACCTGGGAATCGCTGCCGAAGAGGCCGCTTGCCGGCAGAAGGAACATTGTTCTGACCGATATTCCAGGTGAAGTCGTTAACGGCTCCGATACTGCTTACTCGATAGAAGATGCCATAGGAAAGAGCGGAAATGACGGAGAGGTTTTTATTATAGGAGGAGGTACCATCTACAGGCAGTTCATGGAGGTTGCCGACCGGCTTTATATAACCCATGTCCACAGGAATGCACCTGCTGATGTTTACTTCCCGGTGCCCGACCCGGGCAGATGGGAAATCGTTGAGAGCAATGATTTTGTTACAGACGATGAGAACAGGCTGCCGTACTCCTATGTGATCTACGAGAGGAAAAAAGGATAGGGGAATACCTTTTTTTGTTTCCCGGAGAGCACGGAGGAGACACAGAGGAACACGGAGGCTTCGTCCCCTGCCCCCTGAAGAGGGAATTTACGATGCCTTCAGGACCTTCATATCGATCCTGTCGAGCTTTGATACGGCGTAATCTGTGGTGATTGTCAGCTCCTTTGTATCGTTCGACGGGGCATCGTACATTGCGTCAAGCATTATCGCCTCGCATATCGATCTCAGGCCGCGTGCACCAAGCTTGAACTCAACCGCTTTATCGACAATGAAATCAAGGACTCCTTCACCGAAGGTCAGGTCGATATTGTCCATCTTGAAAAGCTTGATATATTGCTTTACAAGTGCATTCTTGGGTTCCGTAAGGATATCCCTGAGCGCTTTCCTGTCGAGCGGGTTGAGGTGTGTAAGCACGGGCAGCCTGCCGACGATCTCCGGGATCATTCCGTACGACCTGAGGTCCTGGGGAGCAATGTATTGGAGCAGGTTCTCTTTGTCGATCCGTTCCCTCTTTTTTGAGGCTCCGTAGCCGACAACCTGCGTGTTCAGACGGTGTGCGATCTTCCTATCAATGCCTTCAAATGCACCGCCGCAAATGAACAGGATATTCTTGGTATCGACGGGGATCATTTTCTGCTCGGGATGCTTTCTTCCTCCCTGCGGGGGCACATTTACCACCGAGCCTTCAAGCAGCTTGAGGAGTCCCTGCTGGACGCCCTCTCCGGAAACGTCCCTAGTGATCGACGGGTTGTCGCCTTTCCTTGCGATCTTGTCTATCTCATCGATGAATACAATTCCCTTTTCAGCTGCCTTCACGTCGTAATCGGCATTCTGGAGCAGCCTGGTGAGAAGGCTCTCGATATCCTCACCCACGTATCCGGCCTCAGTGAGAACGGTGGCATCGACGATCGTGAATGGTACATGAAGCATCCTTGCAACGGTACGGGCGAGAAGTGTTTTGCCGGTACCTGTTTCCCCGACAAGGATAATGTTCGATTTCTCTATATCAATGTCTTCCGGGTCAGGCTTTTGCATCAGCCTTTTATAGTGGTTGTATACGGCGACCGAGATGATCTTTTTTGCCTGGTCCTGCCCAATGACATACTGATCAAGGAAATGCTTGATCTCAGCAGGCTTAAGAAGATTGATCGAATCGAACGAGATGCTCTTTTTGGAGCCGAGCTCCTCGTTCATTATGCTGTAAGCCTGCTCGATGCAATGGTCGCATATATGACCCTCAAGTCCGGCAATAAGAATATTGACTTCTTTCTTTGTACGCCCGCAAAATGAACACTTATCCATTTTGTTCAATGTTCACTTTTCTGCAGAATCTCATCAATCATTCCGTACTCTACTGCTTCAGCTGCAGTCATCCAGTGGTCCCTGTCGGAATCCTTCTCAACCTGGGACTGGGTTTTCCCGGTATGAAATGCAATAATCTCATAGAGTTCATTTTTCAGCTTCATGATCTCCCTTGCCTGGATCTCTATGTCCGCAGCCTGTCCTTCAAAGCCGCCTGCAGGCTGATGGATCATAATCCTTGAGTGCCTAAGGGCCGATCTTTTCCCCTTTCTTCCGGCAGTAAGGAGAACTGCCCCCATCGAGGCTGCCATGCCGGTGCAGATCGTGGCAATTTCGGCAGAGACGTACTGCATGGTATCGTAAATGCCCAGGCCGGCGCTGACCGATCCCCCCGGGGTGTTGAAGTAGATCTGGATATCCTTGCCCGGGTCGGCTGAATCGAGATAGAGAAGCTGTGCCTGGATGATGTTTGCCACATAGTCATCGATCGGCAACCCGAGAAAAATTATCCTGTCCATCATAAGACGCGAAAAAACGTCCATGGATGCCACGTTCAGCTGACGCTCCTCTATGATCGTAGGGGAGATATAGTTATTCTCCATTACAGTCCCGTACTTGTGGAGGGTAAGGCTGCTCAGCCCACGTTTGCTTCCCGCATATTTTTCAAAATCAGATAATTTGCCCATAGCTTTATTTTAAAATGTCGTATGCAAAGTTATGAAAAAATTACAACGCATAAGTATGCATTAATGTTGCTCAAAAAGTTTGTTGAATTCTTCAATTGATACCTGTTTCTCTTCAACTTTCACAACCTCTTTCATGCCCTCGATCACTTTGTCCTCGAGGATCTTGTCGGCAATTCTTTTGGCGTCTTCCTCTCTCTTTAGGGTTTCCTTTGCGTAGTTTGAGATCTGCTCACCAGTGGCATAGAAGAGGCCGTACTGGCTGAACTGGTATCTTGTGACCTTCTCAGCCTCTTTCTGAAGCTCCTCCTCAGTGATCTTGAGCTCATTATCCCTTGCCGCCTTATTCCTTATGAGCTGCCATTTCAGGTCTTCCCTGAAGGTGTCGAACTCCTTCGTGATCTGCTCCTCTGTGGTCTTCTCGTTCACCCTCAGCAGCCACTTTTTAAGGAACTCCTCGGGAAGCTGGAATTCAGTTTTTTCCATGACGAGCTTCTTAAGGTCGGATGAAAGCTTGTATTCGCTTTCCTGTTTAAGGTTCCCGGAGATCTCCTCGTCGATTTTCACCCTGAACTCTTCTTCCGAGCCCACAGCGCCTTCACCCCAGATCCTGTTGAAAAGCTCCTGGCCTATCTCAGCCGGCACGAACCTGCTGATCTCGTTGACGGTGAACCTGAACTTCCCTGCAACATCGGCAACTTCATCTTTCTGGCGCTTGAGCAGGCCGGCTATCTCGTACTCGTTGGGGAAGGCTTTCCTTATATCGAAATCGATGATATCCGAAGGAGCTTTGCCGATAAACTCCTTTTTTATCTTCTTATCTTTTACCAGGTCGATCCCCAGCGTGGTATCGTCTGCAAACAAGCCGTCAGGCTTCGGGTTACCTTCATCATCGAGGGCTTCGATCCTGCCCCTCAGCATGTCCTTCTCCTCCGAGAGCTCAGCCTTTTCAAATTTACCGTACCGCCTGGTGTAATTCCCTATATAATCCTCCTTCATCTTATCGTCGGAGATGATGTCATAGCGGGTTACCTTGTTCTTCTTGCTGAGCTTGATATCGAACACCGGTGCCAGGCCCAGGTCGAAGGAGAAGGTAAAGGAATCCTGTACATCGAAGTCGAGCTGTTCGGTATCATCTGTCCTTGGAAGCGGATCGCCCAGGATCTCGACCTTTTCGTCTGCAAAATATTTTTGAATGCTTTCAGAAACGGCTTTATTAATCTCCTCGACCTTCACTGCCCTGCCGTACATCTTCTTTATAAGGCCGATGGGAACCATTCCTGGCCTGAATCCCCTTATATTTGCCTTTTTCCTGTAATCCCTGAGAACTTTTTCCACATTCTCCTCATAATCAGGCTTATCAACTTGAACCTTAAGAACCGCGTTCAGATCATCGATGTTTTCTTTTGTGATATTCATGTTTAAACAATTAATTGCGTTTTAAAAAAAACCGCCAAAACGCACAGACGTTGATTGTTACAGGCGGTTTGCACCAGAGTGCGGATGAAGGGACTCGAACCCCCACGTCATTAAGACACAAGATCCTAAGTCTTGCTCGGCTACCAATTACGACACATCCGCGAAATCCACCGCAAAAGTACAGAAAATTATTATTTTAACAAACAGGGGGAACTACCTTCTCAGCTCGAAGTTCTTGCCGAGATATACTCTTCTCACATGCTCATCTTCAGCAAGTTGGGCGGATGTGCCCGACATCAGGATCCTGCCTTCGAAAAGGAGATAGGCACGATCGGTGATGGAGAGGGTTTCATGAACGTTATGGTCGGTTATCAGGATTCCGATATTCTTGTCTTTAAGTTTGGAGACTATTTCCTGGATATCCTCGACAGCAATCGGATCGACACCGGCAAACGGTTCGTCGAGGAGGATGAATTTTGGTTTCAGTGCGAGGGCCCTGGCAATCTCGGTCCTTCTTCTTTCGCCGCCGGAAAGCTGGATCCCCTTGCTCTTCCTGATCTTCTGGAGGCCGAACTCGTTCAGGAGGCTTTCAAGCCGTTCCTTCTGCTCCTCAACAGGGAACCCCGACATTTCGAGAACGGCCCTGATATTATCCTCGACACTGAGGTTCCTGAATACCGATGCTTCCTGCGCAAGGTAACCGATGCCTTTTCTTGCCCGCCTATACACCGGGAGCCTGGTTATTTCCTCATTGTCAAGGAAGATCCTGCCTTCGTAAGGCCTTATCAGGCCTACTATCATGTAAAACGAGGTAGTTTTCCCTGCGCCGTTGGGCCCAAGCAACCCTACGATCTCGCCCTGCTCCACTTCGATGGAAACATGGTCAACAACTGTCCTGTTATGATATTTCTTGACGATATGGTCGGTATACAGCTTCATGCAGTATATCAGGCTTTGGCTTCAGCGGCGTTCCCTGAGGTATCCTCACCGAAAAACTCGGCTCTCTCCTTCTCCTTCTTTTTCATAACCCTCCTCGAAATGACAATCCCTACTTCATAGAGTATCAGAAGGGGAATGCTCACGAGCATCTGTGAGAATACATCCGGCGGGGTAATTATCGCAGCGACAATGAAGATCACCACAATTGCATGCTTGCGGTATTTGGTAAGGAACTTCGGTGTTATGACCCCAACCTTTGTGAGGAAGAACGTGATGATCGGGAGCTCGAATACCAGTCCTGTCGCCAGGCAGATAGAAGTCAGCGTCCCGATATAAGACCTGACGTTTATCTGGTTCACAACGTCGGCACTGATCTGGTACGAGCTTAGGAAGTGGATCGAAAGAGGAGCGAGGGCATAGTACCCGAAAATAACACCGGTAAAGAACAGGAGTGATGCGGCAAGGACAGCGCCCCTTGCATGCTGGGCCTCGTTTTGGCGCAGCGCAGGTTTCAGGAAGCTCCAGAATTCCCACAGGATATACGGAAATGCAAGAATCAGCCCGGCGACCATTGCCACGGTGATGTGGGTTGTAAGCTGCCCCGACATCTTTATGTTTATCAGGTTGAACGGGTGCGAATTAATGCACAATGCCGGCGTATGAAGCAGGTCGGCCAGGTGGCACAGGACCCTGTTGGTAAAAAACGTCGGATTTCTCGGCGCCAGGATAACATGATCAAAGATCACATTCTTGAAAATGAAGGCGACGATCATCAGCACAACAATAGCCAGGATCGATCGTATGATATGCCATCTTAACTCCTCGAGATGCTCAAGAAAAGACATCTCCCCCTCATTGTTCCTTCCACTCTTTCTACTTTCAGCCATCTTTTATTTTCAAAAACGTAAATCGCGAAAACAGGGTGTAAAGATGATAAAACTTTTTTTCATAACAATATCATTTTTTTCGCGTTGAACCAGACAGACGAAAGCATTATTATTTTTTCGATTTATTAAAAGAAAATAAATCTGGCTTTTGATTAATAAATTTCATAATTTTATATAAGCTGTTATGAGTTTCAGCTTTAATCTGTATTGAGAGAATCATTCCGGAAGGGATATGGAGATGGATTCAACAATTCACGAATATCTAAAGAGGTATTTTGGTTTTGATACTTTCAAAGGTAACCAGGAAGCCATTATCAATAACATAATTGGTGGCAGGGATACTTTTGTACTGATGCCGACAGGAGGGGGGAAATCGCTTTGTTATCAGCTTCCTGCGGTTATGAAAGAGGGCACTGCCATCGTCATCTCACCATTGATCGCACTGATGAAGAACCAGGTGGATGCCATGCGGAATTTCAGCACTGACGATGATGTGGCCCATTTTCTCAATTCTTCCCTTACCAAGACCGAAAGCACAAGGGTAAAGAAGGATGTGCTCTCAGGCAAGGCGAAATTGCTTTACGTGGCACCCGAATCCCTCACCAAGGAAGATAACATTGAATTCCTCAGGAACATAACGATATCATTCTATGCAATTGACGAGGCCCACTGCATTTCGGAATGGGGGCACGACTTCAGGCCGGAGTACAGGCGTATACGGCCGATCATCGACACTATCGGAAGGTCTCCGATAATCGCCCTCACTGCCACAGCCACACCTAAAGTCCAGCATGATATCCAGAAAAACCTTGGGATCACCGAGGCAGATATCTTTAAATCATCATTTAACCGGCCTAACCTGTACTATGAGATAAGGTCGAAGCAGGATGTCACCAGGGAGATAATTAAATACATCAAGAACAACTCCGGTAAATCGGGAATAATCTATTGCCTGAGCAGGAAGAAGGTAGAAGAGATGGCCGAACAGCTTAAGGTGAACGGGATCAAAGCATTGCCGTACCACGCCGGGATGGATTCGGCGACACGTACCGCAAATCAGGATAAGTTCCTTATGGAAGAAGCCGATGTGATCGTGGCCACAATTGCATTCGGCATGGGGATCGACAAACCCGACATCAGGTTTGTAATTCATTACGACATCCCCAAGAGCCTCGAGGGTTATTACCAGGAGACCGGCCGTGCGGGACGCGACGGTGGGGAAGGCAACTGCATCGCATACTACAGCTACAACGATATTGTGAAGCTGGAAAAGTTCATGCAGGGGAAGCCGATCGCCGAGCAGGAAATCGGGAAACAGCTGCTTCTCGAAACAGTGTCGTATGCCGAATCATCAGTCTGCCGGCGGAAGCTCCTGCTTCATTATTTCGGGGAGGAGTACCCCAGGGATAACTGCGAGGCCTGCGACAATTGCCTCCATCCGAAGGAGCAATTTGAAGGAAGCGAGGCAGTGGTAAACGTCCTGGATACGATCCTGGCCGTAAAGGAGAAATTCAAGGCGGACCATATTGCGAACATACTTTCCGGTAAAGTCACCTCCGCAATCAAGTCATATAAGCACCATAAGCTTGAATACTTCGGGATAGGAGAAGATAAGGACGAGAAATTCTGGAATATGGTGATCAGGCAGGCCCTTATCGCCAAGCTTCTCGTAAAAGACATCGAGAACTACGGCCTTCTGAAACTGACACCGAAAGGCCAGGATTTCATCGAGAACCCTACATCATTTATGCTGGCCGAGGACCACGACTATGCAGACACCTCGGATGAAGAGAACGCATTCGGCGCAAGGACCGCCGCAGTTGATGAGGAACTGTTCAGCATTCTGAAGGATCTCAGGAAAAAGATCTCAAAGCAGAAGGACGTGCCCCCGTTTGTGATCTTCCAGGACCCGTCTCTTGAGGATATGGCGATACAGTATCCCATCAACCTTGATGAGCTCCAGAATATCTCGGGAGTCGGCGCCGGAAAGGCCCAGAGGTACGGCAGGGAATTCGTTGACATCATAAAGAAATATGTCGAGGAGAAGGAGATCATTCGCCCCCTCGATATGGTCGTAAGATCGGTCGTCAATAAGTCGGGGCTGAAAGTGTATGTTATACAGAGCATCGACATGAAACGGCCGCTCGAGGATATCGCTGAAGCCAAGGGTCTGGACATGAGCGAATTGTTATCCGAAATAGAGGCGATAGTGAATTCCGGGACCCGGATCAACCTCGATTACTATATCAATATGGTAATCGATGAGGAGCGCCAGCATGATATCTATTCCTATTTCAGGGAAGAAGCCGAATCAGATTCGCTCGAAGAGGCAATAAGGGAGCTTGGCAGTGAATTTGAAGAGGAGGAGATTAGGCTGATGAGGATAAAGTTCCTGTCGGAGATGGGGAACTGAGGCTTTTAATGCTTTTGCTGCCAGTTTATTGCCACCGCGCATATGACTTCTTAAACCACGGATTGTCATGGAGTCATGAGATAGGAAGGGCCGGAATTGCCCTGTGAGGCTCTGTGGTCATAATTATCTCTTCCAATTACCAGACGGGTAAAAAATCACTGCAAGTACATAAAATGGATAGATCAGCTGGGCGGGGATGAACCATTTCATCAGATGCAGCTCCCCGTATCCTGATGCAGTACGGTGAAGGATCAGGAAATCGGGGATTGATTTTACAATGATGACTGAAGCACACACCAGCCAGAAGCCAGGATTGAAAAAACCGGCCAAAAGCGTTGATATCTGGGCCAAAATTGTAACAAATGTTACAATTCCCAGTGTTATAGTAAACAGGTCCCTGTAGAATCTTGCTTTTGATATCCACCTTTTTCTTTGCCTGAGAAATGCACCGGGGCTCCCGGCCGCAGAAGCCGTAACCATCGACTCAGGTGATCCGAGCCAGCTGATCCGGGCACCCTCTTTTTTAAGGCTGTGAAGCAGGAACACATCATCTCCCGAGGGGACATCCTGCCTGAGGTTCCGGGCATTCCTGAGCCAGGCCTCCTTCCTGAATGCAAGATTGGCGCCATTGCACATCGCCGGGGAATTCCCCATAACAGTTCCTGCTGTCACCCCCTGGAGGCTCAGGAACTCGAGCTTCTGAATACCGCTCCAAAACCCGCTGCTGCCTGCAAGCCTTACCTGTCCGATGATCATATCGGGAGAGCAGCGGGAGCTGAATTCCGAGATCGTCCGCAGCCATTGCGGGCCCATCGTGCAGTCGGCGTCTGTGGTAACCATCAAGTCATTGGAGGCGGCTGATACGGCTGTGGAGATTGCGGCCTTTTTCCCTCTTCCCGCGGCGTTAAGGATCCTGATGTTTAAAAGGCTTTGCTCTTCAGCGAAGCTGCGGATAACATGACAGGTTCCATCGGTGGAGCCGTCATCTGCGAAAATAATTTCGAAATGTGAAGGATCGAGGTCCTGTGATTGCAGGGAATTAAGAAGGTTAATGATATTGGCTGATTCGTTCCGGCAGGGTACGACCACCGTCAGCCTGTCAGTGCCTGTGCCGGAGGGGTAAAATCTTTTAACCTTCCTGAGGCGGAGCCAGATCCCCAGGAGCATGATAAAATAGGGCAGAACAGCTGTTAACAGGAGCCATTGCATCTAATAATCCCTAAGCCATTCATACATTCTGTAGTGGTCGCCGGTCATCCCGAGCGATTCATAGGTAGTCTGCGCGATATGGTTATTCGTTTCAACGTAAAGGCGCAACCCGGCAACATCCGATTTCTCCGCCATCTCCTTTACATAAGCGTACATGGATCTGAAGATCCCGCTCCTCCGGTATTCCGGCAATACATAGACCGACTGGAACCACCAGACCTCGGTATTCCTCCAGTCGCTCCATTCGGGTGTGATGAGCAGTGAAGCAATGACCGTTCCGTCATTTTCGGATACAAAATACTGTCCGTGGGCAGGATTTTGAAAGATTGCCTTGACTCCCTGCGTAACAGTGGCACCATTGAGCGTAAGCTTTTCCGTTTCCCACGCCATCCTTTTCTGAAAGTCGATGATGGCGGCGATATCTTTCAGTAATGCTTTCCGTATTACAATCATCTGAAATGGATTATATTCTCGAAATTACTATAAATTGAAATCTTTTTAACCGCAAAGCCTGCAAAGATATTGCAAAGAACGCAAAGTCATTCCAATAACGACCTTGTGCCTTGTGCCTTGTGCCTTGGACCTCATTTATAAGCGTCCCAGCTCTTGATCTCCAGGTCCTCCATCTTCATCCTGCAGAAGGCAAGAATGAATGCGCTTGCGAGCCTCGCGTTCGTGATCAGCGGTACATTGTAATCAACTGCGCTTCTCCTTATCGAATAGTCGTTGTCAAGCTCGGAGGAGGAAAGGTCTTTCGGGATATTGACGACGAGGTCCACTTCGCGCGACCTGATCAGGTCGATGGTATTCGGGGATTTTTCCTCGTCGGGCCAGTATGCAACGTGGGCTTCGATCCCGGCGTTCCGGAGGAACTGCTGCGTGCCTCTTGTCGCGTACAGCTTGTGCCCCTTTTCCCGCAATGCCCTGGCGCTGTTGAGCAGCTCGACCTTTGATCGTGCAGGACCTGTCGACAACAGGATGCTTTTCTCCGGGACCCTGTAGCCTACCGAGAACATTGCCTTGAGGATTGCCTCGTAAAAGCCTTCCCCGATACAACCGACCTCGCCCGTGGAGGACATGTCGACACCGAGTACCGGGTCAGCCTTGGCCAGCCTCGAGAAGCTGAACTGCGGCGCCTTCACCCCGACATAGTCAAGTTCGAACAGCGATTTGTGCGGCTTTTCGACCGGGATATCGAGCATTACTTTCGTTGCCAGCTCAATGAGGTTTGTCTTAAGCACCTTCGATACGAACGGCATGCTCCGGCTGGCCCGGAGGTTGCACTCTATCACTTTTATATCGTTATCCTTTGCCAGGAATTGTATGTTGAACGGGCCGCTGATATCAAGCTCCCTGGCTATCTGGCGGGAGATCCGCTTCACCCTGCGCGCGGTTTCAAAATAGATCTTCTGGGCCGGGAACACCATTGTGGCGTCGCCCGAATGCACCCCTGCAAACTCCACGTGCTCGCTGATGGCGTAGGCAAGAATATCTCCATGCTTTGCTACGGCGTCAATCTCAATCTCCTTTGCGTTTTCGATGAATTCCGAAACTACCACAGGGTATTGCTTAGAGACCTGGACCGCCAGGTCGAGATAGTGTGATAGCTCATTCCTGTTCGACACCACGTTCATGGCAGCTCCCGACAGTACATAGGAGGGTCGTATCAGGACCGGGAAACCGATCCGGTCGATGAATTTGTTGAGATCCCCGATCGAGGAGAGCTCTTTCCATTTTGGCTGGTCGATCCCCAGTGTGTCGCACATGTGGGAGAACTTGTGCCTGTTCTCGGCCCTGTCGATTGAGACGGGGGACGTGCCGAGCACCGGTACATTCATGTTATGGAGCCTCATTGCCATGTTGTTGGGGATCTGCCCACCCACCGAAACAATCACTCCGCCCGGCGATTCCAGCTCAATTATGTCGAGGACACGTTCGAATGTCAGCTCGTCAAAATAGAGCCTGTCGCAGATATCATAATCGGTGCTCACAGTCTCGGGATTGTAATTGATCATCACCGATCTGAAGCCTTCCTTGCGTATGGTCATTATGGAATTGACCGAACACCAGTCGAACTCGACGCTCGACCCTATCCGGTAGGCGCCTGAACCCAGGACGATCACCGATTTCCTGTCGCCGCTGAATTCAATGTCGTGCTCGGATGCAGAGTAAGTAACGTACAGGTAATTCGTGACAGCGGGATACTCTGCAGCCAGCGTGTCGATTTGTTTTACATACGGGAGTATTCCCAGGCTTTTCCTGTAATCCCTCACTTTCAGGAGATCATTGTTGATATCGCCGGGTTCGGAACCCAGCACATGCCTGGCGATCTGGAAGTCGCTGAATCCATGGATCTTTGCATGAGCCATGAGTTCGCGCGATATATGGGTGAGCTTGCCGAACCTGCAAAGCTCATCCTTGATCGATTTGATGTTCTTCAGCTTGTAAAGGAACCACCTGTCGATCTTTGTAAGCTCATAGATCCTGTCGATCGAAATGCCTTTCTCGAGGGCCTCTGCGATCACGAATATCCTCATGTCGGTCGGTTCGGCAAGGTCCTTCTCGATATCGGCGAATTTGAGGTTGCGGTTCCCGGTAAACCCGTGCATACCCTGGCCTATCATCCTGAGTCCCTTCTGTATCGCTTCCTCGAATGTCCTTCCGATGGCCATTACCTCACCGACACTCTTCATGCTGCTTCCGATGTGATGGGAGACCCCTTCGAATTTATTCAGGTCCCACCTTGGGATCTTGCACACTATATAGTCGAGTGCCGGCTCGAAGCAGGCAGTGGTTATCTTTGTTACCGAGTTTTTCAGCTCGTGGAGGCCGTACCCAATCCCCAGCTTGGCTGCGACGAACGCGAGAGGGTAGCCTGTTGCCTTCGATGCAAGGGCGCTCGACCGTGACAGGCGTGCGTTCACCTCGATAACCCTGTAATCCTCCGAATCGGGCGACAGGGCGTACTGGACATTGCATTCGCCGACAATCCCTATATGCCTTATTATCCTGATCGACAGCTCCCTGAGCCTGTGGTATTCGCTGTTCGTAAGGGTCTGGGAAGGTGCCACCACGATGCTCTCCCCTGTATGGATCCCCAGAGGATCGAAATTCTCCATGTTGCACACGGTGATGCAATTGTCGAACTTATCCCTTACCACTTCATACTCCACCTCCTTCCAGCCCTTGAGAGATTCCTCGACAAGGATCTGGCCTGTATACGAAAATGCTTTTGAGGCAAGCTGGCGCAGCTCGGCAGTAGTCGATGCGAAGCCGCTCCCCTGGCCGCCCAGGGTATAGGCCGCCCGGATTATGACAGGGAACCCCAGCCTGGACGCGGCTTCCAGTGCCTCATCGACGCCATTCACCGCGATGCTCCTCGGGGTTTTTACCTCGATCTCGTTGAGTCTCTGCACGAAAAGCTCCCGGTCCTCGGTATCCATTATGGCCCTGACAGGCGTCCCCAGCACCTTTACATTATATTTATCGAAGATCCCGTTCCTGTAGAGTTCAGTTCCGCAGTTGAGCGCGGTCTGGCCTCCGAACGAAAGCAGTATCCCGTCGGGCTTCTCCTTGATGATCACCTGTTCCACGAACCAGGGAGTGACGGGAAGGAAGTAGATCTTGTCGGCGAGTTCCTCGGAAGTCTGGACAGTTGCGATGTTCGGATTGATAAGAATCGTGCTGATGCCTTCTTCCTTAAGGGCTTTCAGTGCCTGTGAGCCGGAGTAATCGAACTCGCCGGCTTCCCCTATCTTGAGAGCTCCTGATCCCAGGATGATTACCCTTTTTATTGCATCTTTCATCAGCGGAATTTAGTTTACAAAAATATCACAAATTTTTAAATATGATGGCTACTGAATAAAAAATGTATATATTTGCAGTCAAAATGCATAAATATGCAAAAAACAAAAAGGCTGATCGCGATCGAGAAGATCATTGCGGAAGAAAGCATAACCTCCCAGGAGTCGCTGCTGAAAAAACTGAAAGGGAAAGGGATAACGTGTACACAGGCTACACTGTCCCGCAATTTAAGGCAGCTTGGAGTGAGCCGTCTGCCCGACGGGTCGGGAGGCTACAAGTATGCGCTGGTTGACGGCCAGTCAAAAGAGACAGGTCCGGGCATCCGGCTTAACGTTGTGCCGGTGATCAGGGAGATTGTGGATGCAAAAGGGCTGGTACTGATAAAGACCATTCCGGGGAACGCGAGCGCCACAGCCTATTATATCGACAACGCAGCAAGGTGGGAAATTGCAGGCACAATTGCCGGCGACGATACAATACTCGTCATCCCGAGAGACAGGATAACCCTGAACCAGGTGCATACATGCCTTGAAATGATCTTTCCCGGGATCCACCGTCAGGCAGGAAGCCAGGGGAAGGTGATCCCAAAAACGAAAAAACAAATCAATTCAAAATCAAACAAGTAACAATAACATGAAAGAAAAAGTTGTACTGGCATACAGTGGAGGCCTCGACACCTCGGTGATCCTTAAATGGCTTATCGAGAAAGACTACGATGTGATCGCATTTGTTGCTGACGTGGGGCAGAAGGAGGATTTCGAGGAGTGCAGGAAGAAAGCCGTTGCACTCGGCGCATCAAAGGTCATTATATCAGACCTGAAAAAGGAGTTTGTCGATAATTATGTTTTCAAGGCGATCATGGGGAATGCCGTTTATGAGGACAGGTATCTTCTCGGCACCTCGCTTGCCCGTCCGCTCATTGCAAAAAAGCAGATTGAAGCGGCGGTCGGTGAAAATGCAGGAGCGGTTGCTCATGGGGCAACAGGCAAAGGAAATGACCAGGTGAGGTTTGAGCTCTGCTATTATGCCCTGAAGCCCGACATCAAGGTTATCTCCCCATGGAAGGACAAGGAGTTCCTTGCACAGTTCAAGGGAAGGACCGACCTCCTGAAATATGCCTCCGAAAAGAACATCCCGGTCAAGGCAAGCATCGACAAACCTTACAGCGAGGATGACAACCTGATGCATATCAGTCATGAGGCAGGGATACTCGAGGACCCGATGTACCCGGTCCAGGCAAGCATGCTGGAGAAAATGGTCCTGCCCCAGGATGCCCCTGACACCGAAACCAGGATAGTCATACATTTCAGGAACGGCCTGCCGGTAAAGCTGATAAACAAGAACGACGGCACGGTGAAGGAAGATTCATATGAAATGTATGTTTACCTCAATGAACTTGCCGGGAAGAACGGGATCGGTCTCCTCGACATGGTCGAGAACAGGTTTGTCGGCATCAAGTCGAGGGGTGTTTATGAAACCCCGGCAGCGACAGTGCTGCACATAGCTCACCAGGACCTCGAGGGGATTGCGATGGACAGGGAGGTGATGAGGTTGCGCAACATGCTCACACCGAAGTTCTCCGAGCTCATTTACTACGGCTTCTGGTTCAGTCCCGAGATGGATTTCCTGATGGCGGCCATCGAAAAGAGCCAGGAGCTGATCGACGGGAGCGTGCATCTTTGCCTATACAAGGGGAATGTGCTGGTTGAAGGAAGGGAATCCCCGTCATCATTGTACAACAAGGAGCTCTCGAGCATGGATATCGAAGGAGGATTCGACCAGACCGACAGCAGGGGATTCATAAGGATCAATGCGATCCGCCTCATGGCCCATA
>DCFQ01000013.1 GCA_002319915.1 Bacteroidales bacterium UBA1800 | reverse complement strand
GATTGCATGATTGCATGATTGCATAATATGGGACACAGGGGGTGAGGCACCTCGATCACCCCGACGTTGGTCGGGGTCTTTGCGGAGTTTACCCCGCCTCTTGCGGGGCTGCGACACGATTGTACGATCAAACATATTCGTCAATTTAAACTTAAAACGATGAATGAAAAGGGAGCTATGGAGAGATTGGGAGAAAGCCGGATGAGAGCTCCGTTTTTTTCGGTGGTGATCGCAGTTTATAATGGCGAGAAACTTATCGGAAGGGCGCTGGATTCGCTGATTGCCCAGACCGAAATGGACTGGGAAGCGATAGTGGTGGACGACGGGAGTACGGACAGGACTTACGGGACTCTCTTTCCGTACATGATAACATTCCCCCATATAAAGTATTTCAGGCAACGGCATTCAGGCTCAGCTTCATCCAAAAACCGCGGGATCCGGGAATCAGCCGGGAAATATGTCACATTTCTTGACTCGGATGATGAATACTCGCCTGGGCACCTTGCCTGCAGGAAGAGCCTGCTGTTGAACGATCCTTCAATTGCCTTCCTTCACGGGGGTGCAAGGATACTTGGAAACCAGTATGTTCCTGACAGGAATAATATCAGCAGGCGAATCAACCTCAGGAGATGTGTTATTGGCGGGACGTTTATCATCGACAGCAGGGTTGCCCGGGAATTGAACGGATTCGATACCGGGAATTTCGGGGCAGATGCCGATTTCTATGACAGGATAAGGAGTTCCGGGTACAAAATGAGAAAGGTAGCGGATACGACCTATATCTATCACCACGAGAATGAGGATTCGGTAACGAACAGGATGCTGGCCAGATTATGACCTGAAAAGGTTATAATAAATCGTTTCTATCCGGGCTGCAAGATCGAGATCATTATTTGTTATTCCTCCTGCAGAATGCGTGCTGAGGCTTATATTGACCTTGTTGTACGAATTGGCCCAGTCAGGATGATGATTCGCCTTTTCCGATTCCAGCCCGACCGCAGTCATAAAGGCGAAGGCTTCAACAAAGTTCCTGAATGTGAATTCCCTTTTTATCGATTTCTCATCAATCGACCAGTTCTTAAGATGAATATCGAGATACTGCTTAACCTCATTGTTATTAAGGGGTTCCATGAGTGACTGTTTTTTTCCCTGGCCGTTACAGGGATCATTCGTACTTAATTACCTCCACGGGACAGTTCTCCGCAGCTTCTTTAACGCAGCCTTCCAATTTCGAAAGGTCCACCCCGGGAATAACTGTCGCTTCAGCTTCAATCCTGAAGACTTCAGGGCAAATTTCTGCACAGAGGCCGCAAACGGTGCATCCTTCTTCTATCCAAACTTTCTTTATTGCCATATCAGAACATTATTACTGGGTCCACAACCTCTAAACCTGCGATTTAATGCTATCCTCAGGATATTTAATAAACAATCCTGCCCGTCATTTTGTTTACCGTTATTCCGGATAACTGTGGCGTATCAACTTTAATTTACTCAAAAACAAGTGAATAAAATATCTAAGATGAGATCATTCTCTTAGGATTGACCCATTCATCAAACTGGTCGGCAGTCACGAACCCAAGCCCAATGGCCGCACTCCTGAGTGTTATCCCCTCAGCCAATGCTTTTCTTGCAACAGCGGCACTCCTGTCATGGCCGATGTGTGGTACGAGTGCGGTTGCCAGCATCAGTGACTTTTCCAGATGTGACCCAATTGCCCCCAGGTTCGGAGAAATGCCGCTAATGCAATTACGGCTGAATGAAAAGCAGGCTTCGCCCAGCAAACGGGCACTCTGGAGTACATTGTACGCAATCAGCGGCTTGAACACATTCAGCTCGAGCTGGCCGCTTGATCCCCCGATTGAAACCGCATTATCATTGGCAATAACCTGGACGCACACCATTGTAAGCGCTTCAGCCTGGGTCGGATTGACCTTCCCGGGCATTATCGATGATCCGGGTTCATTCTCGGGGAGGTTCAATTCACCGAGTCCGCACCTTGGCCCGGAACCCAGCAGCCGTATATCATTCCCGATCTTCATCAGCGATACAGCAGCTCTTTTCAGGGCACCGCTAAGCCCGACCAGGGCATCATTTGCCGCGAGCGCCTCAAACCTGTTACGTGCCGGGGTGAAAGGGCTGCCTGTCAGACCGGCAATTTTTGAAACAACAAGTTCAGCATATCCCTGCGGAGTGTTGAGCCCGGTGCCGACCGCAGACCCGCCGATCGCCAGCTCCAGCAATCCTGCCATAGAGTTCTCAATTGCCCTTATCCCGTTCTCGACCTGCGTCACATACCCTGAGAACTCCTGTCCGAGAGTGAGCGGCACTGCATCCATGAGGTGTGTCCTCCCGATTTTCACGATGTCCATGAATTCCCCCTCTTTTGCTGCGAGTGAATCGCGCAGATGCCTTAATCCCGGTATTGTTATTTTATTAACAACACTGTATGCTGAAATATTCATGGCAGTGGGGAAAGTGTCATTTGAAGACTGTGACTTGTTTACGTCATCATTCGGGTGCAGCAGCCGGAATTCATCCTCCAGGCTGCCACCGGAAAGAACGTGGGCCCTGTTGACAACAACCTCATTGACATTCATATTCGTGTGGGTACCTGAACCTGTCTGCCATACGACCAAAGGAAACTGATCATCTAGCCTGCCGTCTGCAATCTCATCGCAAACCTCGGTGATCATTTTCATCCTGTGGCAGGGGAGAACCCCAAGCTCCGAATTAGCAACGGCAGCTGCCTTTTTGATGATCCCGAAGGCATGAATGATCTCTGATGGCATACTGCCCTCAGGGCCGATCCTGAAATTGTTCCTGGATCTTTCAGTCTGGGCTCCCCAATACTTGTCCGCCGGAACCTGGACCGGTCCGATTGAATCGTGCTCAATCCTGAAATCCATAGGCTTGTTATTATAGGTATTCGCTACCAAAACAAGCAGGGATCACGTTTTGTTTAATAATTCCCTCCTGAAGCCAAACATTAGCCGGTACTATGCTTTTATGAAGGGATCCCGGACGGATCATCCGGGAGCATGGCCCTGGTCAAGGTGCAGTATCTTCCGGCACAGTTTAATCTCTTCCGGATCGCCGGTGTATTTTCCAGGGTCGTCCGACAGCTTAATGACGGGATAGAATTTTGTGTCTTTTTTTTCCCTTGTCCCGGTGAGCTTTATGACGATATTCAGCGGTTCGACCCCAACATCGTTTGTGAGGTTTGTCCCAATTCCATACACGTCATTCATCCTGTTTGCTACATACTTCCTGATGGTCTCAATTCGGCCGAAGTCAAGGGAATCGCTGAACACTACGGTCTTTGTGGCTGGATTTATTCTTTTGCTTTTGTAGAATGCCAGGGCTTTATCGACAAATTCCAGGGGGTCGCCGCTATCCTGCCTTACACCGTCAAACAGCTTCGCATGCTGGGTCGAAAAATTGTCGAAAAAATTACCCGAGGTATAAGTATCGCTCAGGGCTATGCCCAGGTCACCTTTATAAACCTCGACCCAGGCGTCGAGGGCCCTGGAGTTGGCAGAGCGGTAGCCATATTTTGCAGCATGGTACATGAACCACTCATGGGGGTGTGTGCCGATAGGGGTCAGGGAATGCTTCATGGCCAGGTAAACATTACTTGTGCCGTTGAAAAGACCTCCTGAGGTCCTGCTTAAAACTTTCACCACTCTGTTGTGAACATCAAATGAGAACCTCCGCCTGGTACCGAAGTCGGAATACCGGGCATTCAGTTCATTCAGATTCAGGGCCTTTCCTATGGCCCGTTCCTCAACACCGGCAGGTTTTGCTCCCATCTTGCGGAAGAAGAGCTCAGAAACTAGAGCCAGGAGAGGGACCTCCCATAAAACGCTCCTGTACCACAAACCTTCGACCTGAATCTCCAGGTGTCCGCCCGTCTGGCTTATTTTCACCTCACCGGGATCGAACCGGAACCCTTTGAGCAGGTCGATGAAGACCGGGTCGAAATAATAGCACCGGTTAATCAGGAACTGTTCCTCTTCCACAGAAAGCGAGAGCCCTGCAAACTGGTCGACCTCTATCCGCAGGTCATCTGAGAACCTCTTTGGGAAGATGGTCTGTCCGCGGTTAATAAAGCTGTACCTCACGAATGCCTCAGGGTAGAGTTTCTGAATGGCATTCATTGTCGTGAACTTATACAGGTCGTTGTCGGTGAAATGATTTATTATCATAATTGCTGCCTGGTCAGGTCATGCTGCATGTCAGCGGAACCACCGGGCTGCAGATGAAAAAGTAACGCCGCATCTCCTTGCCCTTTCATAAATGGGCAGGGCAATTGTTCCGAATCCTTCCACATCCGACATGCAATCCTCTAAAAGTACTAATTTCTCCGGTAGCCGGTCAATATCAATCATTTGTTTGACTGTATTTGCCACACAATGGCTTTTCGCCTCTCCTGCTATCAAAATATGATCATAAAGGTTTAGCTTGCTGATCAGCGGCAGGTTCAACTGGGTTTCCGGGCTGCCATCAACAGGTATGTTTGCCCTGAGCACCCCGAAATGTTCGGTGAGAGGATTGGTTCCTTTTACAACGACATCGAAAAAGTTACCTTTCCTTGCCCACGTTTTCACCGGCTCCATGATCTCGCTTATAATAGCCGCTCCTTCTGAGCCAATGATGCAGTGCTCCGGCCATATGGTATGAGGGAATTCACCCTGTTTCTCAAGATTCCCGACGTAGGCTACTGACTTATCAGCTTCGTAGCGTGGCCTCCATTCCCCGCTGCGGATATTCTCAGGCTTTATTATCGTAAACGGGGGAGGGGGATTTCCGATGCTATCTTCCCAGAAGCATGGATGCGAGATATCTATAACCTGGTGGCTGTCCTGGGTGAGGATTATGTGATCGATCTCATCGCTGAATCCGGAAATGAAGTCAGCAAGAACTGCCGCGTCGTTTTCGGCACCATTTACATAAAGACTAGCGCCGGATTTGCAGAAATCATTCTGCATATCCACTATCAGCAAAAGAGTTTTCATATAATCTAATAGCCTTCAGGCGAAACCGATGGCTTCCGAAACGCCCTAAGGCAGAGCCTGAAGTTAATAGTTATTTCATTCCTAACCCTGATCAGGCCCATAAACCTTACAGGAGGATCGATACCGAAATCAGTAAGCTTCATGACTGCGCTTCCATCCAGAACCTGGCGGTTGTTTCTCGAATCAATGATGTTGCAGGTTATATCGTACTGTCTCGTTATGCCGGCAACAGTTATCGATACATTCCTGAGTACCTCACTGTTATTGCTGTTGATGAATCCTTCCGAATATGGCGGGATATCTATGTATAGCCAGGGATATTTGGCCGATTTGATGGTATACAGGAAATCCTTGTAAGCCAGTCGGTTTGTGCATTTGAAGTCCTTAACGGGGATCCTTATCCCGATGAGGGGAAGGCCTTCGAGCGACACTTCAGAAATACCGGGAACAGGCAGGCAGGGCTGCGTCAGTTCATACTGGAAGTATTGCCTGTCGAGGTTCGATTCGACCGTAATGTTTATGTACTCTGATGCTGAAACTGCACCGGGTTTATCTGAACCCTTCCCGGGCAGCAACCCCATCCCCGCTATTAAAAATATCAAAATCCTTCCCATCGATGCTTCTTAATTTGACTGTTAATTCTAAAAAGATACTGTGGCTTCGAGCATAAAGCCGTCAAAACCTGCATTGCTTCCATATATTGCGAAGTTCTTATACTGCTGGTTCACGTATTCAGCCTTTACAAGTACCTCGGGGATAGGGAACCAGCCGGCTGCCACCTGGATCCGCCCGACCGAATTGTCAAGGCTGTTTCCGACACGGTTATATCTTACACCGCCGTAAAACTGGTCTTGGTGCCCGAAATGATATATTCCTTCGGCTGCATACTGGTGAAACCTGAAACTATTACCTGTAAACGGTGAGGTTCCGGTAGCAAGCTCGTAGCTACCGAAGAACTCAGCTCCGTGAAGCTTTGCCAGCAGGTTCCACATCAATGAATTGTCCCTGTCGGTGAATCCCGGACCGAAATTGCCCGACAAATGATTTACCGATGGATCGACGTCGTTCGGGCTGTTGGTCTCCAGGTTCATGACAAGGTAGTACCGCGAACCGGTCCGGTCGCCGAAATATAGCGATCCCGAATGATTGTTTGCAGCATGATACCCCGACATTGTCGCCCTGATCCTGAAATTGTCGTTAACCTGCTTGTCGTAGCCTGCCTTCCAGTAGAATGCAAGCTCCTTTCCCATGTTGATTGCGGAATATGTTTGCGTACCTGCATTGTACCTGGTAAGTACCGGATCGAGCGTACCGTTGGTGAGCCCTGCGAGCACAAGGAAACCCTTGTTCCGGTACCAGCCTTCTATGGCAGGCGCAGTCGTGAATGCATCCATAATATAATTGCCCACGAAACTGTTCCTAATCACATTTCCATTATCCGACCTCCTGAAATGGGCATCCCCATAGTTGATCTCCATTACTCCGGCTTTGAAAGTAAGGAAGTCCATTGCCCGGGTTACGGCAGGCGAGTTAATGAAAGGTAGCTTGTCGATGAGGAGGTAACCGCCCTTGACCCAGGCTTCGAGATGATGCCTTGAGGAGAGATAGGTAGTAAGGCTGACTTCAATCCCATCGGCAAGTACCGCATCAAGATTGAGGTTTGCCGTCGGCACATTCATGCCTTTTCCAAGCGGTATGAGAGTACTGTCGGCATGATGATTCAGAAACTGCAACTGAAGTGCAAAGTTGCCTCCAACCTGAACTTTTGGCTTTGCTGCCGTATCATTTCCCGGAACTGATTCCTCGAATCCCTGGCCGTAGGCGCCTGCTGCAACCAGCATCATGACAATAAGGAGTGTTGTTTTCTTCATGGTGTAATATTTATTTTATTGATATATACGAATCCGATCTCATACTTTTAGGTTATTTTTCTTCAAACTGAATTGAAAATGACACTGTTACGACGTCTCCCGTCTTTAGCGCCCCCATCATGAAAGTAGGCGGTGAAATGCTGAAGCTCTTCATGCTTACCCGGGTACTCCCGATGACATCGATCCTCTCCTTGCCATTTATGTTGCGTAATGACCCGCTGACCGGGATGGTGAACTTGTTCGACTTGCCAGCAATGACAAGGTCGCCGGTGACATCGGTCTTGAAATCCTGCCCTTCGGCGGAAATCTTCACAGGCCAGGAGAGTGTAAAACTGATCGCAGGATCGGTTTTCGACTTAAGCGCCTCATGAGCCTTCCTGTCCATCATTGAATTGTCACTCCTGAGATCGTTGGAGTTGCCTTTAAAAGTTGCAGATGTGATCCCGGCGAGCCCATGGCCATCCAGGTCAAATGAAGCAGTGCAGTCGAAGTTCCTGAGGTCCATCTTCCACTCATGCAGGTTTGAGGTCCCTGCAATCCTTATCGCGGAACTATCCCTGACCATTGCAAATGACTGACCTTCAAGATTCAACACCGGAACGGTCAGAATCAGGATCAGGATCCGGATTTTTAAAGATTTGAGCATACAGGCTTATTTACTTTTGTTAGCTTATGGAAAGGACAAATCAGAAAGTTTATTGTTCAATGACAACTGCACTGTTCGAGGTTTTGAGAGTAGAATTACGTTGTCGGCAGGCAAGAACTTTTTTTCAAAACCGTTTGTTAACACTTTATGTTTAAAACAATTTGACCGTGCCGACAGTTAAATTGTACGCAATTAGGCCAGTTATTCGTTATACATATAAAAACCGGTATGACCAGGAAAATGAATTACGGGGTTATCGGAAACTGCAGGAGCAGCGCGCTTGTCTCGGAGTATGGCTCCATTGAGTGGTGCTGTCTTCCTGATCCTGACTCGCCGTCGGTGTTTGCTTCTATCCTCGATACTGAGAAAGGCGGGCATTTCGCAATAAGTGCCGGCGATGAATTCACTGTTTCACAGCGGTATGAAGGGAACACAAACGTTCTGGTCACATCATTTTCAAACGGGAACGACGCTTTCGACCTGATCGACTTTATGCCCAGGTACAAGACCGAGGAGAACAGCTACTACCATTCACCGGAGATTTACCGCATCCTCAGGCTTAAAAGGGGAAAGCCATCACTCACAATAGATTATAATCCGAAGCTCAATTATGCAATTGAAGAAACCGTAAACGAAATTCAGGGTCCATATATTAAAAGCATGACCACAAAAGGACGTTATGAATCGGTATACCTCTATTCCAGCATTCCGCTCGAACACATTACGGAAAAGCGAACGATAGAGCTCACGTCTGATCAGTTCCTGCTGTTATGCTATAACCAGAAGCTCATCCGTGTCGACATAACCAGGGCTTTTCTTGAGTACCACAGGACGCTTGTTTACTGGCTCAACTGGTCGAATCGCAATAAAGTTTATCCAAAATATCAGCAGGAAATACTCCGCAGCGCACTTGTTCTCAAGCTGCTGACTTATCAGAAGACGGGGGCGATCATTGCGGCGGTCACCACCTCAATCCCGGAGGCGATCGGTCAGAGAAGGAACTGGGACTACAGGTACTGCTGGATCCGCGACTCCTCGATGGTTGTAAAGATGCTGACGAATACCGGCCACCTGGTCTCGGCAAAGCGGTTCCTCAATTTTATCCTGACCGTAAACCAGGGTAAGCATGAGGATGTTCAGATAATGTACGGCATTCGCGGAGAAAGGCTGCTGGAGGAGAAGTTCCTCAGGCACCTGGCAGGATACGGGAATTCGAAACCGGTCAGGATTGGGAATTCGGCATATATTCAGAAGCAGAATGACATATACGGCATCCTTATCGATGCCATTTACCTGTCGCTGACAAAGTTCCCGTCAAATCTCGACACCACCGAGGAACTCTGGACCTTCGTCCGGGGCATGATTGAAATGGTAGCTGACAACTGGTATAAACCCGACAGGGGCATCTGGGAAATAAGGGGTGAGAACCGCCACTTTGTGTTTTCCAAAGTCCTGTCGTGGGTTGCAGTCGACAGGGGCTGCAAGATTGCAGGAATGGTGGGGAAGCCGGCATACCTCGAAAGCTGGAGCAAGTTGAAAGAAACGATCAGGGAGGATATCTACAGAAACGGCTGGGATCCTGAGATCGGGAGTTTCACCCAGTCGTATGGGAGCAAAGACCTGGATGCATCAATCCTTCTGATGGAGGATTACGGGTTCATCGAGGCATCCGATCCGAAATATAAAAGCACTGTCCTCAATATAAAGTCCGTCCTTTGCAGGAACGGCATGATGTTCCGGTACCTGAACAGGGATGATTTCGGGATACCTCATAATTCCCTGATTATTTGTACCTTTTGGCTCGTTGACAGCCTTTGCAAAATTGGTTACCGGGAGGAGGCGGTTACAGTTTTTGAAGACCTGCTTAAGTGTTCCAATCACCTTGGCCTTTTCAGCGAACACATCGATATTGAAACAAAAGAGCTTCTCGGCAATTTCCCGCAGGGGTACTCCCACCTGGGGCTGATCCAGTCAGCCCTGACATTGAATGGGGGGATCCCTGAGGAAGCGGTGGACAAGCTGACTTTCATTAAGCCATGATCATATGTCAGAAAAAGAACTGAACGATATACTGAAGGAGCTGACGGAAAAAGCGAAAGGAGCAAGGAAAAAGCTGATGCTGCTTGACTTCGACGGTACCCTTGTCGAATTCACTCCAAAACCATCAGATACCGAACCTTCAGAGGAGCTTCTAGATCTTCTCTTCAAGATTGCGGTTGCGTGTGAGAACCAGCTGGTCATTATTACAGGCAGGAAAAAGGACGATATTGACAGGATGGTCGGGCGCCTTCCGGTGGACATAATTGCCGAGCATGGTGCGATCATCAGGGAAAACGGTGTGTGGGGGATACTTATTAATGCACTGGCCAGCTGGAAAGATGAGGCAAGGAGCATCATGGACTATTATTGCAGGATTTGCCCGGATTCATTTATCGAGGAAAAACACTTCTCGATCGCATGGCACTACAGGAATGTCGGGCCTGTATGCGCAGGGTCAGGGCTGGAGGATCTGAGGATGGCTCTTGAAGAACTGGCCGGCAGCAATAAACTTAAGATCCTTAACGGGAACAAGGTCATAGAAGTTATCGATCCTGTAATAAATAAGGGGAGCGCCACCAGGTATTTTCTCAACAAGCATGATTACGACTACATACTTTCAGTGGGTGATGACAGAACAGATGAAGATATGTTCTGTGTCCTGCTGAACCTTGAGCACGCTGTGACTGTTAAGATAGGAGATGGCATCACCTGTGCCAAATACCGGCTTGACAATATAGGGCAGGTACTTATGCTGCTGGAGAACTTCAAGATCACGAGGAACTGAAATTCTTTTAAGAACTCACGAATAACCAATAAGAAGATGAAAATCAATGTAGCCTTCATATTATCAGTCCTCTTTGCAGTCGGGCTGGTGGCACTCGGTTTTACATTTTTCGAGATTTCAAAGGAGCGCTCCCTTCTGAAGGATGAGCTTTTAAGCACAAACTCCGTGATTGCTGAAGAGTTCAACAACCTCTTTTTCCTTAACCCGAACAGCGCCGGTGAAGAATTCCGGCTCCAGAAATCAGACAGCCTTGCCTTACATTATAAGCTCCTCGGAGTGGCAGTTTACTATGGAAACAACAAGCTTCTCCCGGGATCTCCCGATGTAAGACCATATCTTATTCATTCAGAGAAATCTGTATTGCAATCGGTGAAGAGCCAGAAACCTGTCGATAATTTTTTCAGGATCAAAGGGAAGACCGTTTTCCAATACATAAAACCTGTGAAGAATCCCCAGAATGCGAATAATGCGATCATCCTTTACACTGATGCCGGATATTTCAGGGATATTCTCCGCAAGACCTCGGGAGCAAGCTTTTTGAGGCTTTTTATCCAGATCCTCCTGATTGTGATAGCGACGTCCCTCCTTATCAGGTGGGGTGTCTTCAAGCCCATAAACGGGATCGTGAACTGGATCAAATCGATAAAGAGCGGGAGTACGGAGCCGTTGAACCTTACTTCCCCGGTCAAGTTCCTTGAGCCCCTTCACAAGGAGATCAGGAGCATTGCATTTGCCATGCAGGAAGCAAGGGCAGTTGCAGAAGAGGAAGCAAAGCTGAGAAGCACGGCTGAAGCGATCTGGACACCTGACAGGCTGAAAGAGGAAGTCAAAAAGATCCTTGCCGACAAGGCGCTCATCGTTGTTTCGAACAGGGAACCATATATGCATGTCCATTCAGGTAAGGATATTAAAGTAATTGTGCCGGCAAGCGGCATGGTTACAGCCATGGAACCGATCCTTAAGGCGTGCGGCGGGTTGTGGATAGCGAGCGGTACTGGTGATGCCGACAGGGAATCCGTTGACAGACATAACAAGGTCGCCGTTCCCCCCGATGAAGAAAAATATATTCTCAGAAGGATCTGGACATCAGCGGAGGAGGAGGAACATTTCTACTACGGATTTTCGAATGAGGGATTGTGGCCGCTTTGCCATCTTGCCCATACCAGGCCGGTATTCAGAGCGGAAGACTGGAAATACTACAAATCAGTAAACCAGAAGTTTGCCAATGCTGTGATCGAGGAGACAAAACATATTGAACAGCCTTATGTACTTGTGCAGGATTACCATTTTGCCCTGCTCCCCGAAATGATCAGGAAAGAGCGGCCAGACGCAATAGTGGCGATCTTCTGGCATATCCCGTGGCCTAACCCGGAGTTCTTCAGCATCTGCCCATGGCAGCAGGAAATACTTCGCGGGATGCTGGGTGCCAACCTCATCGGGTTCCATACACAGTTCCACTGCCATAACTTCCTTGAAACGGTCAATAACTCTATCGACTCACGCGTGATAAAGGAAAGTATGTCGGTTAAGATCGGTGACAAGACAACTTATGTAAAATCGTTCCCGATCAGCATTTCCTTCACCATGAAGGACTATGACAAAAAGGATGAAGGGCAATTCAGCTCTTCGGAACTGCTTGCCCAGCAGGGAATAAGTGCTAATCTCATGGGGATCGGAGTTGAAAGGATCGACTATACCAAGGGGATCCTCGAACGATTCCTTGCAATCGAGAGGTTCTTTGAAAAGTACCCTTCCTACCAGGGGAAATTTACCTTCGTGCAGATTGGCGCCCCGAGCAGGACGCTCATTAAAAGTTATTCCGACACCGTAAGTGCAGTCGAAGCGGAAGCAGCTAGGATAAACGCAAAGTACAAAAGCAAGGACTGGAAGCCTATACTGCTGATGATGCGGCACCACAGCCATGAAGAGATAATGCCGTACTATAAGTCGGCAAACCTCTGCATGGTCACATCCCTCCATGACGGTATGAACCTTGTGGCAAAGGAGTTTGTGGCTTCCCGAAGCACCAACGACGGAGTTCTTATCCTGAGCCGGTTCGCGGGCGCCAGCCAGGAATTGAGGGGTGCGATAATCATCAACCCTTACGATATTGAACAGATGGCGGAATCGATCCGGAATGCCCTCGAAATGCCAAAGAAAGTTCAGCAGAAGAGAATGAAGCAGATGCGACAGGTAATTGTGGAGCATAATATTTATTCATGGGCGGCAAGCCTCCTGAGAACTATGGTGTCAATACAGGGGTAGATTCCCAAAATGAGAAAATGAGTAAATTTGCATGCATGGATTTTATTACGGCATGCAAAGTTAATTTATTATATTTGAAGCAGATAGAGTTTTGCATACACGGCGCCGGAAATGTGGCACAATCTTGGTCAGATGATTTCCCTGCAAACGTGACAAGTTATGAAAGAGACAATAAATGTTATAGTAATCGACGATAATGAGTATTTCAATAATGTTCTTTCGACATCATTGCAGCAAAGCGTGACGTCAATAGTGTTCAAAGGCAGGCATCAGCTTGTGATGCGTTCCTTTACAAACGGTGAGGATTACGTCAGGATGATCCGGTCAGGGGAGCTTGCCTGCAACCACAGCGCAATTTTCATTGATTATTACCTCGGGAAAGGACTCAATGCTTCACACATTATTAAACTACTCAGGGAAAGCAGCTGCGACAATATGATAGTGCTGATGTCACAGTCGGCAGGGGTAAAGGATAAGGAGAGCCTGCCCGATTACGATTATTTTGTTGTAAAGGATAACTTTGCCCCTGCTCTCTGCAGTCTCTATCTGAAGCAGTTTATTGAAAACAGATTCTCCGTTTCGGTTGACTGATGCCAGATAAATCTGATAAAATGTCCCTGAAAGGCACGATCCAGGTAAAGGTAGGGTTGCTAATGGTGCTTGCGGTAATGCTCCTGCTTGCCACCTGTTACCTTTCATACCGGAACCTGTCAGCAGTGGTCTCATCAATCAGGATCGACGCCAATCCTCAGCTGAAGCTCCTGACAATCCGCGAGATAGCTATGGATCTCGAAAAGGCGGAAAACAGCGTCAGGCTTTATACCGTCACAAAAAATCCCGCCGACATAAAGCCATATTACAGCGTAATCTCAAGGATTGACGACAAGGTGGCTAAGCTGCGCAAAGAATTTAGGAACGATTCAGTCCTTCTGAGGCAGACCGACGATATCAGCAGACTGTTGGAACAAAATATTCTTTTATGGAATCAGCTGCTTGCTCTCAACAAGGATGACAAGGTATCGGAATACTTCAGGAAGCTGGCGGATCAGCTTGACAGCCTTGCACAAAACAGCGAAAAGAAGGAGAAAGGGATATTGAGGCGGGTCTTCAGCCGCAATCCGAAGGCACAGATCGACGGCCAGGCCCTGAGGACCGGGATCGACAGCCTTTTCAGGCAGGACAGCCTGGCTAAGGACGAAATGATAATCAGGGAGTCGAGGATTGCATCCACAGGGCGCCAGTTGAAGGGCAAATTTTATGACCTCATCAGCAGGATGGAAAATGAGATCACAGGAACCATTACCGCCAAAGCCGAATCTGCGGGAAAAATGGCCGGGAACACCTATACCTGGCTGATCCTGCTGGCTGTGTCGGGAGGCCTGCTCGCGATGATGATCCTGATAATAATAGTAAGATATGTCAGGAAAGCCGGTGCATACCAGGAAGCCCTTGAAACATCCAGGGCCGAAGCCGAGCAGCTCGCCAGGACCAAAGAGCTGTTCGTGGCAAACATGAGCCACGAAATAAGGACACCGGTTACGGCAATATCGGGATTTACGGGGCAGCTTCTCGGGGCCAAGCCGGATGAGGAGACCCGTAAGTCACTGGAAATCATCAAATCGTCATCCGACCACCTGCTTAAGATAATTGATGACATCCTTGATTTTTCAAAGCTTCAGAATGAGAAACTTGTCCTGGAGAGAGTAGATTTCAGCCCACGCCGCATCATGGAAGAGGTTTACCCTCTCTTTGAAGGCCAGGCACGCCAGAACGGCACCAGCCTTTCTTTCTCGGTTGACGGAGGGACTCCCCGGGTCCTTTCCGGTGATCCTTACAGGCTGAAACAGATACTGATAAATCTTGTCGGCAATTCGATCAAATTCACGAAAAACGGATCGGTAAAATATTCAGTCACCAGCCGGGAAACAGCTGCGGGAGAGATCGAGCTTCAGCTTGAGGTTTCAGATACGGGAATCGGTATCGATGAATCAAAGCACGAAATGATCTTCGAGGACTTTACCCAGGCCGAAATGAGCACTGCAAGGAAATACGGTGGCACTGGACTCGGTCTTTCAATTGTAAAGAAACTTGTGCATCTTCAGAACGGGACAATCAGCATAAAAAGCAAAAGGAACCAGGGTACGGTGATTTCCTGCATCATCCCATACCGTAAAGGTTCCGGAAGTATTGATGTAAACGAAGGGAAGAATGAAGCCAGGGATCATACGGAGCTGGCCGGTCTGAAGGTACTTGTTGTAGATGATGAAGAATATAATCGCCTTCTCTTCAGGAAGATACTGGAAAAGTGGAATATTGAAGTAAGCGAGGCGAGTTCAGGGATGGATGCCCTTGAACTCCTCAAAACAAACAGGTACGACCTGCTTTTCATGGATATGCTTATGCCCGGCCTGGACGGCCTGAAAGCTACAAAGTTCATCAGGGACGAGATGAAGATCGGGACCGGCCAGATGCCGGTAATTTTCATCTCTGCAGCCAGTATTGACGAAGAGGCTGAAAAATTCAGGAATGCAGGAATCAATGCCTTCCTGCGGAAACCTTTCACCGAAGAGATGCTGCTGGATGCGGTTACCGGAGCTGCAGGAAAAGGAAGTGAGCCCGAGGCTCATGCCGCCCGGGTTGATGCCCCGGAAACGGGTCCCCTGAAGGAAGATGGAATAAACCTCGGAGACCTGTATCATATTGCAGCCGGAGACAGGGATTTCGTCCGGCAGATGCTTCTTTCATTTGAAGATACGACCCGGAAAGGGCTTAAGGAGATAGAATCAGCGATAGGGGACGGGAACTGGGATCAGGTTGCAGAGAGCGCTCACAGGTTGCTTCCCCCGTGCAGACATTTAGGTGCCATGGAACTTTTTAACCTTCTTCATGAAATCGAGAAAAATTCAAGGGAAAGGATCAGTACGGATTCCCTGGGATCACTCACGGAAAGATCGGTGATTGAATTCGGAAGGGTCTGTAAACTGCTCGAGGGGCACATGGCAAAAATGGCATGAAATTGTGGTAAATCAGATTATCATTTGTTATTTTGCACCCTGCCCGGATACAATCCCCCGGACTTCAAGATGACAAATGGCAGATAAACCCTTCAGGATCTTTGTTGTCGAGGACAACGAATGGTACAGCAAGCTTCTGGTGCATACCTTGTCCCTGAATCCCGATTATGAGATACGAAGCTTCCGGAATGCCGCGGAATTCCTGAGTGCCCTCAATGAATCACCCGACGTAGTCACGCTCGATTACAGGCTGCCCGATCTTTCCGGGCTGGAAGTCCTGAAAAGGATCAAGGATGCCAACAGCGAAATACAGGTGATCCTTGTCTCCGAACAGGCAGATACGGATATGGTAGTGACCCTTCTCAGGCACGGGGCTTATGATTATATCACCAAATCAAATGATATCCGCGACAGGCTTCTGAATACAATTCAGAATATCAGGAATGGGATCGGTCTTAAGAATGAGATCTCCTCGCTCCGGATGGAGGTCCAGCAGAAGTACAGCTTCAGGCAGATCATACTCGGGGAGAGCCAGGCAATCAAAGGGGTGTTCGGACTGATCGAGAAGGCCGCAAATACCAATATTACCGTGATCATCTCGGGTGAGACCGGAACCGGGAAGGAGCTGGTAGCCAAAGCAATTCATTATAATTCAAAGCGCAAGGACAAGCAATTCGTAGCCGTAAACGTACCGGCAATCCCTTCCGAGCTCATTGAAAGCGAGCTTTTCGGCCATGA
>DCFQ01000062.1 GCA_002319915.1 Bacteroidales bacterium UBA1800 | reverse complement strand
GAATGCGCATTAAGGGTACCAATAAGCGGCAATGCCAAAGGTTGTGATTTGTGATTTGTGATTTGTCGCCCCCCGATCCCCTGAAGGGGGAGTGAAACGGCATTGGGAAATAATTACTATTTTTGCAATTGTTTCATTTATCAGGAGGTTAATGGCGCATAAGATTGAAATGCAGATATGTCTCGGGAGCTCATGCTTCTCAAGGGGAAACCGTGACGTAGTTGCCTATATCCGTGAGTACCTCAGGAAGAATCACCTTGAGGACAAGATCATATTCAGGGGCGCCAGATGCATGAACCGTTGCAGCAACGGCCCCAACCTCAGGATAAACGAAAGGACCATTGAGGATGTGACCCTTTCCAAAATTGAAAACATCCTCGAACAGGAATTCGGAACCATCAAATAGAATAATCTATCCCGAATTAAAATGAACGAAAGGAAACCGATCTTCTATATAAATGACCAGAGATGCAGGAACTCATACTCATGTGTCAGGGTTTGCCCGGTAAATGCAATCGAGGTCAGGGCCCAGAAGGATCACCCGTCGATAATCCCCGGGAGGTGCATCGGATGCGGCCTGTGCTACATCGCCTGCTCCCCCTCGGCAATCGAATTCCGGGATTCGAGGGAGGATGTTAAGGAACTGCTTGCTTCCGACCGCAAAACGGCGGCCCTTGTCGCTCCAAGCATTGCTTCCGAATTCGATGACATCACTGACTACAGGAAGTTTGTCGGCATGCTCCGGCTGCTTGGCTTTGACTATGTCCATGAGAACTCTTTCGGGGTCGACCTGATCGCCGCAAGATACGCTGAACTATTCAACAGGTCTGAAGGCAAGTACTATATGACAGCCAATTGCCCTGTGATAGTCAAGCTGATAGAAAAATATCATCCTGAGCTGGTTCCGAATCTTGCGCCGCTGGTCTCTCCCATGGTAGCGACTGCCATGGTTGTTAAGGAGATCCACGGCGAGGACGTGGCAACCGTTTACATAGGGCCATGCATCGACAACAAGGACGAGTCATACCTGTACCGTGATGGTAAGCTTGTCGACTCGATCCTCACCTTTATCGAATTAAGGAAGCTTTTCGAAGAATTCAACATACAGGAGCGTGTCGTCAAAATGTCGGAATTTGATCCACCTTACGGGCACTGGGGTGCACTCTACCCACTTCCTGCCGGGATAATCCAGGCGGCCGGCATCAAGCGCGACATTGCTACAAGCGGAGTGATAACTGCTGCCGGGCAGGAGGATGTTTTTGAGGGCATAAATGATTTCGACAAGTATATCGACACCATTCACCATCACTTCAATTTTTTCTTCTGCCACGGGTGCCTGCTCGGGCCCGGGATGGGAAGGCACTCGGAGCGCTTCAGGAGGAGGGCCCTTGTGAGGCTCTACGCTGAAAAGAGGGTGAATATGCTCGACAAGAAGCAATGGCAAAAGGACATTGACAAGTGGTCGAAGCTGGACTTCTCCAGGACCTTCACTCCCGATGACCAGAGGATACCCGAGCCGCCTGAGGAGGCGATCAATGAGGTCCTGAAGATCGTTGGCAAGGAAAACCCCGACGAAGAGCTCGACTGTGGCGCCTGCGGCTACCAGTCATGCCGCCAGTTTGCATCGACTGTGGCGAAGGGACTGGCAGTCCCCGAAATGTGCCACACGTTCAACCTCAGGAACAAGCAGGAGTATATCGAAACACTGAGACAGACGAACAGGAAGCTTGCAGAGACAAAGCGGGCCCTGAAGGAATCGGAGGAGCTGGCTATGAGGGAAAAGGAGATTGCCCAGAGCGCATCCGACATGATGAACAACATGCTTGAAAAGCTGCCAACCGGAGTGGTCATTGTCGACAATAACCTGAAGATCCTTCATTCAAACCATAGTTTTATCAATATCATAGGAGAAGACGCCAGGGCCATTTCCGAGATCATTCCCGGCCTGGTCGGCGCCGATATCAAAACGCTCATGCCCTTCAACGTATATAACATGTTCACCTTCGTCCTTAAGGAGGATGAACCCGTGGTCAGCAAGGATATCCATTTCGAGGACAGCATGCTGAACATCTCGATCTTCCCGATCAAGAAAAACAGGATGTGCGGAGCAATCATGAGGGACCTTTATTCCCCGGAAGTGCAGGGTGAGGAGGTTACAAACCGGGTGAGCGAGGTGATCGAGAAAAACCTTGAAATGGTTCAGAAGATCGGATTCCTGCTCGGGGAAGGGGCGTCTGAAACCGAACAGATGCTGAATTCGATAATAGAGTCATATAAAAAGAAGTCTATGAGTCAGGCCCCCTCAAAGAAATAGATTGACAAGGGATTTTTACATAGAAGTTAACAGCCAGCAGAGGAACTTCGACGGAGAAAGGATCTCCGGCGACGTATTCCTGTACAGGTATATCAAGGAGGAGGACAGGGTGATCGCTGTCCTCTCGGACGGTATGGGACACGGGGTGAAGGCAAACATCCTGGCCACGCTCACCGCAACGATGGCACTCAATTTCACAAGGGAACACAAGGAGGTCGACAGGATAGCAGAGATCATCATGAATACACTCCCGGTCTGCAGCGAAAGGAAAATCAGTTACTCCACCTTTACCATTGTCGATATTGAGAGCAGCGGCAGGGCAAACATCCTCGAGTACGATAATCCATCGACGATAATCCTCAGGCGGAACCAGATTTTTGATCCATCCTGGAAAAAGGTGGTCCTGGACAAGGGAAGAAATGCGGGGAAAGTTCTCAAAACCTGTAGTTTCATTCCTTCGAAGGAGGACAGGATAATCTTCTGCTCCGACGGGGTCTCCCAAAGCGGGATGGGTGGAGACGCTTACCCGTTCGGCTGGGGAAGGGATGATATTGCAACCTATGCTTCCACGCTGGTTTCAAGTGAATCATCCATATCGGCTGTAATGCTTTCGGGCAAGATCGTTACAATGGCTCACAAGAACGACAATTATAAAGCGAGGGATGATATAAGCTGCGCCGCGATCTATTTCCGTGAGCCGCGGAAGCTGCTGATCTGTACCGGCCCCCCGTATGAAAAGGAAAAGGATGCCGACCTGGCCAGCAAGATCAGGGAATACGCAGGGAAAGTCATCCTGTGCGGCGGAACAACAGCTGACATTGTTGCCAGGGAGATGGACAAGACTATTATCGACGAGCTCGTCTTTGAAGATCCGGAATTGCCTCCCGAGAGCTTTATCGACGGTATAGATCTCGTAACAGAGGGGATCCTTACGCTTCAGAAGGTAAATGAAATACTAAAGTCATACAACAACAGCACAAGACTCGGGAAAGGGCCTGCCGACAAGATTGTCAGGCTGATAATGGATTGTGATGAGATCCACTTCATCATCGGCACCCGGATCAACATAGCCCATCAGGATCCAAACCTGCCTGTCGATCTCGAAATAAGACGAACCGTCGTCAAACGGATCGCAAGGCTTCTCGAGGAAAAATGGCTCAAGAAAGTCAGCTTTGAGTATATTTAGCTGATCAGCCTCCCTGCAGGTATTCTATGACCCTGCCCAACAGAACCGGCTGGATATCGGGGTATGTCAGATTACCGGGCAGCGATTCTTCTTCTCTTGTCTCCGCAATCTCCGATACTTCCGGAACAGGTCCGACCTCTTGAATATCTGCAAAATAGAGCCTGCCATATCCTACCCTGCCGTCCTTTGTGACGCTGTAGGTCGCCACGCACTGAATGGAAAACTGCCTGGCACCTGTCTCCTCCATCAGCTCCCTTGACGCAGCCTCACCGGGAGTTTCATACCGTTCTATATGCCCCCCGGGGATTTCCCATGTTTCACGGTCGCGGGGCCGTACGAGTACCCATTTGCCAGCATGCCTGGCCGCGATTACGGAATAGGTGAGTCCCTCTTCCGGGACAAAGAAAGGATCATAAAAATGCACCTCTGTCATGCCTGAACCTGATTGTTTAAGAAGAGCCAAGATAACAAAAAGATCGACTGTTTTCCAGGCCGGGTTGAAGTCAAAGGTACCGGAATTACAGGATGCCAGGCACCATTTACCGGAACCCTGAATCTCCGCATTCAATTATATTTGACTACATTTAACCTTCAAATTAACTCTGATGGTAACCCTGACGTTCCTGATCATAGCAGAGATTCTGACCTATATAACGATCAGGCAGCACTTCTACGAAAAATCCTGGATGAAGTTTTATTTCATTTATACGATAAACCTCATCCTGAGTATCTGGGTCTGGATCCTCTGGTACGAATCAGAATCGTTCAACGGATTTTTTGATGAGCCGGAACATGTCTGGATCATGCTGAACCTGGGAGGAATGCTCTTTGGCGTCATATTTCCGAGGATGGTGCTTTCGGGATTTCACTTCGCCGGGGTGATTGCAAAGGGGAAAGCCGGCGGGCACAAGCGCAGCTGGACAAACATTGGTCTGATCCTGGCTGGAATTATTTTTCTGTTTGCGGCCTGGGGAGTTTTGGGCGGAAGATTCAATTTCACGACAGAACGCCGGACTGTGAAAATAAAAGGGCTGAATCCGGGCCTCGAAGGGCTGAAGATAGTACAGATATCCGACCTGCACATGGCTTGCTATTACCACCACCCTGAACTGATGAAGGAAGTTATGGAACGGGTAAGCAAGGAGAAGCCGGATCTGCTCATCAATACCGGGGATTTTGTGACATTTGGATGGAGGGAGTACGCCGGATTTGACAGCATACTCCGGATCCCAAAGGCAAAATACGGGAATTTTGCAATCCTCGGTAACCATGACATTGGCACCTATGATCCTGATTTTTCAGAGGCTGATGTTGATAACAACATCAGCCTGATGACCAAAAAGATCACCCATTCGGGGTATAAGGTTCTGGAACAGAACTCCGCCGTGGTAAAGATCGGCAATGCCAGGTTGGGCATTACAGGCATCCTTACAAGAGGATCGTTCCCGCATTTTACCTATGGTGATGTCGGCCAGGCAATGGCCGGGCTCGATAGCACCGATCTCAATATCCTTCTTGCACATGATCCCAACCAGTGGATAAAGGACGTTGCGGGGAAAACCAATATCGGGCTTACATTGTCCGGACATACACACGGCATGCAGCTGGGCATAGTTACAAAGAGCTTTAAATGGAGCCCCGCGGTCTTCTTTTACCCGAGATGGAACGGCCTCTACAGGGAAGGCGACCAGTTCCTTTATGTCAACAGGGGCCTGGGAGTCCTGGGGATCCCTTTCAGGATCGGAATGCCTCCCGAAATAACCGTCCTGACACTTACTTCTGACAGGATTCAGAAATCCGGTTTCTGATTATTATCTTAAGGCCGTAAAAACCGGGAATTCCCGGCCATGCATTCTGTGTGTGCCTGACCGGTGATTTCCATTAAAAACGTGGTCCTGTATATTTCACCATAATGAAAAACAAAATTCTCTTCATATTTGCCGTCCTGGTCCTTCCGGTTTTCAGCAGCTGTCGGAACGATCAATGGATCAGGGTCAACCAGATCGGGTACCGGACCGGTGACATCAAGGTTGCAGTCTTTATGAGCATCCCTGGGGCACAATTGAGATCATTCCGGATCATTGATCATGCCACGCACAAAACTATCTTTAAAAGCAGCGTTATTGAAAATTCTGGTGAGCTCTCCCGGTTCAGGTCCACGTACAGGCTTTCATTCACCGGGTTGAAAAAGCAGGGCACTTATCGTATCATCGCCGGCAAAGCTTCCTCGCCAGCCTTCAGGATCGGAGATGATGTCTATAACGGGACTTCTGATTTTCTCCTCAATTACATGCGTCAGCAGCGCTGCGGCTTCAACCCTTATGTCCGCGATTCATGCCACACGCAGGACGGGTATATTATTTACGGCGGGAAGGATGATTCGAGTCATATAAAGGTTACCGGCGGGTGGCACGATGCGGCTGATTACCTGCAGTATGTGACCACTTCGGCCAATGCCGTGTACCAGATGCTTTTCGCATGGGATGAAAACCCGGGGGCTTTTTCCGATCATTTTCTTGCTAACGGTCTCCCCGGCTCCGACAGCGTGCCTGATGTCCTGAACGAGGCCAGGTGGGGGCTCGACTGGCTGCTGAAAATGAATCCGTCACCGGGGGTGATGTACAACCAGATAGCAGACGACCGGGATCATATCGGGTTCAGGTTTCCCGACAGGGATACCGCAAATTACGGTAAAGGAAAGGAACGCCCGGTATACAGGTGCACCGGTCAGGTGCAGGGCCTCTTCAGATACAAGAACAGGACAACAGGGACAGCTTCAACCGCCGGGAAATTTGCCTCGGCATTTGCAAGAGGTTCAAAGGTTTACAGGCAAATCGACCCGGTGTTCTCCAGGCTCCTTGCTGAAAAGGCTGCAGCCGCCTTCAGCTATGGGATCGAACATCCCGGTACCTGCCAGACCGCACCTGGAACAGCACCGTATTTTTATGAGGAAGATAACTGGGTGGACGACATGGAACTTGCAGCGGTTGAATTATATGGCTTGACCAGGGATGCGAGGTATCTCGAATTTGCCGCCGGCTTCGGCCGCCAGGAGATTGTGACACCGTGGATGGGAGCCGACACTGCCAGGCATTACCAGTGGTATCCTTTCGTCAATATGGGACACCCCGGTATTGCTGCTGTGTCAGGCCGCGAGGACCTTAAGACGGAATTCCTGAATGATATGAAGGAGGGACTCCTCAGGATGAAGGTAAAAGCGGAAACCAACCCGTTCCTAATCGGGGTCCCGTTCATCTGGTGCTCAAATAACCTTGTTGTTGCGTCGCTTGCACAGGCCCATCTCTACCGGGAGCTCAGCGGTGATTCCACATTCGTGGGGATGGAAGCCGCCCACCGCGACTGGCTGTTCGGATGCAATCCCTGGGGCACCAGCATGGTCGTCGGATTGCCGGGGAACGGGGATTATCCCGTGAATTCCCACTCTTCGTATGTCGTCAATGGCGGACAGGTCCCCGGAGGCCTGGTTGACGGACCGGTATATCCTTCAATATTCAATTCCCTTAAATATGTCTCGCTGTCAAAAGGGGATGCCTATGCCCGGTTCCAGACAACGATAGCCGTCTATCACGACGACTATGCCGATTATTCGACCAATGAATGCACGATGGATGGTACGGCATGCCTTGTATACTATCTGTCAACTCTGGCGCAAGGCCAAAAAACCGGGAACAGGGATGAATAGTTCAGACAGGCCGGTTCTGACCCGGGACATCGAGTATAAGATTGTCCGGTCAAAAAGGCGGACCCTCAGCATCCATGTAAGCCCCGACAAGGGAGTAATTATCAGGGCCCCGCTGAGGCTGCCCCTTCATGAGATCCAGAGGTTTGCCAGGGAAAAATCGGGATGGATAAATAAGTGCCTCGACAGCTTCAGCTCGCTCAGGAAGATTGACAATGAAATGCCCTCAGACGGCAGCAGGCTTCTGTTCGAAGGTAAGGAACTAACGCTCAGAATATTGCATTCAGACAAGAATTATGTCACGCTTAACGGGGAGGGCATTATCGAAGTTGGAACAAAGCATAATAACGACCCTGCCGTAATTCACACGATCCTTGAATCGTGGTTTAAGTATTCTGCCCGGAGGAGGCTAACACAAATGTTTGGGGAGATCACTTCAAGGTATCAGGGCTACAGCCTCCGGCCTGCGGTATTTACGGTCTCCAGGATGAAAAAAAGATGGGGAAGCTGCTCCGTGAGCGGTAAAATAGCTGTAAGCTACGATCTTATAAAACTGGACCCGGTGTTTTCGGAATACGTCATCATCCACGAATTGTGCCATCTCAGGCATCATAACCATGGCGCAGGGTTTTATGAACTCCTAACCGAGCTCTACCCGGAGTGGAAGCGGGTCAGGAAGGAGCTCAGGAGGTACATCAGGTAGAGGGAGGAGAGCTGGTTGGTTGGTTAACTGGTTAACTGGTTAAC
>DCFQ01000031.1 GCA_002319915.1 Bacteroidales bacterium UBA1800 | reverse complement strand
GAAATGCTTGTGAAGGAGCAGGTAAACCTGTTGTGAGTGAAGGCCGGTTAACTGGTTTACTGGTTAACTGGTTAACTGGATAGCTGGTTATCGGATTATATTTATCTTTATGATCCAGACTATAGAGGCATAACTAACCAAAAATATCCGCCATGTCACTTACCGAACAGATCTCACGCGACCTTATGAATGCCATGAAAGCGAAGGATAAGGTGGCGCTTGAGGCCATCAGGGCAGCCAAGACCGCATTTACCCTCGCCCGCAGCGACAAAGGTGCTGATTCTGTCCTCACTGCTGATGAGGAGATGAAGATCATTCAGAAGCTTGTCAAGCAGAGGAAGGAATCAGCCGATATCTATAAAGAGCAGAACAGGAATGATTTGTACGAAAGGGAAATAGCCGAAGCTATAGTCCTTGAGAAATACCTCCCGGCAAAGCTCAGCGATGAGGAGCTGACCACAATAGTCAGGGACGTCATTACCCGGACCGGGGCCAGCACCGCGGCAGACCTGGGCAAAGTTATGGGAGCCGCAATGAAGGAACTTGCCGGCAGGGCTGACGGCAAGGAAATATCGGCCAAAGTGAAGCAGCTTCTTGGGTAGGAATCAAATTTATTATTGTGCCAATTGAAACCGGGGAAAAGGCAAGGCATGGATTGCAAATCCGTGCCGGCGGCTAAAAAGCCGGTCTGTTGCGAACCCGGCGAAGCCAAATCTGCGACAGCAGCATCTTAAGATCAAGCCTTCGTTACCTTAGTGGAAACCTTCGTGATCCTTTGTGGTGACTTTTTTAACCAAGAAGGGCACAATGGTTAATCACAAAGGACGCCAGGGTGATTCGTATAATCAACTCAAGATGAAATCCTGCGGAACGTCCTTAAGCCTTGCTATATCAAGGATCTTCTCCCTGACATTGAACCTGGATGCGCACTTCACACTGCACGCAGCGCATGATTCGCAGGGGTTGCCGTTTAACCCGGCATCCTTAAGCGTAAACCATGCCTGTGCTGTGTTCTTATAGCCATAGGCATACATATAGCTCCTCATAATTGTTGGTATGTCGAGATGATGCGGGCACTGCGGGAGGCATTCCTGGCATTGCCGGCAATAGAGTTCATATTCGTTGTTCAGCAATGTAAGATTCAGATCCTTAAGTTCCTGTTCCGACATCTTCAGATTGCGGATCATGGCCAGGTTTTTCTGCATTTCTTCGAGCGTTGACATCCCGGAGACGATTGAAGCCATGTTCTGATTCTGCAGCACCCATTTAAGGGCAGCATCAGTATTAAGGGGAGGACCTGATTTCTGGCGGCCGGCCCCTGCAATGCTCTTCATTGCCACCACACCCATCCCTGCCTTCACCGCATATTCGATTGCAGCATCAGCAGCGGCCTTATCAGTAACCTTGTAATTGTAGGCGATCATCGCGACATCGTAGATGCCTGAATCTGCCGCTGCCCTGAGTGCCTCCGGAGTATCACTGTGAGAAGCTATCCCCAGGAATCTTGTCTTTCCCAGTTTCTTAAGCTGCGCCATTGCTTTCAGGACCCCCTCATGGAGGACCGTTTCCTTTTTCCCCGCATACGGGAAGAGGAAAATATCCACATAGTCAAGTCCGAACCGCTTAAGGCTGGCATCCGCTTTCCGGATATAGCCCTCCGGATCGAACCCGTTCCTGAAGGTTCCGGATCTCATATCCATTCCATCGGGCGGAGCGGCAGTTCCGACAACGTAAGAGTCGCGCGCGAGTCCCTTGAGGCCCTCACCAACAAGTTGCTCGTTCTTGCCTTCTCCATAATAGGTAGCCGAGAAGAATAACTTTATTCCGGATTCATACGCTGCCCTGATGAGACCGGGAGCTGTTGCATCAGCTGTCCCCATACTGATCAGAGGGGTTTTTATTCCGGTTCTCCCGAGTATGCGGGTTGGCAGTTCGGGCAACATTGATCCTGCTGAGCCGAAAGAACCTTTAAGCATGCCAGGGGCCAGTGCGGCACCGGATAATCCCAAAAGACCTTTCTTCAGGAATTCACGACGATTATTGTTTCCCATTGACGGTAGATTTAAGTTATGGCAAATCCTTTCAGTTAACAAATGTAAAAAATCCGCAAAATCTTCATAAATAAGTGAACGATGGCATTAAAAAGGAATATCACCAAATTCTTCAAAGTCCCCCTTCAGGGGGATTAGGGGGCGTTCCCTCCGTGCTCTCCGTGCCAGTTCTTAAACCCTCCTATCTCCCAACCCCGATCACTCTAACCGGTCCCATCAACCCCGACGGCTTTAACGGGGAATCAGCACGGTAGAACGGCATTGTCGTGTAGGTTATCTTCTCTTTTGCATCCGGCTGCATGTCGCCGATAAGTCTGTTCACCCACAGGTCGGTGACCTTAATTTCGAGGCTGTTATCGCCCTCTTTCAAAGCATCGCTCAGCTTCAACCTGAAAGGAGCTTTCCATGCAATCCCGAGCGACTTGCCATTTACCAGCACTTCTGCAAGGTTCTCCACTTTCCCGAGATCGAGCCAGATTTCTTTTCCGTCTTTTAACCACTCCACCGGAACATTGATGGTCTTGTGATACGTGCCTGTCCCTGAGAAGTACCTTATCCCGGGATCCGGATTCTCGTTCCAGGGAGTGAGTGATCCGAAGGTTGCCTGTGCGGGTGCTCCCCTCTTCTCCTGGAAGCTTACAGTCCAGGGGCTCTCTAAGACGGAAAGCTCCTTTTCAGCAGGATGTTCAATGGTCCTGGAAGCGGAATTTGTCTTATTCCGGAACACAACGAAAACGGCATCGTCCGGCTCCAGGTGCATCGGCACTTTTGTAAGGCCTTTACCGGCCGAATAGGAGCTTTTTTCAATAAGTCCGGTTTCAGGATGCCATATTTCGGCCTCCCTTCCTGTTACCCTGAATGTTGCATCAAGGTCAACCGCTTTTGCCTGCCGGTTATTGACCCAGTAAAAATCGATATCGCCCGCAGTGCGGTGCACAAACAGGAGCCGGGCCGATTCATCAGGCCTGGTATAGCTGAAATCCGGATCGATCGCAAGGGCATCGAGAACTTCCCTGACCGTTGCACCGCCGAATACCTTCCCTTTTCCGACGATGTTTTCACCCTTTTCATTTGCCCATAATTGATCGGCAATTGCCCTGAATTCTTCCTGATCGTCGCTCAGGCTGGGGGTCCCGACAGGCTTGTCACCGGTCACGACAGCCCCCGCCCCTACCAGGTCGCGCAATTTACGCAGGACCGGAAGCGACATCTGACTGCAGTTCCGGTCCAGTGCAAGGATCCGGTAGCTCATCCCGCTTTGAGTAATAATCTTCCCGTCTTCCGCCTTCAGAAGGTTAAGAAGGACGTCAGGACTCGCAAAATCATAATTATAGCCTTCAGGTATATCGGGCAGCTTATCCCCGAAGAGAGAAGTGACATTATTGTCCTCACCATAATAATAGAGTACGTCAGCAACGAACTTCCCCTGCTGAAGAATATAGCTGCTTCGGGCAAGGTAGGTCACCCAGGGACCGGCCTGCTCCGCCCATGTCTCATGTCTCGTGAACCACTGTCCGAACGGACCAAGCCCCAGGCCGGGGATCTTATCGTTAACCGGCTGATGGACCGAGCAATGGATGACGAACCTGTTCAATCCGTTGGCCAGTTCCATGTCGGCGGTCGGCTTAAGAATGCCTGGCGCATAACCCCAGGTATTGCCAATTGCAGTCATGGACTCGGCAGCCACAATGTTCTGCCCGTACAGGTGTGCCACGGAAGCTGACTCGCGCACATCAGCTTTGTACCCGGTTGCAACCTCAGACCCGTGGTCCAGCCCGCCAGGCGTCCAGGTTGCACTCATGGGAATTGCTGCCTTCCGTTTGGCATCCATGCCGTCACCGATAAATGCACGTCCGCTTTCATGCGATTCACTGTATCGTTCCATACCCCGCTCAGCAAGGATCCCGGTCAGCTGGTCATAATGGTTTTCGGCCACCAGCTCTTCCAGGGTTTTCCTGAAGTCCCACAGGAACCGGTCGCTCGATCCGGCACTCTCCACGATATGACCGGCAAGCACCGGCATCCATGGCTTCATGTCATATCCTCTTCTTGAGGCAAATTCCGTGATCATGCTGTCGGTCCAGTTCTGCGTACCGGCCTCCCAGCTGTCGGTGATCATGTATTTAAGTCCCCTCTTGCCCATCAACCCGCCGGTAGCTTCTTTGTACTGGTCGAGGTATTTGTTGAAATAGGCATTTACATGGGCGGCGTTCAGCTTGTCAACTTCCAGGCCGGTGGCCTCGGGAGAGGCAGGAGAGTTTTTATGTCCGGTGAGTGAATATCCCAGGCGGAGCACCATCCAATTGCCTTCAGGAGGAGCCCAGTCCAGGGTGCCGTCACTCTTCATATTTGCCGTGAGGTCAATCACATCAGCTTTGCCGATTACTTCACCCGGACCAGCATCCGGCGTGGCGGCTGAATAGAGATCGTCGGCGGCATCAAATGCGGCTTTATCCTCGAACCGGTTAACCCTTGGAACGGTATGGAGGACAAGCTCTGCAATCTTGGTTCCGGCAGGTGGTTTCGGGAGCCGGGCGTTTCCGGCGCCGAATAAGGAGCCCAGGTCAACAGCAGGCTGGGGCTGGGGAGTCTTCCAGGTAAACCTGAAATACCGGGCCGTCACGGGGTTGAAGGTAAGGGTTCTCTCTTCGACACCTCCCCTCGGGATATCTGTCACCTTAGTGAAGTTCTTCCCATCCATGCTGGATTCAAGTGCCCTGTTATCAGGATCCGCCCCGAAACCGAAGATCCCGGGCGATCCGCCGCCGACAATCGTCAGCGATTTTATTATATCAGGCCTGGAGAATGAGAATTGTATCCATGCATTTTCTCCCGGTTTAGTGTAAGGAAGCAGAGTGGACGTGGCCAGGTCGCCGTCAGTGAGGGCGGCAAGGTCAAAGACACCTCCGCTGGAAGTAATCCGGGGGGTCAGCTCCGCCATCGGCCTGTCAGCCTCAGGAACACGCCATGCAACAACGGCCGCGTCGGCGTAAAACTCCGGCATCGCGGGTTCTTTGTCTCCGGTCAGCGAGAATCCGCCCGACATGCCAAGATTCCGGAACGGACCGGTCGCAGCCGGAGGCTTTGGAAGAATGATCGATACAGGCTTTCCTCCCGTGACCCGGGTTTCACTCCATACATATTTTTTCATGGCTTCCGCCGGTGTAACCCAGGGCCCCCCGCTTTCGCTCCAGCCCGGAGATCCGGCAATCGCCATCTCAAGGCCGAGTGAATCGGCAAGCTCCGCAGTAAACTTAAATGCCTCCTTCCATTCAGGGGTCATATAGACCAGCCGGTGGTTAACAATCTGTGGCGTCATCAGGGCAGCATCGAAGTTCTGGAAACCTCCGATCCCGATACGATGCATCCATTCAAGGTCTGCCCTTATCCCCTCCTTCGTAATATTGCCGTTCATCCAATGCCACCAGACACGTGGCCTGGCGGCGTCAGGCGGATTCAGGAATCCGGACTCCAGGGCGGCTCCCTCCTTTGACGGTCCTGTACAAAGGGCCAGCAACAGGCATGCCGTCACTGACAATAAAAGTGCAACCGGCCGGTTGACCGGGCGGTTGCCTGATGTGAATTTCTTCATGGACGTAAGCGTTATGCCGGCCCCGGGCCTCAGCTTTATTTTATATGGGCTTTTCAAACATTTTCTCGTCAACAGGTTGGTTCACTTCGACCTTGGTGACGGTATAAGTCATGCTGAATTGTGCACTCGGAATGTACATTTCCATCTTGTACGGCAGATTGTAGCCGTCTGTCTGCTTGTAGTCCAGATATTTAATTTCCATATCGCTCAGGACGCCCTGAACATCCATCTGTGAAATGCTCTTGATGAGGTTGCCTGTCAGCGGATCAAAATAATATAATGTTGAATTTCCGTCCGGGGAGGTCATCTTGACCTTTACGGTATTGAGACTGTCAACAGCTTCATTGCCAATCAATTCAGGCTTATATCCTTTTTCAGTATAATTGACGAAAAGACCTCCGACAAAGATCTGTTCCTTGCCTGATTTGTATTGGGCCTCGGGCATGTCTTCAGCAGTTGTGCTACCAGTCATCGGGTTGATTGACCAGCCGCCCTTATCGTTAAAGCAGGTGGTTATAATGTTACCCATTATATCAATGTCCTGCCTGTTACCCTTGCCATTAAGGGTCCATGACTTGCCAACGCCTTCCATTCCCATTACTTCTATTTTGCTTTCGGTATAAACCGATGTGACCTTGCTCAGCTGCTCGATACCGCCAAGTGACTGAATGTGCTTGGCTATAATTTCCTCAGCCGTCTGAGCTGAAACATAAGCTCCGCAGAAAAGCAGAACCATTACCAGGATAGCGGGTTTAAAGTGCTTCATTTTTTCGGGGTTTTTAAGAATTAGTGACTATCATTTAAAAATTGTCCTGTTGGGGCCAGGGCTTGATTTCCTGACTTATAAAGATAAAAACAAAAAGATATCTGATATTCATGGAACGGAGATTAAAAGTTATTTCGCGCTATTGCATTTCAAAACTTCCGGCCCTTTAAGTTTGCCCCCCGGCCCCCTGAAGGGGGAGGAAGAAGAAATGCCTTAAATGCGAATAATGGGTTAAAAGCCTGTGATTTTCATCCAATCGCAAAACCTTTCTATCCAGCTGTTTACAGGCAAGCCTTTCTGTACCATGCCGAATCCGTGGCCGCCTTTAGAGTAGACATGGAGCTCGGCCGAAAGTCCGGCCGCCCTCCAAGCCCTGTAAAGATCAGGGCTTCCGGTCGAAATCGGATCATCAGCCGCGCAAAGGATGAAAAGTGGAGGTCCGTTCCCGGGGATCTTCGAATCCCCTATCCACCCGCCATAGATGGGCGCTGCAAAATCAGGGAGCTTACCCGGTGATGAATTGAGGATTGTAAACATTGTTAGGGCTGCCCCCGCCGAAAAGCCTATTATCCCTACTTTATGCGGATTGATCCCATATTCAGCCGAATGTGCCCGGACAAATTCGATTGCCCTTATGCCGTCCTCCCCTGCAAAATACCTGTCGCCGGTTTGCAGGGGGATGGGCGATTTTGAAGCCGGGGCTGTGTCCTTCCTGCTGAAAGCTGCCATCAGCTGCCGGAATATCTCCTGGACGAATTTATCAAAATCCTGCGGGGATTCGGGTGTCCTGTTAAGCCGGTACTTGAGAACGAATGCAGCCACGCCCCTCTTCACGAGCCATTCTGCCACATCCGTGCCTTCTGACGAATACGAAAGCCAGACATTGCCTCCACCCGGAGCAATGATCACTGCCGTACCTGTTGCAACGGACTTGTCAGGAAGGTAAGCTGCCAGGGTCGGGTCGACAACATTACGGATCATTTTTCCTGCCATCATGGGCGATGAAAACTCAATTTCACTGTAATTCCAGTCTTCTGAACCGGGCGCTTTGCCTTCATAAAGCCGGGCAACCGCCTGGGAGTAGATGCAGGCTGATGTCAGGGCACAAATCAGAAACAGCAGGAATATTCTCTTCATCTTACACTAAATATCAACTATCAGCAATAATGATTCTTCGTTCACTGGAAATCCTTACATTTTGGTGGGGATAATAAATCTCCGGAATAAGCGGGTCATTCAGGAAGCGATCCGACAAAATCCGTAAGCTTAACAAGATCCTCCCGGTTGTTAAAGCGAACCGAGTTCTCCTTTATGAACTGTTTTATCTTATCGGATTTGCCGGGAAACATCTTCAGCAGGAAATTTTTTCTTGCGAGGACAAATTCCTTGTCCGGGCCTGTGAAAAAATAATCGCATCTGATCGAATATATTGTTTCAACATTGACTTTCAGCTTGTAAACCTTAGCGTTATCCTGGCTGTACAGTGAAGAATAGCTGTCGACAGTGCTTGTTGATGAAGTTGTGCCATACGGGCCGGCTGTCCTTACATCAGTCAGGCTCGCAAACTGATGGGCCGCCAGCATAAAGCCATTATTCCTGGCGATGCGCCTGAAGTAGACCTTGTCGAAATAGAAGGTGTCGGCATTGATAACGAAGTATTTGACATATTCCGGATGAGCGACGGCAAGGGTATCCTTTCTTGAACCTATGAACTGCATCTCCCCTATTATTATGTTATAATTGAATAACCCCTCCGTGACAGCTCCGTCAGCCTTAACCGCGATCCCTTTTGTGAACTGCGGGTACAGGTAGATCTCATTAAAGGGAAGGACATCCATGATTGATTCACCGGCTTTGACGGTGACCGACCTTGCTTCCTGCCCGCTGATCTTCAGGCTCATGGCCAGCACCAGGAACAGGACAAAACTAGAAAGTACAGTGATCTTTTTCATATTAACAGTGATCATCCAGGTATTAGTACTGCCATTAAAGATCGGAAAAAAATGGATGATTAAAAAATGCCGGTATTAACTGTCAGGGAATTTCACAATTGGACATAGGAACGAAAAGGCAGCATTAAACAGGGACCAATAAATGCGAATTACCCGCGGTCAGCACGGAAAGCAGATATTTTCCACTGTTCCGGCAATAAAACCTGTGCCTCACTGTTTTAGAATAAAAATCCTAACATGAAAAGCCTGAAAGTTCTGTCATTCATTGCGCTGGCATTCATTCTGGTGACCGGCTGCAAAAAAGAGTCCAAAGACAATCTCAGCGAACAGATCCACAACATCGTTCCGGATTCCATACTGAACGCGATGAAATCGCTTGGAATGCCTGTCCATGGCGGCGTCAAGCCGCCCGATCTTCAGAATACCTACCTCGCCTCACCGTTTGTGCTGAAGAGCTCGAATATCGCCGATGATTATATTGGCTCGACCTTCAGCGATTTTTATTTTAAGTTCTCGGAACAGAATAATGAGAACCTGTCGGTAAAGCTCGATTACTATAATTCACCTGAAACCGGGACCGGACTGGGTGGTTTCATCTCAGGGAGTGACAACAGCTTTTCAGCCTTTTTCAAGGTCAGCTCAACAGCCAATGGTGATCCGGCAGATCTTATTATGGTTATTTCCGGGACCATCTCTGACGGCGCGGTAAAGAACTTCTATTATGCCAACTTCATGCTGAACAATTATGGGAATCCGCATGGTTACTGGATCAGCCAGGGTGACGGCAGGGTCATTTATGATTCTGACGGCAATTCACCAACTGTCGAAGGATTCCCGGTTAAGGGAGCAGCCGTTCCGGAATCGAATCCTGTAATGAAAGGTGGTGCCTCAATGGCCAGATAATCGAAATATTCGTCAATATCTCAATACTTGATAACAGGTCCCTTGTCCTGATAAAAATCATCAGGAGTTTAGCAGAGCCCGGAAACTGATTGGTATTCCGGGCTTTTTTATGATCGTGTGATAGCGTAATTGTGAACTCCATGACTTCAACGAAAGAGTTTGGGGCAATCGGTCCCAGTGCCGTGCATCCTGCGCCGTGTGTCTTCCCTTTCGAGCATCATAAAAGATTGCAGACAGTCATTTGGTGAAAAACCCAAAACAATTATCTTTATTCAAAACACCTTTAAACCTACCAATATGAAGCAAAGATTCAGACAAATCATTATCACTGCCATGGTGATTTTAATCACGTGGTCCGCAAGAGCCCAGTCGCCCAACATTAAAACAATGGCTGCGGAATTTGACAAACTGTTGTCGGCACAGTTTAAAACCGGCGAAACAGGCTGCGCTGCCCTTGTTGCAATCAAAGGGAACGTGGTTTACCAGAAAGGGTTTGGAATGGCAAACCTTGAACTGAATGTCCCCATGCAGCCGGAAATGGTGTTCCGCGTTGGATCCATCACGAAGCAGTTTACCGCGGTCGCAATCCTCCAGCTGATGGAACAGGGGAAACTGTCACTGCAGGATGAGATCACAAAGTTCATACCTGATTACCCTACGCAGGCCTACAAAATAACCGTAGAGAACCTCCTGACCCATACTTCGGGAATCAAGAGCTATACAAATGTCCCCGAGTTCCAGAAATATATCAGGGAGGACTTTAAACCCGGTGAAGTGATAGACAAGTTCAAGAATCTTCCCATGGAATTTGCCCCGGGCACAAAATGGAATTACAATAATTCCGGCTTCTTCCTCCTCGGATATATCATTGAAAAAGTATCCGGCATGACTTACCAGGAATATATCAGGGAAAACCTTTTAAAGCCGGCAGGCATGACGAATTCACTTTATGGCAGCGATGTTGCCATCATTAAAAACAGGGCATACGGTTATCAGCCTGATGGTGACAAGACAGCAAATACGGATTATATAAGCATGCTGCTCCCGTTTTCGGCTGGCGCGATCATGTCGACTGTTGGAGATCTTTACAAATGGAACCGCGCTCTTGTCTCTTATAAGCTATTAAAGAAGGAAACACTCGATAAAGCATTTACCGAATATAAGCTTTCGAACGGCAAGGGCACCGGTTATGGATACGGCTGGTTCCTCCGTCAGCTCCAGGGAAGTCCGACCATCGAACACGGCGGAGCCATCAACGGCTATCTCTGCAACGGCATCTACCTGCCTAATGAAGATGTTTTTGTAGCTGTCTTTTCAAACAGCACGGGGAAATCGCCTGATGCTGTTTCGACAAAGATGGCAGCGATCGCTATCGGGAAACCGCTGAATTACACAGAAATAACCGTGCCTGAAAATGTCCTCGACCAGTACACCGGCGTTTATACGGATGAGGATGGCAATGAAAGAGTAATATCCAGGGATGGGGCCCAGCTTTATTCCCAGAGAAGCGGCGGAGCCAGGTATAAGATCATGCTATTTGCGGCCGATAAGTTTTTCTTCGATGACTCTTTCACCACGATGGCATTCAACAGGAATGCCGCAGGAACCGTAACTGACGGAGTCACTGATGACAGGGGCACAAGGATTATATGGACAAGGACAAACAAGCCGGTCCCGAAGCATATTGAGGTCAGTCTTACACCGGAGATCCTCTCGCGGTACGTCGGTAACTTTGAGCTCATGCCTGGCTTTCAGATTACCATGACAGTGGAAGGAGACAGGATCTTCACCCAGGGTACCGGACAGCCAAAGGTCGAGATATTTCCCGAGTCTGAAACACGGTTCTTCCTGAAAGTGGTTGATGCAACTCTCGACTTTGTCGTTGATGAATCGGGTAAATGCGACAAGTTTGTACTTCACCAGGGAGGAAGGGACCTTGAGGGAAAAAGAATCCTCAAGTAGGAACAGGCAATGGTAATTATAAAGGAGACGTCTTAAAAATAAGCATTAACCGCAAAGGACGCGAAGTCCTGTCCCGATAAATACCAGGACGGGACTTTGCGAACTTTGCGGTTATTGGATTTAACCTTGTGAGACCCCTTCTAATAAAGAGGCTCAGAGGCTCTGTTTAAAGATAAAAGTCAGGGCTCTATTCCTCGAAACGGACGCTTACATTTCCTCCGGAAGAACGCATATAGACCGGGATACCTCCATTGTTCAGAGTCCCCTTTACACGGTCCTTTTCGACTTTCCCCGAGAAATTGTGAAGCTCTATATTGACCCTTTGCGAGCTCAGGTCAAGATCAAGGCCAAGCTTACCGCCGTTCCTGATAATCGCATCGACACCTCCCCCGCTCGATTCAAGGTTCATCTCCTTGGTCAACCCGGAAACATCGACATGTACCGGTCCGCCGCTCGACCTGGCTTTTATATAGGCAGTTTCGCCGGAAACAGTCACTCCCCCGCCGCTGCTGCCAGCATCCACATCACCATGAACATTGGTAACATGAACCCCGCCGCCGGAACTGTGTGCAAACACGCTGCCCTGCGCATCCTCCACGGTAACCCCTCCGCCGCTGGAGCTCATGTGAATTTCACCTTTGTGATTCCTGGAAGTGACTCCGCCTCCCGATGAACTCGCGTTCGTCCTGCCTGCTGTATTTTCAAGATGGACCCCGCCGCCGCTGCTCGTAAAATCATGTGTCCCATCCACACCCGAGATCTTTACCCCGCCGCCGCTTGATGATACGTTGCACGACATTTCCTTCGGCACAATAATGGTCAGGGAAATTCCTGTATTAAGCCAGGACCTGAACTTCATTTTGTGTTCTACAATTGCATTGATCACTGAGCCATCCTTCTCGATCTTCATGTCATAATTTTCCAGGACATCGGCAAGATCAGGGTCTGATGGAGCCAAAACCCTCGAATTTTTCCTGACAAACACCTGTACCTCGACATTTTTCTGATCATGGGTCATGACTTCCACCCCGCCCCCGGATGACCTGGCATTGAGCGTGCCGGGCTGATCCATATCAAATGTTTTTGTGATGGTAGGGGTCTTGCCATCCTGGGTAAAACCTTTGCATGAAAGCAATGCAACGAGCACTGCAATCATGGTGAACGCTTTTAGATTTAATTGAGTTTTCATGATACCTTTTGTGAAAGTTTATAATATGGTAAAGAATTCTTACTATCCGGTTCCTTCCATGCGCTTTCCCTTGCCCGCATATCCGGTGCTTTCCAAACGCATCCTTTTCATGCCGGGCGGATTAAGCCTGCGACTATATAAAGACGGCAAAAATTCCTGATGTTGCATAATTCGCCCGGTAAATTAAGTCAGGGACCAGATTTTATAAAATCCGGACCTTTTGCGGTTAGTGATTCCCTTTCAATTCAAATAGCGCTTTTCGAACCATCCCCGTAATTAAAGCGAGCCGCTTTGCCGTATGTTGAAATTGCCCGAAGCCGCAACCCGGGCGGAAATTTGAAATTTCACCATCCATGCCTGCCGGAAAAATAGTATTTTAGGCTTCTTTATAATTTCATTGCTATCCCATGAAAATTACCGTCAACAACACTCCCGTTGAGCTTCATGCCGGGGCCAGGGTAAAAGACGCAGTCCTGAAATATTACTCCCTCAGGGGTGAGACCCCTGACAGGCCCTTCCCGCCTGTCGAAGACCGCTACGGCAACGAAGTCTCATACGACGGTGAACTGACCGATGGGGATGTTATTTTTATAAAGAGGCAGGAAAAAAAAAGTAATTTAATTCCTGTACTGGTTCTTGCATTGCTTTCAGCAGGGTTTCTTTCCTCATGCCTGACTAGCAGGAATGCAGCCG
>DCFQ01000029.1:9496-17846 GCA_002319915.1 Bacteroidales bacterium UBA1800 | reverse complement strand
AGGCGGAAGGGAGTAACCCTGGATAAGGTAAAAATCGCGCGGCACCTGGATCATCACACCTGCCCCGTCTCCCGTCTTCGAGTCGGCACCTTCAGCGCCGCGATGGGTCATATTCCGGAGAATATCAAGCCCCTGGCTTATGATGGCATGCGACTTCCTGCCCCTGATGTGAGCCACAAACCCGATCCCGCAGCTGCCATGTTCAAATTCCTGCCTGTATAATCCTTCTTTTAACGGCCGTTCCGTTTCCATCTGCTTAATTATTGAACCTTATTTTTATTACAAAAAAACCGTTCCCTGGGTCTTCTGGAGAACGGTCATCATCAAACCAACTATAAATCCCATTCTCAATCTGTTCCCGGAAACCTTAATACCAGGATAAAATATCTATTATAGTTTAGAATATGCATGCGCTTATAATTTGCCGTCAAATATATAATAATATCTTTCAGATTGATGCAAATAGTTGTTAAAATGTTAATAAATTTTAACTTTGATTTTGTCCGCCAGAGCAACTGACAGAATTAATCCTTTTCTGTCCGAAAACAATATCGGTACGGATTTTGTGATATATATGCGACTGATTTTAAACTGTTAAGATCAGGTTAAAATGATAAATTAACGTTCTTTAATCATATCTTGGTGCCATGGAGTCTATTATCAATAAATCGCGAATGGAAAAACCAGATAATCTTATACTTGTAATCTTTGGTGCTACCGGCGACCTGACTTCCAGGAAACTGATGCCCGGCATCTACTCCCTGAGATGCCAGAACATGATGCCTGAAAAGTTTTCACTCCTCGGGATCGGGAGGACAGTAATGACCACTGAGGATTTCAGGGCAAGGATGCGCGATGCAATAGTGTCATCGCTGACAGAAAAAAGTCCTGATACCGGACCGGTCGATGAATTCGTAAGCTGCTGCAGTTATTATTCCTTCGATATGATTTCTCCCGAAGGTTACCAGGGCCTGAAGAAGCTCGTTGACGGGATAAGGAAGAGCTCCTCGGTCGGAGGCAACATTATCTTTTATTATGCCACGCCTCCGAGCATGTACGAAATAATCTCGACCAGCCTTTCCCGGGTGGGCTTGGCTGATCAGAAAGACGGTTTCAGGAGGTTCATTATCGAAAAACCTTTCGGGTACGATTATGTTTCTGCACGGAAGCTGAACCAGACCATGCACTCCCTGATGGGAGAGGATCAGATCTTCAGGATCGATCATTATCTCGGCAAGGAGACTGTCCAAAATCTGCTCGTGATGAGGTTTGCCAACGGGATATTCGAACCGTTGTGGAACAGGAATTACGTAAGCCGCATCGAGATCACATCCGCCGAAAACTTAGGGGTGGAGCGCAGGGGAGGATACTACGACAATTCGGGGGCGCTGAGGGATATGGTTCAGAATCACCTTCTGCAGATGGCCGGGCTGACGGCAATGGAGCCGCCTTCTTCACTTGATGCCGACGCGATCAGGAATGAAGTGCTCAAGGTATTCCAGTCGCTGCAGCCCATCCGGGAAGAAGATGTGGAGAAACAGGTCATCAGGGGCCAGTATACCTCGTCGACTATCAGGGGAGAATGCATCCCGGGCTACAGGTACGAAAAAGGAGTGGATACCCATTCACGGACGGAGACTTATGTGGCAATCAAGTTCTTTATCAACAACTGGAGGTGGGGCGGGGTGCCCTTCTTTATCAGGACCGGCAAGAGGCTTCCGACCCGTGTGACCGAAGTGGTTGTCCATTTCAAGCCGTCACCTCATTACCTTTTCCAGGGGACTAAGAACAATAAGTCGGATAATCAGCTTATTATCAGGATACAGCCTGACGAGGGCATCCTGATGAAGTTCGATATGAAGGAACCGGGAGCGGGCTTCAAGGTGAAGAACGTCAACATGGATTTCCACTATAAGGACCTGTCGGATATCCGGGTGCCTTCCGCATACGAAAGGCTTCTCTATGACGTGATGCTTGGCGACCAGACACTCTTCTCACGTGACGATACCATCGAGACTGCATGGAAGTTCCTGGAGCCGATACAAAATGCATGGAAGAACAACCCCGCAATCAAGGTGTACGGCTATCCGGCAGGAACATGGGGTCCGGAGCCGTCCAACAGGCTGATCGGGGATGACGGTCTTACCTGGCGCTACCCATGCAAAAACCTGGCGGATGAGGAAAGTTATTGCGAACTGTGACTGGGAGGGAGAACTTGTTTGCTGGTTAACTGGTTTTCTGGTTTGCTGGTTTGCATAATTGCATAATTGCATAGTTGCACAATCGCAAAATCGCACAATTAATATACATCTATGGTTCACAATCTAAAAGACAACGTCTTCGTTTACCGCGGCCCGGAGGAAGTTTCCGGGGCTCTTGCGAAATTCCTGGTGGAAACGATCAATGAGAGTATTTCAACCGAGGGCATCTGTACCGTTGCATTGTCGGGAGGCAGCACTCCCAAAACATTGTTCAGGGTACTGGCAGGGAAATACCGCGGATCGGTCGACTGGTCCTCAGTAGGTTTTTTCTGGGTCGATGAAAGATGCGTGCCCCCGGATGATCCGGAGAGCAATTACGGGATGACGATGGAGAACCTGCTTGGGCGGATTGTTATACACCCTTCCTGCATTCACAGGATTATTGGAGAGAACGATCCGGACAGGGAGGCTGTGAGGTATTCCGGGGAGATAAGGAAATTTGTACATTCAAGAGACGGGCTTCCCTGTTTCGATATCATCCTTCTCGGAGTGGGAGAGGACGGCCATACGGCATCGATATTTCCGGGATCGGAAGAGCTGTTCCTTGATAAGAGGATCTGCGTTTCAGCCACTCACCCAGTAACCGGTCAGCGACGGATAACCATCACCGGAAAAGTGATCAACAATGGATCGTGCGTTGTCATTCTTGCCGCCGGCAGGGGTAAGTCCGCGATAATAGGAGAGGTGCTGGGCGCGAAGAGGGCAGGAACGGGATATCCCGTGGGTCGTGTCTCCCCGGAGAAAGGAATCCTGCTATGGTACCTTGACAGCGAGGCTGCTTCAGGTATAGACAGGGCGGCTGACGATTTGTCACCTGTGGTATAAATACTGCGGGAACACGGCTGCCAATCTACCGGTACGGCTCAAAATCAGTCGGAAGATTTTATAAATTAATTATATTTGGATATTATTTTATTCTTAAAACTGCAGAAAATGTCACACGAAAAAGCAAAGGAGCAATCCAAGGTAAAAAAGCAGGCTACAAAATCCCTTAAGGAGAAAAGGGCAGACAAAAAAGCCAAAAAAGCTGAGAAGAATAAGTAAGAGGATACCGGAATTGTTGAATAAAAAAGAGGCTGTCTGCAAGACAGCCTCATCGTTAATAATTCTGTAGTGTTCAAAAACTATGCTAGTTTGACATTCACTGCATTAATACCTTTTTTGCCCTCTGCAAGCTCGAACGTTACAACATCATTTTCCTTAATCTTGTCGATTAACCCGGTTGCATGAACGAAATATTCGTTATCAGAATCTGCGTCTTTGATGAATCCGAATCCCTTTGACACATTGAAGAATTTAACTGTTCCTTTGTTCATTTTGATATGATTTTAAAAATTAAGGTCGCAAGCTACGAATATTTCTTGAATTCTGTATAAAAAAATCGAGTACTTTTAACACCGGGACATTTTAGGCATAATTGTAAGGCTGCATCTTAACGACAAGAGAGGGTCGCCTGTTGCGCTTAAGCTCAAAAGTGATCTCGGGAAATTTCAAATTCCGGCAGATGAAGAAAGTGCTTCTATTCAGTCTCCTGGCAATCTTAATGATGGTTCAGGCAAAACCCCAGGACAAATTGCTTACGGCGGCAGAGAGGTCGGATTTCAAATCCACTTCGGATTATCATGATGTGATGTCGTTCATCGGAGAACTCAAAAAGATATCTAATTTCATAAGGGTCGAAAACATCGGCACGACCATTGAAGGCCGCGGGATCCCGCTTATGATCATAGCCGATCCCCTTCCGGTGAAGGATGGAAAAGCCTCGGGCGACGGCAGGGTCGTGGTCTTTGTCCAGGCAAATATTCACGCCGGCGAGGTTGAGGGCAAGGAAGCCACCCTGATGTTTGCAAGGGATATCCTGAAAGCCGGGGCTCCCGGTTACTTTAAGGATGTTATTTTTCTTATCTGCCCGTTGTTCAATCCCGACGGCAACGAACAGATCTCTCCCCTGAACAGGACTTATCAGAATGGCCCTGTAAACGGCGTGGGCGTCAGGCATAACGGGCAGTTCCTCGATTTGAACAGGGATGCCATGAAGGTGGAATCGCCAGAGGTGAGGAGCCTGCTGACAAATGTCCTCAATAAATGGGACCCGGCGGTTTTCATGGATTGCCATACCACCGATGGTTCATATCATGTTGAGCCTGTCACGTTCACATGGATGGTCAACCCGGCTGGCGATACATCGCTGATCAGGTACATGCGCACGAAGATGGTGCCGCAGATGTCAGCCACCCTTCTGAATAAATACAGGACCGAGAATTGCTTCTACGGGGAATTTGAGGACTTGTCAAAGCCTGAGGACGGGTGGTTCTACGACGCATCGGAACCGAGGTATATCGTGAATTATATCGGCCTGCGAAACAGGCTGGCAATCCTTAACGAAAATTATGTTTATGCCGATTTCAGGTCGAGGGTTTACGGGTGTTATAATCTGATAAAGTCCCTTGCCGACTATGCCTCATCACATAAGGCAGAGATAATGCGGCTTGTGAAAAATGCCGATTTGAGGTGTGTAAACAGGGGCCTGGATCCCGCACCCGCAGACTCGTTTCCCATCGAATACAAGGTGCGTCCGGTACCTGACAAGGTCACCATAAAGACCTTTGAAGCCGATGAAGTCAATGGCGCCACAGGCTGGATGAAGTACAGGCGGAGTGACCGCCAGAAAACCGTGACCGTTCCGTACTACATCGATTATTATCCTTCAGGGAATGTGAAATTCCCCTTTGCATACCTGATAACATCAGACGATCCGAGAATCACGGGTCTGCTGAGCCTTCACGGCATCAGGATCGAAAAGCTGAAGGAGCATGCTAGGCTTGAAATTGAGAAATTCTCCATAACTGATCTTAAAGGAGCATCCAGGCTTAACCAGGGTCACTATACTGAAAGCATCACCGGGAAGTTCGTAAGGGACACTGTTGATTTTCCCGCAGGAACAATTGTCGTCAGGACTTCACAGCCGCTTGCCTCGCTGGCCTGCTACCTGCTCGAGCCCCTTTCCAACGACGGGCTTCTCACCTGGAATTTTCTCGACCGTTGCCTTGTGCCCCAGTGGGGCCAGGGCTTTAATCCCTATCCGGTTTACAGGTTAATGGAAAAGAGGGACCTGAAGAGCGCCCCATTCCTGCCTGCCGGACCATACTGCTGGTAACTGATTTATTTTCATTGCCCCGCACGTATTTCCTGTTATTTTTATAACATTGCACCTTTTTTACGACCTTTGTGTTTCCAAAACCCGCTAAAGTGAGACAACATGAGAAAATGGAGAATTGAGGACTCGGCCGAGCTGTACAACATAAACGGCTGGGGAGTTGACTATTTCTCTATAAACCAGAAGGGTCACGTCGAGGTGAGGCCCACAAGGAACGGTGTTGCCGTCGACCTGAAGGAGCTCCTGGATGAGCTGATGCTCTCGGACGTATCTACCCCGGTGCTGGTAAGGTTCCCAGATATTCTCGACGACAGGATCATCAATATCTCGAAATGTTTCAAGGTTGCATCTGAGGAGTACGGATATAAAGCACAGAACTTCATCATCTATCCTATCAAGGTGAACCAGATGCGGCCGGTGGTCGAGGAGATCGTGAGCCACGGTAAGAAATTCAATATCGGGCTGGAGGCAGGCTCCAAGCCCGAGCTTCATGCCGTTATTGCGATAAATACGGACCCTGAATCGCTTATCATCTGCAACGGCTATAAGGATGAAGACTATATAGAGCTTGCCCTGCTTGCCCAGAAAATGGGAAAGAGGATCTTCCTGGTGGTCGAGAAGCTGAATGAGCTGAAACTGATTACAACGATAGCAAAGCGTCTTAAGGTGAAGCCAAACCTGGGGATCCGCATCAAGCTGGCAAGTGTCGGAAGCGGCAAATGGGAAGACTCGGGGGGTGATATCAGCAAGTTCGGCCTGACATCGAGCGAGCTCCTTGAGGCAATCGATTTCCTTGAGAAGAACAGGATGAGGGAATGTCTGCGCCTGATCCACTTCCATATCGGCAGCCAGGTGACTAAGATCAGGAGGATAAAGGTCGCCCTGAGGGAAGCCTCGCAGTTCTATGTCCAGCTTCGCAAGATCGGATTCAATGTGGAATTTGTCGACATTGGAGGGGGCCTCGGAGTCGATTACGACGGTACCGGATCGTCGAACAGCGAGAGCAGCATGAACTATACTATCCAGGAGTATGTCAACGACTCCGTGAGTACATTTGTGGATGCTTCAAACAAGAACAACATACCTCACCCGAACGTGATTACCGAATCGGGCAGATCGCTGGCGGCCCATCACTCGATGCTTATCTTCGAGGTCCTTGAAACTGCCACACTACCCACGTGGGATGAGACGGAATCAGTAAGCGAAAACGACCACGAGCTCGTCAAAGAACTATACCTCCTCTACGACAGCGTGAACCAGCCGAGGATGCTCGAAACATGGCACGATGCCCAGCAGATCAGGGAAGAGGCGCTTGACAGGTTCAGCCTGGGCCTGATCGACCTTAAGACCAGGGCGCAGATTGAAAAGCTGTTCTGGTCAATCGCCCACCGGGTTTACAAGCTGGCCAATGTAACAAAGCATGTTCCGGATGAACTCCGCCAGATATCGAGGATACTTTCTGACAAATATTTCTGCAATTTCTCGCTTTTTCAGTCGCTTCCTGATGCCTGGGCAATCGACCAGATCTTCCCGATAATGCCGATACACAGGCTGAATGAGGAGCCGCTGATCAGCGCCACCATACAGGATATGACCTGCGATTCGGACGGCAAGATCGACAACTTTATATCTACAAGGAATTCATCCCATCATCTTCCCGTTCACGTGCTGAGGCAGAGGGAGCCCTATTATCTCGGGGTCTTTCTCGTCGGGGCTTACCAGGAGATACTCGGGGACCTGCATAATCTCTTCGGGGATACAAATGCCGTACATGTTTCTGTCGATGAGGACGGCTACAGGATCGACCAGGTGATCGATGGGGAAACAGTTGCCGAAGTGCTCGAATATGTCCAGTACAATCCGAAGAAAATGGTGAGGACAGTCGAAACATGGGTCACATCTTCCGTGAAGGCCGGGATCATAACCCTCGAGGAGGGTAAGGAATTCCTTTCAAATTACAGGTCAGGCCTTTACGGCTATACCTACCTTGAGTAGGGAATAAGCTTCCGGAATTAAGGATTTTTTTGGTCTGCTTAAGAAAAAGTTGTTATCTTAACCTGACATAATATTTTCCTGACCAGGACAAATTAATAACCTTAAAAATCTATTCGACCATGAGTGAGACTTCTACATTCGACATTAATGCTTTTATTAATGAATCAAAGGAAACACTGGTAAATCCAAAGTCGCATTTCTCCTCCATGAAAACGTCAGGAGGAATGGCTGAACCTATCATAAAAGTGGTCATTTACGGGGCGGTTGCGGGGGCATTTGTATTCCTCTGGAGCATACTCGGACTCGGCGCCATCAAGGCGGGTTTTCTCGGAGGAGCTGTCGGGGCAATGGCATTCGTCTGGTATATAATCGCGGCAGTCATTGGATTGTTTGTGGGCGCCGTCATACTGTTGATCATTTCTTCGGTCTGCAGGGGCAACACTGATTTTGAGGCAAATGTAAGGGTGACGTCATCGGTCATGGTGATCATGCCGATAAGCGCCCTGCTTGGATTTACCGGAGGAATAAGTCTTTTCCTCGGGACCGTTATCGGAATAGGTGTAAACCTTTTTGCACTTTACCTGGTTTACAACGGGCTTACCGAGTCGCTCAAGGCAACACCCAGGACTTCAAGGGTTGCGATATACATCCTTGCCGGCCTGGTGGTGCTTTTCATGCTTATGGGCATGAGCGCAACCAGGAAGCTGAACAGGATGATGGGCAAGGATGATCTGAAGGAGCTTATCAGGGAGGAACGGAAAACCGACTAACCGGCTAGCGCCCACCTGCCCCCTGAACGCCCCCCGGCCCCCTGAAGGGGGAGGAGAAACCAGTAAACCGGGCCGAGCGTTAAATCCCGACATGGTATGTCGGGATAGCGATGGAGCCAGAATGCAGGGCAGGCAAAGTAAACCAGTTAACCAGTTAACCAGTTAAC
>DCFQ01000029.1:458-9297 GCA_002319915.1 Bacteroidales bacterium UBA1800 | reverse complement strand
AGTAAACCAGTTAACCAGTTAACCAGCTAACCAGTTAACCAGTAAATGAAGAACCCGCTTAAATCAAGGAACATTCTTTTTGTCCTCGGGTACAGGATATTGATCGTCATGATCCTTTTCTCGTTATCCCGTGCGGGATTTTATGTGTTTAACTACAGGATGTTCCCCGGCATCAGCTTCCTTCAGCTTCTCGACATCATGAGGGGAGGACTGCTGTTCGACATATCGGCTGTCCTGTATATCAACCTTATCTTCATCTTCTTCAATATAATTCCTTTCGATATAAGGTATAATGCCCGCTACCAGGAGGTCCTGAAGTACTTTTTCCTTCTGACGAACAGTATCGCACTTTCCATAAACTCCGCCGATTATATCTATTACAGGTTTGTCCTTAAACGGGCTACATCCGATATTTTCCAGACCTTTGAGCATGAGCAGAACCTGACCAAGCTCTTTTTTAAGTTCCAGATCGATTACTGGCAGGTCGTGGTTTTCACTATTCTGCTCATCTTCGCACTGATAGCACTCTACAACCTGGTAAGGTCGGAGAAGCCGTCGCCCGGGAACAGGTTGGTATACTACACCGTAAATGTGCTTGCCGTCCCTTTAATAGTCGGGCTTATTGTAGTCGGAGCCAGGGGAGGGTACAGGCATTCCACAAGGCCCATCAGCATAAGCAATGCAGCCCGGTTTGTGAAGAACCCGAGGGATGCGGCAATCGTGCTGAACACGCCTTTCAGCCTGATCAGGACTTACAACAAAAAGGCCCTGGTGAAGTACAGGTTCTATTCTGATGAAAAGCTAAGGGAGCTTTACAACCCGCATTATACTCCAAAGCCATCCGGACCGTTCTGTGAGGTGAACGTTGTGATCTTTATTCTTGAAAGCTTTGCGAGGGAATACATCGGCTCGCTGAACAGGGATCTCGAAGGGGGAACCTACCAGGGGTATTCGCCATTCCTCGATTCGCTTATTTCACAGAGCCTCACCTTCGATATCACGATTGCGAACGGGAAGAAGTCTATTGAGGCAATGCCGTCGATATTCTCCTCGATCCCTTCACTCGAAACACCGTATACCATATCACACTATGCAAACAATGAGGTCAACGGATTGCCTGAACTGCTGAAGAAGAAGGGGTACTATACCGCGTTTTTCCATGGCGCCCCGAACGGGTCGATGGGTTTCGATTCATTTTCGAGAATGGTGGGATTCGATGATTATTTCGGCCTTAATGAATATCCCGACTCAAAGGACTTCGATGGGATGTGGGGTGTATGGGATGAACCATTTTTTAGGTTCTTCTGTGAGAAGATGGGTACCTTCAGGCAGCCGTTCCTATCTTCCATCTTTTCGATTTCTTCTCACCATCCGTTCAAGGTCCCGGAGAAATACAAGGACCAGTTCAAAAAAGGGCCTGCCCCCATCCTGGAGGTCGTCGGATATACCGACTTTGCGTTGAGGGAATTCTTCTCGGAAGCAAAAAAGCAGCCCTGGTTCGCCAATACTCTTTTCGTGTTTACTGCTGACCATACGAATGAATCGGTGCATAAGGAATTCCAGAACAATTTCGGGTCATATTGCGTGCCGATCATTTTCTACAGGCCGGGAAGTGATATGAAAGGCGTGAAAAAGAGGATTGCCCAGCAGATCGATATTATGCCCACTGTTCTGAATTATCTCAATTACGAAGGTGAGTACATTGCTTTCGGGAATGACCTCCTCGATGACAGCCATGAGTCTTTTGCCTTCAACACGTCGGGTAGTACTTACCAGCTCTTCATGAAGGACCATCTTCTCGAGATGGTCGACAACAAGCCTGCCGGCTTTTACAATTTCCGCACCGACAGGTATCTCGCCACGAATATGGTCAACACAGGCGATTCGCTGCAGGCACTGATGGAAGAAAAGCTGAAAGCCATCATCCAGTCATATAATGCACGCCTTATAGATAACGATCTGGTGATTCCTGATAAGTAACCAAACAACCAGTAAACCAGTTAACCAGTAATCCAGTAAACAATATGAAATCACGCAGGAGATTCTTAAAACTCGCAGGCTCAAGCCTCATCGCAGCCGGACTTTCATCAGCGATCGAACTGAAAGGCAGCCCTTCAACCCCCGTTGCCAAAAGCACCGACAGGTTCACTCTTGGCATGGCAGGATATACATTCAGGGAGTTCGATATCGACGGCACTATTGCGATCATGAAGCGGGTGGGTGTCACAAACCTGTCATTGAAGGACTTCCACATGCCGATGAACAGTTCCCGGGAGCAGATTGAAGCGGTGATAAGCAGGTTCCGGAATGCAGGGATAAATGTTTACACTGTCGGTGTAATTTACATGAACACACAGGAAGCTGTTGACCAGGCATTCGAGTATGCAAAAATGGCGGGTGTATCGATGATCGTCGGGGCTCCTTCATATGAACTGCTCCCTTATGTTGAAACGAAGCTTAAATCGTACGATTTCAGGCTTGCCATACACAATCACGGTCCTGACAATCCGCTTTTCCCCGACGCCACGGATATCTGGAACCATATAAAGGATATGGATCCCCGGATGGGCATCTGCCTCGATATCGGTCATACGATCCGCAACGGCGCAGATCCCGCTGTGGATATCGAAAGGTATTCGGCCCGCATTTTCGACATGCATATCAAGGATGTTGACAAGGCTTCGAAGGAGGGGACGACCGTTGAGATGGGAAGGGGAATAATTGACATTCCTGCGGTGATTACCTCATTACGAAAAACAGGCTATTCAGGCAAGTGCAGCCTTGAATTCGAAAAGGACATGAAGGATCCCCTCGCAGGGATTGCAGAGTCGATCGGCTACTGGAAAGGGGTACTGGCCTGCAGGTAAAAGTTATTCCTGGTAGAAGGTTGGATATCTTTGTACCTCATGGGGTTGAGTAAAGAGTTAAATCAATAAACCGCAAAGTTCGCAAAGGCTTAATTATATGCAATTTATCTTTGCGCACTTTGCAACTTCTTAGCGTTCTTTGCGGTTAAAAAGAAATTTTACTGGAGCTCTGTGTGGGTTCTTATCCCTCCCTCCGGATGGTTGGTCAAAATCACCCTTCCCGGGAGCAGCCTCAAATGCCTGACTTTGGCATAGCTAAACTATTGAAGCCTATTGGTTTACTCCAGAGCATGACCGCCAGGTCATCCATCTGACCGTTTCCGCTGTAAATTTCCATATGTTTTTGACGAATGCGGCCCATTCTTCCGTGAAATACAGTTTCCCGTAAGTGAACAGCTGAAAAGCATTGACTGCCAGGGTCTCTTTCGAGGTTATCTCCTCAATTTCAGGCTGTTAAGGTATTGCCCGGCGTCTCGCTTAGCCCTACCTTTAACTCATGATCAAATAGCTGGAATAATGAACTAAATCATTTTCTTGACATGAGATCAACAGTTCTGACATATTTGTTCCTTTTCTTCTTTGGGACGGTCATTGCCCCGGCAAAGGATTTTCACATGAAGATCGGGATCCTCATGAGAGCCGCAAGGCAGATCCATATGCAATACCACGAATCGGAGTTCACCAGGTTCATAAATGATCTTGGAAGACGTGAATCCGGCAACAACTGGATGTCGGTAAACTGCATCGGTTGTTTCGGAGAGTGGCAGTTTGCGGAGTCCACTATCCAATTTCTTGGCTATAAGCATGTGACTCTGAAAGCATTCAGGAAGAACCCCGGGATATTCCCCAGGGATCTGCAGCGTGACGCCCTGGAATCCCTGATAAAGGTAAACCTGTCGTTGTTGCACAACTATGAGTGCTACATCGGCGACACCATCAGGGGCGTTGTGGTTACCAAGTCGGGAATGATAGCAGCTTCCCACCTGGGCGGGGCGAAGTCGCTGAAGCTATACCTGCTTTCAGACGGACGGGTAAATAAAGCTGATGTCCTCGGAACATCCGTCCGCGATTACCTGAAGAAATTCAGGTATTACGACCTCGATTAGTAAAGGATCCGAAAGCGATTGCCTTACCGGGATTAATCATCCGCAAAGAAGATCAAGCCAATCCGTCAATGGGAGGGAGGATTCATGTCGCGGGCCTGCCGTGTAATGTGCTTTTCATCTCCGGCCTGTACCCCGGCACTGCTATCCGGATCATCATTGCCGTTCTTATACGACCCGTTGGTGCTTCTGAACTCGGGGACGAGCTCTCCGCAATAGTCTACAACCTGCTGCTTGTCGAGGGTATAGAGTACCGCAAGCAGGTTCTCGATCCTCAGCAGCAATTCGGTATTCACGGCGTTCTTGAGCTGAGCTATCCTGATCTTTGGATTATATGTGGTCTTGGATGTTTCATAATCGGTGATCAATTCCTCATGAAGCTTTTCACCGGGCCTCAGGCCTGTAAATTCAATCTTTATATCTTTTCCCGGCACCAGTCCCGACAGCCTTATCATTTCATTTGCCAGGTCGGCTATCCTGACGGGCTTCCCCATGTCGAAAACGAATATTTCACCGCCGTTACCCATGAAACCGGCCTCCAGAACAAGCTGGCAGGCTTCGGGGATAGTCATGAAGTACCGGCTTATCTCGGGATGCGTTACGGTTACGGGGCCACCGTTTTCTATCTGTTTAGCAAATGTCGGAATGACCGATCCGTTCGAGCCCAGCACATTTCCGAACCTTGTAATGATAAACTGGGTCAGGTTCCCCGGCTTCTGGGCATAGAGCTGGACTGTCATTTCACAGATCCGCTTGGATGCGCCCATAACATTTGTCGGATTGATGGCCTTATCAGTGGAAATCATTACAAACTTCCTTACGCCGTATTTTGCAGAAAGTCTTGCCAGTAGCTTTGTTCCGCCGACATTGACCCTAATTGCCTCATGAGGATTATCTTCCATCATAGGGACATGCTTGTAGGCTGCGGCATGAAAAACTATCTCGGGATGAAGAAGCTGGAAGATCCTCTCCATCTGGACAGGATGCGTTACGTCTGCAAGCAGTATCTCTATTTTGCATTTGGGGTATCCTGCCTTAAGCTCATTCTCAAGGTGGAACATCGGGGTTTCGGCCTGGTCAAGAAGTATCAGCTTCCGGATATTGAACCCGGTAAGCTGCCGTACGATCTCCGACCCGATGGATCCGGCTGCCCCGGTAACCATTATAACCTTGTTATTCAACCCTTTGCCGATCAGTTCCATGTTGAGTTTAATTGGATCGCGGCTCAGCAGGTCGTCCAGCTTCACCTTACGAAGCTGGTTCAGCTTCAGCTCGCCATTCAGCCATTTGTCGACGGCCGGGGTTTCCAGGACTTCCAGGCCCAGGTTGACTGCCCTTTTGATTATATCGCTTTTCCTTGCAGGCGAAAGGTTCCTGATTGCGATTATCAGCGTGCTGATGTTGCGGTCGAGGATGAATTTTTGAGACAGAAGACCGGGGTTGTAAACATGAAGGTTATTGATCATCTTCCCCTGCAGATGGCGATTGTTGTCGAGGAAACCGGCAACGTTGAACCCGGTGTTGGGGTCGCTCAGGATCAGCCGTTTGACAATAAATCCCATCTCTCCGGCGCCGAAGATCAGGACGTTCTTCCTTTCCCTCCACTGGCTGTTCGCAAAGCTGAAAAGAAGCTTGATAAGGATCCTTTCAAAGAACTGGAACACGGTGACGGTGACGTAGTGAATAAGAATGATCGATATCGGGATGGTCAGCGTCTCCCCCCAGTTAAGGAACCTGGCGCAATAGGTCACTACCAGAAGTGATATGGCAGAGACAGATGTAACTATAAAGACCAGTGAAATGTCCGTGAGGGTGGTATGCCTTATCAATCCGGAGTAGGAGTGGAAGATAAGGCCGAAAATTGCATAAATGCCTGTTGCAATTAGTGCCTGGTAAAAGCTGGACTCGAACTGGATCTCCTTGAAGTTAAGGTTGAACCGGAGGAGGTAAGCCACGAAGAATATCAGGAATACACCGGTGCAATCGACAATAAATACCAGCCACCTGGGCAGGGAATACCTGTTGAACCAGTAGAGAACTTTGTTTCGCAGAAAACCTTTCCAGTCAGGGTTTCTTTCCATAGTGCAATGCACAATAAATAAAGGAGTTACTTTATTCCTGTTCAGAATAATATCAACACATCCTACAGGGCCAATCAAATGAGCAACTTCTAAATTTATTCATATTTTAGATAAACACCAAACAGAGAGTCGCCGCCAAACTGGAAAATCCTTCGCATTTCGGGATTTTTGTCAATTGTTGATGCTGATTGGTCAAACAAATGTAATGGTTCAGAGTGCTTTTAGAGCTGTTAGTCAAAATTCCGGGAAATTTCAAAAAAAAATGCCGGCCCGTTAGGGTCGGCGCAATATCTTTTGTTGAATCCCGGGGTCCAGCCGGAACCAGCTAATAATAGATGACGAGCTTTTGACTGAAACTGGTCATGCCCTTTGTTCCGATCTGTATTACGTAGATCCCCCTGCGGAGCCCCTCTACCGGGATAATGAACTCATTCCTGCCGGGATCAAGCTTCACTTCCCGTAGGATGTTTCCTGTAAGGCTTACAATCCGCAGATAATCATGCGCGATGGAGGCTGCTTCTATTACGACATTGAAATTATCCTTTGCCGGATTGGGATATATCTTTACAGGCAGCTTTTCGTAAGCGGAAGGATTCCTGTGCGTGTAACCGAAGACCCTGAATTCCGAAAGATAATTCCAGGCATCTGAGGCATTTCCGTGCCCGATAAGCTTTATATACCGGAATTCAACGGTAGCTTTTGCCGGCGGGAAGTCGAAGACCTGCAGATCGCCGGAGAATGCGCACGAATTTGATTTTACCAGTACAGGTTCCCAGTTAACGAGGTCTTCGGAACCCAGGATGTCAAAAAATGACTCTCGCTTTTGTCCGGGCTGGAATGCCAGCTTTACATGCTGGACACTGAACGGCTCTTTGAGGGAAAGCAGCAGCGACTGACCGTCCCCGTTCGATGCCCACATTGTGCCTATGTCGCCGTCGATGATATTTGAAGGGATATTAAGTCCGGAATAGCTTGATGCCTCCACCCTTGTCACCTCGGCAACTTCCAGGTTTGGTTCATAGGGCAGTATCTCGATCGGAACAACCTTTGACTGGGTCGATTTTCCGTCACTGACATTCACGACAAACTCAATTTTTCTGGATTCGCCGGTGACAGGGCTCAGGAACTGGATATCCGGGCCCGTGGTGGAAGAGACGGGTATATTCCCCGGGACTGTCCAGCTGAAGGTAAGATCTTCGTCGTTGGCATCATAGCTGCCGGAAGCGTTTATCTCGTTTACGAATCCTCCGTATACTGCCGATTTGTAACTGACTTCGACAACAGGGGGCGTATTGTTGTCATTCACATTATTTGTCACCAGTTGAGCCTGAATGGATGCAGCCTGTCCGCCAGCAGGGGTCTGCAATGGATTGGCGGAAGGTTTTGTATATGATACTTTGACAACATCCCCGTATGCAACAGGTGCTGAGAGTGTAAGAGTGACATTGGGCCCTGAAACCGCAACCGAGCTTACACTTCTTGCCGATGAGTTTACCGTTACGGCAAAAGCCGATGCAGCCGGGGTTGTTGATGCCAGGCTCAGATTATAAGTGATCACCAGCTTTGATGGTGCGGCATCACTGACCGCAGAACTAACATAAACAGGTGCAGGGATTGCAGCCACATTATTGGTCACCTTCTGGGCAGTGACCGAGGCTGCCTGGCCTCCGCCCGAACCCTGGAGAGGGTTTGATGAGGGCTTTGTATAGGCAATTGTAACGACATTCCCGTAAATCACCGGAGTTGAAAGAGTGAGGGTCACATTCGTGCCGGATACCGACACCTGGCTTACGCTCCGGGAGACTGAATTCACCAGAACTGAAAATGCCGAAACTGCAGGAACAACGGCGGCGAGGGTCATGTTGTATGTCATGACCAGCTTAGCGGGTGCGGCATTTTCGATCACGGAGCTCACATAAAGAGGTATGACGGCTCCGACATTATTTGCAACCTTCTGTCCGCTGAAAGAGGCGGCCTGAGTGCCTGCCGCAGTCTGGACGGGATTGGCCGATGGTTTCGTGTATGCAACAGTGACGGCATCCCCGTAAGCTACTGCACCTGAGAGAGTGAGCAGCACTTTGGTTCCGGAGATTGCAACTGAGCTCACGGTCCTTGCCGTTGAGTTGACCATGACTGTAAATGCAGATGCGGCAGGAACGATGTTGGCGAGGCTGATGCTGAATGTAATATCGAGTCTTGAAGGAGTTGCATTTTCGATCGATGAGCTGACGTATGCAGGAACAGGAGCGGCGACATTGATGGTCACGCTTTTTGCGCTGAATGAAGCGGCCTGTCCGCCCGCGGTTGTCTGCAGGGGATTCGAGGAAGGTTTTGAATAAGCCACGGTGACTGCATCCCCATAAGCTACTGCACCTGAGAGAGTAAGCAGCACTTTGGTTCCGGAGATTGCAACTGAGCTCACGGTCCTGGCCGTAGAGTTTACCATGACTGTAAATGCAGATGCGGCAGGGATGATGTTTGCAAGGCTGAGGCTGAAAGTAATATCGATCCTTGAGGGAGTTGCGTTTTCAACTGAGGAGCTGACATAGGCAGGAACAGGAGCAGCGACATTGTTGGTCACGCTTTTTGCGCTGAATGAAGCGGCCTGTCCGCCAGCAGAGGTCTGCAGGGGGTTCGAGGAAGGTTTTGTATAAGCCACGGTGACTGCATCCCCGTTAGCTACATCACCTGACAGGGTTAGCAGCACTTTTGTCCCAGAGATTGCCACTGAGCTTACGGTCCTTGCCGTTGAGTTGACCAGGACGGTAAATGCAGATGCGGCAGGGAC
>DCFQ01000029.1:0-138 GCA_002319915.1 Bacteroidales bacterium UBA1800 | reverse complement strand
TTTCAATTGATGAGCTGACGTAGGCTGGTACAGGAGCGGCTACATTGTTGGTCACGCTTTTTGCGCTGAAGGACGCAGCCTGCCCGCCCGCGGTGGTCTGTATTGGGTTTGAAGAAGGTTTTGTATAAGCCACGGTGA
>DCFQ01000078.1:26829-28106 GCA_002319915.1 Bacteroidales bacterium UBA1800 | reverse complement strand
TTTCAATTGCAAATCCGACCTGTCTCTTAAAGGCCATGACCTGTTCCTTTATATAGGTTTTATCCCAGTACAGGTCGATACCTATTTCCCCGACAGCATTGAACTTATGTTTTTCTGCCGCTCCGAGTATCAGGTCCAGCTGCGAGGAATAGTCCTGCTTCACCGACGTAGGATGGAGGCCGATCATCGGGTAGCAGATGCCAGGGTACCGGTTTTCAGCCGACACCATCAGATCGACAGAGGAAGCATCTATATTAGGCATCAGGAGGTTCACAACCCCGCATTCAACAGCCCGCTCAACAGCCTGGTCCCTGTCGGCATCAAATTCCGGAAGGTAGATATGCGTATGTGTGTCGATAAGTTGCATCAGACTACTCCCTGCGCGATCATAGCGTTTGCTACTTTCACGAATCCGCCGATATTTGCGCCATCCACATAGTTTATGAATCCGTTCTCCTTTGTACCGTACTTAACGCAGGTATCATGTATATTCTTCATTATCATATGCAGCCTGTTGTCCACCTCCTCTCTTGACCACGGTAATCTCATCGAATTCTGGGTCATCTCGAGCCCCGATGTGGCCACTCCGCCTGCATTGGCCGCCTTTCCCGGACCATAAAGGATCCCGGCATTCAGGAACACTTCAACCGCTTCTATTGTGGAAGGCATATTTGCCCCTTCGGCAACGCAGATGCAGCCATTTTTGACGAGTGTCCTTGCTTCATCGCCGCTGATCTCATTCTGGGTTGCATTAGGCATTGCAATGTCACATTTTATCATCCAGGGCCGCTTATCCTCATAATATTCCACACCGAACTTATCGGCATATTCCTTAATCCTGCCCCGCCTGATGTTCTTCAGCTCCATGATGTAATTCAGCTTTTCGGCATCGATCCCTTTTGGATCGTAAATGAATCCGTTTGAATCGGAAGATGTAACGACTTTTCCCCCGAGCTCGGTGACTTTCTCAGTGGCATACTGCGCGACATTCCCTGAGCCTGAGATGCAGACGGTCTTCCCCTTAAAGCTTTCCCCCCTTGTTGCCAGCATTTCCTGTGCAAAGTATGTGGCTCCGTAGCCTGTCGCCTCAGGTCTGATAAGCGAGCCTCCCCATTCGATGCCCTTTCCTGTAAGGACCCCGGTGAATTCATTCTTCAGGCGCTTGTACTGGCCGAACAGGAAACCGATCTCACGGCCGCCGACGCCGATATCACCTGCCGGTACATCGGTATCAGGACCTATATGCCTGAAAAGCTCGGTCATGAAGCTCTGGCAGA
>DCFQ01000078.1:0-26568 GCA_002319915.1 Bacteroidales bacterium UBA1800 | reverse complement strand
TGAAGCTCTGGCAGAACCGCATCACCTCGTTGTCAGATTTTCCCTTGGGATCAAAATCTGACCCGCCTTTCCCGCCACCCATGGGCAATGTGGTGAGGCTGTTCTTGAAGACCTGCTCGAAGGCAAGGAATTTCAGTATCCCCATGTTTACCGTAGGGTGGAACCTCAACCCGCCTTTATATGGACCGATTGCGCTATTCATTTCAATCCTGAAACCGCGGTTGATCTGGATCTCACCCTTGTCGTCGAGCCAGGGTACCCTGAATATGATGGTTCTTTCCGGCTCCGCTATACGCTCGAGGATCTTTGCGTGTTTGTACTTTGGATTCTCCTCGATGAAAGGGATAAGTGATTCCGCCACCTCCTGAACAGCCTGGTGAAACTCATTTTCACCCGGATTTTTGGCTTTGATCAAAGCCATGAATTGCTGCACTCTTGGGTCCATATTTATAAGATTTTTAAAATTATGATATACGAATTTATTAAAAAGGCTGATTTCAAAATGAAATAAAAGTCAATTTCTTTTTGATTTTCAGGTGCTTAAAAGGGCATGGTAAAACTAGTTATTCAGTAGCCGGAGAGATAAACACTTATTTCTGTACCAAACGTGCAAAAGAGTTTTGAAACTATAAGTGGAAAGTGTTTTATGGTTTCAAATTAATATTTTTAATATAAATGGCCTCACCCCCTCGTTCCCCCGCTCCCGGGTGAGCGGGGATTTCCTCGCTGACGGTCGGATACCTCCGCATTCTTAAGGCAAGCCTGAAAAGTTCGGGTTTAGCGCCAAAATGCATTTGTCGCTCAACTGATTTCCCTTGATATGCAATGCTGCAGTTCTTTATGTTGTTTTAAAGCCTCTCTCCCCTGGGAGAGGGGTTGGGGAGAGGTCATCCTTTCCCTCCTCCGTGTCTCCCCTGTGTCTCCTCTGTGTAACAAAATTCCTGGAGAAAAATCTAAATCACCCTGTACAAATTCCCCGGATAGCACTTCACGACACCCTTGAATTCCATCTGAAGGAGCTGTGCTGAAAGCTTGTAGACCGGGATGTCAAGTGTCCTGCAGATCTGATCGATTGTAACTTCTCCTTCCTTTGAGATCAGCCCGAGGATCTTCATTTCAGATTCATCGAGCTCGGAAAAAAGCGTCCTCTGGATGGCAGCGCGCATTTTGTCGGGCTTCCAGTTCAGGAAATATTCAATATCCTCCGATGTTTCGGCCAATGCGGCTTTGTTGTTTTTTATCAGGCTGTTACACCCGGCCGACCATTGATCGTCGGGCCTCCCTGGTACTGCGAAGACATCCCTGTTATATGAGCATGCCATGTCAGCGGTAACCAGCGCTCCGCCTTTTATCCCCGATTCGACAACCAGCGTGGCATCCGCAATCCCGGCAATGATCCTGTTTCTCTTCAGGAAATTGTTCCTTTCAGGGAGCGCATCAGACACAAAATCTGTCAGAAGGCCGCCGTTCAGGAGGATCTCCTTTGCAGCCGCCCTGTGAACTGACGGATAAATGGTCTTGAAGCCATGCCCCAAAACCCCGACAGTCTTAAGCTTGCTGGCCAACGCCGCTTTATGGGCGGTTATATCAATCCCGTAAGCCAGTCCGCTGATGACCACAAGATCAGGATGACCAGCAGCGAGCCCGCTGATTATCTTTTCGCACAGTTCCCTGCCATGCGGGGTGGCGTTCCGCGTACCCACAATACTGATGATCTTTGGACTGTTCAGGTCGCAGCTGCCTTTAAAATAGAAAAGCACCGGTGAGTCATCACACTGCTTTAGCCTGAAAGGATAATTATTGTCCAGGTAAAAGTATGTGGCAATGTTGTTCCTGGTAACATACTCCGCTTCTTTCTCCGCAGCTTCGAGGTATGACCTTTCGCTTATGTACCTGGCCAGCCCTGAGCCAATTCCGGGTATTTTGACCAGGTTCCTGTAAGGTTCGCTGAAAATGGCTTCAACGCTGCCAAAATGAGAGACGAGCTTCCGGGCATTGATATCTCCAACCCTCGGAATTATGCTCAAGGCAATTTTATGCTTAAGCGATATTTCTGACGACATAGCACGGGAAATGAGACGTATAAAGATACGAAAACCCCCCCACTCCCCTGAAGGGGGGCAAGAAAAAATACTCAGGATTTTTTTTGATTTATTAACCCCCCTTCAGGGGGGAAGGGGGGCTAACAGGGCAGGGAGGTGAAGGTTTGCGGAGTTCTTTTATATTACCCCCATATCCAGCATCGAGTTGGCCACCTTGAGGAAGCCGGCAATGTTTGCGCCTTTTACGTAATCGACGTACCCGTCGGGACGCTTTCCGTATTTCACGCACTGCTCGTGGATATTCCTCATGATCTCATGGAGGCGGCTGTCTACCTCAGGGCTGTTCCATCTCATTTTCATGGAGTTCTGGGACATTTCGAGTCCTGATGTGGCAACTCCGCCGGCATTGGAGGCTTTCCCAGGTGAGAACAGCAGCCCGTTCTTATGGAAGATCTCGATAGCTTCCGGGGTGCTGGGCATATTGGCGCCTTCGCAAACGCAAATGCAGCCGTTGTCTACAAGGTGCTGGGCATCATCGCCATTCAGCTCATTCTGCGTTGCGCATGGAAGTGCGATGTCGACTTTCACTTCCCAGGGCCTCTTGCCCTCATGGAATTCGGCACCCTCAAAGACGAATGAGTAAGGCTTGACAATATCCTGGTTCGATGCACGGAGTTCAAGCATGTAATCTATCTTCTTTCCCGATATCCCCTGTGGATCGTAAATATAGCCGTCAGGACCCGAGATCGTCACAACTTTCCCTCCAAGTTCCGTAGCCTTCAGGGCTGCTCCCCAGGCAACATTCCCGAACCCGCTGACAGCAACTTTCTTTCCCTCGAATGATTCGCCGCGTGTTGCAAGCATTTCTTTTGCAAAATAGACGCATCCGTATCCTGTTGCCTCGGGACGGATCAGCGAACCTCCCCAGTTGCTGCCTTTACCGGTGAGCACACCTGTATGGTCACCTTTGAGCCTCTTGTACATTCCGTACAGGAATCCGATCTCACGGCCGCCAACCCCGATATCGCCGGCAGGTACGTCAGTCTCCGGGCCGATATATTTCCAGAGCTCCATCATGAATGACTGGCAGAAGTGCATCACTTCGTTATTCGACTTTCCTTTGGGATCGAAATCCGACCCGCCCTTAGCCCCGCCCATGGGAAGTGTGGTGAGCGCATTCTTGAAGATCTGCTCGAAGCCGAGGAACTTGAGGATTGAAAGGTTGACACTGGGGTGGAAACGCAGACCACCCTTGTACGGGCCGATCGCATTGTTGAACTGGATCCTGTAACCGAGATTCACCCTGACATTCCCTTCATCGTCAATCCACGGTACCTTGAACATTACCACACGGTCAGGTTCAACGATGCGTTCAATGATATTGGCCGATTCGAACTGCGGATTCTCGTTGTACACTTCCTCAATTGACTCGAGCACTTCCCTTACTGCCTGCAGATATTCAACCTCGCCGGGATGTTTCTTTTCGAGGTTGTTCATGATCTTGTCTACGTTCATAATAAAAATATTTTAAGTTGATGATTATCAATTCTTAAAACCTCTTGTGTCCTGAGGGTTTCTTATAAAGCATTTTATTACACAGAGTTGCCCAGAGTCTCTGTGATCTCCGTGTCTTCTCCCGATTTCCTCCGTGGTACTAACAAACCGCTTTTCTTAACAAGAATCCAAATTTCCCGCCTTAAATTCTCATTAAAAATGATTTAACTCATGTTATCAATCATCTGTGATCGGCCCCTGGCAATACTGGTCGAGCGCCCTGAAAACCTTCTCCATATCCTTCCTTTTAAGCGCACTGATGAAGACAGACGGATATTTGGCCCTTCCCTGTTTCAGCTTCTGGTACATAGTGATGCTCTGTAGCAGGCCAAACGCTTTCTTTTCCTGCCGGTAGCCCAGAAAGGTCTGCTTGCTGATCTCGACAGAATTCTTCTTCTTCCCGAAAATACCGGCAGCAAAGTATCTTAGAATTATGTTTGGCCCGTCGTCAGAAAAATAGATGTATTGATATTTGAGAAGTATCGGCTGGAAAAAAATGATCAGGTATAAAGCTGTAAGGACTATCGTCCAGAGAGTCTCACTTACTCCCAGCAGGGGAAACCTGATCACCCGGGCAGGATAGGCGAGAAGGATGTACATCAGGAACACGATTGTGGCGACCAGCAGCTTAAGCCTAATGCTGATGATCATTTTGGAGTTATCGAAGGTCATGGCGATTTGTTTTTAAACCTGGCTGTAATATTATGAATTTCCGGTGCTTAAAGTACTCTGAATCCTTAAAATCTTTGTCCGGAAAGTCAATTAAACCTTTGCGTACTCTGCGAAAACCTTAGCGGTCTTTACGGTTGTAAAAAAGGGTTAACCGCAAAGGTGCGCAAAGTCCAGAGAGCTGCAGGGATTCGCAAAGTGCGCAAAGGGTAACTTTATACCCCTATCTTCTCAACCCGAAAAACTCCCTCATAAGCCCGGCACACTCATTTTCGAGAACCCCTGGCATAACTTCAGTCCTCGGATGAAGCAGCTCCCCCTTAACGAGAGTGTATCCCTTCTTTTCATCACTGGCGCCATAAACAAGTCTCGGAGCCTGGCTCCAGCCAATTGCGGCAGCGCACATCGCGCAGGGTTCCACGGTCACATAAATGGTACAGTCGGTGAGATACTTGCCTCCCAGCCAGCCCGCAGCGGCGGTTATGCCCTGCATTTCAGCATGCGCCGTCGGGTCCTTGAGCGTCTCGGTCAGGTTATGTGCCCTGGCAATGATGGTATCGTTGCATACCACTACAGCACCGATTGGCACTTCCTGCTCCTCAAAGGCCTTTTTTGCCTCCGCCAGAGCGGCACGCATGAATTTTTCGTCGAGAGACAGGGTCATTATGAAACAATATCCGGGTTAAAATTAGGAAGAAATTCAGGATTTTAAAAGGTTTCACAGAGATCACGGACCTGCCTGCCCTGCCTACCGGCAGGCAGGCGGTAGGTAGGGGAGACACGGAAATACACGGAGGGGGCCTTAGTGTGATCCGGAAGTCAGAGATCTTGTGATTTTTCCTATTTTTGTTGAAATTTAAAAACAGAACAATGTACAGAACTCATACATGCGGGGAACTGAATATTAATTCAGCCGGCCAGGAGGTTACTTTATGCGGTTGGGTGCAGAAATCGCGCGACCTTGGAGGAATGACTTTCATCGATCTCCGCGACCGGTACGGCATTACACAGCTTGTCTTCAACATGGATGAGAACAGTGGCCTCTGCGAGCAGGCCAGGAAGGTCGGGCGGGAATTCGTGATCCAGGCAAAAGGAGTGGTAATGGAGAGAAGCAATAAGAACCCGAAGATGCCGACCGGCGACATTGAAATCAGGATGAATGAGCTGAATATCCTGAACCGCGCGGAGCTGCCTCCGTTTACGATCGAGGAGGAGACTGATGGCGGTGAGGAACTGCGCATGAAGTACCGTTACCTCGATCTCAGGAGGGCCGGCGTGAAGAACAATATTATCCTTCGGCATAAAGTGGCCAGGGAGGTAAGGAAATATATGGATGCGGCAGGTTTTGTCGAGGTTGAAACTCCGTACCTGATCAAGTCAACTCCGGAAGGGGCCCGAGACTTTGTCGTCCCTTCGAGAATGCAGCAGGGGACCTTCTATGCGCTTCCACAGTCACCGCAGACACTCAAGCAGCTTCTCATGGTGGCAGGGTTCGACAGGTATTTCCAGATTGTGAAATGCTTCCGGGATGAGGACCTGAGGGCTGACCGCCAGCCTGAGTTTACTCAGATCGACTGTGAAATGTCTTTCGTGGAACGCGATGACGTGCTAGATACTTTTGAGGGCCTGGCAAAGTACCTCTTCAGGGAGATCAAAGGGACAGAGTTCACCGGCCCGTTCCCCAGGATGTCCTATTCCGAAGCGATGGAGAGTTATGGCACCGACAAGCCCGACCTGAGGTTCGGAATGAAGATCTCGGACCTTACTTCGGTCGTAAAGGGAAAAGGGTTTCCGGTTTTTGATAATTCGGAATATGTTGGGGGGATCTGTGCCGAAGGATGCTCGGAATACTCCAGGAAACAGCTCGATGAGCTTACCGAATTTGTCAAACGGCCGCAGATCGGCGCAAAAGGACTTGTGTGGCTGAAGTATGGCAATGACGGTGCCTTGAAGTCGTCGGCAGATAAGTTTTACAGCCCGGAGGATCTCAGAGGATGGGCAAATCACTGCGGTGCAAAACCCGGAGACCTGGTACTGATCCTTGCCGGCGGCAGGAGACCGACCCTGGCGGCGTTGTCAGAGCTCCGTATCGAGATGGGCAACAGGCTGAACCTGCGGCCAAGAAGTAAATACACTCCGCTCTGGGTAGTCGATTTCCCCCTTCTTGAGTGGGATGAGGAAGAGGGAAGGTTCTTTGCCATGCACCACCCTTTCACATCGCCAAAACCGGAGGACCTGGCGCTCATGGAAACCGATCCGGGAAAAGTGCGTGCAAACGCTTACGACCTGGTAATTAACGGTGTGGAGATCGGCGGAGGATCGGTAAGGATCCACGATGCAGCCGTTCAGAAGCTGATGTTCAGGGTGCTTGGATTTACCGATGAAGAGGCAAACTACCAGTTCGGGTTCCTCCTGAACGCATTTAAATATGGAGCCCCTCCCCATGGAGGCATCGCATTCGGATTCGACCGTTGGGTTGCGATGTTCGGTGGACAGGATTCGATCAGGGATTTCATTGCATTCCCGAAGAACAACTCCGGAAGGGACGTAATGCTGGATACTCCGGCAGAGATCTCAGCAAAGCAGCTTGATGAGTTGGGACTGATCCTCAGGGGCAGGAGGTAGTTACCTGATGCCTGACTCCAGACGCCTGCCGCCTGCTGCCTTACGCCTGCTGCCTGCCGCCTGCCGCCTTACGCCTGCTGCCTGCTGCCTTACGCCTTACGCCTTACGCCTTACGCCTTACGCCTTTCGCCTGCCCATCTCCTACCTGTCCTTCCCGGTAAGCAGATCGATCAGGATCACGCCGTTTGCTCCGCGGACACCGTAAATCGAAGCATCCGAACCCTTGAGAACATGGATCGACTTGACCATTTGCGGCTGGATGCCGTCAATCGATGCGGCCGGGACGCCATCAACAACAAAAAGAGGTTCATTGCTGGCGTTGATCGAGGAGGGATTGCGGATGTATACCGAGTTTCCCGTCACGACAACTCCGGGGATCTCCCCTTTGAGCATTTCATATATCGAGCTGTAGGATGCATATTTTGACTGCCTTCCGTCGATCTTGCCAACCGAGGTAGTAAGGTTCTTTTTCTTGACTTTCTGGTAGCCTACATTCACTTCTTCATCCCCCGGGTCAGGAGCGGCATTGGAGACCTGCTGGACCGGAACAGTTCCCGCGAACTGGAAATTGATCCGTTCACGCCCGTTGATAGTCTCCTCAAGGGTCCCGTTCGTGGTGGTGAATATTCCCAGCTTCATGTTTACAGGTCTCACCTTTATCTTGTAGTACCCGTTTTTGTTGGTCAGGACAGGAGTACTTATCCCGTCGACCATTACAACTGCATTGACTACAGGCGCCTGCGTCTGGTCTACCACAAAACCTGAGATCGTGATCTTCCTGTCTTTTTTCTGAGCCAGGGTCTGGCCCGAAAGAAGGAAAGCCGCAGCCACTATTAAGAAGAAAACTCTTGCTTGTTTCATATTGATAATAAATGATAAAGTGAACTTTATTTTCTGTCTCCGCCTGAGATCAGCGTTATACTGATGACACCATTAGCCCCCTCATCACCGTAAATATTTGCATAGGAGCCTTTCAGCAGTTGTATCGATTTCACTTCCTGGGGATTGATGTAATCGATGCTTGTCACCCTTACCCCGTTTACAACGAAGAGGGGAGTGGTTCCGCCGAAAAATGAATTTGGCTGCTGAACCACAATGCTTCTCCCGTTTACTAGCACCCCGGGAACCTCATGTCTGATCATCTGGTAGATATCAGTGTAGGTATTCATTTTCTTTGGTTTACTCTTTTCTGCTTTTGCTTTGTTATCATCAATGTACTTCATCGCAAAATCAGGGATGGCCTCAGTGGGGTTGCTGAGAATGAATTCCAGCTTCTCTTCCGCAGGTTTCATCGCAAAACCGGTGCCGGGAGCAGCAACAAGGATATCCCTGGCTGAACCGTCGGACCTGACTTTAAATTTTCCGTTTTCATCAGTAATGACTCCGATTCCATAACCGTCGACAAATACGTATGCACCGGATACCGCCTTTTTACTGGCATCCAGAACTGTACCTTTGATGGTGATCCTGTTCTTCCCTTTTTCAGCTTTTTGACCATAAGATGGTAAAAATATGATACTTAGGAAGATTACGGTTGAGAGCAGAACTCGGGATTTCATATTTTCAGATTTAAAGAAAGGTATGGTAAAGATACTAATTGATCAGATCATTCAATGCACAAAAATCGTTCCAATAAGAGTGGCGGATGTACATCTTTCAATCATAACGTTAACATATTCACCGGGTTTCTGCCCGTTCCCGGGAAAAACGACCACCTTGTTCTGGGAGTTTCTCCCTGAAAGGAATTCGGCGGATCTTTTTGACCTGCCCTCGACCAGGACTTCATATACCTGGCCGATATCGAGCTTTTTCGAGCGTGCCGACATCCTGTTCTGAAGCGCAATTATTTCATTGAGCCTCCTGGTTTTGACCTCATCCTCCACATCGTCCCTGTATCTCCTGGCAGCCTTTGTTCCGGGCCGTTCACTGTACTTGAACATGTAAGCAAAATCAAACCCGGCCCATTCCATCAGTGAAAGAGATTCCTTATGGTCCTCCTCAGTCTCCGTGCAGAACCCGGCGATCATATCGGTCGATATTGCGCAACCCGGGATGATTCTTTTGATAGCGCTCACCCTTTCCATGTACCATTCCCGGGTGTATTCGCGGTTCATAAGCTTCAGGATCCTGCTGCTTCCGCTCTGGGCGGGGAGGTGAATGTGACGGCATATATTCCCGTGCCTGGCTATGGTGTACAGCAGGTCGTCCGAAATATCTTTGGGATGGGAGGTTGAAAACCTTATCCTCATTATCGGATCGATCATTGCTGCCTTTTCGAGGAGTTCGGGGAACCCGGTGGCCCGGCCATCCTCTTTCCAGAGGTAAGAATCGACATTCTGGCCAAGCAGTGTTACTTCCCTGTATCCCTTCTCCTTCAGGATCCTGATCTCATTCAGGACCGATCCGGGATCGCGGCTCCGCTCGGCCCCGCGAACATAAGGCACCACGCAGTAGGCGCACATGTTGTTGCATCCCCTCATTATCGAAACGAATGAGGACACCCCGTTGCTGTCCATCCTTACAGGAGAAATATCAGCATAGGTCTCCTCACGGGACAGCAGGACATTCACCGCCTTATGACCCTCATGGGCTTCTGCAACAAGTAATGGCAGTTCCCGGTAGGAATCCGGGCCGGCGACCAGGTCAACGAGGTGCTCCTTTTCAATAACCTGCTCCTTCAATCTTTCGGCCATGCAGCCTATGAGCCCGATGACAAGATCACCATTCTTCCTTTTGAAGTGACCGATCGCCCTGAGCCGCCCCCATATCCTCTGCTCTGCATTCTCACGGATCGAACAGGTGTTGATGAGAATCAACCCGGCATCTTCAATGCTTGAGGTGTGCTCGAAGCCGTGATCCGAAAGAATGGAAACGACCACCTCGCTGTCGGCGACATTCATCTGGCACCCATATGTTTCGATATATACTTTTTTTAACATTTTGTATGTCAATCTTTAACCGCAAAGTGCGCAAAGGTCTCAGCAAAGTTCGCAAGGCCACATAACTGTCGGGTCAAGCCTTGCACCTTGCCTCTTTTCCCCCCACAAAAGTAACAACAATGACTGATGTATTAAAGAATTATTTAATTTTGCATGTGAATTCCAAAATTTACTAACTGTATGTCAGGGCATAATAAATGGTCCACCATAAAAAGGAAGAAAGGCGCAAATGATGCCAAGAGAGGAAAGATCTTCACAAAGATCATCAAGGAAATCATAATTGCTTCAAAAGAAGGAGGAGGGGATCCCGAAACCAATTCCAGGTTAAGGCTTGCCGTCCAGAATGCCAAAGGAGCCAATATGCCCAAAGACAATATTGAAAGGGCTATTAAAAAAGCTGTCGGCTCTGAATCTGATAATTACATTGAGACTTCCTTCGAAGGATATGCACCCCACGGTGTTGCCGTTTTTGCTGAGTGTCTGACCGACAATAACAACAGGACCGTTGCTTCAATCAGGTCGGTCTTCAATAAATTCGGGGGCAAGCTTGGTACGAACGGGTCACTGAGCTCTTTATTTGAGCGCAAAGGCGTGTTTACCATAAGGAACGAAGGGTTCAACCCCGAAGATATTGAACTGGAGCTGATAGACGCGGGAGCACAGGATTTTGAGACCTTCGAGGACAGGATCACCGTTACATGTGCCAAGGAGGATTTCGGAAGCCTTAACCGGAAACTCAATGAACTGGGTATCGAACCGGAGGAGGCCCTGCTGAAAAGGATCCCAAACAACACGAAGCAGCTTGATGTCGATTCGGCAAGGAAGGTTATGAAATTCATTGAAACGCTTGAGGATGATGATGATATCCAGAATGTTTATCATAACCTTGAGATAACCGACGAGCTTGCTGAAGCATTGGATCAGGGTTAAACTAATTGAATGTCAAAAAGGTCATTTCCTCTTTTCGTGCTTTTTCTGCTGCCTTTCACACTCTGCAGGGCGCAGGATTATTTTACCGTTTCGGGACTGCTTCAGCGGAACGGGGAGGATTACCATGCCGGAAAGCTTACCATAAAGGAGGACCCTGCAATTGACACTCTGATCGGCAAATATATCCTGTATAACATGAAGAATAAAGGAATGGATGGCTTCAGGATACAGGTCTACAACAGTTCTAACAAGAATGCCAGGGAGGAATCGGGGAAGGTAAGGGCTGAATTTATCAGCAAATTTCCCGCCATAATCTCCTACGCATCCTTTGAGAGGCCCGGATACTACAAGATACGGGCAGGTGATTACAGGAACAGGGTCGAAGGTACCAGGGATCTCCTGATGGTGCGGAGAGTTTTTCAGGACGCCATCCTGGTGCATGATATAATCAATTTCCCCGACCCGAATAAAAAATAGCTATGAGCGATAATATCAAGCACGAATGCGGCATTGCAATGTTGAGACTTCGCAAGCCGTTGGAATACTATTATCAAAAATACGGTGCATGGGACTGGGGTCTCCAGAAAATGTACCTCATGATGGAGAAACAGCACAACAGGGGCCAGGACGGGGCAGGCCTTGCAGGCATAAAGCTGAATGTGAAACACGGAAACCGGTATATCTACCGCCAGAGATCGAACAAAGCCAACCCGATAAAGGAAATTTTCGGAATCGTCTATGACGACATAAATAAAGCATATCCCGTCAATCAACAGGGATCTCCCGATTTCGGGCTTATCAAATCCGCTGTCCCCTTTGCCTGCGATATTTACCTTGGCCACCTGCGCTATGGTACCTACGGCAGTTATAATATCGACTCAGTTCACCCGGTGAGCCGCGAGAACAACTGGAAATCGAGGAACCTCGTAATGGCCGGTAACTTCAACCTGACAAATGTCGGGGAAATATTCCAGAGCCTGGTGGAACTTGGCCAGACCCCGGTCGCATTCTCCGACACTGTGACAATCCTTGAGAATGTGGGCCACAGGCTCGATGAGGAGAACGAAAGGCTTTTCAGGATCTACAAGGATCAGGGTTTCACGAAGAAAGAGATCACCCCGCTGATCGAGCAGAACCTCGACCTGGCAAATATTCTCCGTAAGGCAAGCCGCAACTGGGACGGCGGTTATACCATGGCCGGCATGGTGGGTCATGGCGACGCCTTTGTGATGAGGGACCCGGCAGGGATCAGGCCAGCATTCTATTATTATGATGATGAGGTAGTGGTGGCAGCTTCAGAAAGGCCTGTAATTCAGACGATCTTCAATGTCCGGACTGACAAGGTCAGCGAGCTGCCTCCTGCGAGCGCCATCATTATTAAGGCATCAGGGGAGGTTTCGGTTGAGAAGATAAGGGAAGAAAGCGAACCCAGGAAATGCTCCTTCGAAAGGATATATTTTTCCAGGGGTACCGATAAGGAGATCTACAGGGAGCGGAAGAAGCTCGGGGAAAGCCTCACCCTTCCCGTCCTGAAAGCGGTTGACTACGATATCGATCATACCGTCTTTTCATACATCCCCAACACTGCCGAGAGTGCATTCTATGGACTTGTGAAAGGAGTGGAGAACTGGCTCAATGAGTTCAAGATCAAGACGATCATCGACAATCATGGGACACTTACCAGGGAGACCCTTGCAGGAATCATCAACAGGCGGCCAAGGGTAGAGAAGATTGCGGTGAAGGACGTAAAGCTGAGGACATTCATTACAGAGGACAAGGCACGCGATGACCTTGTGGGTCATGTCTATGATGTTACCTACGGAGTGATACGGCGTGGCGTCGACAACCTGGTCGTAATCGACGACTCCATTGTGAGGGGCACTACCCTGAAACAAAGCATAATCAGGATCCTTGACAGGCTCGACCCGAAAAAGATCGTTATTGTCTCATCTTCCCCCCAGATCAGGTACCCCGACTGCTATGGCATTGACATGGCCAAGCTCTGGGATCTCATTGCCTTCAGGGCCGCCGTTGAGCTGCTTAAAGACACAGGCAGGGAAAACCTGGTGCCTGAGCTTTACGAGGAGGCAAAACGCGAAAACCTGAAGCCTGTCGTTGAGATCAGGAACCTGGTAAAGGAGATCTACCGGCCGTTCACGCCCCTGGAGATTTCCGCAAAGATCTCGGCGATGCTCAGGCCCGAAGAGATTAAGGCTGGCGTCGAGATTGTGTACCAGTCGATCGAAGGGCTGCATGAAGCCTGCCCCGGGCATACCGGTGACTGGTATTTTACCGGCAATTACCCGACGCCCGGAGGAAACCGGGTTGCTAACCAGTCGTTCATCAATTATGTCGAGGGTATAAACGCAAGGGCCTACTGATCTTCGTGAGCGCCTGGATTCTCGTGGGAGAACCAGGTGATCAGGAAATCCTTCTTGTATGAGGCGAGATGCCTGTTGATCTTCTCAATGTAAATATCCCTGAGGGTGATCATTATCCCTGTCTCTTCCACATTTCCGAACTTGTGGTTTATGAAGGTGCCGAAAGTGCGCATTGTGGGCGAGAGGCCCATGTAGGCGTTGATCAGGGGGGGAATGTTCTCACCGAGGTTCCGCACCTCCCTTGACAGGATCTTGTAGTTATCCTTGTACCTCCACCCCTTGAATACCTTTCTCATTTCGTCCTCATGCAGGTCGATTTCGGCCGGCTCCAGAGGCGTAATCAGATGATCCGGATCACCAAAATGCCTTTTCAGGAAATAAAGTATCATGTTCCTCGCCCTCTGGTTAAAATGCGTGTACATCGTCACCTTTCCAAAGAGATACTTAAGATGATGATTGTCGAGTATAATGGCTCCGAGCCCATCCCAGAGGTTATCGAGGGCGTAGAGGCTTTTCCGTCCCATCGTTCGTGACTGGTAGTCGGGATGCACGAACGAGCGCCCCAGCTCCATCATATGCGGGTAGTATTTCTTGAGGAATTTCTCCGAAAACCTGAAATAGGATGAGGAGGCCATCTTGGTAACATCACACTCAGTGCAGCCTTTCTCGGGAAAGTAGAGCCTGTAGCCGCCGATTATCATCTGATTGTCAGGATCCCATACAATCAGCTGTTTTTGCGGGTCGACCGGATCAATGTCAAACTCGTCGATATCGATCTCCTTCCCCGTCCCTCCGCCGGCGTGCCGGAAGGTGAGCTCCCGTATCCTGCCCACTTCGTGCATCAGAGAGGGAGAAGTACGCGCATCGAAAAGATACACCTCGTTGTTCCCGTTATTGGTCTTCCGAAGCAGCTTATCTTTAGATAATTCCGCAATTATCTGGTCCTTTGGAAGTTGGTCTACGACAGGTTTCATCATTCAATATTTGATTCCTTTTTGAACCTTTGTGAGGTCCTTTGAGGTCCTTTGTGGTAAATCAAGAATTTTTTAAACCACAAAGGTAAACTAAGGTTCACACGAAGGCACACTAAGCAGAGGTCAGAACTAATTCAGAATAATTTCCTGAAAGATTCGATGCAATTTAAGCTTTTTTTTAATCCGTTGATTTTAAAGGTATAAATGATTCAAGTTCATAGCATTTATCCCTGATCCAGCCGGCCCATTCGCCAGGAGTCCGTGAATTATCGAAGAATGACACCGGAAGAGGCTTCCCGAAAACAAGGTCAATTTCCTTGTTCTTTTGCCTGAACATCTCATCCGCCAGGTAAAGCATCTCGATATTGGAGTTTATTCCGAGGAATTTGCGGACATTCGAAAGATTGTAGAAAAAGTCCGAATTCCTTCCCGAGAAATAGGCAGGCACAATATCCCTGTTATGCTGAACAGCCTTTGCAATAAAGCTCTTATGCCACGGCAGGTCCCTGATGACGCCCTTCCTTTTCCTTGAACAGAGCCCTGCCGGGAAGTAAAGGATCTGGGCATCAGAAGCATAGGCATCCTCGATCATCTTCACCGCCATCCTTCCCTGCGAACCATGCTTGTTTATGGGCACAAATATTCCGTCGAGGTTCTTTATGGCCATCAGTATGTCATTTACCGGGAACTTCAGCACCGGATAGAAGTGCGACAGCTCTGATATGAATACAAGTCCGTCGAGGCCCCCCAGGGGATGGTTCGAAACAAAGAAATACCTGCCGGATACCGGGAGGTTCTCCCTGCCACAGACATTATACCTTATGCCGAAATATTTCAATCCTGCCTCGATAAATGCGGCATCCCTCAGGTGCCCGTGAATTTTCAGGAATGAGTTTATCTCATCCTGGTGCACGATCCTCTTAAGATAATTTATTAGGAACCCGGGGAGCTTTTTTGCCAGGTCCGGATTTTTTGCAAAGAGCACCTGTTCCACGTCAACCTGAAGAAGTTCATCGGGGTCATTAAAGCCTGTCATACATGCCAATTAGTTAAACTGATGAGAACGACAAATTTACTAAAAAGTACTTTATAGCGATTAATACATCAAATTCCATGTCCCTCCTTGCCTTCCCTATGCCTTCTCCGGGTCTCCTCCATGCCCCGATAGCTCCCGATAGCTATCGGGACGGGATCAGTGCAAGTTCTTAACCCCCCTTATATTGTGGTTTTCCGGATGCTCCAATTCAAAAGTTATCAACAAAACTTTAAAATTGTGGAGGTAAGTGGAGGAAAGTGGATATTTTTAATTACTTTAGCGATTTGATGGAAAAACCCAAGTATGGCCACATTTATAGGCGATTACCCGTGCAAGGTTGATGTCAAGGGGAGGATTATCCTCCCGATGGCATTCAAGAAGCAGATGCCTGCCGACGCCCCCGATCATTTCGTGGTCAAAAAGGATATCTTCGTCGATTGTCTCATTCTCTATACGATCGACGACTGGAACAGCCAGGTTGACATGATCCGTAAACATACGAATCCCTACAACCGTGTGCATAATGAGTTCCTCAGGAACTTCTTCAAGGGCACGGCTGAGCTTGCGATCGATAACAATAACCGGCTCCTGATCCCGAAAAGACTTCTTGAACTGATAAATGCCGGCCGTGATGTCACTCTTGCGGGACAGCCCGGGAAGATAGAGATCTGGCCGACTGCAGTGTACGATGAGATTAAAATGGCTCCCAATGTATTTGCCGACACGGCTGAAAATATTCTGGGCGGAACCCTAAATGAACCTTTTGAATAATGTTCTATCATGTGCCTGCCTTGCTGGAAGAGAGTATCAGGGGGCTGAATATACGGCCCGACGGTACTTACGTCGATGTGACCTTCGGCGGAGGCGGTCATTCGAGGGAAATCCTGAAAAGGCTTAAGACAGGCCGGCTCATTGCTTTCGACCAGGATGAGGATGTCCTGCCGAACCTGCCGGCAGATGAGAGCAGGTTTATATTCCTCAACCAGAATTTCAGATTCCTCAGGAATAACCTCCGGTTCAACGATATCGGATCAATCGACGGACTTGTGGCCGACCTGGGCGTTTCCTTTCACCAGTTCGATGAACCTGAAAGGGGATTTACGTTCCGTCAGAACGCGCCCCTAGACATGAGGATGAACAGGAAAAGCCGTGTTACTGCGGCCAGTCTCCTGAAAACCCTCGATGAGCAGTCTCTGGCAAAGATCTTTTATGAATATGGGGAACTCGTGAATTCGAGAAGGATCGCCAGGGAAATAGTCGCATACAGGGCGCACTCCCCGATCACAAAGGTCAGCGACATAATAAATGCGATCGGGAAGCTTGCGCCTCCGAGGTTCGAGAACAAATTCTACGCCAGGGTCTTCCAGGCTCTCAGGATAGAAGTGAACCATGAAATGGACAACCTGAAGGAGCTGTTGGAACAGGCTCTAGAAATGCTAAACAGGGAGGGACGGCTGGTGGTCATCACCTATCATTCGCTCGAAGACAGGATCGTGAAGAATTTTATGAGGACCGGGAATTTTGAAGGAGTGGAGCAGAAGGATTTTTACGGGAACCTGATAGCTCCCCTGAGAATAATAAATAAGAAGGGAACAATTCCGGATGAGAAGGAAGTTGAGGAAAACAGGAGGGCAAGAAGCGCAAGGCTGAGGATTGCCGAAAAGATCTGAAAGATGGAAGGCGGAGAAGGAAGCACACGGAAGGAGACCGGTGAGGTCCATGCCCGGAAGCAGGGAAGCGTTCTGAAGGAGCTCCTTAGCGGCAGCATGGTCTCGGACAGGATCATACTGAAGAATTTCTGGTACATCCTGATGCTGACTATTCTTGGGGCAGTTTATATAGCAAACAGGTTCAATGCCGAAAAGATAAACCGTGAATCAAACAGGCTTTCAAGGGAGGTCAGGGATCTCAGGGCAGAGTCGCTTTCGACCTCTGCTGACCTTATGGAAGCCAGCAGGCAATCGGAAGTGTACAGGATGGTAAAAGAGAGAAGCCTGGGACTGGAGGAGCTGAGAACGCCTCCTTACAGGCTGATCGTCAGCAAATGATGGAATATGGCAGTAAGGGAAGAGATAGTGTGGAGAAGTGCAGTTGTATATTTTGCAATTGTCCTGGTTGCCATTGCCCTCGTGATAAGGATACTGATACTCCAGTATGTGCAGAGATCGAAGTGGGTGGCAATGAGTGAGAAATATGTGTTCAAGACCGATGTGATGCCCGCCAACAGGGGCGACATCTTTGCCTGCGACGGCCGCCTGCTTGCAAGCTCAGTCCCGTATTACTCCGTTTACATGGATACCCGCAGCAGCGGCATGACAGGTACGACCTGGTCGAACGGGATCAGCGGATTGTCTGAGGGTCTTTCAAAATTGCTTGGTATCAGGTCTGCCGCCGGATGGAAAACGGTCATTACCGATGCCAGGAAGCGCGGCGACAGGTACTTCCTTATCCAGAAAAAGGTCAGCTATGCAACCTTGAAAAAGCTCAAGGAACTGCCGATCTTCAGAGAGGGTCAGTACAAGGGAGGACTTCTGGAACAGCCTGAAAACCGCAGGATCCTTCCCAACAGTGAACTAGCCGCCCGCACTATCGGTTATCTGAGCATGGATGACAATGGTACGCGGGTCGGGATTGAGGGGTCATTCGACAGGGAATTGGGTGGCAAGGATGGAGTGGTGGTCAAGCAGCGGCTCGCGGGAGGCGACTGGATCCCCGTTGAAGGCGGCAACAGCGTCGAGCCCAGGGACGGAATGGATATCCTGACAACTCTCGATATTGAACTTCAGGATGTCGCTTCGAGCGCCCTCGAAAACCAGCTCCGCAGAAACGATGCGGACCACGGCTGCGCTGTTCTTATGGAGGTTGCCACGGGAGATATCAGGGCAATCGCCAACCTTGAGAAGACCGATGACGGATCGTACAGGGAGACATACAACTATGCAATTGCGGAAAGCACAGAGCCGGGATCGACCTTTAAGCTTCCGGCCCTCATGGCAGCCATCGAGGATGGCGTGATCGACACAGGCGATATAGTCGACACAGGGGACGGTACCGTCAAGTACTACAACAAGGTGATCAGGGATACAAAGGAAGATGGTTACGGGAAGCTTACTGTAAAACAGGTGTTTGAGAAATCTTCGAATGTCGGAACCTCGAAACTGATATACGAACATTATAAAGATCATCCCAAAGACTTTGTCAACCGGCTCTATGCCTGGAGGCTGAATAAGCAGCTCGACATCCAGCTGAAGGGTGAGGGGGACCCGGTCATCCGGTATCCGGGCGACAAGCTCTGGTCAGGACTGACACTTCCTATGATGTCGCACGGGTACGAGGTCCTGATGACACCGCTTCAGATCCTGACATTCTATAATGCAGTTGCCAATGACGGAAGAATGATGAAGCCGAGGTTCGTTACCGCGGTCATGAATAATAACAGTGTTCTAAAAAGCTTTGGCACAGAAGTCATTATCAATTCAATAGCATCGAGGTCCACTATCAGAAAAGCAAGGAAGATGATGGAAGGAGTGGTGGAGCACGGGACCGCAACCAACCTCAGGAATTCAAATTATAAAATTGCTGGGAAGACCGGCACTGCCCAGATCGCCCGTAACAACCAGGGATACAGGCAGGGACTCACAGTTTCATACCAGGCATCGTTCGTCGGCTATTTCCCTGCCGAGAACCCGCTCTATTCCTGCATCGTTGTGGTTAACTCGCCTTCTAACGGGGTTTATTACGGCAATATAGTGGCAGGAACAGTATTTAAGGAAATATCCGACAAAGTCTACGCTACGAATTTCTTCAGGGATTACAGGGCCGAACATGAAGATAACCTGATAGTTGCTGCCCCGGAAGCAGGAAACGGCTACAGGTCCGACATCAATGAGGTCCTGGGAAGCCTTGACGTGCGGTACAGGAAAACCTCCAGGGAAGACTGGGTGGCAACACGTGAAAGCGGTGATACCATCAGGCTCGCATCCATAAAGGAAATAAAGGGCCTGGTCCCGGATGTCCGCGGGATGAGTCTGAGGGATGCCATGTACCTTCTCGAGAATTCAGGGTACAGGGTCGGGTACAGCGGAAAGGGAAAGGTACTGCGGCAGTCGCCGGAACATGGTGCAAGGCTCGCGGAAGGAAAGACGGTTTCACTCGATATGACAAGATAGGGCAAAAGATGAGAATAGCGGAATTGATAAGGAATATTGAGGTTTTGTCCGTAAGTGGCAGGGATAATCCGGAGGTATTGTCAGTCGAATTTGACTCGAGGAAAGTGACTGCCGGATCGCTGTTCGTAGCTGTTGCCGGAACCAGAAGCGACGGGCACGATTTTATCAATGCTGCGATAGGCTCAGGAGCGGCTGCGGTGATCTGTGAAAAGATACCCCCTGACGCTTCTGGTAATATTTGCTGGATCAAAGTGGCAGACTCCGCCAGGGCTCTCGGTATTGCCGCATCAGCTTTCTTCGGCGATCCTTCACACAATCTCAGGCTTGTGGGCGTCACCGGGACAAACGGGAAAACCACCATTGCCACCCTGCTTTACAGGATGTTCACAAAGCTAGGGTATAAGTGCGGGCTCTTCTCGACTGTGTGCAACTATGTGAACGAGAGGGAACTGCCGGCAACCCACACAACTCCCGATCCTGTTGGCCTTAACAGGACGCTTGCCGAGATGGTAAACGAGGGATGCGACTTTGCCTTCATGGAAGTAAGTTCGCATGCCGTTGATCAACAGCGCATTGCGGGTTTGAAATTCGCAGGTGGCATCTTTACCAACCTGACGCATGACCACCTTGACTATCATAAGACTTTTGCCAATTACCTGATTGCCAAGAAGAAATTCTTCGATTCCCTTCCGGCAGATGCTTTTGCGCTTACGAACATAGACGACCGGAACGGACGCATCATGACACAGAACTGCCGGGCAAAATGCTACACCTTCTCCGTCAGGGGGATGGCCGACTACAGGTGCGGCATAATCGAGCAGGACTTCGGGGGAATGGCCCTGAATATTGGCGGGGAAGAGATATGGACAAAGTTTATCGGGGAATTCAATGCATCGAACCTTCTCGCGGTCTGTGCAGCTTCGGAACTTTTGGACGCTTCACGGAAAGAGGTCCTTACAATACTCAGCGATCTCAACCCCGTTGCAGGACGGCTTGAATCGGTAGTCAGCGGCAACGGTCCGACAGGGATAGTTGATTATGCCCATACCCCGGACGCTCTCCTGAATGTGATCGGCACTCTCAACAAGATCAGGAAGGAAGGAAGAAAGCTTATTACCGTAGTCGGTGCCGGAGGCGACAGGGACAGGACAAAGCGGCCAGAGATGGCTGAGATATCCGCGAAGGGAAGCTCGAAGGTGATCCTGACCTCAGACAACCCGAGGACCGAGGACCCTGATAAGATCCTTGACGACATGGAATCGGGCATTCCTCATGAGCTTAAGCCGAATGTCCTCAGGATCAGGGACAGAAGGGAAGCTATCAGGGCAGCGGTAATGCTTGCAGGAAAGAATGACGTGATCCTAGTTGCAGGAAAAGGTCATGAAACATACCAGGAAATAAATGGTGTCAGATCTCATTTCGACGACAGGGAAGAGCTTCTGGCAGCTTTAAAAACCAGGCAGGAGGGATAGAATGCTGTATTATCTGTTTAAATATCTCCATGAACTGCACGTGCCGGGGGCCGGGGTTTTCTCATACATCTCCTTCCGGTCGGCTATGGCCGTGATCACCTCCCTCATCATTTCACTTCTTATCGGAAAAAGAATTATTGAATACCTGCAGGTCAAGCAGATAGGTGAGCTGGTAAGGGACCTCGGGCTCGAAGGCCAGTACCAGAAAAAGGGCACCCCGTCGATGGGCGGCATAATCATACTTGCATCGATAATTATCCCGGTCATCCTCTTTGCCAGGCTCGACAATGTTTATGTGATCCTGATGATCGTAACCACCATCTGGCTCGGGTTGATAGGTTTCATGGATGATTATATCAAGATCTTCAGGAAAAACAAGGAAGGGCTTGCCGGGAGGTTCAAGGTGATCGGCCAGGTTATCCTCGGTACGGTCGTGGGGCTGACACTTTATTTCAGCAATGACGTGATAATAATGGAGAAGGTCCCGATCGCGGAACTGTCGGCGAGAGAGAGGATCGAGCTCCTCGATCCGGCCCACCCGTTTTATTCCAACGGTGAGGTCACCATGGAACGCAAATCCATGAAGACCACCATCCCGTTTGTGAAGAACAATGAATTCAATTATTCATGGATTGTCTCTTTTATACCCGAGAAGCACCGCCAGTTCTGGACCTGGCTGGTTTTCGTCACGGTAGTGACTTTTATCGTCACCGCCGTCTCGAACGGGGCTAACCTCACCGACGGCCTCGACGGCCTGGCGACAGGCACATCGGCAATTATCGGCACTGCGTTGGGAATACTGGCCTATGTGTCGAGTAACGTCATATATGCCAATTATCTGAATATAATGTATATCCCGGGCACAGCAGAGCTGGTGATCTATGCCAGTGCCTTTATCGGGGCAACCATCGGCTTCCTCTGGTACAACTCATATCCGGCCCAGGTTTTCATGGGCGACACCGGAAGCCTGGCGCTCGGGGGGATCATCGCGGTCTTCGCCGTAATAATAAGGAAGGAGCTGCTGATCCCGATCCTGTGCGGGATATTCCTTGTCGAGAACCTGTCAGTGGTCATCCAGGTCTCATATTTCAAAAGAACAAAAAAGAAGTATGGCGTTGGCCGGAGGATATTCCTGATGGCGCCGCTCCATCACCATTATCAGAAGAAAGGACTCCCGGAACCCAAGATCGTCACAAGGTTCTGGATAGTTGCAATAATCCTTGCAGTGATAAGTATTGTGACACTTAAGATCAGGTAGGAAAATGGAAAAGATCGTTATACTGGGAGCAGGAGAAAGCGGGGTTGGTTCAGCAATACTTGCCGCGAAGGAAGGGTTTGACGTGTTCGTTTCCGATTCAGGTCAGATAAAGCCCGTGTACCGTGAGATCCTCGATCAGAATAAAATAAGATGGGAAGTAGGAAGGCATTCCGAAGAAGAAATACTGTCGGCTTCTGAGGTCATCAAAAGCCCGGGCATAAAGGAAGATGCACCTCTTGTACTGAAGATCAGGGAGAAGAACATCAGCGTCATCTCGGAAATCGAGTTTGCCGGGAGATACTGCAATGGCGTAAAGATCTGCGTGACCGGCAGCAACGGAAAGACCACGGTCACGAACCTCCTCTTCCACATGCTGAAAAAGGCCGGCCTCAATGTTGCAATGACCGGCAATGTGGGGAACAGCTTTGCAAGGGCAGTCGCCGAAGGTTATGACTATTACGTGATCGAGCTGAGCAGCTTCCAGCTTGACGGGATGTTCTCATTCAGGGCTGATATAGCGATCCTTATGAATATCACGCCCGATCACCTCGACAGGTACGGGTACAAGTTCCAGAATTATATCGACTCCAAGTTCAGGGTCACCAGGAACCAGACCCGGGCTGACCATTTTATCTACTGGGCCGACGATCCTGTCATCATTGCTGAGCTCGCAAAAAGAGAGTACCCGGCCACCATGCTTCCCTTTTCAACGACTGCCAGGGAGGGTATGGCAGCCTTCATTGAGAACGACGAAATAATCATTGATTACCATACTAAAACCAACCTTATGACCATTCATGATCTGGCACTAAAAGGCCGTCACAACGTTTTCAACTCGATGGCGGCTGCGATCGCCGGCAAAGTCCTGACCATCCGGAAGGAGGTGATCAGGGAAAGCCTGGCTGATTTTCAGGGTGTTGAACACCGGTTGGAACCGGTAATCACAGTCTGCGGGATCAGTTTTGTCAATGATTCCAAAGGCACTAATGTCAATTCAACCTGGTATGCGCTCGAATGCATGCAGACAGAAGTGGTCTGGATCGCGGGGGGGATCGACAAGGGCAACGACTATTCTGAATTGTTCCCGGTCGTGAAGCAGAAGGTAAAAGCGATCGTCTGCCTTGGCAAGGATAACAGGAAGATTATTGAAGCTTTCAGCGACAAAGTGCCAACAATCGTTGAGACGAGCTCGATGGAGGAAGCTGTCAGGTCATCATATTACCTGGCAAAAAAGGGACAAACAGTTCTCCTGTCGCCGGCATGCGCAAGTTTCGACCTGTTTACAAACTACGAGGACAGGGGCCGCAAGTTCAAGCAGGCAGTCAGAAACCTTTAACCGCAAATTCATGAAGAAAGGCTGGCTTACAACAACATTCAAGGGAGACAGGGTCATCTGGGCGCTGGTTGTTCTCTTTATGATCTATTCTTTGCTGGCCGTCTACAGTTCATCCGCAAGCGTCGCATACCTCAAACATCATGGCAATACGACGTATTTCCTTCAAAGTCAGCTTATAATGCTGGTCTTCAGCCTGGTCATCATGGTCGTGGTGCATTATTTACCATACCGGATATACTCGAGCCTTGCCGGCGTGATCCTCCTGGTGTCGATCGGCCTCCTGGTGCTCACCTTTGCAATAGGCTCCAGGGTCAACGAGGCTGTCCGGGCAATTACGATCCCGGGTACCGGCTTCCGGCTTCAAACCTCCGATATTGCCAAGGTGGCCCTGGTGATGTACCTGGCACGGGAGCTCTCCAGGTTCCAGGATGACCTGAGCTTTATGAACGTCACGAAGTACATGATGATCCCCGTAGCCATCGTTTGTGCCCTTATTATGCCGGAGAACCTCTCGACCGCACTCATGGTATTCGGTATCAGTCTGGTGATCCTGTTCATCGGAAGGGTGCCGTTCAAGTATCTTATTGCCTATGTTGGAGTTGCATTTGTAGCGGTAATTTTGCTTGCACTGGTACTCTCTTTATTCACAAGCAAGAACAGGGTGGAGGTATGGAAAACAAGGATCGAGAATTTTTTCACGGGGAAGGGAGACACTGATGCCGACTACCAGTCAAACCAGGCCAAGATCGCCATTTCCACGGGCGGTCTTTTCGGAAAGATGCCGGGGAAAAGCACGCAGCGGAACATGCTCCCTCAATCAAATTCGGATTTTATTTTCGCCATCATCATAGAGGAATATGGCCTGATCTTCGGCGCCATTCCCCTGATCCTGGCATATATGATATTGCTTTTCAGGGGTATAACTATCGTGAAAAAGTGCGAAACGGCATTTCCCGCCTATCTTGTAATAGGCCTGATTGTTATGATAACACTTCAGGCCATGCTGAACATGATGGTTGCGGTCGGCCTTTTCCCGGTTACCGGGCAGACATTGCCAATGGTAAGCTGGGGAAGGACATCGGTGCTTGTAATGAGCTTTTCGATAGGCGCAATCCTGAGCGTGAGCCGGGTCGTGAACGCCAGGATCAAAAAGGAAGAGCTGCCTGAAGAAGAAAAAATTGACGAAGGAGAAAGGATCTATGAACCTGCAAGGTCATAAAAGGGTGATTATCAGCGGTGGCGGCACGGGAGGACACATCTTCCCGGCAATTTCCATTGCCAATGCCATAAGGAAAGAAGATCCTTCGGTGGAGATCCTTTTTGTCGGGGCTGAAGGAAGGATGGAGATGGAAAAGGTTCCGGCCGCAGGATACAAGATCATCGGCCTGCCCGTCGCAGGTATAAGCAGGTCGCACCTTTTGACAAATGTACCGGTCTTTTTCAAGCTGTTGCGAAGCCTCAGGCTGGCAAAAAAAGTCATAAAGGATTTCAACCCCGATGTGGTTGTGGGAGTCGGCGGGTATGCGAGCGGCCCGCTCCTCCGCGAAGCCGGCAAATTGAAGATCCCGTTCCTGATCCAGGAACAGAATAGCTATGCCGGGGTGACAAACAAGCTCCTTTCGAAGAAGGCTTCGGTTATCTGCGTGGCATATGACGGCATGGAAAAATACTTTCCGGCCCGAAAGATCATAAAGACGGGAAACCCGGTAAGGCAGGACTTTGATAACCTTGACGCTCTGAAAGATGAAGCTGTTTCATTCTTCGGGCTCAGAAAGGGATTCCCTGTCATACTGATCCTGGGCGGTTCACTGGGGGCAGGCTCGATAAACGACTGCCTTGCATGTGAGATCGGGCTTCTGAAGGATTCCGACTGCCAGTGGCTCTGGCAGACCGGCAAGTTTTACTATGAGAAAATACTCCGCCAGGTCTCGGAGTCTTACACCGACAATATCTCTGTCCATGGATTCATCGACAGGATGGATCTGGCTTTCGCGGCAGCGGATGTAATAATCAGCCGATCCGGCGCAGGGACAATCTCCGAGCTTTGCCTTGCCGGCAAGCCCGCAATCCTTGTCCCTTCACCGAATGTTGCGGAGGACCACCAGACAAAAAATGCAAAAGCCCTCGCCGATAAGGATGCCGCCCTGATGATTCCTGACACACAGGTTTGCAGGAACCTTGTAAAAGAGGCGGTCAGGCTTGTTGCTGACAGGAACAGGAAGGAGAATCTTTCGGAAAATATAAAAAAGCTTGCAGAGAGGGATGCAGCTAAAAGGATAGCAGTCGAGGTTTTGAAACTTGCAGGAAAATGACGGACCTGAAAAATATCGACGGGATCTACTTTGTTGGGATCGGGGGGATCGGAATGAGCGCCCTGGCCCTTTATTTCCTGAAAGGCGGCTACCGTATTGCCGGTTACGACAGGTCAGAGACCGGCCTTACCGTTTCACTTTCTGAACAGGGCTGCGACATCACATATTTCGACCAGCAAAGCACTATCCCTGAGCTGTTCAGGGACCCCGACAAGCGTGGCCGTGTCCTCGTCATCTATACCCCGGCTATCCCGGTGGAGAACAGGATAATCTCATTCTTCAGGGATAACGGTTATGAACTGAGGAAGAGGTCAGAAATTCTTGGTGAGATCTCGAAGCATACACTTACAATAGCAGTAGCGGGAACACACGGCAAGACCACTGTTTCGACGATGACCGCCCACATCCTGAAACAGTCGCATCTCGACTGTTCGGCGTTCCTCGGCGGCATTTCAAAGAATTATGATACCAATCTCTTGACAGGCGGCGGGGAATATACCGTCATGGAGGCTGACGAATACGACAGATCGTTCCACAGGCTTACGCCAACAATGGCAGTCGTGACATCAGTCGATGCTGACCACCTTGATATTTATGGTGACAGGGAGACCATGGTCGAAGCATACAGCGAATTCTGCTCAAAGATCCTTCCGGGTGGGTCGCTGTTCATCAACAAGAAGATCGAAGGGAGCCTTAAAGTGCCCCAGGGTATCAGGTGCTTCACTTACGGAACCGTGGAAGGAGCCGGATATCGGGCTGAGAATATAAATAACTGCGGCGATCATTACAGATTTGACATCAGGACCCCGGACGGATGGGTAAAGGGTATCCGGTTCCCGTTCCCCGGGCTGATCAATGTCGAAAACCTGAC
>DCFQ01000012.1 GCA_002319915.1 Bacteroidales bacterium UBA1800 | reverse complement strand
AGATTGCCGACCAGTGGGAAAAAGCTGTTGTATTGAGGATGGGGAGATTCAGCGGGCTTAAGGGACCCGGGCTCTTTTTCATAATCCCGATACTCGACCAGATCAGCCTGTTCATCGATCAGCGGGTCAGGGTCACGGAGTTCCGGGCTGAACAGACACTCACCAAGGATACTGTTCCGGTAAACGTTGACGCCGTCGTCTACTGGACCGTATGGGATGTCGAAAAAGCGGCCCTTGAAGTCCAGGAGTACACGAAGGCCATATCATTCATCGCCCAGACCGATCTCCGGGATATAATAGGGAAACATGAGCTGGCCGACCTTCTCCAGGATAGGGAAAAGATAGCTGAAGATCTCCAGAAGACGCTTGATGCCAACACGAACCCATGGGGCATTTCGTGCCAGATGGTGGGTATAAGGGATATAATTATCCCGCAGGCGCTTGCGGATGCCATGAGCAAACAAGCCCAGGCTGAGAGGGAAAGAAAGGCAAGGGTCATTCTTGGAACGGCTGAAACTGAAATAGCAGAGAAGTTTGCAAAAGCAAGCAAACAGTACAGCGATAACCCGATCGCCCTTCACCTGCGGGGCATGAACATGCTTTATGAAGGGCTCAAGGAGAAAGGCTCGATGGTGATAGTGCCGAGCTCGGCACTCGATTCGATGAACCTCGGTGTTATCGGCGGGTTAACGTCACTTGGCAAGCTTAACGAACCACAGAAATAAATTGATCACGGGGTTTAGCAAAGTCAGGCGGAGTTGCACGGCAATTGCATGAGCAAGGTCAGTGCAGTGCCACTCCGCGAAACCCCGTGTAACTCTGCGGTAAGAATATCATCCGTACATGAACTGACCGACCTTGAGAAAGGAAGCCTTCGGGTTCACGCAGCAAACCGGGATGTGGGAGCTGTTGGCGATAATTGCCTGTTCTGCGGCGCCAAGCATATAATCGGCCATCGTTATATTCTTGGTCGTCATAATCAGGATCAGGTCAGCCTTTATCTTCTGGGCAAATTCTATGGTATGCTGAGCAAATTTTCCATGGGGGATCTCATGGATCTCGTAGTCTATATTGTTCTGGATAAGGTATTTAACTGCGAAATTCATGTTGATGTTGGTCTTCCTTGCAAGGCTCTTGTCAACGGAAACGGACTTCAGGATATGGATTTTTGAATCGAAGTACTTCCCCATGAAGATCGCCATTGCCATCTTCTCCTTGTTCTCGACCCTGAAATCGACGGGGAAGACGATATTGTGGAACCTTTCCTGATCGGGTGGCGGATCCTGGACGACGATGAACGGTACATGAGATTTCACTATGACCTTAAGGGCCCAGCTCCCTGTCAGCTTCTGCATACCCTTCATCCCATGTGTCCCCATGATAACCAGGGATGCATCCTTAGAATTGACAAAATCAGCAATTGAGGTGAAGATAGATCCCTTCACAACGGCCGCTGTGACCGGAAAGTTGAGCTTCTTTGCATTATCATCTGCAATATGGTTCAGCAGGGCCTTTTTTTCGCCCTCTTCCCTTGGCTTGATTTCCTCATCGACAATATGCAGAAGACAAACATCGTTCCCAATCAAGCGACCGATCTTTACAGCGTGAGCCAAGGCATTTTCGGCGACCTGGGTGAAGTCCCATGGAACCACTATCAGTTTTTTGATTTCTTCCATCACTCTTGTCTGTTAATTGTTATTTAGTCAATTGTAGTTAAGTCAAAATTATGCAGATTTTAAATAAAATTCAAGCCGGCAACGGAACCAGGTCGGAATTATGTCCTGGTCTGCTGAAACAGAGTGCTTTATGTTCAAAGTTAATATAATTCCTTTACAATTGTAAGGGCAGACCCGGGAAACAATGATAATAAATTCACATGATCCTGTTTCCAGTACCGGACGGAACTTCCCGGGCACTTTTACCCTTTAGTTAAACTCCGGGAGCATCAAATTATTATGGCATAGGGCCTAAATAATCACCACCGGATGCAATGGCGGGGACAACAATTTATTAATTTTGCGGAAATTTTTGATAAAATACCGGTTATGATAGAACGAAAAAAGATCAGGGAACTTCTGACCCTTCAGCCAGTTGGAGAGGATGTCGTGGTAAAAGGCTGGGTAAGGACAAAAAGAGGAAATAAAAGTATCGTATTCATTGCCCTTAACGACGGATCCACGATAAACAATATCCAGATCGTGGTCCAGGCTGAATCATTTGATGAGGATCTCCTGAAGGATATCACTACCGGATCATGCATCAGTGTGACAGGTAAGCTGGTCAATTCACAGGGACAAGGTCAGAGCGTTGAGATCGATGCACGTTCGGTTGAGCTCTATGGAAAGAGTGATGCGGAAACATATCCCCTTCAGAAGAAAGGGCACTCCATGGAATTCCTCAGGGAGCATGCCCACCTGCGGTTCCGGACCAATACGTTCGGCGCCGTGTTCCGTATCAGGCACTCTATGGCTTTCGCCATACATAAATATTTTAACGACAAGGGATTCTTTTACCTGCATACTCCGATCATTACCGGGAGCGATGCCGAGGGAGCCGGCGAAATGTTCCATGTCACCACGCTTGACCTGAAGAATCTGCCCCGGAAGGAAGACGGGTCGGTCAATTACGCTGACGACTTCTTCGGGAAGGAGACCAACCTTACGGTATCGGGCCAGCTTGAGGGAGAGCTGGGTGCACTTGCACTTGGAGAGATTTACACTTTCGGACCTACATTCAGGGCCGAAAATTCCAACACGCCCCGGCATCTTGCAGAATTCTGGATGATCGAGCCCGAGATGGCCTTCTATGATATCAACGATAACATGGATCTGGCGGAAGATTTTGTGAAGTACCTTATCAGGTATGCCCTCGACAACTGCGCTGATGACCTGGCTTTCCTTAACAGCATGATCGACAAGAACCTCCTGGAAAGGCTCAGGTTTGTCGTTAATAACGATTTTGTAAGGATTACCTATACCGAAGCGATCGATATCCTCACAAATGCCCCAAGGGCCTGGGAGTATCCCGTGGGGTGGGGCAGGGATCTTCAGGCAGAGCATGAAAGGTACCTTGTTGAAGAGCACTTCAAAAGACCGGTGATACTCACCGACTATCCCAGGGAGATAAAGGCGTTTTACATGAAGCAGAATGATGACGGGAAGACAGTTAAGGCTATGGATGTCCTTTTCCCGGGCATAGGTGAGATAATCGGCGGTTCGCAGAGGGAAGAATCATATGAAAAGCTGCTTGGACGGATCAGTGAGCTGAATATCCCGATGAAGGACCTCTGGTGGTACCTTGAAACAAGGAAATTCGGAACAGCGCCTCACAGCGGCTTTGGGCTCGGCTTTGAAAGGCTAATTCTCTTTATGACAGGAATGACTAACATAAGGGACGTTATACCCTTCCCAAGGACACCGAGGAATGCCGAGTTTTAGACAATAAATCTATCTTTGTTCCTGTTTACCATAAGTTATGTTAAAGCAAAAGCTGCAACAGAAGCTTCTTCAAAAGTTGTCACCCCAGCAGATACAGATGATAAAGCTGCTGGAAGTGCCTACTTTGCAGATCGAACAACGGATAAAGAAAGAGCTTGAGGAGAATCCGGCGCTGGAAGAGGGAGCGGACAATGACGACGAAATTCAGAATGTCCAGGATGACGGCGAAGAGGAACAGTTTGATGACAAGGATAAGGACCAGGAGGAATTCACCATCGATGATTATATTGATGATGACGAGATCCCGGAATACCGCCTCCAGGTAAATAATAGCCCCCGGGATGAGGACAAGAGGACCGAAATTCCCTTTTCAGTCGGGGCATCATTCCATGAACATCTTCAATCGCAGCTCGATCTCAGGGACCTTACCGACAAGCAGAAGGTACTCGGGGAGTATGTTATCGGCAATATTGATGAGGACGGTTATCTCAGGCGGGAGATCCCGAATATAGTTGACGACATGGCCTTCCTGCAGAATATTACCACCACGGAGGAGGAGCTCGAGGAGGTGCTTGCGATAATACAGGATCTTGATCCCGCCGGCGTGGGAGCGAGAAACCTGAGGGAGAGTCTGATGATACAGCTTGCCGTCAGGGACCAGACCCAGCCCGCCATAAGGCTTGCATACACTGTCATTGACCAGTATTTTGAAGAGTTCTCCAAACGCCATTACGACAAGATCACAGCAAGGCTGGGGATCACGGAGGTTGATCTTAAATCAGCAATAGATGAGATCCTGAAGCTGAACCCTAAGCCAGGCAGCGTATTCAGCGATTCATTTACGAAGACATCACAGCAGATAATACCTGATTTTATTCTTGAGCTTACCGAGGACGGATTTGACCTGCACCTCAACTCCAGGAACCTTCCGGAGCTCAGGCTGAGCTCTGCCTACAGCGAAATGCTGCAGTCATACACAAGGAACAAGCAGCAGAAGAAGGAGATGAAAGAGGCCATCATGTTCGTAAAGCAGAAGATCGATTCCGCCAGGTGGTTCATCGATGCGATCAGGCAGCGGCAGAACACTCTTCTCCTCACGATGAACGCCATCCTTGAGTATCAGCAGGAATATTTCATCGACGGGGACGAAACTAAGCTGAAGCCGATGATACTGAAGGATGTGGCCGAAATGACTGGCCTTGATATATCCACCGTCTCAAGGGTGGCCAACAGCAAGTATATCCAGACTCATTTCGGCATTTTCCCGCTTAAGTTCTTTTTTTCGGAAGGGCTCCAGACCGACAGCGGGGAAGAGGTTTCAACAAGGGAGATAAAAAGAATACTGCAGGACTGCATTGACAATGAACAGAAGAGACGGCCTTTGACTGACGAACGGCTAACTGAAATCCTCCAGGAAAAAGGCTACCAGATTGCCAGGAGGACGGTAGCCAAATACCGGGAACAGTTGAATATCCCCGTCGCAAGGCTAAGAAGGGAGATATGATGGGAACAGAAACAGAAAGAAACTTTGCTGGTGCGGTGGCACGGGTAATATCAATAGTTTTTCATCCGTTATTCACACCGCTTTACGGCCTTCTCATAATATTTTCCGCGCCTACCTTTCTTCAATATCTCCCGTTTGCCGTAAAGAAGATCATATTCCTTATTGTCCTCGTCAATAACGTACTGATCCCGATCACACTGATGCCGTTGTTCCGGAGCCGGAACCTGATCAGCTCATACACCATCGAGGAACGGCACGAGAGGAGCATCCCGCTCTTTACCACAGCCCTTTTCTACGCCATTACCACCTACATCATTTTCAGGTTCCAGATACCTCTTTTCCTGAAGTCGTTCATGCTGGCTTCCAGCATCGTAATAATTGCCGTGACAATAATAAACTTCTGGTGGAAGATCTCCATTCACGGAGTCGGGGCGGGAGCCCTCACAGGAATCGTCACCATGCTGATAATGAAATTGTACGCCCCGGTTCCGGGTTTTCTTGCCGCAACAATTATCGTTTCAGGGCTTGTGATGTTCGCCAGGCTGAGGCTAGATACCCACAATCCCGCCCAGGTGTGGGGAGGATTCATGACCGGCTTTGCCGGAATGACCCTGCTGGTTTGGGTAATGTAGTATTTCGGCAACGGCAAGATCCAGCAGCTTCGTGCTTTCCGTCATGAGATCCGCAGAATCCGGCGGCCTGCCCGCCGAAAGGCTTATTCCCTCTTTAATGTCTCCCTGCTGTACAGTTTTGAACCATCCTTTGGATGAAAGATATTCTGCAAGATACTCCTGTTCGGTCTGTCCGGGGGTTGGAACAAGCAATGCACTGCATCCCAGGCTTATAAGCTCCATTATGGTGGTATAGCCCGGACGCGATATGACCAGTTCGCTGCCCCTGATCAGTTCCCCCATTTCCACCGATCCGAGATGGCTGCAGAAGATCATGTCACCATCGGCTGAGCGGAGGAGTCCCTCTTCAGGGTTCCCGCCGAGGATCACTGCTGGCCTGCCTGTTGTGCGGAAGATGGCGGAGAACTTGTCCCTTAAGATGCTTTTCTGGGGCTCGGGGCCCGACAGGATAAGGGTGGTGCGCGGCACCGGGAAGCTGTCTTTTTCCCCGCCCGCCGGCTGTGCGTCAAACCGGGAGAGGATCCCGGCGAACAGGGTATTTGGCGGCAATCTCAGTCCATGGGTCAGCCTGCCTGTCAGGTTTACCTCACCGGGCAGGTCGGGGATAAGGCAGAATGAGTATTTGTTCATTACCCACCTGTGCAGGAGCATCCCCGTCCACTCCAGGAACCTGAATGCGCGGGCAAAAGGGATCCGCGGCATATGGGTCACGTAAACGCACCTGATATTCCTGTTCCATAGCCCGAACCTGTTGTCGCTGATCACCAGATCGATATGGTAATCCCTGATTATCCTCTTCAGCCTCCGGTGTTCCGAAAAGCTGTTGAATACCAATGATGGGATCCTGAACAGGAGAGCCAGGTACTGCGGCAGGAACCGTGAATAACGAGGGCTGAATCCCGGGAAGAGGATATATTCGAGACCGGGCAGCTCCTGCCTGAACAGTGCAAGCCGGGCATTTCCTGATCCGATAATTACCCTGTTCCCGAGCTCCTTCAGCTTTCCGGCGAGGGGGATCATCCGGCCGGCATGGCCGAGCCCCCATTCGAGCGGGCAGATGAGTATGTTCTTCCCGGTGTTCAATATCAGGCTGATACCTGTGTTTCAATTCCGAGCCTTCTTACCATTTCTGCTATTTCCCTGAGCTCGGCTGCAGGCACCTTCCTGAGATGGCTTCCGTCAGGCGTGTCGCGTGAAATGGTATAGATCATTACTTCAGACGGTTTGATCATTTCGAGCGCCCTGAGCCAGGCATCGATCTCCGCCGGCACCGTGTTGTCTATTACGACCCCATCGCGGGTTCCGCGGACAAACATTGTCTGAATGATAAGCTGCCCTTGGAACATCCTGAGGTTCTCTATCAGCTCATTTACCTTTAAGCTTACCCTCGGCTGGTTATGGATCCTGACCGTCAGGTCGAAGGCAGAGTCGAGCTTGAGGATATTCTGGTCAACTTTCAGAAGAGCCTCCCTGATTCCAGGCCTGGCAATAGTTGTGGAATTCGACAGAACGGCAATCCTTGCTGAGGGGAAATACTTGTTCCTTAGCCCGATGGTATCGTCAATTATGCCCGGGAAATCAGGATGAAGCGTCGGTTCGCCGTTGCCTGCAAATGTTATCACATCCGGTGGCAGGCAATGCTCTTTCATGCCGGCCAGCTTTTTCTCCAGGGCTTCCCTAACCTCCCTGCGGTCAGGCAGTTTTCCGGGAGCTGCTTTTGCGTCACCCGACCACCCGCATTCACAGTAGATGCAGTCGAAATTGCAGAGCTTGGATGTGGAGGGGAGAAGGTTTATCCCGAGGGAGCTTCCCAGTCTCCTACTTTTAACAGGGCCGAATATTATTCTGTCAAATAGAAAAGTAGCCATATCGTCATGCCTCCCGGGGAGGCAAAATTAACAAATAAATCAACAGGGCGTAACCGGCTTTTCAGACCAGTCTTTTAACTCTTGTTCCGGGAAGGATCTTCATGTTGAGGAGATCTAAGTCCTCAAGGAGGAGGACCCCGGGCTTCAGGCCGGGAGAGAAAGATCCGCAGGTGTCATCCATTCCGAGGGCGATCGCACCGTTCCTTGTTGCCCACATCACCAGCTCTTCGAGGGAGACGCCGGGGAAATTCTCCTGGAGGATCCTGATCTCTTCAAGGATACTTAGCTTATTGTTTGATGCGAGGCTGTCGGTCCCGATAACGATTCTGCAACCCTGTTCCCTGAGCATGCCGACTGGTGGCAGCTGATTTTCGATGTAAATGTTTGAACCGGGGCAAAGGCACCAGAACAGGTCTTTCCGGGCAGATACCTCTTTTACATCACCCTCCCCCGCGAAGGTGCAATGGACCAGGATAAGGGTACCTGAAGAGGTCATGGCATCGAGCACTGCTGATGAATGGCTTTTTACCGTAACGGGATCCCCTTCCAGCAGGCCTGAATCCCTGTATGATTGCGGAATGGGGCCGGAGTGGCCATTGATGAACTGCATTTCGGCCTTTGACTCCATGTAGTGAACAGAGGTTACCCTGTTCTTCGCCGTTAGTTCCTTTACCAGGTCAAGCAGCAGCAGGGAGAGCGAATAAACCGAATGCGGGACGATTGCCCACTGCAGGCCGTTCGATTCGGCTATCCGGGCTATGCTTTCCGCCTCGCCGATCCTTTTAATGGCTTTTTCAGGATCAATCCCGAACACCTCGATGAGGTTCAGGTATCTGACACTGCTTCCGGTCTTGAAACTGAATGTCGCGGGAGAATTGCAGATATCGGCGCATAGGACAATGCCTTCCGCGGCCATTTCACTGTCGGCCTTTCTGAAGGCGGTTTCGATATCCCTGGTTTCAGCTCCACGCAAATTCCTGATTTGCAATATGAACTGAGCCAGCCCGGAACCCGGAGGGATCTGGCCCTTCATATGGGAAAGTTCGAGATGGCAGTGACAATTCACAAATCCCGGGATAATTATCCCGTTATGAAAACTGACCGATCGAGTCTCCTCGAGATTTCCGCCGGTATCGTCGATGCTGATGATCGTCCCGTCATCATCTGTTGTGAGGATCCCTCTTATGAGCGCCGGACCAGTATTGGTGAAGATGTATTGGGCTGAGAATCTTTTCATTATTCGATCGGACTTTTTGAGAGCGAGATGTTCTCGACCGTAAGGAGCTCATTAATGCCGGGCCGCAGGCCTTCATCCTTCACAAACCATCCCTTAAGGAATAAAACTTTACCCGGATCCCTAACAATCACGATTGCCTTGTAGGTATGGGGCAGGCCATCCCTTATATAGGCCAGTGAAGGGAAATAGAACTTCTTCTCATTACCGGCAGTATCAGCACTGTAAACATACATATCCAGCGACGGGGATGTGAGCTGGTCATCCGGATAAAGCGTAAGGGTGAACTTAAGAGTGTAGTAGCCTGATACCGGAACCTGGAAATTGACATCATTTCTTACGCTCCCCGTCAGCGGTGGGAAAGAGTAGAATGACCGGCCCTTCCACAGGTTGCCCTTATCAGGTCTTGGGAAGTCACGCTCCTTATCGATCCTCGAATCCATTTCGCTCAGGCGTGCGAGAACTTCGTCGTAAATCTTTAAGAACTTCTTTGGATTCCTGACGAAGTAAAATCGTACGGTCCGGTCAAGCTGGGCCTGGGTATACCCATGCTGTTCTATCACTTGCCTGTAGGCGGTGACGGAATCGATGCCGGCGTAAAGCTTGTTGATCTTTGGAAGTGAAAGAAGCCCGTCGGCCATATAAACATCGGTCAGGACTGACACCAGGTCCTTCTCGGGAATGAGGTCCCTGTGTTCGGCTTTGTTTTTGCGTCCGGAGCATGACAAAATGAAGAGCAGGCAGATCAGGATTACGGGCATGCTGTTTCGAGCCGGTGATTTCATCAGTTCCTTCGGATGGTTAATCATTTGTTGAGATATTTCTTTGTCAGGTACCTTACGGGATACCAGGCTGCCCAGTAACCGATCAGCAGGACGGTTGCAGGGACCACAACGAAATCCTTGATCTTCATCACAACAGGATAGGCACTCATTATGAGCGATTCGCTTCTCAGGCGAATCAGGCCGAATTCCTGCTGGAGCCTGCAAAGGGCAAACCCAAGGATCACGCCCGCAAGGGCCCCGATAATCGATATGAGCCATCCTTCAAAGATAAAGATCCTGCGGATCAGGTTATTGTCGGCCCCGAGACTTTTCAGGATCTCGATGTCCCTCTCCTTTTCGATGATGAGCATTGTCAGCGAGCCGATAATGCTGAATGATGCCACCATGAGTATAAGTGTGAGAATAAAGAAAATGGCAAGGCGCTCGGATCTCATGACCCTGTAGAATAGTTCCTGCTGCTGGAACTTGTTCCTTACAACATAGCCTCCGTCGAAAAGCCTTGCAACATCTTTTTCAACAGCCTCTTCCTTCGCCCCGCGAGCGAACTTCACCTCGATTGAGCTCACCCTGTTGTCGTATTCGAGAAGATCCCTCGCAAAATCGAGGGGTACATAAACATACTTGGAATCGTATTCCTGCTCGACCTGGTAAATTCCCGAGGGGAAAATAAGCCTTCTCACGAACGCATTCTCAGGACTCAGGTCCGCCGAGGCGGATCTTCTCGGAACATAGATATCGAGCGGAGTTATGAAATTGATCCTCAGGCCGAGGTAGTTGGCCACCCCAAGGCCGGGAACCGCGTAAGGTCTGTCATTCTCTGCCTTCAGTACGAACTTCCCGTCCCACATCGAGCTGTCGATCCCGGTAACCTTTGCATAATTGTCATCAACTCCTTTTATTGTAGCGATATACTGCTTGTCGCCATATTTAAGAAGGGCATTCTCTTCGATGCAAAGGGAGTAACAATCGACACTGTTCACTTTTGAAAGCAGCTTCAGCTTGAGAGAATCCGGAACAAAGCTTTTACCGGCAGCAGCTGTGATCTTCAGGTCAGGATCGAATGTGTTAAATATGGATTTGACCATGGTTTCGAGCCCATTGAACACTGAAAGCACAACTATCAGGGCCATGGTGCCAACGGCCACTCCTGCCACCGAAACCGAGGAGATAACATTGATGGCGTTCCTCGATTTTTTGGCGAAGAGATACCTCCTGGCAATATATAATGAAAGCTTCACAGACCTATTTATATGCTTTTACCAGCAGTCCCGTCCCTGATTTATGTCTCATACCGACATCAAGCAGGTCGAGTATCAGCGCAAAAGGGAACGTAACAATATAGTAAATTGGCAGAACCAGGTATAACAACTTTGAAAAGCTGAGCATTTTTACAGGGTATTTCATTGAGAGCTTCCATGACAGGCTCCCGGGCCTGCCATAGGTATAGGATGCTTCCACGCTCCGGAACCCTGCATCCCCCAGCTTGCCCGCGATCTCATCAATCCCGTACCCGTCCCTGACATGCTCATCGATGAACGAGTGTTCCTCTTCCGAATGCACGTCCGAACCCCCCTTGTCGGATGGCGTCGATATAAGCAGGATACCATCCGCTTTCAGGGCCCTGAAGAAGTTACTGAAAACCTGTTTGTCTTCCCGGATATGTTCCATCACGTCGACCGAGAGGATGAGATTATAGGCATCCGAATCGGAAAGACTTACCAGGTCGCCCGCTTCACAGGTGATATCCCTGAGCCCGGCCCTCCGGAAAAAATCCGTACAGCCCTCTATATGACCACTGTCGATGTCCACAGCCTTGATGTGCCAGGATGGATTCATTCTCTTCATCCTGAAGGTGTATTGTCCGAATCCGGCACCCGCATCGAGAACGGAAGCCTCTCCGGGAAGGCTTTTTGATATCTTTCTCAGAGCCTTCCTGACATGCCATGTCCGGAGCAAAAGCAGGTCAAGCAGGAAATAGAACAGCTTCCTCATGAAAACGGGTCCCGAAAAAAAACGGCCCAGGGTTTTCTTTATCGGATCGTACTGCATCAGCCTCAGGATTTCAAAAGCCTGTCAATATTATCGATATAATCGAGACTGTCGTCAATGAAGAATGCGATCTCAGGAACGATCCTCAGCTGCGACCTTACCTGCTGGCCCATCTCGTACCTGATCTTGCCCGATTGTTCCTGGACCGACTTAAGGACCTGGTCATTGCTGTTTGACGGGAAAATGCTGATATAAATCCTGGCAAACGAAAGATCGGGGCTTACCCTCACCTTTGTGATCGAGATCATCTTACCGGGGGCTATTTCCCCTCCCTTTTTCAGGAAGATCCCTGCCAGCTCTTTCTGGATGAGCCTTGATATTTTTTTCTGGCGCGTTGATTCCATGGCGCGTGCTTTTAAGATGTGCAAAGGTACAATTTTATTGTAAATAGATCAGCGGTTTGGCGAAGCATGCAACAAGGAGTTTTGGTCACACAGAGTGACACGGAGTTGAATATTCCTCTCCCTGCACTCCGTGATACCTCTGCGATCTCTGTGCAAGAAACATCTGTCCGTAGATACTTATTATCCGGTCAATGCCCGATTTAATGAAAAACCGCTAATTTTGCGGAGAATTTTATCAGGCCAATAATGGAAACTGTAGTAAGCGGAATCAGATCGACCGGAAATCTTCACCTTGGGAACTACTTTGGTGCCGTGCGTAATTTTGTCAAAATGCAGCACGAGAACAATTGTTATTTCTTCATTGCGGATTATCATTCCCTTACCACACACCCGAAGCCCGACGACATTCACGGGAACATCAGGCAGGTGCTTGCTGAATACCTTGCCTGCGGGATCGACCCGGAAGTTTCCACCGTATTCATCCAGAGTGATGTGCCGGAAGTTACCGAGCTTTATCTTCTTCTGAACATGAATGCATATGTCGGGGAGCTTGAGCGCACTACATCTTTCAAGGAAAAGATCAGGAAGCATCCCGACAATATCAATGCAGGGCTCCTTACATACCCGGTCCTGATGGCTGCCGATATTATAATCCATAAAGCCAACAAGGTGCCGGTAGGCAAGGACCAGGAGCAGAACCTCGAGATGACCAGGAGATTTGCAAGGAGGTTCAATACAATCTACGGTGTCGATTATTTCCCGGAGCCTGATGCCTATAATTTCGGAATGGAGCTTATCAAGATCCCCGGTCTTGACGGCACCGGGAAAATGGGCAAGAGCGAAGGGAACGGTGTTTTTCTTGCCGACAGGCCCGAAGACATAAGGAAGAAGGTGATGAAAGCCGTTACAGATACGGGACCAACGGCACCGGGCCAGGAAGTGACCGAGCCGATCAGGAATCTTTTTACCATAATGAAAGCCGTTTCCTCACCGGATACACTGGCTCATTTTACTGAAAAGTATGCTACCGCGGAGATCCGCTATGGCGATCTCAAGAAGCAGCTTGCTGAAGATATAATTCGTTTTACCGATCCCGTCCGCACCAGGATAAACGCGATCCTGAACGACGATGCCTACCTTGCAAGGGTGGTGAAGGATGGGGCTGAGAAAGCAAGGGCATCAGCAGCGAAAACAATCAGGGAGGTCAGGGAGATAATTGGCTACAGGTCCTTCTGAGAATAATGAAAGCCAGGTTATTGGCCTGGCTGTTCTTGAAGAATCAAGTATATGTTTGAGATTGCCTGTGTACTATATATCTTCAAAATGCATGCCAAAATAATCCTGTTACTTTATAATTCTTTACCTTTGAGTGTCAGTTGAGCTAATCAGGTAAAAGTTGTGAGAAGACGCGTTGCAATTATCTCACTTGCGGTTCTGGTTTCGGGTGTGGCCATACTCGGGTATTTTATCCAGCAGGGCAGGAGCGTCATGCTCACTGATCCGTATAAGGCTGTTTCTGCCGATGCCTGTATTGTGATAGAGACATCCGATCTCCAGGGGTTCCTTAATTCGGTTACAGCACACAAGGGGATCTTCTCCGAGCTTGGAAGGATAAAGGAATTCAGCGGCTTCAGCGTGAAGCTTCAATTCTTAACCGACCAGGTCAATAAGCCTTCGTATAAAAAGTTGTTCCAGGGGGGCAGAGCTGTAATTGCATTTTTTGACAAGGGTGGCGGTGACCTGACGCCCCTGCTGTCGTTTGCCGTCCCGCCGGACCTTGGCGCGAGGCAGATGAAAGAGTCTCTGATAGCGTCGGGGATAAAGAACATAAGGGAGTTGAAAGCAGGAGGCCTGAGATCATTTCAGATCCCCTTTTCGGAAGGGGAGTCAAAGGATACGATCTTTATTGACATGGGTTCCGGGCTTCTGACATGCAGCACTTCGGGCAAGATTGCCAGGCGGGCGGTAATGCAGAAAGGAGCGGGATCCGATATCAGAAGTGTGCCGGGGTATTCAAGGGTCCTTCTTTCCTCCGGAAACGGGAATGACAAGCTTTTCATAGTTTTTGGGAAACTCCCGGCTGTCATAAGGAGATTGTTGCTGCCGGGTTCATATCCGCTGGCCGAAAAAGTCAAAAGGTTGGCCGGATGTGCCGCTGGTGATATTTTCATGAACAACAACAGGATAGATATCAGCGGTTATACTGCCTGCAGCGACTCGGCCGACCTTCTCTTCAGGTTCAATTCCATTGTCCCCGGCGGGTTCCTGACATATAAGATCCTGCCTTCGGCCACCGCCCTCTTCGAATCGGTGAAGGGAAGCTATTCTGCCGGAAGCGGGCCCGGTTCCGGCCCGGGTAACCTTGCCGGCAGGCTTCGTCCATTCCTCGGAAATGAGATCACAAGGGCATTCATCGATATTAAAAACAATCCTGCCGGCGAGAACTCGGTGCTTATCTATGAGTTGACGAACCGGGTCGCATGCGAAAATATCTTCAGGGAACAGCTTGGGAAGCAGGTCTCGGTCATCAATTATCAGCCTGATGAACAAACAGTTTTCCCTGTTTACTCTACAGGAAAAAGCGGCGTGGCTGAGGAACTGTCACCGGGATTCGCGCACGGTTTCGGGGACCTGTATTATGCCTTCATCGACAATTTCATGATCACCGGCAACTCCTATATTACTATTTCCAGGATCCTTTACGATAATATTCTGAACAAAACCCTTGCAAATGACCGTATGTACCAGGAGTTTGAAAAACTTCTGCAAAGCAGGGCAGGGTATCTTTTTTATTGCGTCCCGTCGCACATCGTAGACTATCTTGAAGGTTACCTTGATCGCTCAATCATCAACGGGTTGAGATCGAACAGGGATGTGCTGAACAAGCTGCAATCGGTGGGATTCCAGATGGCTGCAATCAACGGGATGCTTTACAACAACCTCTCGGTTCAGTACAAGGAAGAGGTCATGGAAGAATCAAATGCAGAATGGCAGACCCTTCTGGATACAGTAGCAGCCATCAAGCCATTCTTCTTCACGAATCACAATACAGGAGCAAAGGAGATCTTCATACAGGACCTCAGCAACAATGCTTACCTGATAAACACAGCAGGGCGCGTGCTGTGGAAGGTTCCGCTGAAGGAGAGGATCACCGGGCAGGTTTACATGATCGATTACTACAGGAACGGGAAGTACCAGCTGCTTTTCTCTGGAAGGAATTACCTCCATGTGCTTGACCGCAACGGGAATTATGTCGAACGGTATCCTGTCAGGCTGAGGTCACGCGCCTCAAGCCCCCTGGCGCTGTTTGATTATGACAACAACCAGAACTACAGGCTGGTGATAGCAGGTGAGGACAAGATGGTCTATTCATATGAAAAGAACGGAAGCGTTGTGAAAGGCTGGAAGGCTTTTCGTACGGCGGGGACGGTAGCGTCGGAGCCGACCTTTTATAGGGTATCCGGAAAGGATTATATAGTTGTCGCAGACGAATCGTCGCTCTATTTCCTCGACAGGTCGGGGAATGAACGGCTGAAGCTGAAAGCTCCGGTCACAAAGGCCAGGGGCTCGACTCTTCGGCTTTCTCCCGGCTCCGAATCATACCTTGTCTGCTCGGCCCCGGACGGGACGGTGCAGGATATTTATTTCAGCGGGAATGTCACAAAATTCAGCCTGGGCCAGTTTTCCGCTGACCATTCATTTGATTTTTTTGACGTAGATGGCGATGGTTTTGGCGAATATATTTTCATTGACAAAGGTATCCTTTATATTTACGATAACAATCACGGGGAAATGTTCAGGAAGGATTTTAAGTCGGGAAGCGTGGGCGGGCCTATCAATTTTATCTTTTCTTCTGCTGACCGGAAAACAGGCGTTTTTGACATCAGGAAGAACCTTATTTACCTTATTGATTCAAAGGGAAACGTAATGAGCGGTTTCCCTCTCAGGGGCGCTTCGATGTTTTCCATTGGCAGGCTCACGCAATCAAATGACTGGCACCTTATTGTTGGCGGCACCGACAGATTCCTGTACAATTACAAGATTGAAACCGCAAACTGATAAAAGGATACGACGATGAAAAAAAGGCTTTTGACAATCTTCCTGGCCATGGTATTTACCTGTGTCAACGCACAGAACAGCCAGGTATCTTATTTTATGAATATTCCGCAGAATCATTTCCTGAATCCTTCATTCCGCCCTTCTTCCCGGATCTACATCGGGCTGCCCGCAATGACGGGAATGAACCTGAATATTTCAAATAACTTTTTTAACTTCCGGGATGTCTTCATGAAAGGTGCAGAGATCTCAGGGAAATCATTTTCTTTCCTGAATCCTGATTTTGATGTCGCCAGGTTCTTAAGCAGGGTGAAGGAGAAGAATTTTTTCGAAACGAACCTCAATATCCAGCTTCTTGGCGTAGGTTTTGCAATCGGGCCGAAGAACTATTTCTTCATTGATCTGAATGAAAGGATATCCGAAAACCTTGTTCTGCCGGGAGATCTCCTCAGGCTGGCGTTCCTTGGGACTCAGAATTATGCAGGCCGCACCCTTGACCTGTCCGGCACAAGGGTGGATGCCCGGGTTTTTCATGAAGCGGGATTCGGATTCTCACGGGAAATTACACCGAATCTCAGATTTGGTGTTAAAGGCAAGGTGCTGTTTGGTGTGGCATCCTTATCGGGCAGGGCCGACAAGATGGATCTGACCGTGAATAACGATCTGTCAGCCACCCTGAATACGGATGCCATTCTTCATAACAACGGGGCAATCAAGTTTGCGTTCAATGATGACGGGAGCATTGAAAGCGGAGAGGCCCTTATCGGGACTTTCAAAAACGGTGATGATATTGTTAAATATTTAACAAATACATCAAATATAGGGTTCGGGATCGATCTGGGTGCTGAATATGTCATAAGCAAGAGGATTACGGTTTCCGCCGCAGTCACGGACCTGGGTTACATAAACTGGAAGGCTGATGACCGGACCAATGATGTAAGGGCAAAAAACGTAATACAGTTTCATGGATTTGATTTCACAAAGATCTATGACGGATCGATAACCATCGATTCGCTGGTCAAAACCATGACCGATACACTTAAAACTGCTATTACCGGCACTACCCCGGGCAGTTTCAGGAGCCAGCTTCCGGCAACATTCACGGTGGGCGGCATGTTCAGCCTGAACGACATGCTTTCTGTTGGAGCGGTATCATCGTCCAGGATGGTCGACCGCCAGGTCAGGGAGGCATTTACAATTTCGGGAAATGCACACCTTTGGAGTATTTTTGATTTCAGCCTGACTTACACTCTTGCCAACAGGAGTTACAATAATCTCGGTGCGGGGGTGGCGGTCAGGGGTGGATTTGCCCAGTTCTATTTCATGGTCGACAGGATCCCTCTTAAATGGGAAAGTGCAGGCGATAGCCAAAATAAAATAACTTTGCCGGCAAACTGGAATACGGTCAATGCCTGGTTTGGGATCAACCTGGTATTCGGGAACCGGAGGAAGGATCAAATATAGACTTGGCTGAACGGGTGAATAAAAATTCTGGTATATGATATTACTGATACGATTTATACTGGTTTCCATCATAATTTACCTCCTGATCAGGTCATTTGTCAGGTTTTTTGCAGAGGAGGAAGATGAGCGCCAGTCCAGGGAAAAAGAACGGGCGAAAGAGAAAAAGCCCAAAGGTGTATCGAAAGAAGTCGGGGAATATATTGATTACGAAGAGATAAAAGACTGAACCGGGGGAATGGGAATCACTTCTTTCCTTCCTTAAGCTGTTTGGCCAGGGAGTTGGCAAAAATGAAGTCGTTCAGCGGGCCGCAATCCGATTCAAGGATCTCATTTTTATTTCCTTCCCAGTGTTTGTGCCCATTGCTTATAAAAACAACTTTTTCACCGTTTTCCATCACGGAATTCATGTCGTGAGTATTCACGATAGTGGTCATGGAATACTCTTCCGTCAGCTCCTTGATAAGCTTGTCGATAAGTATTGCTGTCATCGGATCGAGCCCCGAGTTGGGCTCATCACAGAACAGGTATTTTGGATTCAGGGCGATCGCCCTGGCAATGGCGACCCTTTTCTTCATTCCGCCCGACAGCTCGGCAGGGAATAATTTGTTTGCTTTATTGATATCGACCCTCTTAAGGCAGAAGTTGACCCTTTCAAGCTTTTCATCCATCGATTGGCCGGTGAACATATCGAGAGGGAACCGTACATTCCGCTCCACCGTAAGGGAATCAAAAAGGGCGCTTCCCTGGAAGAGCATGCCGATGTTCTTCCTGATCTCCTTTTTGCCCGTGAAATCGAGCTTGTTGAAAAGTATATCATCGTACCAGATCTCCCCTGAGTCTATCTCATGAAGCCCGACAATCGATTTCAGCAACACAGTTTTTCCCGATCCGCTCCGGCCGATGATCAGATTGGTCTTCCCGGCTTCAAAATTCACGGAAATGTCATGAAGGACGCTGTGTCCATTGAATGATTTATTCAGATTCTTTACCTCGATCATGACAGGAGCAGCTGAGTAAGTATCACATTGAACAACAAAATAAGCACGCTGCTGAACACAACTGCTTTCGTGCTTGCGCGTCCGACCTCGAGTGATCCGCCCTCGACATAGTATCCCTGGAATGCGGAAACGCTGGTGATTATAAAGGCAAAGAACAGGGTCTTGATAAGGGAATAGGTGACATAATAGGGGATGAATGCATACTGGATGCCATAGATGTAATCCTGGGTGGTTATGACTCCCGAGGCGGTTCCGACAACATATCCTCCGAGAACGCCGACGCAGATGCTGATCAGGGTGAGGAAAGGGTTGAATACCAGGGTTGCTATGATCTTGGGCAGGATCAGGTAGGATGCTGAGTTCACCCCCATGATCTCAAGTGCATCGATCTGCTCGGTGACCCTCATTGTACCGATCTCCGATGCAATGTTCGAACCGACCTTGCCTGCAAGGATCAGCGCCGCGACGGTCGAAGAGAATTCGAGGATGATCGAGTCGCGGCAGCCGAGACCAATCAGATACTTGGGATAAATCGGATTTTCAGTGTTATAAGCTGTTTGAAGCGTGATCACCGCACCCATGAAGAATGAGATGATGGTGATTATTCCGACAGAATTCAGTCCCAGGTAAACGAGCTCATGCATCACCTGCTTATAGTAAATTACCGATTTCTCGGGTCTGGAAAACACTTTTTTGAGAAGCAGGACATACCGCCCGAACTGTGATAGGAATTTAAGCATACCTTTTATTTCAGCGTTCTCAAAATTACTAATATTTATGGTATTTCAGGCAGCCGGGGCCAAAAGCGGAATGCTCAAAATAATTATATCTTTGCAGGGCAATTTCTAACGCAGCTTTCCAATGGACAACAGGTACGTAATAATCATGGCAGGGGGTGTAGGAAGCCGGTTCTGGCCCCTCAGCCGCAAGGAAAGGCCAAAGCAGTTCCTCGATATACTTGGGACCGGGGAGACTCTGTTGCAGATGACATACAGGAGGTTCAGGTCGACCTGCAAGAAGGAAAACATCCTTGTGGTGACAAGCGCCGATCATAAGGACCTCGTTCTGAGTCAGCTGGAAATTGACCCGTCAAACGTCCTTGCGGAGCCTTTCCGCCGGAACACCGCACCGTGCCTTGCCTACGGGACCTTTACCATCATGAATAAGAACCCTGAGGCGGTGATCGTAGTCACACCTGCCGACCATCTGATCATCAAGGAGGACAAGTTCAGCAATGTTATCAGCAGCGCCTTTGATTTTGCAGAGAAGAACCAGGCACTTCTTACCCTTGGGATCAGGCCCGACAGGCCTGAGACGGGTTACGGTTACATCCAGGCTGATACCAGGAAGCCCGTTGCCGGTCATGACAACCTGCTGAAAGTAAAGACATTCACAGAAAAACCCGATATAGAGCTGGCAGGGAAGTTCCTCGAGAGCGGGGATTTCTACTGGAACTCCGGGATCTTCATCTGGAACACAAAAGCGATAACCGAAGCGTTTGAGAAGTATCTGCCTGAGATCTATTCTGCCTTCGAAGAGGGGAAGGAATTTTACGGCACACCCCGTGAGACCAAATTCATTGCAACGACATATGCGGAGTGCCGGAGCATCTCGATCGATTACGGCATCATGGAAAAAGCCGACAATGTTTTTGTTATGTGCACCGATATCGGCTGGTCGGACCTTGGTACCTGGTCATCGCTCTATGAGCATGCAAGGCTCGACAAAAGAGGTAATGCAATGGTTTCGGGAAAGATATTCTCCTATGAATCGCGCGGGAATATCTTCAATATTTCGGGCGGAAAGGTGGCCGTAGTCCAGGGGCTGAAAGATTACATAATTGTGGATTCGGAAGATGTCCTTCTTATTGTAAAGAAGGATGAGGAGCAGCTCATCAAGAAATACGTCGAGGATATCCGGGAAGCCACCGGTGAAAAATACCAATAAAAAAACTGCATCAAAAGTGCCTCCTGACCGGAGGTAGCGCTTTCAATGCAGCTCCTTCTTACCAGGGAATATTAATATTCCCAGAGATCGTGCTCTATATTGAACAGCTCTGTCTTGATCCGTTCTGCCTCGAAAAGTGTGAACTTACCGACGGTATAGTCAGCTATCCTGCGGTCGTCGTAGACATTTGACTCACCGAAGACGACGCTTCCGAACCTTCTCTGCATGAACAGGTCGTCGAATGATATCCTCTGTGCATCGTTGTTCCCGGCAAATACCTCGTTTTTGGCAAGCACATCGCGTACGTCATCATATTTCACCCAGAAAAGTCCTTTTCTGAGGGCGCGGCCTGCCTGCTGGTCGTAACCGAGCCAGTAAGGTTCAATTCCGATGATCCTGACATCGAGCTTCGAAAGCTTCTTGTCGAAATACCACTCCTCGTAAACCAGGAGCTGTTTGACTTCTTCCGGTCTTGCCGATACGACAATGGTTGAGTCCTTGGTATCGCCCTGGGCATTGATCTGGATATGCTCCAGCTTGGTACCTGCGCCCATCTGGGTCTGGATCTCGTCGTAGGTAGTTGGTAGATTCGAATCCATTGGGGAATAGGCTGCCAACTTGCCTGCGCGGATTTCTTCAAGAAGGATCGTGATAAGGCTTTTCCTTCCGTCCTGGGTCGGCTGTGTCGGGTAATACAAAGGCTGGTTGATCTTTTCCCTCAGGTCTATGAGCCTCCATATCTTCTTTGAAAAGACAACATCTGCTTCCCTCAGGTAAGGATAGGTGATCTTCCTGTTGTCGAATATTGATTTTTGGTAAATATCGCCGAACGACTGGGCGCTTGCCAGAGAGCCGGCTGCCAGTGCGATAATTCCAAAAAAGAGCTTCTTATTCATTGTCGTACAGTTTATTTTACTATTCAATCTTCAAAATTATGGGGTTCAGTTCCAGGGTCCTGCCATCAGGCGATAGTGCCTTGATGTCCTTGATGAACAGGTTCCTTCCACGCTGGAGCTTGGCTATAAGGGTTTTCTGCTTCTCAGTGAGCGACCCGCTGGTGCTTGGCTCTTCAAAGTCACCCCTGTTGTCGGTGTACAGCACCGTAAAGCCGGTCACCTTGTAGAAGAGGTCGAAATCGAAGTCGGGCTGTGTTGCAAACACTCCTGTCTGCGCTGCTGCTGTGTTCTTCGGGATGCTTCCCGTGTTCTTGCCTGCAAATACTGCGACAGGTGGCGGCACAGGTTTCACCCTGAAATCATAGGGTTGGTATGAGGTACCCTTGCCGTTTCCATCCGAAGTCGAAACAATGATCTGGACGGCCTGGGCATTGGTATTCGGAACCACGGCCCAATTGCCCTTGAAAAACTCTCCTTTAGAGTTCTTGATCTTCTCACGCGTGAAAGTGCCGTTGACGACTTTCATGTTTATCTTGTCGGGATTCACACCCGGGACAGATACGTCTATCGGGTTCTTGATCCCCCTGTACATGACGTTCATGGCGGTAGCGGAGATCACGACATTTTGTTCGCCTACAGTATAGGTTGAATTGAAAGAATAATTCTTGGTATTTCCGTCGGGACCCTTCATCGAGATCACACCTCCCCAGGTCTTCGTTCCGGTTGATGTAGCGCGGACCTTGTAAATCCCTCTTCCCTGGTCGTCAATCGGAAGGCTGACACCATTGACAGTCACTGTGGCAAACTGGGTGGTATCTGCTGCCGAGATGAAGACGGCTGCCTCATAATCACTTCCTAAAGTGACGTAATTGGAGTTGGCGTTGACGATGGGGATAAGCTTGTTCAGCTTGAATGCCTGAGCATCTATCTGTCCATAGAGATAGTTAAGGACTTCGGTCTCGCTGTTTCTGACGTCGACCTGCATCTTTGAAAGAATGGTGATCACGGCAACAAGCGGAAGGGTCTGGAACGTAACGTTCTCCCATTTTGATGGTTGTCCGTCCGGGTCGCGCCCGTCGTCGGTATTAAGGCTTTTTCGGATCGCTTCATCAGCAGTCGGGTTCTTCCCGTCGAGTGTGTTTAAAAGGAATTCCCTGTAATCGTTGATAAGGGTTTTCAGGGTCGTTGCCTTCCCGTTCTCATTGGCCCCGATCAGGATCTGTGAGGGGATATTGGTTTCGTCAATTCGTTTTTTAACTTCGTCGATATTGATTTCGCTGCCCTGTACAGCTTTCGTGTCCTTGCCTTCGGCTTCAGTGATTATCTGGATCTTAAGGTCCTGGATATAATCATAGACCTCATCCGCGCGGGTCTTAACCTCGTAAGCGGCTGTTTTGTATTTTGTTGCCTTGGCAGGAAATTCAGCGGCAGCCCTGTCAAATTCGCTGTAAATCAGGTTGTTTTTCTTAATATAGTTTGCCAGTGTTGTCGTAAGGCTTTTGTCCACCTTCTTAAATGCCTCCACGGCTTCCTTCGATACGTTAAGTGCGAGCATGGCAGTGAGGATCAGGTACATCATACCGATCATCCTTTGCCGTGGTGATAGCCTCTCGTGAGCCATTTTTCAGTTAGTTTAGTTTAAGAAAATGTGTCACTTTATTTTACATTCATTGCAGCAAGCATATTCCCGTAAACATTATTTAAGGCTGCGAGGTTATCGTTCAATTTTGAGATCTGCTCACGATATTTCTTTGTGTCGCCGGCTGAATCAGTAAGCTCTTTCATCATTGACTGGATCCCCTTGTAAAGCTGGTCTGACTCCCTGACATGCTGGTCAGCGTCTTTGCGCTGAAGTTCATATACTGCGTTAAGGGCTGAAAGGTTTTTGTTAAGAGATTCCAGCTGCTGCTGATACGATCTTCCTCCGTTCTCTATTACCGAGAAGGTCTCTGCCACCTTGCTGTAATTGGCATTTGTATCACCGAGTACCTTTGCAGTATTCTGGTAAGTGTCCGACAATCTGCTTAGGGAGTCGTTTGCTGAATTAACGGTGTTCATGTATTTATTGGATGCCGCTGTGACGTCTCCCATTGCGCTTATATTTGAAGTGGCTTCGCCAAGTTTCTTCATCCCCACCCCAAGTTTCTGGAACAGTTCGGGCGTAATATCAGCCTTTTCCAGCATCTCATCGAATTTTGAAAGTGCCAGGGAACCGCCTCCGGCTCCGCCACCTGCTAAACCTTTAGCATAACCGGGGTCGCGTGACCCGATTGCACCCGGTTCCTCATCGGTCATCCCGGAAAGCTCAGGGTAAACCAGAGTCCAGTCGACGTCTTCATGGAGCGGTTCGAATGCTGAAAAGAAGAAAATGATAGCTTCAGTGAAAAGCCCTACGGTAAGCATGGTGCCTGCTCCGTGCCAGTGCTGGATCTTGAAAAGAGCACCGATGATCACCACAGAGGCTCCCCAGCCGTACAGCTTGGCCATAAAGTTTTTCCATCCGCTGGTCTGTACTATTTCTGCTAAATTCATATACCTGATATTTATTTGGGTTATTTCAATTTATTTTATTGATTTACGCCGATATAGGACCGCACATTGCGGAATCCAATATATGATTTGGTCGAGTCCTGGTACTCATAGTCCCTGGTGCTTGTCTCGAGGAAATATGCGATATCCTTCCATGAACCGCCCCTGATCACTTTTCTTTTCATGACCGGAGGATCCTGAGGCCTTGCATTGTATTCGTAATTGGGGTTAAGATCGTGCTGGAAAATGTAAGCTGACGGATGGTATGCGCAGCAAGTCCACTCTGCCACGTTTCCCGACATGTCGAACAGCCCGAACTCGTTGGGTTCGTATGATCCCACCTTCCCGGTATATACGTTTCCGTCATCAATGTAGTTGCCGCGTAATGGCTTGAAGTTGGCCAGGAAGCAGCCTTTGTAGTTCCTGGTATACGGGCCGCCCCAAGGGTACATCGAAAGGTCGAGTCCACCCCTGGCAGCATATTCCCATTCTGTTTCAAGCGGCAGCCTGTAGGCCTGCACATCGGCGACACCGTCTTTCCTTAGTGCCGAGTTCATATAATCTGTCCTCCATCTGCTGAATGCGGTTGCCTGGAGCCAAGATACTCCGACGACCGGGTAGTTGTCGAATGAAGGATGCCAGAAATAGAGGTCAGCCTGCGGATCATTGAACGAATAGGTGAAGTCCCTGATCCAGCACAGTGTATCGGGATAAATATTGATGGTGTCGTGCCTTATGAATGAGGAACGGTCCTTTACATCTGTGCGGACTCCTTCACGGTTGGTCACCTGGCCAACGTACTTCCCGGTATTGTTTGCGTAGTCATACACATATTTTGCTTTTGCGGCCTGCTGGTAATCGACCCAGAAATAGGTAAAGTTCAGCTTCCTTATATCAACCTGCTTTTTCCCGTTGAACCTTTCTTCGGGCGGGTAGTACATCTCCTCGATGACCCCTGCGGTGGTTTCTTCCCTTGGATCGATCCTTTCGCTCCAGTTGATAACATTTGGCTCGATCACATTCCCTTCCTTATCTTTCATGAAATAATCGCGATCCGGTATATCTGCCTGACCGAGTTTGGTCCTGAGGATGGAGTCGCGCACATAGGCCACGAACTGCCTGTATTTATTGTTCGTGATCTCCGTCTGGTCCATCCAGAATGCTTCAACGGTCACGGTTTTTGAGATGCTGTTCATGGCGAAGACAGCATCCTGGTCACTCGGGCCCATTGTAAAGCTCCCGGCAGGTATGAATGCCATTTCCAAAGGTTCAGGTTCAAAGAAATTCTTTCTTCCCTGTACACCGGTGAGTTCACCGTTATTTGATGAACGACACCCGCTCAATAGCAACAAAACTATTGGAAATGAAAGGAATACCTTTTTCATAATGTTCTAGGATTTTGTATTGCAAGTAAATTATATCTCTTTTTGGTGTTCATAAAAACCGTATGCTCTTATATCTCATCGGGCTTTTGCCGGTGCTCAAATTAAAACAGTAATTAACCATGAACTCATGTGACCCGCTGGTACTTTTCCTGATTTCCGAGACAGGGAAGTCGTAAGCGTATCCGATCCTTATCCCGTTAAACAGTTCTACTCCTGCAATTCCGGTCAGTGCATCACCGGGTCTGTATGAAACGCCACCCCATACCTTTTTATTGTATCTGATCAAAGAAGTCGCAGAAAATTGAAAAGTTTTTCCATCACTCACGGCAAACATCGACGGCAGCAACTCGAGCGAGGGATTAGGAAGCTGCAGTGTGTATCCCGCGGTGAGGTAGTAGTGGCGGGCAAGATAGGTAACACCCTTTGAGAATTTTATTTTAGGCTGATGGATATGCGATATTGATAGTCCTGCATAATACTTATCGGTCTTGTAGAAGGCGCCGATACCTGCATCAAAGGTCAGGGCGCTCTCCTTTGTCTCAGGGATGAAAGGATCTCCGTTTGGAGGTGTGAAAACGTCACCAGAAGGGATTATCCATGTGGGGTCAATGGTCATGTTGTAGACTCCGGCATTGAATCCGATACCGAGCTTGCCGTTGGCGATATCGGCAACGTACGAGTAAGTAAGCGAAATCCGGATGTCCCTGTCGAAGCCGATATTGTCGCTCTCCACAACCAGGCCGACTCCGCTGTTTATCTTGAACGGGGCCACCGGGGCGCTTACATTGAAAAGGATCGTTGACGGGGCACCCTTGAACCCAATCCATTGCTGCCTGTTCAGGGCTGTCGCACAGATCATGTTTGACGTTCCGGCAACTCCCGGGTTATAGGAGAGCGTGTTGAACATGTAATTGCTGGTAAGAGGGTCCTGCTGCGAAAAGCAGGGTAAAATGACAAGTACTAAAAAAAGGAATGTGAGGTTTAGTCTTTTCACTTCTCTATTGTAGCATAAGCCCATTATGTGAACCTGTAAAGTAAACAAAAATCACTCTTGTAAACAAACGCAGCAGCGTTAAAGTTTAAAACTTATAAACATTCATGGCCAGACTTGTACGACGGAATGCCTATGCTAAATTAACGAAGTTTTGGTTAAAATATTTGAAATATCAGGATTTAATTCTGTTGGACGCTTTTACCCATCTGTCGGGCACTTCATTCCTGTTTGCCTTTAGATAATCTTCGTATGCGCAGGCGAAATAAACATTCTCTCCCTTTTCATCGGTGAGTTCTATCCACCAGCGCTCGGTAAAGGTACTTTTGATAAATATGAGGTCATCCTCCATATCGGTGATCCTGACGTGGTATTTTATAAACCTGCCGGAACCTGCTGTGTTCAGGACAGGTGTTTCATACTGCTTTTGGGAGAATCCTTCGAGGAAGAACCAGAGGATCTGTGCTGCAAGCCCCGATGTCTGATACCTGGTGTCGAGATCAGGGTCCACCTCAAACAGGCCAAAGACCTTAAGCTTGTCCGAAATACCTGCATATCTCGAGAGGAGGCAGATCTCCTCACCATAAAACCCGTTTGGCGAGGGAATGGCTGTACCGGGGGCATCCGACTGCCTTACCGCCGAAATGTCGAATATTGCTGCCTCCGAATCCCTGAATGATGGTTCGGTCAGGTATATTGCCTGCCTTACATCTCCAATCCTCACAAGTTCCGATTCACGCCTGAGAAATCTGTTCAATACCTGTTGGTCATTCAGATAGGTCTGGTAACCGATATTGATATACTGGCTGAAGCTGCTTTTGGAATTGTTAACGATCCTGTTGAGATAGGTAAGGGAATCGGGTTTCCCTGATTCGATGCTGTAATCGATCCTTGGATCAACGGCTATCATGGTGTACTTCGATCCGGTGATCGTCAGGGCCCTGTCGATCGAGGTGGCAAGGGCGCTGCTCCCGCCGATTATCACGGGGAGGATATTCTCCCTGAGCAAATGGCACAGGATATCAGTAAGCCCGGCAAGGGTATCATTGAATGCCGCTCCCTGTTTCATGTTGCCGAGATCAGCTATGCTGACCTTTCCGGGAATCTTTGCCAGCCCGTACAGCGCCCGCCTGATCTCATCAGGCCCCTTTCCCGAACCGTTGCCGGGGGAATTCCTGCCGTCGGGCACCCCGATAAGGGCAACCTTGAACCTGCTGATATCCTTTACCGGGTTATTTTCTGTATGGATATAAATATTATGCGGAAAACCTGCATTGCCTGTAAGAATTTCAAAATCAGGTTTTTCAATGCTTACCGGATTCAGGTAATCTTTGAAGTCAAACATGGGGTGCTATTAGCTTTTCTTGGTTTTCCTGCTTTTTTCAATTATCGCGGCGCAATCCTCCTTTGTCAGTTTTTCTGCATCCGTACCTTTGGGCAGCCTGTAGTTGACCTTATCCTGGACAAGGTATGGCCCGTACCTTCCGTTAAGGAGCCTGATGTCGCCGAAATCCCGGATCACCTTCTTCTGATCGCTTTCGGCCTTCTCATTTATTATTTCAATGCCTCTTTCAAGTGTTACGGAATATGGGTCGTCAACACCCTTTTTAAGGGAGTAGAATTTATTCCTGAACCTGATATATGGCCCGAATTTTCCAATGCCTGCCACCATTTCGTCACCATCGTGCACGCCCAGGGTCCGGGGCAGCCTGAAAAGGTCCAGCGCCTCTGGAAGGGTGATGGTCTCGATAAGCTGGTTCCTGGTAAGTGCGGCGAACCGTGGTTTGCTTCCGTTGCCTGCATCCCCGATCTGGGCAACCGGGCCGAACCTTCCCATCTTCACTATCACGGGTTCTCCTGTTTCGGGGTGATTGCCAAGGATCCTGACACCGGTCATCCTGTTTTTCTTTTCAAGCGTCTCCTCCACGGTTTTATGGAACGAGGAATAGAACTTATCCAGCATCCCGGTCCAGGCCATCTTTCCCGCTGCAATCATGTCGAACTGCTCCTCGACATCGGCTGTAAAATTGAAATCCACTATTTCAGGGAAGTTCTCCACGAGGAAATCGTTGACGATCATCCCGATATCCTGGGGAAAGAGCTTCGATTTCTCCTTTCCTGCCACCTCCTGCTTCGATATGCCTGTGAGTTTACCTTTTTCGAGCGTGATCACCTTGATCTGCCTCTTCTCTCCCGACCTGTCCTCCCTCATCACATAACCCCTGTTCTGAATGGTCGATATCGTTGGAGCATAAGTTGACGGCCTTCCGATCCCGAGCTCCTCGAGCTTCTTCACAAGGCTCGCCTCCGTATAGCGCGGCGGAGGTGCAGTATATTTCTGTGTTGCAGTAACAGTGCTGTAAAAAAGCGGCATTCCCTTATTCACCGGCGGCAGAATCTCTTTCTCCTCATCCCCGTTCTCAGAATCGGTCGACTCGGTGTACAGCTTCAGGAACCCGTCGAACTTTATTACCTCGCCGGTTGCCGTGAATGAGACCGCGCTGTTGTTCAGTCCGATCGAAATGGTGGTCTTTTCAACCTCGGCATCAGCCATCTGCGATGCTATCGTCCGTTTCCAGATAAGCTCGTAAAGCTTCTTTTCATTTGCATTCCCTGCAACGGCGCTGACATCAGGATATGCCGGCCTAATGGCTTCGTGTGCTTCCTGGGCCCCTTTTGATTTTGTTTTGAACTGCCTTGTCTTGGAGTACTGTTCCCCGAATTCCGATACTATCACTTCCCTTGATTTTGCCAGTGCGAGCTTTGAAAGGTTGGTCGAATCGGTCCTCATGTATGTTATCTTCCCTGCCTCATAGAGTTTCTGCGCAACCGCCATTGTCTGGGATACAGAGAACCCAAGCTTCCTGTATGCTTCCTGCT